>NZ_JBSGIJ010000003.1:582161-610447 GCF_053605015.1 Nocardia sp. NPDC003979
ACCCACAGACGCACCCAAACCAGCAGACACATCAGCGACAGCACCCAGCCCGGCACCCACAGACGCACCCAAACCAGCAGACACATCAGCGACAGCGCCCAGGCCGGTGCCCACGGTGGCGCCGAGGTCGACGGTCGTTTCCAGGCCGGTCTCGATGTCGGCGGCCGTGGTGACGGCTGCGGCGGTGGTGGCGGCTACCGAGGTGGTGGCGACGGTGGTCACCGAGGCGGCGGCGGTGTTGAGGGCGGTGAGGGTGGAGGTGCAGTCGGTGGAGAGGGCGGCGGCGATGGTGGGGGCGGCGGCCGCGATCTCGGCGGGGGTGGCGGGGATGTCCGCTTCGCAGAGGACGTGGACGGGGTTGGCGCAATAGTTTGCTGCGGCTTGGGGATCACGCAGCAGGTTCAGGATGAACTCGAGGATCGCGGTGGGGTTCATTCGGGTCAGCTCCTCCAGATCGGCGCAAGCGCTGCGATCCGTACTCGTCTGTCGGTGGGTGCTTTTCACGCTTGGCCATGCGAGTGTTCGGAAAGCTAGTCCGATTCCGCAACGAAATCGTTACCGATGAAGAGTGTGACCTTTTCGGAGCCGAAAAATCGGTGTCTCCTAAATATCTCGCCGCACCCAGGCGAGGTTGCCCGCGTCGTCGGCCATGGCGGCCAAGGCGGTGAGCAGACGATCCCATGTGCCGTCGGCCTGGTAGCGGCGCTGCCGTTTCCAGACCGTCTGCCACGGACCGAATTCGGCGGGCAGCTCACGCCACGCGATACCGGTACGCAGCCAGAACAGCATCCCCTCGACCACGAGACGGTTGTTGGCGAAGTCGCGGCCCGCACGGCCCGCCGAGGTGGGCAGCAGCAATTCGAGCAGCGCCCATTGCGCGTCCGTCAGTACCCGGACGGGGTCGCCGATCGTCGTGGTCACGGCGGAATCATGCCGTATCGAGCAGCGACAAACCCAATCGATCGGCGAAATAATTGGGAGACAGGATCAGCCCGGTAGCTGCGAGAGTGCTCCCTCGACACTGCGTACGGCAGTCAGGCACGCCTCGACTGTCGTCTTGTCGATGAGCGGATGCCGGGATCTGGTGCGCCACTTGCGCGCCGCGTCGAGGGCATGGGCGCGCATCGTCGCGGGGTCGGTGTCGGCGGGTAGGCCCAGGCGCACGTGCGGGGCGACGCCGGCGCCGCCGACCAGGCGGAACAGTTCGGCGAGGTCGTCGGGCGGCAGCGGCAACTCGTCGGCGCGCAACCGGCCGAGCAGGCGCAACTCGGCGAAACCGTGCACGTCGGCGAGCAGGGTGCGCACGCGCGGCAGCAGTTCGTCGGCGGGGGTGCCGGGGTGGGCGGTGATCACCCGGTCGAGGGTGGTGAGCGCGGAATGGGCTTTGAGCTGCTCGGCGCGCTGACCGAACTGCACGTCGAGGACCCGGCGTAGTTCGTCGATGCCGCTGCGGGCACTGAGCTCGGCCGAGAGCGACGCCGCGTCACGCACGCCGGTGCGCACGAGTTCGGTGGCCATCCGCACACCGAACATGCCGAACCGGTCCAGCAATTGGGCGCGGACCAGCGGCGGTACCGGCAGTTCGATATCGGGGCGCGAGAACCGGTCGGCCGAGAGCAGGGCCAGTTCGAGGGTGTCGGCGGGCAACCCCGCCAGGGCTGCGAACGCGGCGAACTCGGGCTGGGTGAGGGTGGCGGCTGCGAAAGCGAGCAGGCCCGCCACGGGGATCACCGCCTGGCACAACCCGGTGCGTTCCAGCTCGGTGGCGAAGCGGGTTGCCACATCGCGCGCCGAATTCAGGGCGTTGATGTGGCCGGCGCTGATCTCGTCGGCCCGCGACACCACCCCGACCACACCGAGCGGACCGGCCGGACCGCCGGAACCGATCTGTTCGAGGAAGTGGACGTCGGTGGCATCGAGGCGGCGCAGCAGATAGACCACGGCGTCGGCGCCGGGGATACGCAGGGCGTCGGGTTCGACATCTGCGGGGGTGAGCAGGCGCATGGTTCGCTCGGACACCTCGTGCGACAGCGACGACGTGCCCGGCGTGTCGATGATGGTGGTGCGTGACAACTCGGCCGTCGGCCAGCGCACTTCCAGGTGGTCGACGGCGTACGTACCGGCCGGCTGCCAGCGCAGACCCGACAGCTCGAAGGTGAGACCGTGCGCCCCGGCCCCTCGGCGGACCGCCACGTTCGCCGACGCGCCGTCGGCCGCGAACGCCGTCACCGTCGGGGTGGTTCCGCTGCGGTACCAGGTGACCACGCGGGTGCATTCGGTGGCATCGGTGGGGGCGATGCTCTGCCCGACCAGGGCGTTGAGCAGCGTCGACTTGCCCGCCTTGATCGAACCGGCCAGCGCGACCCGCAAGGGCTGACGCAACCGCTCGGCGCATTCGTCGATCAACTGCCGGGCGACGGGGTCGCGCAGTTCCCGCGCGGCGGCCTCGACGAGCCGGTGCGCCTCGCCGGTCGTGGGTGCGGTGGGTGCGCCGCCGGGAGGCGGGGATTCGGGCCGATAGTGTCTCATCGGCGCGCGGCCTCCGCTTCGACCCACGCGGCGAGCATCATTCCTTCACTTAAACACACCCTCGCGCGCCGGAGCGAACACGGCATTCACCGGCGTCCGTCCTCGGCGGGCACCGGCCGCACACCGGGTGACGGCGCCGAATACGAACGCTGCCTGCCCGGCGCCGAGGTGAGCTCGAGCATGCCGTCGGCGTAGCGGCGCAGCTCGGCGACCCGCACCAGCTGGTGTTCGAGCTCGCCGCGCCGGCCCGACCGGCTGTTCACCGCCGAATTCGCCGCGTCCTGCGCGGCCTTCAGCGAGGCGTCGATCGAGCGCAGGCTGCGTTCGGCGACACCGGTGAAGTGGTCGCGCAGGGCCCGGTGGATGCGGTGCATGCGGTCCTTGGCCTCCTTGCCCGCCTGGAACGCCACATCGTCGACGAACCGCCGCACCGCCGCCTTGGCCTCGGCGCGTTTGCGAGCCAAGCGCAACTGTTTGTCGTCCTTGTAGGCCTTGCCGCCGACCAGCACACCCGCGCCGATCGACAGCGGATTCAGCAGCGCCAGACCGGCCAGTGTCGAGGCGAGACCGACCATCAGCACGCCACCGTAGGAGCCGCGCAAGCCGACGAGGACCTTGCTGGTGACGCTGATATCGGGTTCGAGACCGGCCAGGGTGCCCGCCGCCGCGCCCGTGCCCTCGGCGTCCATCGCGTTGTCCACATCGGGCAGGTCGACGGCGCTGGCCTTGCCGAAATGTTCGGCGACCCGCTCGGCCAGGGTTTCGGCCCTGGTGTGCGTCCACAGCAGGTTGTCGCCGAGGGCGGTGTCGACCGTGCCGGTGAGCCACTCGGCGATGGCCTGCCAGTGCCTGCCCGGATCGTGTTCGTCGATCCAGTCCTCGGCGGTGTGGGCCACCGCGCGGAGGCGTTCGCGCAGGTCGTGGTCGATATCGCTCATCAGGTCGGTGATGCCGTCCTGCAGGGTGTGCTGCCAGTAGCCGGAGCTGCGGCGCAGGTCCTCGGCGGCGGTGCGGGCGCGTTGCAGTTCGCGGATCGCGTCGTCGGAGCGTTCCGGGTCGCGCAGGGCGATCAGTTCGCTGCCCAGGACCAGGGCCAGATGTTCGGCCGCCGAATGCAGTTCGCGTGCCACCGCGGCCCTGGTCGACACCTGGTCGCGGGCGACGACCTGTTCCTTCAGGAACGCGAACAGCGCACCGAAACCGGACTCGCGACCGAGCTGGGCATTGCTGGTGCGCAACGCGTGCGCGCGCAGCAGCGACGACACCGGAAGCATCGGGATCTCGAGCCCCGACCAGGCGATATGCCCGCGATCGGCCTCGGCGACCTGACGCCAATGCGGATACATGTCCACCTTGGTGAGCAACACCGCGACCGTCGGACACAGCTCCTTGACCTGCCGCAGGAACGACAGCTCGGGCTCGGTGAGTTCGGTGGAGGCATCGCTCAGCAGCAGCACCGCGTCGGCGGCCGGAACCATGCCGAGCACGGCCGCCGAATACGCGCTGCTGTGGCCGCCGACGCCGGGGGTGTCGACCAGCACGATGCCCTCGCTGAGCAGCTGATTCGGCACCGCCGCCTCGATCCGGGCGATCTGGCGGCCCTGCGCGTACGGGCTGCGGGCGTCGAGGGAACCGATCTCGTCGAACGGCACCTCCACGCGGATGTCGCTCGCGCCCGGCGCGGTGAGCACCAGTTCGGCGCGCGGGACCGGGCCGTATTCGAGTTGCAGGGGGATGGTCGTGGTCTGGTCGTCGCCGACCCGGCACACATCCAGCCCGAGCAGCGCGTTGACGAACCTGCTCTTGCCCTGTTCCAGCTGACCGGTCACCACGATCCGCCTGCGCGGATCCCTGACCCGTTGCGCGACCGCCTCCAACCGGACGACCAGGTCGTCGCGGTCGGCGGCGCGCGCCGCCTCGATCGTGTCGCCGAGCACCGTCAGCAGCGGGGTGGCTGCTGACGGTGCGGCCGACGTCTTCGCCGGAGTCGTCATGACGATCCTCAGAGGAGGCCGCCGCCGAGGAGGCCACCGTCGTCGGCCTCCGGGGTGGTCGTGCTCGACGAGTCGCCGAGCAGGCCGGTGTCGGTGGCGCCGAGGCCCGGGCCGAAGGCGCCGCCCACATCCACGCTGTCCAGGGTCTCGGTGACACCGCCTGTCGCTGCCTCGGTGGTGTCGTAGACCCCGCCGGTCGCCGCCTCGGTGGTGTCGGACAGGCCGCCCGTCGCCGCGCCGGTGGTGCCGGAGGTGTCCGGTGCGGTGGTCGGCATCGGGGTGTAGTCGTAGCCGGGGACCGGGGCGTCGACCGCGTCGCCGACCGCCGAGCCGGCGCCGGTGAGGGTGTCGAACGGTTCGCCCGTGCCGACCACCTCGGTGGGCACGTCGCCCAGGAGGCCGCCGCCGGTGAGGCCTTCCACCGCGCCGAAGCCGGTCTCCAGGCCCGAGCCGACCAGGTTGCCGTCCTCGTACGGCATGGTGTGCATGGTCGGCAGCACCTCGTCGGCCAGGTCGCCTGCCACATCGCCACCGGGGAGAACCTCGCCCGGGTCACCGCCGAGGAGTCCGCCGGGCGCGTCGTCACCGGGCAGGACACCGTCGAGCAGGCCGGCACCCGTCGCGTCGCCGGTGATCGCGCCGGTCACCGCGTCGAAGGGGCCGAAGCCGGTCTCCAGGCCGGTGCCCGAGGGGTTCGGTTCACCGGGTGCGATGCCGGTGAGGCCCGCGTTGTCGAAGGTGTTGCCCAGGTCGAAGCCGAGGTCGTCGTCACTGAGGCCTGCCAGGCCCGCGGTCGAGGCCGCCGCGCCGGTGAACGCGCTGGCCGCGTTCGCCGCCGACGCCGCACCGTCCGAGGCCGCCGAGGTGGCGTTGCTGTACGGCGAGGAGTTCGTCGAACCGGTGTTCTCGTGGGTACTGCCCGTCAGACCGCTGCTGAACAGGCCCGCCACCGCGGTCGGGTTCAGCACGTCGGTCATGCCGTTCATGACGCCTCCGACACTGTCGACATTGCCGCCGACACCGGTGATGTCCTCGAAGTTCGAGCCGTTGATCAGGCCGTCGACCAGGTCGTTGCCGATCGGGCTCTGGTCGATCGCGGCGCCGACGCCGTTGGCGGTGATGTCCTGGAAGGCCGCGCCGTTGAGGACGTCGACCACACCGTCGTCGACCGCGTCGTTCAGGATCGGGCTGTCGTCGATCGCCGCACCGATGCCGTTCGCGGTGATGTCCTCGAAGTTCGCGGCGCCGAGGAGGCCGCCTTCGCCGCCGAGGAGACCGGAGGCGACGCCGCCGTCGACCACGTCGTTGAGGATCGGCACGTTCGATTCGTCGATCGCGGCACCGATGCCATTCGCGGTGATGTCTTCGAAGTTCGCGTTGCCGCCTGCCACTCCACCGTCGAGGGTGTCGCTGAGGATGCCGTCGTCGACCACGTCGTTGAGGACGTTCGACTCGTCGATCGCCGCGCCGATGCCGTTGGTGGTGATGTCTTCGAAGTCGCCGCTGAAGACGCCGCCTGCGAGGCCGGTGATGTCGCCGGTGTCGACCACATCGGACACGTCGTCCACCGCGGCGCCGATGCCGTTGGCGGTCACATCGTCGACGTCGACCACGTCGGTCCAGTCGTCGAAGTTGCCGTTGCCGACGCCTGCCGCGCCGAGCAAGCCGCCGTCGCTGTTGAGCACGCCGCCCGCACCGGCCAGACCACCGTCACCGTTGAGGACACCGCCCGCACCGGCCAGGCCACCGTCGCCGTTGAGGACGCCGCCCAGGTCGTCGACGTTGCCGCTGATGCCGGTGATGTCCTCGACGTTCACGTTGTTGAGGATCGCGCTTTCGTCGATCGCGGCACCGATGCCGTTGATAGTGGTGTCCTCGGCGCCGCCGAACAGGCCGCCGTCGCCGCCCGCTGCCAGCAGGTCGTTGCCGACGCCTGCCGCGCCGAGCAGGCCGCCGTCGCCGTTGAGCACGCCGCCCGCGCCGGCCAGACCACCGTCGCCGTTGAGGACACCGCCGGTGCCGAGCAGGCCACCGTCGCCGTCGCCGGTTACCGCACCGACGATGCCGCCGACCACATTGCCGTTGCCGATGCCGTCGCCTGCCGCCAAATCGTTGAGGACCGAGCTCTCGTCGATCGCCGCGCCGATGCCGCTGGTGGTGATGTCCTCGACGGTGTTGCCGGACAGGATGCCGCCGTCGACCACATCAGACACGTCGTCCACCGCGGCGCCGACGCCGTTGGCGGTGATGTCCTCGAAGGTGTTGCCGTTGAAGACGCCGCCCGCGCCGGCCAGGCCGCCGTCGCCGTTCAGGACGCCGCCCGCACCCGCCAGGCCACCGTCCCCGGTGAGCAGTCCGCCCGCCACACCGGCGATACCTCCGTCGACCACATCGTTGAGGACCGAACTCTCGTCGATCGCCGCGCCGATGCCGTTCGCCGTCACATCGTTGATGTTGCTCGCCACGTCGCCGACATCGACCACGTCGGTGACATCGTGGGCGCCGATTCCGGTGAGGTCGCCGCCGACGAGGCCTTCGCCGAGAGCGCCTGCCAGCACGCCGTTGCCTAGGCCGCCGAAGTTGTTCAGCGATTCGTCGACCTGGCCGCCGATGCCCTGGATCTGCACGTCTTCCCAGTTGTCGGCGATGCCGCCGAAGTTGTCGCCGATGCCGTTCACATCGTTGAGGCCCGCACCGAAAATGTTGTTCTCGCCGCCGATATTGATGTCACCCATGTCACTCACATCCCCGATTCCAAGGTCACGGTCGCCTACCACCCCGGTCACGTCGCCGACCGCGCCGACAACTCCGGTCACATCTCCCGCGATGTCACCGAAGACGCCGGTCACATCACCACCGATATCGCCGACGTCGACCGAGCCGGTCACGTCGCCGATCGTGTTCGCCAGATCCAGATCACCGATTAGTCCGGTCGCGCCGGTGATGTCACCGAACGAGCCGGTCACATCGCCGACCACCTCGCCGACGCCGGTGAGGTCACCGACCGAGCCGATCAGGTCGCCACCGACACCGGTGAAGGTGCCGGTCACGTCGCCCGTGAAGGCGGCCACGTCACCGGCGATACCGGTGAAGTCTCCGAAGAAGGCGGTGAGATCGCCGACCGAGCCGGTCAGGTCACCGCCGATGCCGGTCAGGTCGGCGACGAAGCCGGTGACGTCGCCACCGAAGCCGGTGAGGTCGCCGAAGGAGCCGGTCACGTCGCCGAACACATCGGACAGGTTGCCGCCGATGCCGGTGATGTCGCCCGCGACACCGGTCAGGTCACCTGCCACGCCGGTCAGGTCACCCGCGACACCGGTGAGCGAGCCCGTGATGTCGCCGATCGAAGCGCCGATGCCGGTGAGCGAGCCGGTGACGTCGCCGATCGAACCCCCGACGCCTCCGACCGAGCCGACCAGGTCGCCGCCGATGCTCACCACGTCACCGCCGATGCCGACCACGTCGCCGAAGCTGCCGGTAATGCCCTCGACCGTGTAGTTCCAGTCGCCGGACGCGTTCACCAGTTCGCTCACCACGCCGCTGCCGAAGCCGGTGATCTCGAGCGCGTTGTCGCTCAGGCCGGCGATCATGGCGGACCAATCGCCCGACACGCCGGTCACGTCGCCGAAGACGTCGCTCACGCTCAGGTTCTCGAACGCGCCGGACAGGTCACCGAACGAGCCGCTGATGTCGCCGATCATGTTCGACCAGTCACCGAACACATTCGTGATGTCGCTGAACGAGTCGGTGATGCTCACCAGGTCGCCGACCCAGGTGACGTCACCGGTCCCGCCGCCACCTCCCCCGCCGCCTCCGCCGCCATTGCCGCTGAGGATGTCGCCGATCGTGCCCGAGATGTCGTTACCGCTCAAAGGTCCGGTCATATCGCCCACCGTGCTGGTCAGGTCACCGGCAACGCCGGTCACGTCGATGTCGGTCAGGTCGGCGACGAGTTCGTTGTCGACGATGTCGCCCGTGATGTCGCCTGTGTCGATGAAGTCGGTGATGGAGCCGACGTTTGTGAGGTCACCGGTCACGTCGCCGACGAGGTTGCCGTCGATCAGGTCGCCGGTGATGTCACCGATGGAGCCGACGTCGGTCAGGTCGCCGGTGTTCGTGAGGTCGCCGGTGTCGATGAGATCGCCGGTGACGTCGTCGACGGAACCGACGTCGTTCAGGTCGCCGGTCACGTCGCGGACGAGGCTGCCGTCGATCAGGTCGCCGGTGATGTCACCGGTGTCGACGAGGTCGCCGGTGACGTCACTGACAGAACCGACGTCGGTCAGGTCGCCGACGAGGCCTGCGATGTTGCCCACGTTGGTGAGGTCGTTGTCGATCAGGTTGCCGGTGATATCGCCGTCGACAAGATCTCCGGTGATGTCGCCGACCAAGTCGCCGTCGATCAGGTCGCCGGTCACGTCACCGTTGACGAGGCCGCCGGTCACGTCGCCGACATTGCCCACGTCGGTCAGGTCACCGACGATGCCGGCGATATTGCCGACGTCGGTGAAGTCGTTGTCGACCAGGTCTCCGGTGATGTCGCCGACGATTCCTCCGTCCACCAGATCGCCCGTGATGTCGCCGATGCCGTTGAGATCGCCCGCCACTCCGGTCAGATCTCCGACGACGTCGCCGTCCACCAAGTCACCCGTGATGTCGCCGATGCCGTTCAGGTCACCCGCGACCCCGGTCAAATCACCGACCAGGCCACCGTCGACGAGATCGCCCGTCACGTCACCGTTGATGAGCCCGCCGGTCACGTCGCCGATGGAGCCGACGTTTGTCAGGTCGCCGACCAGGCCGCCGTCGACCACATCACCGGTGATGTCGCCGATGCCGTTGAGATCGCCTGCGACACCGGTCAGGTCACCGACCAGGCCGCCATCGACGAGGTCGCCGGTGATGTTGCCGACGTTCGTCAGGTCGCCGACCAGACCGCCGTCCACCAGGTCCCCGGTGATGTCACCGACCGAACCGTCGATGAGATCGCCGGTCACGTCACCGATCGAGCCGACACCGGTGAGGTCGCCTGCGACGCCGGTCAGATCGCCGACCAGACCCCCATCCACCAGATCCCCGGTGATGTCGCCCATCGAACCGTCGACGAGATCGCCGGTCACATCGCCGATCGAGCCGTCCACGAGGTCGCCGGTCACATCGCCGATGGCGCCGATGCCGACGAGATCGCCGGTGATGTTTCCGACGTCGGTCAGGTCGCCTCCGGTGATGTCGCCGACCAGGTTGACGATGTCGCCGGTGTTCGTGAGGTCGCCGGTGAGGATTCCGCCGACCACGTCGTTGTCGGTGACGTCACCGATCACATCGCCGTTCACGAGGCCGCCTGCGACGGCGGTGACGTCGCCGGAATTGTCGAACAGGTCGGCGGCCATGCCTGCCAGGTCGAAGTTTCCGATGAGGTCGCCGGTGCCCACGTCACCCGCGATGCCGGTGACCGCGGCGGCCAGGCCGGTAAGGCCGATCAGGTTGGCCACGTCGCCGTTGTTGGTCACGTTGCCCACATTGTCGACGAGGTCGCCGGTGACGTCGTTGTCGGTGATGCCACTGAGCACATCACCGTTCACCACACCGGCGACGATGTCGTTGTCGGTGACGTCGCCGTTCACCACGCCGCCCGTGGCTCCGGTGATGTCGCTGAGCACGTCCCCGGTGACCACACCGCCGGTGACGGCCGAAAGATCGTTGAGGAAGTCGCCGGTGATGTCGTTGTCGGTGACGTCACCGACGATGTCCCCGTTGACAATTCCGCCCGCGATACCGGTCAGGTCGCCATCGACCAGATCGCCCGTGATGTCGCCCGCGTCGACCAGATCGCCGACCACGTCGCCGTTGACCAGGCCGCCCGCCACACCGGTCACGTCACCGATGTTGTTGACAAGGTCGCCGTTCACCAGCCCGCCGGTGATGTCACCGTCGACGAGGTCGCCCGTCACGTCACCGACGATGTCCCCGTCGAGGATTCCACCGGCGACACCGGTCAGATCACCATCGACCAGATCACCTGTCACATCGCCGACGAGATCGCCGTTCACGAGACCAGCGGTGAGATCGCCTGCGACACCGGTGATATCGCCACTCGTGATGTCATCGATGACGTCGCCGTTCACGAGTCCGCCTGCGACACCGGTGATGTCGTTATCGGTGATCGAGCCGACCAGGCCGCCGATATCACCGGAGTTGTCGAGAAGGTCGCCGGTGATATCGCCGTTGACGATGCCGCCGGCAATTCCTGTGAGTCCGCCGTCGATGAGATCGCCGGTCACATCGCCGTCCACCAGGTCACCGTTCACCAGGCCCGCGGTGAGATCACCCGCAATACCGGTCACATCACCGTTGACCAGGCCGCCGGTCACGTCGAGCAGATCACCGCTGACGTCACCGTTCACCAGGCCACCTGCGACATCTCCGACCACGTCGCCGTTCACCAGGCCACCTGCGACATCTCCGACCACGTCGCCGTTCACCAGGCCGGCAGTGAGATCGCCTGCGACACCGGTCAAGTCGCCGTTCACGAGGCCGCCGGTGATATCGCCCGTGTTGGAGATCAGGCCACCTGCCACACCGGTGATGTCGCCGTCGACCAGGTCACCTGTCACGTCACCGTTGACCAGGCCACCGGTCACGTCGAGTAGGTCGCCGGTGACATCGCCGTTGATGAGCCCGCCCGCGATACCGGTCAGTCCACCGTCGATGAAATCGCCTGTCACGTCGCCGTTCACCAGGCCACCCGTGACGTCACCGATCACATCGCCGTCCACGAGGTCGCCGGTGATGTCACCGACTACGTCGCCGTTCACCAGGCCGCCGGTGATGTCGCCACTGTTCGAAATAGCGTCACCTGCAACGCCGGTGAGATCGCCCGCGACACCGGTGATTCCACCGTCGATCAGATCGCCCGTCACGTTACCGTTGACCAGACCGCCGGTTACGTCTAGAAGGTCTCCGGTGACGTCGCCGTCGATCAGGTCGCCCGTGACATCCCCATTGATGAGGCCGCCGGCAATGCCAGTCAGGCCGCCGTCGATCAGGTCGCCTGTCACATCGCCGTCGATGAGGTCTCCGGTGATGTCGCCCGTGTTGGAGACCAAGCCGCCCGCGATGCCGGTGATATCGCCGGTGTTCGTGATATCGCCGATCACATCACCGTTCACCAAACCGCCTGCGACCCCGGTCAAGTCGCCGGAATTGTCGAGGAGGTCGCCGGTGATGTCACCGTTCACGAGGCCGCCCGCGATGCCGGTCACATCGCCGGTGATATCACCGTTGACCAGGCCGCCGGTCAGGTCACCTGCCACACCGGTCAGGTCGCCGGTGTTGCCGGTGACGTCGCCGATCGAACCGATGAGGCCGCCGATATCGCCGTTGTTGTCGATGAGATCGCTTGCTGCACCGGTGAAGTCGCCGTCGATCAAGTCGCCTGTGAAATCGCCGTTGACGAGTCCGCCGGTGATGTCGCCGACCACGCCACCGATGGCGCCCGAGTTGTCGAAGAGATCGCCGGTGATATCGCCGGTGTTGTTCACCAGGCCGCCTGCCACGCCTGTCACGTCACCTGTGCCGGTGATGTCACCGACGGAGCCGATGAGGCCGCCGATGTCGCCACTGTTGTCGATGAGATCGCCGGTGAGATCCCCTGCGACACCGGTGATGTCACCGTTCACCAGACCTGCGGTGAGGTCGCCCGCAACGCCGGTCAGGTCGCTGTTCACCAAGCCCGCGGTGAGGTCACCAGCCACGCCGGTCAGGTCGCCGTTCACCAAACCGCCTGCGATAGCGGTGATGTCGCCGTTGTTGGTGAGGTCGTTCAGTACTCCGCCCGAGTTGTCGAGCAAGTCACCTGCGACGCCGGTCAGGTCGCCGCTGTTGCCGGTGATGTCACCGACCAGCTCGCCGGTGTTTGTGATGTCGCCGATCGTGCCCGAGTTGTCGACCAGATCGCCTACCACGGTGCCCGAGTTGTCGATTAGGTCGCCGGTGATATCACCGTTGACGAGGCCACCGGCTACACCGGTCAGATCACCCGCCACACCGGTCACGTCCAGCAGGTCGCCGGAGATATCGCTGATATTGCCGACGTTCGTCAGGTCGCCGACGGTCCCGTCGATCAGATCGCCGGTCACGTCGCCGTTCACGAGGCTGCCGGTCAGATCGCCCGCCACGCCCGTGATGTCGCTGATATTGCCGACGTTGGTGAGGTCGCCGACAGTTCCGCCGACCAGGTCACCGGTCACGTCTCCGTTGACGAGCCCGCCTGTCACACCGGTGATGTCGCCGACGATGTCGCCGGAGTTGTCGAGTAGGTCGCCGGAGATATCGCCATTGTTGCCGACGGTACCGATAACGTCGCCTGCGATTCCCGTCAGGTCGCCGCTGTTGCCGATGTCGCCGACCGAACCGACGAGGTCGCCCGCGACGCCGCTGATATCGCCGGTGTTGTTGACCAGTCCGCCCGCGACTCCGGTGATCGTGCCGGTGTTGTCGATGAGGTCGCCGGTCACATCGCCGTTGACGAGGCCACCGGCCACACCGGTCAGGTCGCCTGCGATGCCCGTGATGTCGCCGTCGACCAGGTCACCGGTGATGTCGCCGCTGTTGCCGACCGTGCCGATCACGTCGCCAGCGATGCCGGTGATCGTGCCGGTGTTGTCGATGAGGTCGCCGGTCACGTCACCATTGACGAGGCCACCGGTGACGTCGCCGACCGTGCCGTCGATCAGATCGCCGGTCACATTGCCGTTGACGAGTCCGCCTGCCACACCGGTGATGTCGCCGATATCGCCCGTGTTGCCGATCAGGTCACCCGCCACGCCACTCACGTTGCTCAGCAGATCGCCGCCGACGCCAGTGACGTCGCCGACGACGCTCGGGTCACCGGCGATCCCGGTGAGATCCCCTGCGACACCGGTGATGTCACCTGCGATGCCAGCCAGATCCCCTGTGTTGCCGGTGATGTCGCCGACCGAGCCGACGAGGTCGCCCGCAACACCGGTGAAGTCGCCCGAGTTGCTGAGCAGGTCACCGGCGACACCACTCACATCACCGACCGTGTTGGTCAGGTCGCCGGTATTGCCGGTCAAGTCACCCGCGATGCCCGTCACGTCCCCGGCAAGGTCGCCGCCGACTCCGGTCACGTCGCCGAAACCGCTGAGATCACCCGCGACACCGGTCAAATCGCCTGCGACGCCGGTGAGGTCCCCGGAGTTGCTGAGCAGGTCACCCGCGACACCACTCACATCACCGACCGTGTTGGCCAGGTCGCCCGAATTGCCGGTGAGGTCGCTGAGCAGGTCACCGCCGACACCCGTCACGTCACCGATCGAACCGACCGTGCCGGTCAGGTCGCCTGCCACGCCGGTCAGGCCACCCGCGATGCCGGTGAGGTCACCGGTGTTGCTGATCAGGCCACCCGCGACGCCGCTGACGTCACCGATTGTGCCGGTCAGGTCACCCGCGATACCGGTGAGATCGCCCGAGTTGCTGAGCAGGTCGCCCGCCACACCGCTTACATCACCGACCGTGTTGGTGATGTCGCCTGCGTTGTTGACGAGGCCGCCCGCGATTCCGGTGATATCACCCGAGTTGGCGGTGAGGTCGCTGAGTACGTCACCGCCGACACCGGTGACGTCACCGATCGAACCGACTGTTTGCGTCAGGTCGCCCGCCACACCGGTGAGGTCGCCGGAGTTGCCCGTGAGGTCACCCGCGACACCCGTCACGTCCCCCACGAGGTCGCCGCCGACACCGGTCACGTCGCCGATCGAACCGACAGTGTTGGTCAGGTCGCCCGCAACTCCGGTGAGATCACCCGCGATCCCGGTCAGGTCCCCGGAGTTGCCGGTGAGGTCACCCGCGATGCCCGTGAGGTCGCCAGCAACCCCAGTGAGGTCTCCTGTGTTGCCGGTGATGTCGCTGAGCAGGTCGCCGCCGACACCGGTGAGATCGCCTGTTACGCCGGTGATGTCGCCGATCGAACCGACATTGCCGGTCATGTCGCCGATGGTGTTGGTGAGGTCGCCTGCCACGCCCGTCACGTCGCCGATGGACCCGACGGTTTGGGTGAGGTCCCCGGCGACGCCGGTCACGTCGCTGATATTGCCGACCGTCTGGGTGAGGTCACCCGCGACGCCGGTCAGATCGCCCACGGTGTTGGTCACGTCGCCCACAGAGCCGACCGCATTGGTCACGTCACCGACCGTGTTGGTCCAGTCGCCCACGGAGCCAACGGTTCCGGTTACGTCACCGACAGTCTGGGTGAGGTCACCCGCGACACCCGTCACGTCGCCCACCGAGCCGACGGTGTTGGTCAGGTCGCCCGCCACACCGGTGAGATCGCCCGCGACGCCGGTGACATCGCTGATGTTGCCGACGGTCTGCGTCACATCGCCCACCGAACCGATGACATCGCCTGCGACTCCTGTCACGTCGCCCACCGAACCGAGGACATCGCCCGCCACGCCCGTCACATCACTGATCGAACCGACCGTGTTGGTGAGATCGCCTCCGACACCGGTCAGGTCGCCCGCGACGCCGCTGACATCGCCCACAGTGTTGGTGAGATCGCCTGCCACACCGGTCACATCGCCGATGGACTGGGTGAGGTTGCCGACCGTGTTGGTCCAATCGCCGACGGACCCGACCGTATTGGTGAGGTCACCGGCCACTCCGGTCACGTCGCCGACTGAGCCGACCACGTCGCCGGCCACCCCGGTAACCGAGTTGGTGAGGTCACCAGCGACCCCGGTCACGTCGCTGATATTGCCGACAGTGTTGGTCACGTCTCCGATGGTGTTGGTGAGGTCGCCTGCCACACCGGACACATCACCCGCGATGCCGGTCAGATCGCCGACGGCGTTCGTCACGTCACCGACCGAGCCGACGGTGTTGGTGAGATCGCCTGCGACTCCACTTACGTCGCCGACGGAACCGACCAGATCGCCCGCGACGCCTGTCACGTCACCGGCGACTCCGGTCAGGTTGCCCACCGTGTTGGTCCAATCACCGACGGAGCCAACAGTGGTGGTGAGGTCGCCCGCTACACCGGTGACGTCGCCGACGGTATTCGTAAGGTCGCCGACCGAGCCGACAGTGTTCGTAAGGTCGCCGGCCACACCGGTCAGGTCTCCGGCCACGCCCGTGACGTCGCCTACCGAGTTCGTCAGATCCCCTGCTACGCCCGACACGTCGCTGATCGAGTTGGTGAGATCACCCGCGACCCCGGACACGTCGCCGACCGTGTTGGTTACTTCGCCGACCGAACCAGCGATGCCCGTGATATCACCTGCCACGCCGGAGAGCTCGTTCGTCACATCACCGACCGAGCCGACGGTGTTGGTGAGATCCCCTGCGACGCCGGTGAAGTCGCCCGCTACGCCGGTCAGATCACCCGCGATGCCGGTTACGTCGCCGACAGACTGAGTGAGATCGCCTGCCACACCAGTGACGTTGTTCGCGACATCGCCCACCGAACCGACGGTGTACGTGAGATCGCCGACGACCCCGGTCACGTCACCCGCCACACCGGAGACATCGCCCGCGACGCCAGTCAGGTCGCCCGCGACACCGGTCACGTCGCTGATCGAGCCCACCGTGTTGGTCAGGTCGCCGGCCACACCAGTGATGTCTCTGATCGAACCGACATCGGTGATGTCGCCGACCGAGCCGACCGTGTTGGTCAGGTCGCCGCCGACACTGCCGATATCTCCGACCACGTTCGTCAGGTCACCGACCGAGCCGATGGTGTTGGTGAGGTCGCCCGCGACGCCGCTCACGTTGCCCACGACGCCGCTCACGTCGCCCGCGACGCCGGAAACATCGCCGACCGAACCAATCAGGTCACCGCCGACCACGTCACCGCCGACATTGCTGATCGAACCGATGTCGCCCGCGACACCGGTCACGTCGCCTGCGATGCCGGAGACTTCACTGACGGAACCGACAA
The DNA here is from genome assembly GCF_053605015.1 of Nocardia sp. NPDC003979. NCBI lineage: Bacteria > Bacillati > Actinomycetota > Actinomycetes > Mycobacteriales > Nocardiaceae > Nocardia > Nocardia sp. NPDC003979. The sequence goes on from NZ_JBSGIJ010000003.1 coordinate 598,641, forward strand.
GATCGCCTGCGACACCGGTGGTGTCACCGACGGTGTTCGTCACGTCGCCGAAGGTGTTGGTGAGGTCGCCCGCTACGCCGGTCACCTCGCCGACCGAACCCGCGATGCCGGTGATGTCGCCGACGGAGCCGAGGACATCGCCGCCGACGGAACCCACATCGCCGACCACATTGCTCACGGAACCGATGTCGCCGGCCGTGCCGATGACATCTCCGGCGACGCCGGATACATCGCCGACGGAGCCGATGTCGCCGACAGTTTGGGTGAGATCGCCGGCCACACCGGTGATCTCGCTGATCGAACCGAAGTCGCCACCGACGGCGGTCAGATCGCCAACGGTGTTGGTGACCTCGCTGATCGAACCGAATTCGCTGATCGTGTTGGTGAGGTCGACCGCCACACCGGAGACGTCGCCGACTGACTGCGAGACATCGCCGACGGAGCCGATACCGCCGTCGAGAACGTCGCCCATAGAGCCGATGTCGCCGACCGAACCCAGCACATCGCCGCCGACGACATTGGTCACGTCACCTACGGAACCCACCGAACCGAAGACGTCCCCGTCGACCACATCGCCCACGACATTGGTTACGTCCCCACCGCCGACATCACCGACAACGCTGCTCACATCACCGATGGAGCCCACATCCCCGCCGACGCTGCCGATATCGGACAGCACGTCGCCCACCGACCCACCGATCCCGGTGACATCACCGACGGACCCGATGTTCTGGGTGACGTCGCCGACGGAGCCGACAACGCTGCCGATATCGCCGACCGCGGTCAGGTCCCCGACCACATCGCTCACGTTGCCGACTCCACCGACAACCTCACTCACATCACCGATCGACCCGATATCACCCACGACGGACCCAACGACATTGCTCACATCACCCACAGACCCCGCACCGTTCAACACATCCCCCACCGTGTTGCTCACCTCGCTGACCGAGCCCACCTCGTTCAGCACCTCCGACACCGAGCCCACATTCGTGACATCACCGATCACGTCACCCACAGACCCGTTGAACACGTTCCCGACGTTCGACCCGTTCAGCACCTCACTGACCCCACCGATGGTCGCGTCGTTGAGCACCTCGCTCAGGTTCTGGTCGCCCACAACCTGATTCACCACATTGCTCACATCGCCGACCGAGCCGACGCCGTTGAGCACGTTCCCGACCACATCACCGGTCGTCACATCACCGAGGACGTCTCCGACGGAACCCACGTTGGTGACACCGCCGAGTACATCTCCCACAACATTGCTCACATCACCCACGGAACCGATTCCGCTGATATCCCCAACGGTCCCGATCCCCACATTGTTTAGTGCGGAAAGGAAATTGCCGATGGCCAGCTCCTCCAGCACACGGCCCACATCGCCGATATCACTGAAATCGTTGAACATATTGCTGATCGGGCTGATGCCGTTGAGGACGCCGCTCACGCCGCCGAGGGAACCGGATACCACCGTGACGGGGGCGCTGAGGTTGCCGAGGAAGGCGTCGCCGATCTGTACGGCGTTGAAGGCGTCGGTCATTTCGGTCGCGATGTGGGCAGCCTGGTTGAGCGCGTTGATACCGGTGATGTCACCGAGAGTGCTGCCGATATCGCCGATGTTCGCACCGCTGACCAGGTTGGTCACGTCGCCAACCGTGTTGCCGCTCAGCAGATCTCCGACGTTGGCACCGCTGATGAGGTTGGTGACGTCGCCGATCGTGTTGCCGCCGCCGATCACATCGCCGATTCCGGTGACGTCACCGAGGTTTCCGACGGTGTTGGTCACGTCGCCGAGACCGCTGATGTCGCCGACCGAGTTGGTCAGGTTGCCCACGTTGTTGAGCGTGTCGCCGAGACTGCCGATATTGCTCAGCACATCGCCCACGTTGCCGACGTTCGCGATGTCACCGAGATTCACCCCGCCCAGATTTGTCCCGTTGAGCACATTGCTGAGGGGATTGCCATTGAGCACATTGCTCACGGGATTGTTGAGCACATCGCCGGTGAGAATATCGGGGCTGAAAATCTCGTTGTCCCCGTTGCCCTGATTATTCGTCGTGTTGCCACTGTTGGTGTTGGTGGTGTTGCCACTGTTGTTGTTGGTGGTATTACCGCCGGTACCTCCGCCAGGTCCACCTGGTCCGCCGGGACCACCGGGCCCTCCGGGTCCACCCGGCCAACCGCCGGGTCCTCCCGGTCCCCCGGGCCCTCCGGGTCCACCGGGCCGGCCACCACCCCCACCACCGCCGGGTCCACCGTGACCCCCGCCGCCATGACCACCACGACCACCGGGCCCGAACCCACCCTGCCCCGGCCCGAACCAACGCCCCGGCCCGAAGAACATCGACGGCCCGGCCCCAGCCCCATAGAACCCGGCACCATGACCACCACCCCCGAACCCATGACCTCCCCCATCGCCACACCCGACGATGCCCCGCAAAGGCGCACTGCCCGCATCGCACACGCCGCGCGCCACCATCGGCGCGCAGGCGGCAATGTATTCGGGGGTCGCGCACAGCTGCGCCTCCTCGATGACCTTGTCCGGCGCGTTGCAGTACGCCGCCGCGGCCTTAGGATCGCGCAGCAAATCGAGAATGAACTGCAGGATCGCGTTCTCCAAGGGTGTGGTCATCGGAATCAGCTCCTCCGGGATCGGCTAGATGTTTCGAAGCTATGGCCGATGGGCACCCCCTCGTAACGGGGCAAATCCCTATTCATCGCAGGGGGTGCCCGTTAGGGGATCGAGGGCCGGTAGGGGATCGGCCCCGTTATCGGTGCGCGCACCGGTAACAGCAGACCGTCAGCAACCGACAATCGGGATAGCTCTCTCGATGATTTCCGTCGCTCACGTATCTGCAGAGGTTCCCCATGACAGACCGTCTCGCGCTCGGCGTCACCGTCGGTGCATCCCGTTCAGTTGCCGTAGCCACGGCGATCGACGGCGGTGAACCGGTCGCGGTCGTGCGGCGACCCAGTGCAGTTGAAGTAGTCACAGCCGGTCCGGCGGTGGTGATCGAGGGCTTCCTGGCCCGGGTCGGCGATCCGGTGCGCATGCTCGCCGAGGACGGTTCGTCCTATGTCGCGGCCGATTTGGTGGCCGCAGCGACCACTCAGCTGATCGACGAGGTCCGCGACCGCGTCGAGGGCGAGCCGACGGTGGTGTCGTGCCACCCCGGTTGGTGGACGGATGACCAAGTGCAGGCGGTGCGTTCGTCTCTCGACAACGCGGGCGCCCACGCGGTCGTCCTCGTCCCGGAACCGGTCGCGGTGGTCCGCCGCTACGAGGTCGAGCGCGGACTGTTCGACGAAGGCGCGGTGGTGGTCTACGACCTCGGCGCGAGCGGCCTGACCGTCTCGGTGGTTCGCACCGGGGAGCAGTCGGGTCTGCTGGCCATCCCGCTGCACGACACGGAGATCGCCGGCTCGGAATTCGATTTGCTGACAATGCGCTATGTGCTGTCGCACGCGCTGGGTGACCGGGAATTCGACCCGTTCGATCCGGCCGTGGAGACCGAACTCGCGGCCCTGCGCGAACGCGCACGCCTCGCCAGAGAAGAACTGTCACTCGACACCGCGACCGTGGTCGAGGTCGGCGCCCTCGGCGAGGCCGCGACCGTTCGCCTCGTCCGCCACGAACTCGAGGACCTGCTGCGCGGGCCCGTGCAGGATTCCCTCGCCCTGGTGCGCGAGGCCGTCGAGCGCGCCGGCGTCCGGCTCGGCGACATCACCGCCGTCCTGCTGACCGGCGGCGGCGCGCAGATGCCCCTTGTCGCGGAGCTGGTGTCCGCGGAATTCGCGCTGCCCGTCGTCGCGTGTGCCGACCCGGCCACCGCGAGTGCGGCGGGCGCGGCCGAGCTGGCCGCCGATCTGCGGGCGGCGGAATCCACGCCGCTCGTCCTTCCTCTCGAGGAGCTCGACGAGCCGGCCGCGACGACGGAAATCGCGCCGGTCTCACTCGCGAAAGCTCTGCCCGTCGTCGACGACGACGACGAAGCCTCGGCGAAGAAGGTCGTCACCGGCAAACGCCTGGCGGTCGTCGGCGCGGCAGTCGCCGTCTTCGGCGCGCTCACCGCGGGAACGCTGGCCATGTCTCCCCAGTTCGCGACGCCGAGCAAGCCGGACGCGTCCACGGTGAACCCCACCGAGAACGCGCCGAAGAACAACGGCCCCGGACAGGCGGTCGCACCGATCGCCACGTTCGACGCCGACGGCAAGCCAGTGGTCGGCACGCCGACCGTCGACGCGAACGGTCAGCCGGTCCCAGGCGCTCCCCTGCTCGACTCGACGGGTCAGCCGATCCCCGGCACCGTCACCCCGGCCGCACCGGTGAACTCCGCCCCCGGGACACCACAGCCGGGCGGCCCTGCCCAGTCCCCGGCAACGCAGCAGCAGAGCCAGTCCGGCGGCGGAACCCCTGCCCCGCAGCAACCCGCACCGCAACAGCCGGCCCCGCAGCAACCAGCACCCCAGCAGCCCGCTCCCCAACAGCCCGCCCCACAGCAACCGGCGCCCTACACCCCGCCGGTCCCCCAGGCTCCGAACGTGCCGAATGTCGGCGCGGTACCCGGCGAGGTGCTCGACGGCGCGGGCGAGGTGGTCGAAGGCACCGTCGGTGGCGTCACGAAACTCCCTGGTGAACTACTGGGAGGCGGCAATTGAGCCCCATCGCGCTCGACACAGTCCCCCATGCCCGTGAGATTCTGCGAGCGGTAGACGCTGCCGACGACCAGCCGGTGGTGCTGTTGCTGACGGGTCGCTCCGGTACCGGCAAGTCGGTATTGCTCGACGCTGTACGCCGTCGGCTGCGCGGCCGGGGCGTTGCCGTGATCGGCCGGGCCCCCGAGCCAACCGACAACGGCGCCGTCGTGATCGCCGACGACCTGCACGACATGACCCCTGCCCAGCTCGCAGCCCTGCGCACCGAGGTGGAATCGGGTGCCCGCTCCCTGATCTGCGCCACTCAGCCGCGCCCCCAGCATCCCGAACTGCGCGCCCTGTGCGACGCGATCGGCAGGCAGGGCCGCCTGATCGAGATCCGCGCACTCGGTTGCGGTGAGATCGGTTCCTTCGCCCGCGAACTCGGGGTGTCGGTGCCGCGTCCGCTGGTCACCCACATCCACACCAGGACCGCGGGCATCCACGGCGGTGTCGTCGCGGCACTACGGGCGGCGGGTCAGGCCAAGCTCGACGCGGGCCTGCCTGCCGTCGACGCAGCCCTGTCCGCTTGGGCCCGTGCGCAATTGGCCGCTTTCGATCCCCCGCTGCTCGACACCCTCGTCGTCGCGGCGACCGGAACCGGCCTCGACGCCGGTGAGCTCGCCGAGGTGCTCGGGGTGGAATTGCCTGTCGCCCATGACCTGCTGGACCGCGCGCGGGCGAGCGCACTGGTCACCGATGCCGACCTGTTGCTGAGCGCGGCCGTGCCGCAACTGCGGCTGCTGCTCGGCGATCGCCGCTTCGTCGCCGTGCAGCGCAGGCTCCTCGACACCCGGCTCGAGGCGGGCCTGCTGCGCGACCACACCGGCCTGCTGCTGGCCGAGTCCGGTGTGCGCGACCAGCGCCTCGCCGAATTCCTCTGCGCGGCAGCCCGACAGCAGCGTCCCGACGCCGCCCGCTACTACGCGGCAGCCGTCGCGGCGGGCACCGATCCGCGTCGCATCACCCTCGCCTGGGCCGAGGCCGCCGCGAAGGCAGGCGACGACGACACCGCCCTCCGCCTGGCCGAACCCCTGCTCGACGGAACCGATGTCGACACCGCCGAACTCGCGGCCGCCGTGCGCGTCTGCGCGAGCGTGCTCACCCGGCGAGGCCTGGTCAGCCGGGCCGCCGCACTCTACCGCTGGCTCGGCCCGAACCGGGTCGGTGCCGACTGGGCGGTCGCGGCGACCGTGCACGCCCTGGCCGGTGACAGCGCCGCCGCCACGGAGGCCGCGGCCGACGCCGAACACTGGCCGCCCACCCAGGCCGGTGCCGGGGCCCGGCTGATCGCGAACGCCCTGCTCACCTCCCTCGACCCGCACGGCGCGGCCACCGCGGGCGCGATCTCGGCGCTGGTCCAGGCCGCGCGGACCAACGGAACCGGCATCACCCCGTGCAGCGCGGTGACCGTCGGCGCCCTGCTCAGCCTGAGCGCGGGCGAACCACGCCGCGCCGACGACGCGATCCGTGCCGCCGACGGCGAAGGCAAACAGCTCGGCGTGCTCGCGGCCTGGACCGCGCTGCGCATCGGTGACGAATGCAGGGCCGCCGAGACCATGACCGGCATCGACATCGCGTCCCTTCCCCCGCGCGACCGCCTGCTAGCGCACGCCCTGGCCGTCGGCCTGGCCCGTCGCAGCGGTGACGCGCAGGCACTGCATGCCGCGTGGACCGCCGCCTTCCCGCTGTTCGACGAGGTCGACGTCGACCTGCTGAGCCTGCTACCGATCGGCGAATTGTGGTTGGCCGGAATCCAATTGCGCGACGAGGGCCGCATCCAGCCGCTCGTCGAGGCCGCCACCGCACTGTTGCGCCGCCTCGGCCGCGCACCCGCCTGGACCAACGCCTTCCACTGGTACGGGGTGCAGGCGGCGATCGCCAAGTCCTCGCCCCAGCAGTTGCTGCCGCACGCGCACGCGCTGAAGAACGCCGCCGCCGACGGCGACCCGCACGCCGCGGTCCTGGCCGACGCGGGCCGCACCTGGTTGCTCGTGCTGCGCGGCCAGGTCGACCTGCCCGCCGTGCACAGCGCGGTCCTCGCCCTCGCCCACCAGGGCCACACCTTCGACGGCGCCCGCCTCGCCGGCGACACCGCACGCGTGATCGACGACCCCGCCGCCGCGAGCGCCCTGCTGAAGCTGGCCCGTTCGGTGCGTATCCCCGCCCGCCTCGAGGCACCCAAGACCGGCGATGAAACCTCGGTGGCTCCGCAACCCGCGATCGAGCAGCGCGCGCTCAGCGACCGTGAGCGCGAGGTCGCCGAGCTGGTGCTACTCGGTCTCACCTACCGGGAGATCGGCGCACGGCTGTACATTTCCGCCAAGACCGTGGAGCATCACGTGGCGCGTATCCGACGCCGGATAGGCGCACGTTCACGATCGGAATTATTGTCGATGCTGCGCGCGATGGGACACGGCTCACTCCTGGTGTGACCGCCGGACTCGCCGCCCAACACCACGGACGTCGAAGCGAGGTAACCGGATGGCCACTGGAGTCGGCTTGCGTATCGCCGACGACGAGTGTGTCGCCGCGGTGGTCACCGACGACGGGGCGAAGCATTTCGTCGAGCGGTCGTCGGTGCTGCACATGTCCGACGACGGCGACGCGGCCCTCGGCGACGCACCGCTGTCCGGGAAGGCGCACGCGATCTCCGGTTTCGTCCGGGCGATCGGCGATCCGGCCGGTGTCGATGTCGACGGCGGCGAGGCCTATCGGGCCGAAGACCTGCTGGCCACGGCCATGTTCTGCCTCATCGATCTCACCACCGAGCATCTGAGCGGCCCGGCCGAGTTCTACGCGACGCATCCGGCGCAGTGGTCGCCTGAGGTGGTGCGCGGCGTCCGTGAAGCGCTGGACTATCTGGGTCTGAAATCGGTGGCGCTGCTCGGCGAGGACGAGCTGCCCCAGCCCGCCGAGGGCGCCGATCCGGGGAAGGCGTTCGCGTCGTCGGCCGCCGAGGCCGCGCTGGTCGCGGTGCTGGCGACCCCGGCCGGTGCGACGCCGCCGGATCCGATCGTCACCGAGAACTCCCTGGTGAAGACCGATGTGATGCCCGCTGTGGAGCCGCCCGTGGTGGTCGCGCAGGCGTATTCGGCGGCGCTTCCAGTGCAGCATCCGACCAAGGCGATGGCCGTCACCGTGCCAGCGCCCGCTCCGACGGCCCCCGCGCCCGCTCCGGTGCGGAACAAGACGCCGCTGTTGATCGCCGGGGCCGCGCTGATCGGCCTGGTGCTCGGTGGCATCGCGGTGTCGGTGCTGCTGCGCGGCACCGAGCCGACCGAGCCGCCGACCATCTCGGACGCGCACTCGGAGACGACCCAGCAGCCGGCACCCACTCCCGTAGTCGCTCCGCCGCCGCCGGAGCCCACCACCGAGGAACCGGTCGTCACGACCACCCCGGAACCGACGACGACCACCGAGGAGCCGACCACCACCGAAGCTCCGACCACCACCACGCCGACACCGACGACAACCACGCCGACGACGACGCCCGGTCGTACCACGACCACCCGGCCGTTCCCGTTCCAGCCCCGCGAGCCCGGCGAGCTCCCGCCGCCGCTCGAGATCCCCGGCTGGCGCAAAACCGAAGCTGGTAGCGGGTAACCGCACCCCATCGCCGGGCGTGCCTTAGAGTGATGCGCTGACCGACATACCCGCCGCCGGCGGTGGTCTCGGTCACTCGTTCGGTGACGAAGGGATTTCATGCGCAAGTTGGTGGCGCGTCGCGCCGCGGTCAAGGCAGCCTCCGCCGGGTTCGCCGCGACCGTTCTTCTCGCCCCTCTGCTCGGCTCCGGTGTCGCCAGCGCGCAACCCGCTGCGCCGCAGCAGCTTTCGGCCGACGCCCTACCCGCCGAACTGGTGACAGCCATCTCGCGCGACCTGGGCATGACCCCGAACGAATACCTCGACCGTGCCGTGCGCGCCCAGGAACTGCGTGCCTACGCCGCCGACTTCCGCGCCGAGAACCCCGACACCTTCGCCGGTGCCTGGCTCACGCCCGAGGGCAAAGCCGTTGTCGCGGTGACCGATGCCGAGACCGGCCGCCTGGCCGCCGCCGACGGCTACCAGACCCATCTCGCCCCGATCTCGGCGAGCGGCCTGGAAGGCGCTCTGCTGCAACTGAGTCAGTGGATCTCGACGCTGCCGCGCGAGATCTCCGCGCCGATCAGCTCGATCGCCATCGACGTGCTCAACAGCCAGATCGTTATGAGCGTCGCCAATTCCAGCACCGGCCACCTGCTGAACCTGCCGACCCTGATCGCCACCATCAAGGTGGTCATCACGCCGGGCGGCGGTGGCGAGGTGGTGAACCGGCCGATGGGCGGCGACACCTACATCACCGCCGCCAAGGACCTGCACGACGCCGACCTGCGCGGTGTCGATGTGTGCTCGTTCGGTTTCAACAGCACCGACGCGGCGGGCAACGCGCTGAACATTTCTGCGGGCCACTGCAATCCGAATGTCGACCACGGCACGCCCGCCAAGGTGTACGTGCCGAATGTGCGCGACATCCCCAACAGTCCCGAGGTCGGCCAGTTCGCCATGTCGGTGCTCGGCGGGCCGGGCGCACTCGACTACTCGGTCATCAAGCTCAACGAGCGTGCGGTGAACGCGGGCATGGACCAGGCCCGGGTGCGTGGCGCCAACGGCACCACCCTCGCCATCACCGGCACCGCCGATCCGGTGACCGGTGCGCCGGTCTGCAAAACTGGTCAATCGTCCACCTTCACCTGCGGTTTCGTCTCTGCCGATCACGTGGAGACCCAGCTGTTCACCGCGGAGGGTGTCAGCAAGACGATCCGTGGTTTCGCCACCAGCGCCTGCACCCTCGGTGGTGACAGCGGCGGCGCGATCGTGTCGGGCACTCTCGCGCTCGGCATCACCAGCGGCTCCAATGCCGCCGAGGCGCCCAACTGCACCGAGGCCAACACCCAGCTCGCGCCCTTCGGTGGCACCGCGACCCTCGGTGTGCCGATCCGGCCCATCCTGGCCGATATCGTGGCCAATTCCGGTGGCGGTCTCGGCAGCGGAATCATGGTGCGTACCAACCCCAACGCGGGTTAGTACCGGACGAATCACCGAACGGACCGGGTGAGTGAAATCTCTTGCCCGGTCCGAGTAGGCATAACCGGTCCGAGCCCATATAGTTCGATCATGCTCCTGCCACGTATGGGTCGCGCCCCCCTCGCACGAAGCTCGAGACGAGCTCGCAAGTCCGTGATCGCCGCTTCCGCGGCGATTCTGCTGTTCGGCCCCACGATGGCAGTCGCCGACGCCGAACCCGCGGTCGATCTGCCTGCCCAGCTGATCGAGGCCGTGAGCCGTGACCTGAAGCTCTCCCCGCAGGAATACCTGCGCCGTGCCGACGAGGCCCAGCAGGTCGCCGCGTTCGCCACCACCGCCCAGCGTCAGTTCCCGCAGGTGTTCGCCGGTTCCTGGCTCAACGACCAGGGCAACGCCGTCGTCGCGCTGGCCCAGGGCCCCGGCGCCGACGAGGCCCGTACCGCCGCCGAATCGGCCGGTTTCGAGGTCCGCAACGTCGCCAAGAGCGAATCCATGCTGCGCGGTGAGAAGACCGCGTTCGAGAACTGGCTGGCCGCCGCGCCGCCGGAGATCGCCAACCTGGTGCGCGGCGTCGTCATCGACACCGTGAACAACGCGATCGCCGTGCGCGTCGAGCAGGCCGGGCTGCCCCTGCCCAGCTTCATCGACCCGGCCCGCGTCGTCGTCACCGCGCCGCCGGTGGCCGGTGAGAAGGTCGACCTGGAAGCCACTCCCGTGGCGGGCAACGGCACCGGCCCGATCGCCGGTGGCGAGGGCTACGCCGCCATCGCGGGCAACAGCTCGCTGCGCTGCTCGTTCGGCTTCAACGGCACCGACCGCTCCGGCAACGTCGTGAACATCTCCGCGGGCCACTGCAACCCCGACCTGGAGTCGGCGGGCACCGGTTCCGCCGCCGCCGTGTACGAGATGAACGGTGACCGCGCGGGCGCCCAGCTCGGCACCTTCCAGAAGTCCATCCTCGGCGAGCAGGACTACTCGATCATCCGCGTGAACGACAACGCGCGCGCCCGCTTCGAGAACAACCTCGTCACCGTCCCCGGCGCGGCCCCCATCGCCGTCGACGGCGTCGGCGTGCCGGTCGTCGGCGCCCCCGTGTGCAAGTCGGGTTCGCGGACCGGGTTCAGCTGCGGCATCGTCAACGGTGTCGACCAGACCGTGCAGGTCGGCGATCGTCAGCTCACCCAGAGCTTCTCCGCCAACATCTGCGCCCTGCCCGGCGATTCCGGCGGTGCCATCGTCACCGGCCGTATGGCCCTCGGCATCTCCAGCGCCTCGTCGGTCGCCGACTACCCGATCTGCGAAATCCCCAACATCATCGGCGCCATCACCGGCGACACCCCCCAGCTCTTCGCCCAGCCACTGAGCGTGGTCCTGTCGGACAACCCCGGCCTGGCGGTTCGCACGAACTGATGCCCTGGCGGGCAGTGAGCATGCCCTGAACAACGGTGGAGGCCGGTAGCGCTAGAGCTACCGGCCTTTGCCGTTTCTGGGTGGTCGCTGTGTGGCGGGGTTCCAGCCGTGTGGAACTGCCTTGGTGTTTTGTGCACCACAAAGGTGTTGGGCTGTATTTTTGGAGCGCTGGCGCGCTCGAGCGCGGCCCCTGGAGGGCCGCGAGTTAGCCACCGTTGCTCGCGGCTGCGCCGCATGCGCAACGGCGGCTAACTCGCGGCCGCTACGCCGCTTCGCGGCGGACCCTCCTCGAGGTCGGGTCGTACGGGGCTGGGGATGCGGTCATGGCGGACTGCTGGGAAGCCCACCCGGGCGGCGAATCACCCAGAGCCGCCGGCTCCCGCACACCCAGCCCTACTGCACCACTCAGTGCGCCACCTACCGCACTCCCAGCCACACCGCACCACCCAAGTCCGCCATGACCGCACCCCCAACCACGCACCCTTCCCGACCTCGAGGAGGGAACGCCGCGCAGCGGCGCAGCGGCCCGGCCGCGCGAACAGCGCTCGAAGCGCATGCGCGAAGCGCGAGTCTCGAGCGCTGTTCGCGCGGCCCCCCCGGGGCCGCGCGCCAGCGCGCCAGCGCTCCAAAAA
>NZ_JBSGIJ010000004.1:0-588451 GCF_053605015.1 Nocardia sp. NPDC003979
GGGGACGGCTACGGCATCACGCTCGCTCGATATGGACATGTCCACGCCGGAAAAAGCCTGGTAGGTAGTATATTTCAATCTTGAGATCCACATAATCAGCGATTCCGCGACGTTCTCCGCGGCCTCGCGCCAGATGTTGCAGCGCAAGAACAGTGCATCCCCGTCACGCCACTGATTGGTATTGCGGTCGAACACTCGCGAGGTCGAGGCGACGGTGAAATGCGCGACCGCATCACCTGCTGGGATGAAAGTCAGTTCGATATCGGAGGTGAGATTCCCGATGACTGTGATGACCGTGTCTCCAGCCATGACATGCTCCTTCGTTCAACGTTGGGGGTGTTCACCGCTGAGGTCAGCGGCGGCCGGTCCGGGTGGGTTGTTCAGTCCTGCGCGAGGCGGCCGAGTCTGCGGCTGATTCGATTGGCTCGCGACAATCCGGCGTCGATGGCGCGGGCTTGGCGGTAGGTCAGTGGGATGACGATCGTCGGGGCGACGATCGTGGCGAGGGTGGGGTCGGTCGGTTTGTCGATGTGGATGGTGAGGTGGTTGTCGCCGGGTGCGCCGAAGCTGACCTCGAGTCCGGCGTCGCAGTGGGTCCACGCGAGCTGCATCGCGAACAACCCGGAACTGCCATAGCGGCGGCGCATGATCCGTTGCCACAGAATCGAATTCAGCGGCGCTTTGCGCCGCACGAAGTACAAGCGGTACTCGTACCGCAGACGATCTCGCAAACAGGTGAACATCGCGAACCTCGTTCCGGCTGGGCGTGGAAGGGGACACCGTCGAGTGCCGGGATGCCGGCATGACCTGATGGGTGTGCGGATACACCGATGGCTCCGGGATGAGCCGGTGCTACCTGACGGCGAGGCTGTAGATTTCGGTGACGGTGTCGGGGGCCTGGTGCAGATGTGCGCGGACACCCGGGGGTATCGGGGCAGTCTCCGGGTTGCGCTGTGGCCAGTAGTGGGGTGCGAGCACGAGCTGGCCGCGGGGGCGGTGAAACCAGACCGGGACGAGGCTGCCGAGGAACTTCGTGTTCGAGGCATCAGGGGCTCGCAGCACTTCTTGAGGGCTGGCCACCGGGACCGAATGATCTTGATAGGACAACACCAACGCAACAGGGGTGTAGCCGGAGCCGTCCCAATGGTGGAAGTCGATTTCGGGAAATGGGGTGACCACCGCGCCGGCCGGAACCCAGCGGTGGCAGGTGAGTACGTGACCGACAATCACCATGCCGTCGTTGAGCCGGGTGCTGGTGGTGAAGTCGTCAGGATGGTTCGACATCGGACTCCTCGCTGTATCTGGGCTTGATGGTCGGACCGCGCTGATCAGTCAGGTCGCATGCATCGGGCAGGTATCGCAGGATTTCGCCGAGGGTGACCGATATCAGTCCGGGTCTAGGGCACACACGGTGACCGGCGACCAAAGTGGCACCGTCGAGATCGATCGCTTCTGCTGCCAACCAGTCGATCTCGCCGCTGTCGGTACGCGGCACCGTGACCGGCAACCAGGCCTCGACCAGTCCGGCGACGGACTGCCACCCGTGATGGGTGAGGATCCGTGTGTATCTGGCGGAGTCGAACCTGCCGCGTGAGCCTGCGACGTGCATGCAGTACTCGTACACGCCAAGGTTGGAAGGGCCGTCGATCCAACGAATAGACACCGAGCAGTCACCGGTCGGCATCACGGTGAACGCGGCGCCGGGCCAGCGGCGCCGCAGCGCCGCGGCGAGCAGTTGGGTGTTGGCGTCGGCATCGCCCGGCACGACAGGGATGATCCGGTACCACGTGTACACCGTGCTTCGCCCAGGAGTCTGGGAGATGGATTTGGCGTGGGCCCGGTCCCAGTACTCATGCAGAGGCATGCTCGGATCGGTGTTCTTTTGTTCGGTGAGGATTTCCTCGAGTTTGGCGTGCGCGTCGTGGACGGACACGTCGGCGACGACGATCGTGCGCGCGTGTTCGTCCAGGATGTGGAATCGGTCATCGATGTGTAGTCGGGGCATCAGCTGGTCCTTGTCGATGTCGCCGGGTGCTCGGGGCTGGCCCGGATGCGGTGGAGGGTGTGAAGAACGACCGGGTTCTGACCGCTGCGGGTCAGGTGATGTCGATGCCGAGGTCGGCCGCGATCACCGCTGCGGCCTCGGCGAGTGCCCGGATCTGTTGGGGTGGCAAGCGGTCGTCGAGCGCGGTTGCCAACAGCACCGCGATGGGGTGGGTCGGGTCGGCATCGAGGGCTGTGGCAAGGGCGGTCCTGGCGAGCGCGGTGTTGTCGTGGTGGTAGGCGCTGTAGGCGAACAAGGTGACGGCCTCGGCGCGGTCGTGACCGTGGGTCGCCGCCGCGATCTGGAGCCACAGTGTCTCGGCCGCTCCGTGGTACTCGCTGCGGGACAGGCCGTACATGATGTCGCGGATAGTTCGGTCGCGCAGCAGCGCGACGGCCCAGGCAAGATCCTGTGCGCTGACAGGTTCTTCTTGCGCTGTGCTTATCTGAAACAGCAGCCACACGGTGCGCTCACGTTGCAGATCGAGAACGCGGTCAGGAGAACGCGCGGCAGCGAGGTCGTCGCGGTCGCGGGCAATAGCGTCAGCGAGGTGGGAGCGAACCTCGTCGACCAGGTCGGGGTTCGGGGCGTCGGGAATGCTGCGGAGCTGCCGCACTGGTGATGCATGATCGGTTGCCACAGAATCGAACTCGGAACGCCGACGGTCTCGGAACCGGGTGAACATCACGGGCCTCATTCCGGTGGGGTAGTGGGAGCGCCGCTGTCGAAGGGTGGGGGTGAGGCGGTCCGAATCGATTCCGTGGATTCGGACCGCCGTTGTCCTCACGCGGCGTGCGGGAGCTGCTCCCTCTCCGGGGCGTCGTGGTCGACGGCCGAGCGCTCGTCGATGCCGGTGGCCGTCGTGGAGTCCTGGTCGAGGGGGATGGTGCGGTAGTCGAGATCGCCGGCGGCGGCCAGTTCGACGTCGACGAGCCGGAACTGTTCGTTGCGGTCGCTGGCACATCCCCGGCTGGCCAGGTATTCACCGACCGCAGCGAGGAAATGCAGGTAGGCGGAGACGGTGGTGGCCTGCCATGAGTTGGTGCGCCAGCAGTCCTTGTCGAGGGTTGATTCGTGGGCGGCGAGCACGAGCCCGAGGGTGATCACCCACGCCCTGCCCGCGACGGCTGATGCTGCGGTGTCGGTGAGACCGGTGCTGTTGTTCGCGTTGAACAGGGTCAATGCGAGTGTGCGGGCGCGGGTTCCGCCGAGCAGGGTGGTGTCGCGAGCCAGTGAGGTCGCGACGAGCTCGGCGCTGCCCGGCGGTGGGGTCCGCAACGTGAGCACCCGTGCCAGGAATTCCAGTCGCCGCTTCTTCGCGGCGGCGCCGCGTTTGTTCAACTCGATCACCCGGCGCCGTTCCTCACGTTTACGGGCGCTGTCCGCTGCCGCCTGGTCGGCAGCGACCTGGGCAAGATCACCACCATCACCCTCACCGCCACCCTCGCCGTCTTCGGGACGGTCCCCGCTGGTGTCGGGGTCTCGGCGGTGCAGCCCGGCGGCGTCGAGCTGGTCGACGGGCAGGTAGTAACTCGGCATCCACACGTCCCGGTACACCAACCCGGCGGCGCTGCGCAGCCCGTCGGCGGGTTCGGTGTCGGGGTGGTCGGCGTCGAAATCGACGGTGTCGGGGTCGATGACCTCATCGGTGGTGGGGTCGAACAGTTCGGCGTCCTCGATCAGGTCCATCGCCACCGCCCACCGTCCTGGTTCGGCGTCGATCGCCTCAGGGGAGACCGGTTCGGTGGTGGTGTCGACGAGGTCGTCGACCGGAACGTAGGTGTCGAGGTCGACCTCGACGGATTCCACGTGCAGGATCGGGTGCCCGGCCGAGGCGTAGGGCAGGGCGGCGGTGAGACGGTCGCGGCGTCGGGCACGGTCGGCGGCGATCATCTCGGCGTGGTAGTCGAAGTTCCACCGCACCGACGACAGCTTCTCCACCGCGGCGTGGTCGCCGAGCTGTTCGTATCCGGCGATCACCTCGAGCTGGTCGAGACTGAGCTCGCTGGAATCCAACAGGTTTCGGGCCGTGTTCGATCGGCCGATCTTTCCGGCCTTACGGATCTGTGCGGTGTCGGTTTGCAGGCCTTCGGCGATGCGGGTGGCGGTGGCACCGAGGTCGAGCATGTAGGCCACCCCGGCCGCGCGCGCCGAGTCGGTCAACTCGATGCGTCGGTCGTTGAGGTTGATCTGATCCAAGGCCCGATCGATCAACCGTTCCGGATCATCGATCGCCCGGTCGGTGGCCTCGATATAAACCGGGACCCGCGTTAGTCCGAGGGTGCGGGCGATCAACGCGCGGACCTGGCCGTCGACGACCACGACGTGTCCGTCGGGGCCGCGCTGGGCCAGGATCGGATCGCGCACCCCGAACCGCCGGATCGACTCGACCTCTTTCGGGTGGGCGTCGAGATCGATCTGGTCTTCGGGTCGCACGTTGTGGCCGATGACCAGATCAGCGGGGTCCATGCTCACGGCCTCGGCGGGCGCGGGCAGCGGGGCGAGCACGGTGACGGTGGCGTCGGTTCCTGGCGAGGACTCCTGATCCAGGTCGGCGGATGTGTCGGGCTCGATGGTGGTGGTGGACACGAAAGCTCCTTGCGTAGAAGACGACAACGGCGCGACCACCAGCTGAAGCCAGTGGCGCACCGAGAGTGGACGAAGGTCAGCGGGCGGTGCGGGAGCGGCGGCTGACGTTGAGCGGATACAGCCGCAGCACCCCGGTCTCGTCGGGCCGGTAGGTCCAGAACCGGCCCCGCCACCCCCGCACCTGTTCACGCCACCGCTCGATGACGGGGTGGTCGGCGAGCGCGGTGACGGGTCCGGCGGTTCCGAGGTGCTCGCGTCCGGCGAACTCGGTCCGTGAGATCGACTCCACGGCGGTGACGTCGATCGCGGGTGGGGTTGTGCTCATTCGGGACTCCTGTTCGGTCGAAGGGGTGATCGCGTGGCATGCGCGGCGCGGTGGCCGACGACCACCCAGGTCAGGGTTACGCTGGATGTTTGCTGGTGTCGGGTGGTGTGGAAGGGGTGTGGTGATGGCGAGGAACCGGTGAGTGGGTTACCGCGGTACGCGCCGATGCTGGCCGCCGCGGGGGCGTTGCCGGTGGACGACGGGCGGTGGGCATTCGAGCTCAAGCACGACGGGATCCGGGCCCTGGCCTATGTCGATGAGTGGTTGCGGTTGGAATCGCGCAACGGCAACGACATCACCGCGGCCTGGCCGGAACTGGCCGGGCTCGCCGAACCCGGTTTCGTCGTCGACGGTGAGATCGTCGTCGAAGTCGCGGGCCGCTCCTCGTTCCGGGCATTGGCCCCCCGCATGCACCAACGCAACCCGGCCACCATCGCAACCCTGGCCCAGACCTCACCGGCGACGTTCATGATCTTCGACCTGCTCCACATCGGCGACCGATCCCTGACCGGGCTGCCCTACACCCAACGCCGCGAACTACTCGAACTCACCGGGCTGACCGGACCACACTGGCGAGTACCCGGCCTGCTTCCCGGCCCGGCCGCGCACGCCCTGGCCGCTTCGCAGGCCCTCGGGGCCGAGGGAATCATCTGCAAGCGCCGCGACAGCTGGTACCTGTCCGGGCAACGCAGTCCCGCCTGGACGAAAGTCAAGAACGTGGCCCACCAGGAGGTGGTGGTCATCGGCTGGAAGACCGGGACGGGTCGACGGGCCGGGACGATCGGATCGCTGCTGGTCGCGGTCCCCGACGACCGAGGCAACCTCGAGTACGCGGGCAGTGTCGGTACCGGATTCACCGCAGGAATGCTCACGGACCTGCACGAGCGTTTGGCACCGCTGCAACGCCCGGATCCACCGGTCCCCGGAGCCAGATCGACCCCGGCCGGGGTGGTGTGGCTCGAACCGCACGTAGTCGGGGAAGTCGCGTTCACTGAATGGACCGGCGACGGCCGCCTACGCCACCCGTCCTGGAGAGGGCTACGCCTGGACAAAGACCTCGATGACGTCGAAACCCCCGCCGGAAGACCGTGACCGACCGATGTAGCGACGGATCGGTGACGGCCGGTCATGTCGGCTCCGGGCGATCGTGTTTGCATCCGGTTCCGCTCACGACGGCTCGGGTCGGGCTATCGTCGGTTTCGATCAGTATGGATCGAGGGCAACAGGAAATCGGTGGACGAGCAGTCAGCCAGCGGTGCTTCGCACGGCTACCGCCGCGACGAACGACCTGGCCGGGGCATTCGGGCGCGGTGGAGGGACCGGGCGGGGCGATCCTGGTCGACGCCGATCCGCGGGGCGGGAATGTGCTGGGCGAGGAATCCGGCCGGGTGATCCAGAGTTGACCAGGTCACCCGGCCGACTACCTCGTCCAGCGCTGTCAGCTGAATCCCGGTGATGCCGCCGATGTGTACTGCCTCAAGCGTTTTCATCGTTGGGCTCCTTATGCTTCGGGGGACTTGATATCGGAGGCGCGAAGTTTGCTCAACTCGGCCAGGCGCTCCCGTGCATGCTCGATCTGGTGCTGGAAGTGCCTCCGGATCTCCTGCTTGCCTCGGCGAAGGTGATGGGGTCAGCGTAGTAGGTACCTTCCTCCCAGACCGCGATCTCGGGGAAGGCCCGATCCGACCAGTCCACGTAGTACTTCATGATCTTGTTCCTTACGGGATGAGGTAGAGGTACTCGGTGCAGAACGAACCGATCGCGGCACCGACCACATACCCGCCGTCGGAGTTGGTCGACCCCAGTTCGTCGGCGGTGGCCATCCCCATCCCGATCAGGGTCATGGCGGTGGGGTTCGGCTCCTCGTCGAGGAACTGGCAGATCACGTAGCCCATCGAGACCAGGTGATCGTCTCCCTTCGGGTGCGTGATTCCCTCGTCGGCCAGGGTGGCCAGATAGACCCGCTCGGCGGCGCTCGACGACGACACGGGCTCGGGTTCCGCGGGTTCTACGTAGCTGTGGTCGGGCTTGGTGGTACGTTCTTCGCTGGATGAGCATGCGCCGAGCCCGATCGCACCGATGGCGACCAGGACTGCGACGATGATCTTCTTCATGGCGAAACTCCTTTGTGGGTTGGTCTCGGTATATCGTCCGGGGGTCGGTTTTTAGTAGCTGTAGCTGACGTGGGTGTAGAAGTGGACATCGAAGTGATCCACCATGCTGTCGCTGTCGTCGCGGTTGTAGGCCTGGGCGATATCCTCATCCTCGAGGAACTCGACCAACTTGGTGGCGGGATGCTCGCGTAGATGGTCTGCGGCGCCACCCACCCGATAGGCGCTGGATCAGACATCGTGTAATCGGAATGAGCGGACGTTCGACCGCGCGGGCAACTCGCCTGGAGACGCCTACCGGCCGTGCCCCATTCGTGGCCTGGGCCAGGGGCAAAGGGGGTAAATCCGGGTACCTCAGGTGCAACCGGTAGCCCAGGTCGGACCGCTTTTCCTGCCTGTTCGCTTGCTTCCCAAGCAGTGAGATCTGCCGTCGGGAGATGCGGACGTTGGTGACCGCGCGGTATGCGGCATTACCGCTCACTCTCCCTGGCTGAAGTCAGCCAACCAGAACGACTTGCACTCATGTCAATGTGCGTGAGCATGCGTTGACCGACACCCGTTGGAAGCATGGAAATCAGATGCGGCCGACTCACTTCAATCCGTAGGATTCGCTGACCGGAGCTTGATTAGACACGTCCGACAGCTGGAGGTAGGCGAATGCCGACCCAAGACGTTGATCGCGCACGATCTCGATTTCTCACTGCAATCACCCGGATCCAGACCGGTATTGAACGGCAGCGGTCTCGCGTGTTAGGTCACGCTGCGTCTGCGCCCCGCCTTCTGGAGGGCACGCCCGAAGAAGTAATCAACTTGACCGGAACGCCGGATAGTGATCTCGACTATTACGCGTTCGAGCTTGTCCGCCTCCAAGATGCTGGTCGCGAGATGCTTAAAGTATTCGGCAAGCCTCAGATCGTCAAAGATGCCTTGTCTGCCTTCGACGCGGCGCTGCCCAACTTGCGCGCTGTCCGAAATCCGCTCGCGCATCCGAGCGATGACGCGCGCCTCGACGATGTCAACTGGTTCTCCGCTCTGGTCAGATTGCGTAATGACGGCTCTGTGGAATACCTTCTGGACCCGCGTTACCAGCACCACGACGCTGCCATGGCTCTGTCCGACGCCCTGATCGGATACCTCCGTGACGGCATCAGAACATCGCTGGCTCCGCCTCGCGCTCGTGAATGAGGCACTCGATCGCATCGGAGGTGACTGCTCGATATTCGGCATGAGCGGACGTCGGACGTTCAGTCGAACGCTCAACGCGGGAAGGGAAGCGGCGTCAGAGGTTGTCGGTCGCTGCGGAGCTGAAGCTGATGGTGAAGCTGCCGAAGTGGGCGGTGAGAATGAGTATTCCGCTGTGGGCGGCGTGGTAGCGGATCATCTCGATCAGTGTCACCCCGTCGAAAGATTCTGTGAGGTCGATGTATTCGACGAAGTCGTCGCCGCCGACGGCGGTACCGGAGAAGTCGAAGTAGCTGTGGTTGTCGTAGCCGACCGCGTGGACCACCAGCGGCGGTCCGTCGGGTTCGGTGGGGTCGGCGAGTAGCCACGGCAGACCGTTGGACCGCAGATGGATGCCGTCGTCCTTGGCCCATACCAGTGCCGGCGGCACGGGATCGGGTTTGTTGGTGTCCCCTTTGGGCCAGGAATGCTCACTGGTGGCCATCGCGTGCTCGGCAATGAGCAGGACCTGGCGCAGCGGGAACCAGAACTCGAACGAACTCGATCTACGCATGGATGCAATGCCTTTCGTCGAACAGGATGGGCGTGCACGTGGCGTCGAATGATCAGCCGAGGATGTGCCGGGCGTGGGTCGGTGAGGGACGAGCGAGCTCGCGTCGGGATGGAGGTGTGGTTCTCCAAGCCGTTGAGTCGCGGCACCAGCGGGGTACGGCGATGCGGGCTTCACACGTGGGCTCATTCCGAGAAGCTGCCGGACCGGGGTTCTGGCACTCTGAAACGCGTGGATGGGATCGTGGTCGAAAAGCTCGAGGGCTCACATCCGCAGCTGAAGAATCTCCTCGTCGACCTCGATCGTCGTCATCGGTTGCGCGATAGCGTCTTCGCGGCACCGCATCGGTTGGCCGCAGTCGGTGACCGTTATTCGGTCCGGTTGCTCGCGGTACGGGCTGGGCGCTTGGAAGGTCTTGTCCGGCAATCCCACACGCGGGCATTTGGCCCTGGTCGGTGTGCGGGAACCGGGCCAGGGAGTCGGTGCGGTGTTGGTCGGGGAATTCGTCGCGCTTGCCCGCACGGCGGGTGCGGACGCGGTGACGGTCGTCGTGGATTCGGACCCGGCGAACCGGTGGGGCCGGAGAGTTTTCTTCGAAAGGCGCGGGTTCGCCTCGGTCGAGGGCATTGCGTTGCACTTTCGTCTTCCGCTGTGATCGGCCGAGGCCAGGGCTAGTGTGTGCGCGTTGAACTCTCACATGCCCGCGGTCGCGGGGGCGGGGAGGATGTAGTCGGGGGCGTCGCTATAGGTTTCGTCAAGGGCGACGGCCGGGTCAGTTCCTGATGATGAAGTATTGCCCCGTGGTCTCTTGGAAGTCGACGGCCGCGGCGATTGCCGCGTCATCGAGTGTTCTGGCGTGATCGGGAACGACGATGAGTTTGTCGTCGTCGTGGAGCCGGTGGATGATCGCGATACAGGTGCCGCGTGCTGAGGTCATCGGTTCGGAAGGGCCCAAGTAGGAGGCGTTGTCGATGAGGACCAGGTCGTAGTCGGGTAGGACCGGGGCGAGGATGTCGCGCAGCCGCAGCTCGCGGCTCCACTGGATCGCGGCGGCCTGGGTGTCGGCTGCGGTGTGCGGTGACGCGCAGGCCATCGCTCGTAGGCGAGCACGCGGTGGTAGTCGTCCAATGGACAAACATGTAACTGATCAGTTACTCTTTCCGTGTGGACGAGGTGGCAAGTGCGATCGCCGATCCGGTGCGGCGCGAAATTCTGGAGCTGCTGCGACATTCCCACCGCACCGCCGGTGATATCGCCGCGCATTTCACTATCACCAGGCCCGCGATCAGCCGACACCTGCGGGTGTTGCGCGAAAGCGGACTCGTGCATGACGAACTGGTGGGCAGACAGCGGTTCTACGTGCTCCATCCCGGACAACTCACCGAACTCGCCGCCTGGATCGCCCGCTTCGACACCTCCACCGGCTGGACACAACGCCTCGACGCACTGGAAACCGAGGTCTACCGGACTCGCCGCGAACACCGCGCCCGCCCGGCGGACCAGCAGACACCAAAGGAGCACACGGCATGATCACCACCCCGCTCGGACGATTGCTCCGCACTGACATCGGTGCGGATCTGATCTTGACCAGGACATACCGCGCACCGATCGAGGATGTGTGGGCGAGTCTCACCGAACCCGACCGGACCGCTCGCTGGTACGGCACCTGGAAGGGCGAGGCCGGACCCGACCGCATGATCTCGGTACAGATGGCGTTCGAGGAAGGGCAGCCCTGGACCGAGATGCGCGTCGGCGCGTGCGAGCCACCGCGCCGGTTGCAGATCTCCGCGGTGGACGACGAGGGCTCCTGGCACCTCGAAGTCCGGCTGTCCGAATCGTCCGGAACGACCGAACTGCACTTCACCCATCACCTCACCGGCGCGAATGAGATCGCCCTGATCCCCCAGGTCGGCCCGGGATGGGAGTACTACCTGGACAACTTCAGCGCAGCCCGAACCGGTTCGCCACAACCTGATTTCAACGACTACTACCCCTCCATGAAGCCGTACTACGAGGCGCTCACCGCGCAGTAGACACGGAGTGGACAGTCCGACAGTGCTGGAACGCCCAGCTCGGGAGGCCGACAATTCCGCCGATGATCACGACCACGGGTTCCCGGACCGATAGGGGGGTCGGGGAACGCGCGGTATGCGGCAATACAGTGCGATTCGAGGTTGCCGGACAGTTGGTTTGAAATGTGGCGGAGCCTTCGATCGGCGGGCTGGACGGGTTCGGATACATGGAGGAGTTGGCGTGCGGGATGTAGGAATGACCGTCAGTGTGGAGGCCAGGATAGCGTTCGATCTGTTGGTCAAGGCCAAGGAGGAGGGGAGGTACCTTCTCCTTCGTCCGGACCGCACGAGCGGGCTGGTCGCGCTCGACCGAAACGGGAGCGGCGGCAGTTCCAGTCTCTGCGCCTTCCTGCAATCGACAATGGCCGCGCATGTCATCTACACCGATGGCAGCAAGATCAGCTACATCAGCTGGTATCCGGACGACGCCACGGCAGAAAACCGACAGGCTGTCTACAGGTCGCAGGATGCAGTCCTGGAACAGTTGCCGGGGATCACCGGCTACAACTCGGCCCGTAGCCATGAAGAGATAAGCGTCCAGCTCGACCCCTTCTGGAGACAGTGACATCCCTGGGTAGAAATGACCCTGTGAGAGCAGATATCGATGGCACAGTCCGTATTGCCCGCATCGCACGCGGATTCGGCTGGACGTGGACCGAACAGGATGTGACACGCTTTTGCCGAGCCGCGCGGTGGAGCATCCTGCACGAGGATCGGGACTACGGTCCCATCCTACGAACCAACCTCGAGATCCACCTGCCTCAATGTCACGTCACCTTCGACAGAGAGTTCATGGGACGACATGACGGGGGTAACGAGGTCATGCTCGAAATGTCTGTCTACGTCGCGGTTTCCGAGCGGTCGAACACAGATAGAGCACAACTTGTCGCAGCTCACCGCCAACTTCGAGATCGTCTGATCGAGGCGTTGGGGCCGACATCTCCATACATCACCGGCGAAGACTTCGATACCGACTACTGGCGCCGTCCTGATGTCGTTGTCTCCGTAGCTTCGCACGACGATTCCATCCACATGACGTTCGTCAATCCCAGATATCAACGATGGATGGATGAGGATCGAGCCTACGAAGAGATGTACGGCCACAACGAGGACACAGGTTTCGGACTTCTACGAAGATTGCTGACTCAGATCAGTCGGACGTTTCGCAGGAACGGCTGACCCCCTACCGCTGCACTTGGTGACATCTGACCTCAGATGTCGGCCATGTCAATGGCAGTGCGCATGAACGGTATTCGGCATTTGCGTGTGTTCGGTGACCTTCTCAGAAGCCGAAGCGGCCGCGCTTGGCGGTCTCCCGGGGCCTACAGCTCCAACCGAGCGTGCAGCTGGGTGAGCTCGTCGGGGGGTGAACAGCTGCGAGGCAGGGCCCCCGAGGCCCCGCACCGATGATCCACGCCGCGACCGCGTGATGACAAAGCGGTCGTCCGAGGACAGGAAGCCGGCCCACGTCACTGTGGCGCTACCCAGGCCGGAGCAGCCGAAACCCGCAGATCGAACCGAAAATAACGGTTTAGTAACCGCGGTTCCTGGCAACTATGAAGATATGACCCACTCACGTAATCGGACACCGAATACGACGAGTACGGATCTGACCAGCACCGCCATCATGTTGGCCACCTGCGTGTTCTTCTTGTTCGGTCTCACGACCCTCACCGGATCCCTAGCCATCGCCGTTCTCGGCGCGCTCGGCCTGGCCGCCGCCATGGCCACCGCGACCAAGATGGTCGGCCTCAACCACCTCTGACCCGCGCACCTACTCGATCAGGTTCGCACTCTTCAACCACTCGTAGGCGACACCGAATTCGCGGAAGAAATCGCGCACCCACCCCATGTATCCGATCGTCGCACAGATTCTGTTCTTGGGAGCTCGATCCTGCTGCCGCTCTGGGTATCCCGTGCGCGGGCTGGGTTGCCCGGCGGTCAGTGCTCGCAGTCGTTGTGCACGGGCGGGCTGTAGGTGGTGACACCGCACGCGAGGCAGGTGTGGGCGCGGTGGTGCCCGCCGACGCGGCGGCACGGCATGGCCGCGACGATCGCGCGTCCGGCGCCGAGGCGGTGGCCGTTCGGGCAGAACCGTGGGGAGGGCTCCGTCCAGATCCCGAGCCGCAGGTAGGGTCGCGCCGACTCACACACCGATGGGAACATGTGTTCGATTATAGTAGTCGATCATGGAGGTGGGAGACTTAGTCCGGATCGGTGTGGCTGACCACCATATCTGTCACTTGATCAGGACGCCTGTCACCGCCAACGCGCGATATGCGGCATTTCAGCGCGTTCGACCGGGATCGACCTCGGACTGGTCTGACAGGAATTTGAACACTAAGGCGCGCAGCTCTGGAACTTGCGCGCCGTCCATCTCGGCGATCATCACACCCGCTCGCTGGGCAACGCCCCGCACTTTTGCCAAGACCTCGGCCGAGTCCGACCATCGCTCCTCAGGCAGCCGGAGCACCGCACACAACAGATCACCCGGATAAAAGTGACCGGCGGCAAGCGGATTCGCCTCCAGCTGATCAAGCGCTCGAGGCAGTATTGCCGTGGTTCCAACATTCTGCGACAACATGATTCGCAGGCCCTCGATATCCAGTTCCCCGATCGGAACCTGCCGCATCCGGTGGACTGTCCGAATCAGATAGGTGTCCTCCGGGGCGGCTGCCGGCCAAACGTCACCCTCGATGTCCTGCACCGATTGTGGGAACTCGTCGCTGTCGGCCACGCTTTCACCGCTCTCATCTCGATGGCACTGCTCGTTCATGTGAAGCATCGGCGCTATCAGGGCCTGCCCCACAGTAATGGTCACCGGTCTGGTCCGACGCCGTCGTCGACACGCTCATAGGCATGAGCGGGCGTGCTTGTGTGCGCAACTCGGTGACAACAGTGATGGAAATCTGGTGACAGATAGCGTGATCGACACGCCGCGTCTCACCAGCTGGGGGGTCACTTGATCAGGATGCCTGTCCCGGGCAACGCGCGATATGCGGCATTCCAGTGCTTTCGGGCGGTCCCGGATGTCGGTCCGACGTGCTCGGTGTCGAGGGCTACCTCGCCGCGTGGCAAGCATGGTCGCCAGTGGTAGCAAGTCCGTTGATCTGCTGACCCTCGCGGATCAGTTCGGCGAGCCGCTCGGATGTCAAGGGAGCCAGAGGAAGTCCGCGCTGAGGATGGTGGGTCGATCAGGCGTTCCAGACGATCGAATGGTTGTCGGTGGGCTCCGCCACCATGACCCATATGGCGACTACCGATCCCCTGGCACCATTTCAGTGGCTCAACGCAGCCGAGAGCCAAGCGGACCCGCTGGACGAGATCTACAGCGTCGGCTTCTTCCGAAACCAGGACCCGTCGGAGGTGGTGCGCCGCTTCAGCAAAGGCGCCGACTCCGGCCACGAGTCGGACTTCGCAGCGCTCAACGACAGGATGGTCGAGTACCTCGACAAGACTGTCAGCCCGGACGGCGGCGGTCATGTGGGCGTGTTTCGAGCCGGTGCATGGAGCGTGGCCATCGAACCACACGGGTGGTCGATGACCATCCCCACGGCGCTGGCGGAACTGTCGCGAGAGTGTGAGGTCCTGGCGATCACCATCCACGGCTACGCTGAGCACAGCCTCGAGTACGCGATCGACGGGACGATCGTGACCGGCCACCGACTGCAGTGCCCGCATGACCGTTGGGGTAGCGACCCCGACCGGTTCAACGACTACATGCGCGAGCTGGGCATTGAGCTGGAGCCGGACATGACCGACCATGACTATATTCCTGACCCCGATGACGACAGCGACTTCGACGCCTGGGATATCAGCTACAGCAGCCTCGTGCCGGGAGCCTTCGCCTTGGCGGCGAAGGTCACCGGAGTGTCGTTCACGGCAGACATGCTGGATCAGCCCATACTCATCGGACCTATCTCCTACCGATGGTGACCTCCCGACCTCACCACCCTTGACGCGGTGCGCGTGCTGGTACGACCGGTGAAGTTGTAGAACGCATCTCGGTCAGCTGCATCGAGTGGCTGAGCCGAGCCTTGCCGTACCTCGAAGATAGGTACGAGGTGGAGTACTTCCGACGGCGCGCGACATGGCTACCGCGGTGGTTGGTTGTGCTGGTGATTTTCCACGTCGTGTAACGGTGAATCCGGCCGTTGCTCAGTGTTGGATCCGACCGATCCGATCGGTGAATTTGACGTCACCGGGTGTGGCAGGGGCGGGACCAGTCGGCAGCACGCAACGGTGGCAGCGGGGACCAGCAGAGGTTCTGGGAAGACCCGTTGAGGCAACGCTCGGCAAGCCAGCGACGGGCCACTGGCCCGCGATAGTCCCGGCGACGTCGATGGTCATCCCAGCCATAATCTCCGACGTGAAAGAAGTCGAGGTCGTCGTCGCCCATCACGAGCGCGCGACTCTGCGCGTCGGCGCAGTGTTCCTGAAGATTGACGCTGACCAGTCGAACACCGATGTCGAGGTTGAGGCGATGGCCAGGGCACCGATCCCGACTCCCGAGGTTCTGTGGCGCAACCCGCCCGTGCTCGCGCTCGCCGCTCTGCCAGGGACGACACTCGGCCGTCTCGGTGAGCCGTCGACTGCACCACCAGCGGCGTGGGCGGCGGCGGGCGCCGCCATACGGAAGCTGCACGACGCGGCGCTACCGCCATGGCCCGGCCGCAGCCTCGACGCGCTGGCATCGGAGCTCGACCGCGAATGTGCGTGGATTGTCAGGAGCGGGGTGGTTCCTGCCGACGTTGTTGCATACAACCGTCGGATAGCCGAGATCGCGCTCCGGCCGTGGACGCCGGTATTCACACATGGCGACCTCCAGATCTCTCACGTGTTCGTCGACGGTGACGAGGTCACGGGCATTATCGACTGGTCGGAGGCGGCACAGGGTGATCCCTTGTATGACCTCGCCACCCTGACGCTCGGACACCAGGAACACCTCGGTGACGTCGTTGCCGGGTACGGCTCCGACGTCGACCTTGACGTGATCAGCGCCTGGTGGTCGTTGCGTAGCCTGCGGGGAGTCCGCTGGCTGGTGGAGCACGGTTTCGATCCGACCTCGCCAGGCTGCGAGGTCGACGTGCTGAGAACCCAGGCCTTGCGGGGCTGGCCACTCACGACCAAGATTGCGACGTCAAAATTCGCCGATACAAACATCGTCGGATCTGGGGCGACGTCAGGGTCCATCGATCGGTGACGTCAGAGGTCACCGATAGAACCAGGTGGTTGTGCCAGCGAATTCCGACGTCGTTCGTCGGCGAATACCGACACCGCGTCGGGTCCATGCGAGGTGAGTTGTGACGGTGAAATTTGACGTCACCGGCACCTGGTTACGGACTGCCGCAGATCGCCGCGAGCCACGATCTAAACTCCGCATCATGATCGGTGATCTCGGCTTCTTCTGGTCGTGCTGTTCGACCTTCGCTGTCTGCTCATGAGTGCCGCGCGAGTGCCACTGCCGCCTCGAACGCCTGAAAGTCTGAGCCGCCGTGCACGGTACTTCGTCGAATCGGCCGGGATGCGTCTTCCCTGCCGGGATATCCGCCCCTGTCGCAACGTGTGGCTCGACCACGGGATACCCGCTGCGGAGATCGACCGGGCCGTGGCCTTCCAGGAAGTCTGGGGCGGCCTCGCCCTTCCCCCTGCCCCCGCGTACGAGGGTGGCCCGCGTGTTCTCGAAGCCGACGTACCCGAGGTCGTGTCCACGGACGGGTGGCACTTTCCGGCCGGCGACTGCCGCGTATCCATGGCCTACGGATTCATGATCGGGCCGGGAGGCGAATTCGGTATCGACGCTGACCGTTGGATACCTCTGCACGCCAGCACGCAGGGATGGGTGGAAGCCCTGGCGCTGGCTCACCACGCCCGCCGCTGGGCCCGGACCGTCACGAGAATCACCGGCGACGCCGTCGAAGAGGTGGATCTCGACGGATTCGAGCCGGTACCTGAGGTTCAGGGAGTCACCGACACCTGGTGGCGGGGCAAGGACTCGCTGATCGCCATCTATCGCGGGGAAGCCGTCGGGCTGGCCGCGCCTCACTGCCGGGAGGCCCATATCTACGACGGACTCGACGCGTGGGGCTTCCGCGGCCACTGACTCGCGAAGACCGGAACCATGTCGTCGGAATTCGCCGATCCAAGAATCTCTCGATCCCGGGCGACGTCAACATTCACCGATGAGTGACGTCACAGTTGGGTTCTGGCCCACTTTTCGTGACGAAGGTGATGGTGTGCCGCAACACCACAGATCTGGCGTCATCGTCGCGCGGCCGTGAGAAGCACGCGTTTGCGTAGCAGCGGAAGCCCAGCTCTGCCGACCATCTGTCTCTTGATCATCTTGATGTGGTTTACCCGTCCCTCGACTGGCCCCGAGTTCCAGTGCATGGTCAGCCCAGCGGTGACCGCGTCCAGGTCGGACTCGAGCCCAATGGCGAAGGAAGTCAGGCCGGGCAGGTCATCGGCCCGGACGGCGGCGATTCATCCGGGTACATGTTGGCCTTGCAACGTGGTGAGCATTTCGCCGAAGACACGCACGTGCTCGGCAGCGGCTCGAAGCTCTGGGCATCGCTCCAGCACGGCTTTCAAGCGGGGCTGATCGTCCTCGGTGAGCTCGTCGGGGTGGCGGGTGAGCCATCTGGTGACCTGTCGGACGGCCGGTGGCGGCGCTGCGATGGGGCCTGGCCTGGTGCGGCGCTGTTCCAGGTAGACGCCACCAGTGCGTAGCTGCCGGGGTATCCGAGTTCTGTGATCTCGCGGTGGAGCTGTAAGGCGTTGGAACAGCCTGATTCCCAGCGTTGACGCAGGTAGGGTTTGAACGGGTCGAGCTTGCTGGGACGCGGACCTTTCCATTTGCCATCGACCAGCTCCTGCCATGTGGCGGCGTGGGCGTAGCGCTGCACAGTGCGCTGGCCCCAGCCCAGGCCGCGAGCGATGCCGCGGATGCTATGTCCCTGAGCGAGCAGATTTGGACCTTCGCGTGGTGTCGTTGAGCGCGCTGCGCGAACTTCCCGACGGGCTCCTCGTCCTGAGGCCAAGGGGTTGACCGCTCGGCCGGCGCAGGCTCGGTGGCGCGAAGGCACTCACGGTGGCGAGCCACACAGCGCTCGACGGCCTTGCCCAGGTTCTGCCAGAGGTGAAACCGGTCCGCGACCTGCATCGCGCTGGGGGCGCCGACACGAACTCCCTCCGCGTACGACCCGGAGCGGTCTCGGCAAACCACCTCCACCCCGGGGTGTGCGATCAGCCAATTCGCCAGGGGCTGAGCGTTTCTGCCTGGCAACAACTCCAGTGGTGCGCCTGTCTCACAGTCGATCAGCACGGTGCCGTAGTTCTGGCCGCGTAGCAACGCGAAGTCGTCCACTCCCAACACCCGAGGGGTTTGCGCTGCGGGATCGGGCAACGCAGCAAGCAGTCGCAGCAGAGTCGACCGACTTGCCGAGGCATGCAGCGCGGTGGCCAGTCGCGCACCTGCCCGACCTGCCAACGCGACCGCGATATCCTCCAGCATCGCCCGCAGCAGTGGCGTTCGGCGCCCGTGCCGCACCGTCAGCCCCGCGATCTGCTCCACGAAAGTCTTTACCCCGCAATATGGTTGATCGCAAAACCAGCGCCTCACCCGTAGCCGGAGCACCAGCCGACGTCGACACACCGGTGCGTCGGCCAGGTAGCGTCCGCACCGGCTGTGCACCCTGGTCGCGGCGTGCCCGCAGCGCACGCAGGCTGCAGTCGCAGCCTGCGCGGATGCCCGGATACACACCACCCCGCTGGTCTCTGCGACTTCCTCAACGGCCACACCTGCCAGGTGCGGGAACAGAACAGCCACCAAACCAAGATCAGAGCACCCGAACAATGATCAAACCTCAGGCAGCAGTCCGCATTTGGAACCGCTCGTGCCTTTCCGACGGCGCCCGACAATGCCGATGTGCGGATACCGCGGCACCAGGTCATAGCCCGTGGTCCAGCCACAGCCGGGTCAACGCCTGCGTGGTCCTCGACTCCACGCCCCTCCGCTAACCTCGGCAACCGTGGCGACATCCTTTCCCCCGATCGAGCCGTATGCCGACGGCATGCTCGAGGTCGGCGACGGAAACCAGGTGTACTGGTGTGCCAGCGGCAACCCTGCGGGGCGGCCGACGCTGGTGGTGCACGGCGGGCCGGGCAGCGGGAGCAGCCCGCGATCGCGGAAGTCGTTCGATCCGAACGTCTTTCGGATCGTGCAGTTCGATCAGCGCGGTTGCGGACGGAGCATTCCGAGCGCCGCCGACCCGGGCACCGACATGGCGGTGAACACCACCGAACACCTGATCACCGATATGGAACGGCTGCGCATCCACCTCAGCATCGACCGATGGCTGCTGTATGGCGGGTCCTGGGGTTCCACGCTCATCCTCGCCTACGCCCAGCGGTACCCGCAGCGGGTCACCGGAATCGTGCTGGTCGGCGTCACCAGTACCCGCCGCCGCGAAATCGACTGGCTGTACCGGGGTGTCGCACGGCTGCTACCCGCCGAGTGGGAGCGATTCCGGGCCGCGCTGCCCGGTGACGGTGATCTGGTCGAAGGCTACCGGCAGCTACTGGAACACCCGGACCCGGGAGTGCGCCGCAGCGCCGCGATCGAGTGGTGTCGCTGGGAGGACGCGGTGATAGCGCACGAATCCACGGGAAGCCCTGGGCAGTACAGCGCCAAGCCGGACACCGCCATGCTCGCCTTCGTCCGGATCTGCACGCACTACTTCGCGCACGCGGCGTGGCTCGAGGAAGGCGTGCTGCTGCGCGAGGCCGGGCGGCTGGCCGGAATCCCCGGCGAACTGATCCACGGCCGCCTCGATCTCAGCGCCCCACTCGAAACTGCGTGGGAGCTCGCGAAAGTCTGGCCGACCGCCCGCCTGCACGTCATCGACGACTCTGGCCACACCGGCAGCCCCGCCATGGGCGAGGCGGTTGCCCGCGCCATCACCCGCTTCGCGCAGCCCGATACCAATCGGATCAGCTAGACGGCGATCGGAGGCGACGAGTATCCGCCGCGGCTCCAGACCTGATCACGGAAAGTGGGCCAGAACCCAGATTTCACGACCGAAGCCAGTGCTCGCCGATCCAGAGAAGAACCTGGTCGTCATCATAAAGGACGGCAAGCTGGTCAAGGACCTGCTCTCAGTAGACTGACGGCACGGCCGTCGCGATATCGGTGACGGTCTCGCCGTGGATCACGTGACGTAAGTGCCGATCCGGTGCGGTGAGGACCGCGATGTCGCGCACCGGGTCGGCATCCAACGCGCTGGGGGCACCCCGGCCGAAGGCTGGGGGCGTCGGCAATCGACGACAACGCCGCAATTGTGCGTGCCATACCCCGCGGCCTGCCGCATGATCCAAACGACGGACCTAGTAGGAGCCGGTCACCGCGGGGTAGTCCGTATATCCCGCGGCGTCACCCGCGAAGTACGTGTCGCGGTTGCCGGCGGCGAGAGGGTGGCCGTGCGTGAATCGATCGACGAGGTCTGGGTTGGCGATGAAGGGGGCTCCGAAGGAAACCGCCTCGGCCAGCTGCCGTTCGAGCAGCGCGTTGCCGCTCGCTTGCGTAAAGCCGAGGTTGGCGATGACGGCGCCGCGGTAGTGGGCGCGGTAGCGGGTGAATGCGGTGAGGGTGTCGGTTCCTGTGTCGGGTTCCGGGCCGAGGAGGTGGAGGTAGGCCAGGTTGCTGTCGTTGAGGTGCTCGAGGAGCTGGTCGTACTCGTCCAGCGTCTCGGCGTCCGCTGTGAAGGCGGGCCCGTGTTTCCAGTAGGGCGAGAGTTTGATTCCGATGCGGTCGCTGTCCCACACGCTGGTGACGGCGTCGACGATGTCGAGGAGGAATTGGGCCCGCTTCTCGCTGCTGCCGCCGTAGGCGTCGGTGCGCTGGTTGAGCCGTGGGTTGAGGAACTGGGCCACTAGGTGGGACACCTGCGCGTGGATCTCCAGGCCGTCGAATCCGGCGCGCAGGGCGTTGGCGGCTGCCTGCCGGTAGGTGCCGATCGTGGTGGCGATCTCTGCGGCGCTCAGAGCGCGTGGGGTGAGTGAGTCCTTCGGACCGTCGGGGGTGAAGGACATCTCGTGGGGATTGATTGCCGACGGGCCGGCGGGGAGCCTGCCACCGTGGTGATCCGGGTGGGAGGCGGCGCCGGCGTGACCGAGTTGCGAGACGATCCTGCCTCCCGCGGCGTGCACGGCTTCGGTGACCTCGGCCCAGCCGGCGGTCTGGGCGTCGGTGTAGATGCCTGGGACGTTGATGAAGCCGATCGCGTCCGTGCTGACCCAGGTCCCTTCGCTGATGATCAGGCCGGCGCCGGCGCGCTGCGCGTAGTAGGTGGCGTGCAGGGCGGTAGGGGCCAGTTCCTCGTTGCTGGCCCGAGCGCGTGTCATGGGAGCCATGACGACGCGGTTGGGCAGCTCGAGCGCGCCCAGTTGAACAGGCTGCAGGAGGGGCTGGGTGGGTACTGAGGTCAGGTCGGACATGAGGATCTCTTTCGTGATGGAAGGTGCTCCTCGTGGGCTCGAGGAGCATCAGCGGGTTGGTGGGATCAGTCCTGCTTGAGGGCGTGGAGGGCGGACAGGGGGCCGCCGAGCTGGATTAGGCGTCCTCCCTCGCGCAGCGTTCCGAGGTCGACGGGGGCGAAGCCGAACTCGGAGGTCAGGTTTGTCACGGTGTTCTTGGCATCGGCGTCGTCGCCGGCGAGGAACAGCACTTGCCGCCCTGCCTCGTGGCGGGGATCGGGTGCGATGAACTGCGCGTAGAGGGCGTTGAACGCCTTGACCACGCGTGCGCCGGGAAGCAGGGAGGTTACGTATTCGCTCCCGGTGAGGTCGCCCAGATCGGCGATCTCCGGGGTCGGGTACAGGGAGGCGAACTGGTTGGTGGTGTCGATGACGACGGTCTTGTCCAGGCGGGGGAGCCCGGCGACGGCGCCAGGGATCTGCGGCCAGGGAACCGCGAGCACGACGAGGTCCGCGACGGCGGCCTCCGCAGGGGTTGCGGCCGTCGCGAGCGCGCCGAGGTCCTTGACCAGCGGGGCCAGGGAGACAGGTCCTCGGCTGTTGCTGAGCACGACCTCGTGGCCGTGACGGATCGCATGCCGGGCGATGGCCTGCGCGACTTCTCCAGCTCCGAGCATTCCGATCTTCATCGCCCCGCCCCCTGTGCGGAGCCGGCCGCCCGCAGTGTGGTGAGCAGGACGGTCCCGCTCTTGGCGGGGCGACGGGCGTGCTCGACGGCCGCGTTGAAGTCGGCGAGATCGTAGCTGGCCGCGACTTCGAGCAGGTCCGGCCTGCGCTGCGCCAGATCTTGGGCGAAGGCGACATCCTCAGCCCGCTCCCTGGGGGTGCGGCTCATCCAGTGCAGTATCGACACTCCCCGCACCGTCAGCTCCCGCGCGATGAGAGGCAGCGCCTCGAGCGGTGTCGTGCCGGAACTCAGATGTCCGTAGGAGATCAGAGTGCCACCGTCGGCGAGTAGTTCGGCGAGGTGCTGTGTCATGGCACCGCCGACACAGTCGAGGACCACATCGACGCCCCGCTCGCCGGCATGGCGGCGGACTTGTTGCTGCCAGTCGTCATCGCATGTCGCGATCACGGGCTGGGAGGGGTATGAGGTTCCCACCTTCTCGGCACCGGAGGTGCTGCGCACGAGGTTGATCAACCGCAGGTCGTGCCTGGCCGCGGCCGCGCTGACCAACCTGCCGATCGACGAACCGGCGGCAGTCTGAAGGACCGGACCCGTCTGCCCGCGCAGGGCCTTCTCCACCGCGCGGTACAGCATGCGAACCGTCAGCGGGTTGACCAGCATCAGGGCTGCGGTCTCGTCGCTGACTCCGTCCGGCACCGGCACCGCCAGATCGGCTGGGACCACGACGAAGTCGCTCCACGTTCCCGGCGCCGGGAAAACCGCCACCCGCTGCCCCAGGAGCGGTGCGCGGACGTTTGCTCCGACGCTCTTGACGACGCCCATCCCCTCCACTCCGGGAGTCCGAGCCCCCCACTGCTGTTCCGGCTGCCCCGGTAGACCCTCCACGTCGATCAGGTCCCCTGGATGGATGGGCCGGACCAGCATGCGGACCAGAACCTCTCCGACGCCGGGACTCGGCCGGTGGCGTTCCTCCCTCAGCGTCAGTACCTGTGCGGCGTCCCCTTGCCGCGTGTGCTCCACGGTGCGCATAGGTGCCTCCATCTCTTCTTTGATGATGGTCATCATTAAAAATAATGATGAGGGGTAACCTTGAAAACGTCAAACACTGCCGACACAGGAGGGCGGCCATGCCGCGGATCACCAGGGAAGACAAGGCCAGGAACCGGCAGAACATCGTCGAGGCGGCCGGGCGCATGTTCCGCTCGCAGGGTGTCGATGCCGTAGGGATCGCTGAACTGATGAAGGAAGCGGGCCTGACCCACGGCGGCTTCTACAACCATTTCGCGTCCAAAGGTGATCTGGCCGCCGAGGCATGCAGTGCCTCGTTCCAGGCCTCTTTGGGCTCCCTGGACCACATCCTCGGGGAAGGCACCGATCTCACCGGCCCACCGCTGAAGCGAGTGGTGGACAGCTATCTTTCGGCTGCCCACCGCGACGCCCTGGACGGCGGCTGTCCCTCCGCGTCCCTGGTCGCCGACGCTGGACGGCACAGCGACACGGTTCAGGGCGCCTACGCAGCCGGCGTGGAGGGGTATCTCACCGGCTTCGCCGAGGAGTTCGCCCGCGAGCACGAAGGGGAGATCACCTCACAGGAGGCGCGGGAGCGCGCGGTGCTGCTGCTCAGCCGACTCGTAGGGGCGATGGCTCTCGCCCGCGCAGTGAGCCACGTCCAGCCCGAACTGTCCGACGAGATTCTGCGGACCTGTCGCGCCCACGCTCTCGACTGACGGCTTCGCGTCGTCCAGCCCTGCGTACGAATTCCAGCTTTGGGTCAGCCTGGTTGATCGGAGGCGTACCGGGCGAGCGCGGTCTCAACCGCCTGCTCGACGGCGTAGCGGATGTCAGAGGCTGAGGGGTCCCAGTCGGTCAGCAGCATGCGGGGCCACAGGACGTAGTTGGCGATCATCCCGAGGAACTGGTTGGCGGCGCTCTCGGCGTCCGGGACGTCGGCGTTACCGGCCTCGTGCTCCGACTCGAGGTAGTGCTGGACCGAGGTGAAGTAGGGCAGCTTGCCGAGCTGGAACTGCATCCGCCCCAGTTCGGGGAAGCGGGGCAGCTCGGCGATGACGATGCGGAACAGGGCTGTCATGCCGGGCCGGCCGATCAGGTCGGCGTAGCGATGGCCGATGGAGGTCAGGCCGGAACGCAG
Organism: Nocardia sp. NPDC003979; assembly: GCF_053605015.1. Taxonomy (NCBI): domain Bacteria; kingdom Bacillati; phylum Actinomycetota; class Actinomycetes; order Mycobacteriales; family Nocardiaceae; genus Nocardia; species Nocardia sp. NPDC003979. Next base: position 24,184 of record NZ_JBSGIJ010000004.1, read on the forward strand.
GTCTCCGGCCCGAGGCGGTGCGACGGCGCCTCCGGCGTCGCGCTGCCAGGACTCGGTGACGATGGCCTCGAAAAGGGCTGCCTTGGTGGGGAACTGCTTGAACAGGGTGGACTTCGAGACTGCCGCCCCTTCGGCAATGCGGGCGAGGGAAGTGCCGTCGTAACCGCGGTTGAGGAAAAGGTCCGTGGCTGCGGAGATGATCGCCTCACGCTTTTGCTGGGCGAGGCGGCGGTGATGTGTGGAGAGCTCTGCTGCCATGCGTGCAGTATGCCCTAACCCCGAGGCGAGTCACTTGACTCGCCTCCTTTGGTCTGCCTACAGTGCGATGAAAGACGAGTCACTCGACTCGCATCTGATTGTGGCGCCCGCGTCTCTCGGGTGCCGTGCAATGAGGGAGCAGCAGCTGATGACAGTCGACAGGATCGCTTTGGTGACCGGTGCGAATCGTGGCCTGGGTCGGAGTACGGCTCTTGCCCTGGCGGCTCGCGGAGTGCGGGTCGTGGTCACCCATCGCGGTGATGCGGCCGGGGCCGAGGAGACGACGCAGCAAGTGCACGCTGCGGGCGGGACTGCCGCTGTCATGCGTCTCGACATCAGCGACGTCTCCTCTTTCGGGGCCTTCACTTCCGAGTTGAGCGGACTGCTCGAGCGGTGGGGGGTTTCGCGGCTCGATATCGTGGTCAACAACGCGGGGGTGGGTGTCTTCGGCCCGCTGGAAGCGGTCACGGCCGACGACTTCGACACGGTGTTCGGCACGAACGTGCGGGGCACGTTCTTCCTCATTCAGTCGCTTGTGCCGTTGCTAGCGCAGGGTGCCCGCGTCATCAACGTCTCGTCGTCGTTGACTCGCCACACCAGTCCCGCGACCTCGGTCTACTCCGCCTCGAAGGCCGCCGTTGAGGCCCTGAGCCGCACTCTGGCCGCAGAACTCGGCCCCCGCGGCATCCGAGTCAACTCCATTGCCCCGGGGCCGACCGCCACCGACTTCAACGGCGGTGCCATGCGTGATGACGCCCAGATGCGCCAGGGTCTCGCCGGGCAGACCGCCCTCGGCCGCGTCGGCGAACCCGAGGAGATCGGCGACGCCATCGCCACGTTGGCGTCGGAGGGCCTGCGCTGGATGACCGCCCAGCGCATCGAGGTCTCCGGCGGCGCCCTCCTCTGATCGACCCGGCGAGCCTGTCCCGGGTCGCGCCGGATTCATTCCGCCCGGTCTCGTCCTTGTCCAGCTCTGGGGCACCCGGGTCGCGCAGTGGGCGCCGGGCGCCGGCTTGTGGCGGGACTCCTCTACAGTGAGCTGCCGGTTCATCTGCCGACGGTCCACCGGGTCGACGACTCGCAGCAGGTGCTCGGTCTTCGCGATCCGGCCGTACTCCGCGAACGCCGCCCCGCAGGATGACGTCGCTGTCGCGCTGGCGGCGAGTCTGCTCGTGGACACCTGCACCCTGTCCCATCGCGCGGCCCAGGCATGGGTGACGACTCTGCCGCTCGGGTTGGACTTGGCCCGGGTGCAGCGGACCTTCGACACCACTGCCCTCGCCACGGCATTCCCTTTCGACCCACCGCAGCTCCCTGCCGCCGATCCCGCCCAGGCCAACCGGCCCCAGGGCGCCTGTACGGCCGCGACGCCGCCTCCGGGTTGTGTTCGTGGACCGGCTTGGTTCTGAGGCCCACGACCACAACCGCGTCGTTCTGGTGCTCCGGTGCGGGCAAGTCGTATCTGGTGAAAACTGAGATTTGCGGGCCCTGTATCGCGGGATCGCGCCGCGACCTCGCAAGCGATCACCGTATGCTGATTTCGCGGCTGCGCTACCGCAACCTTGATGTGCTCGTCACGCATACGCCTCGCTAGGCAGGACCCAGTAGATCCCACCGGTTGCCGGCAATGTCCAAAAAGACCGCGACACAGCCATACGGCTCGGACCGCGGTTGCGTCATGAATTCGACGCCCGCTGCGACCAACCGGGCATATTCTGACTGAAAGTCATCGACCCGCAGGAAGAATCCCACGCGACCGGCAACCTGGCTACCGATTACAGCTGCCTGCCGTTCACCATCCGCCCGCGCCAGCAGAATCCCGGTTTGCGCACCCGGCGGGCGAACCACCACCCACCGTTTGGGTCTGCCGTCGTCGGTCAGCGACGGCACGTCCTCGATCAGTTCGAACCCCAACACCGAGACGAAGAACTCGATCGCCGGGTCATACTCCTCGACCACGATCGCTACCAGCTCCAGATGCACCATCTGGGCATAGGAAGCCCGACCCATCAGCATGCTGATCCAGTGGTGGCGTGGCAATAGCCCACCTCTACGTCAGGCGCCAGGATCTTTGCTCTGTGGCACTCTGGTGGCGTGGGCGAGCGTGAACAGGTCGGGCATGGTGGGGGAACCGATGCGATCCTCGAGAGGATTGCGATCAGCACGGTGGATGCCGTCGGAACAGAGGTTCCCCCCGGCCAAGGGAATGGGGTTCGACCAGCAGCGCATCCCAAGTCTCGGCTTGTCCGGGTGCTCGTCTGCTCCTCGCTGTTCATCGCTGCTTTGTTGCTGGTCCTCCTGTGTGTAGGAGTGGCCTGGTTCGGGTTCTTGATTTTTCTCTTCTAGTTGTCTGCGACGCCGTCGAACGCTCGCCTCGATCAGGCACGCTCATCGAGATGGGCGGACGTTCGGTGCATGGCCGACCTGCCTTGGCGACCCCGAACGCACCTTCGATGCGAAGGACGGCATTGCGGGGGTTGGCCCCCCCGGGAACCGAGGCACTGTCATCGGCCCATCGGAACGATGCCGATCGCAGTTCGCCGAGGCAGAGCGTGTGCGAGCAGCCGGGCAGGATTGGCGTGTCAAGAGATAGACCGGAGGGAGTCTGGCAACCTCCTGGCCAGGCGATGTCACACTTCGGTTGGCTGCTCCGTCGCCTCTGTGAACGCCGAGATCGCGATGAAGGAGTGGATCATGGTGGAGCGAAAGAAGGTTGCGGTTGCGGGGGCGACCGGTCGGCTGGGGCGGCACGTGGTGGATGTGCTGGTCGAGCGTGGGCATGAGGTTGTCGCGTTCTCCCGGGCCAACGGTGTCGACATCGAGAGTGGTGCTGGCCTCGATGAGGGTTTGTCCGGGGTCGACATCGTTATCGACGCGTCGAGTACCCCTTCGGCCGATCAACGGGTGGCTACGGAGTTCTTCACCGCTTCCGCGCGGAACCTGCACGCGGCGGGAGAACGTGCCGGGGTCGAGCGGCTGGTCGTGGTGTCCATCATCGGGATCGACGGTTCGCTCGCCGGGTACAACGCCGCCAAGCTCGCGCACGAGCAGGAATTGCTCAAAGGAGCGCTGCCGGTGCGGACTCTGCGTGCGGCGCAGTTCCATGAACTCGTCGAGGTGATGGTCGGGTGGGGCACCCAGGGCGATGTTGCTTACGTCCAGGGCATGCGCACCCAGTTGGTTGCCGCGCGGACTGTTGCCGAAGCGTTGGTCGACTTGGCCACGAATCCGATTGCCGCCGAGGATATTCCGTTCCCCGAGATCGCGGGTCCGCAGCCGGAAACGATGGCTTCTGCCGCTGCGGCGTTGGTAGCTGCTCGTGGCGAGGCCCTGCAGATCATCGAGACCTCCGATGATGCCAACCCCGACCGCGAGCAATTCGAAAACGGCACGCTGTTGCCGTCCCCGCACGCGACACTGGCCGGTCCGTCCTTCGCGGAGTGGGTAGCTGCGACGGTAGCCGCCGCCCACTGACGTTATCGGCCCGGGTCATGGCGGCTTTCCCGGTGAAGTCAGGGACAGGTACTGCCGTAAACGGCGGTTTGTGATGCAGTCGCGGTCGCTCGCACCGCCTGGAGCTGCCTCGGTTGGAATGCGCCGTCGTCGAACTGTGCTGTGAGCCAGGCGGGTCGGGGTGATCCGGCTATGAACAATCTGGTTGGACCATTCGGCACAACCCAGATCCTCGCGTTCCTCACCGAACTGACCATCACCAAGGCAGCTGAAGACCCGGCGGCAGTCCCGCTGCCGTGGCGGTCGGCCGAGCGTGAACAGGTGCTACGGGAATCGGCGCATCTGGCGCGGCGTCTTCTCACCGCTACGAACGCTATCGCCATCGATCTCAACACCCCTGTGCGGATGTTGGGCGCCGCAGGCAGACGGCTCTTATGGTGAGACAGGCTCGCGCTGGCCGAGCCGTGATGACGGAGGGGACGATCAGTGAACATGGAGCTCGTAGCGATCACGTTGGACTGCGCCGAACCGCTGGCACTGGCCGAATTCTATCGCCTTGCTACCGGTTTCGAACTGCACCCCGAATCCGGTAGTGACTTCGCCGGCCTCACTCGTGCTGACGGGCTGTTCCTAGGCTTTCAACGAGTCGACGATTACCGGGCACCACAGTGGCCTGCACAGAGTGTGCCTCAGCAGCTCCACCTGGACTTCAAAGTCGACGATCTCGACCGCGCGGCGTCCCATCTGCAGGCGCTGGGAGCAACTGTGCCGGAATACCAGCCAGCGGGCGCAAGGGCTCGTGTGGTTATCGACCCTAGTGGGCACCCGTTCTGCCTGACTCTCGACTGAGGTCTCGCACGGCCCCTGCCCTATCGCCCTGCTCATCGACAGCAGCGCGCGTTTGTGACCGCGCGATAGGCGGCATTTCCGTGCGTTTACGCCAGATGCGGAGTCAGGATTGCCGCGCCTGCACGTACAGCGGCCCAGTCGGTGTCGCCTTGTCGGGCCAATGCCCGCGGCAACCACGCCCGGCGCTGAGCCTGTTCCCGAATCAGCGCAGAGATATCGAGCTCTATCCCCGGGACGGGGGCGGCGAGGGCCAGGTGGTCCACACGCTCCTGCATGGCTTGCAGCAGTCGGTGGTCGAAATCGGTGACAGCGGCGAGGAATTCCTTTGTGCTGATGGTCCTCACGCCCGATAGCGGTGCGGAGAAGGTGATCTCACCGTCGGGGTCGGGTGTGAACTGCCACGCCACGGTGACCGTGTCTTCGGGGCGCAGAGTGCGCCACCACCGAAAGGCGGGCCCGAATCGCAGGTACGAGGTGTCGATCCAGCGCAGGCTGTACGCCTCGGAGGCGGCTTCGATCGCTGGATCTTCGAGGAGATCTGGATCGCCGGTGTGAACCCATTCCTCGGCGCCAGCGGCGAAGAACCTCGCCAAATCATCGGGCACCGGCTCGAGGGCCGAGGGCAGAACGGCGAGCAGGTCCTCCCACAGCCGCACCAGGTAATAGTCCACCCACGACGTGACGGCAGCGCGACCATCGCCGATCGAGTCCGTGGTCGGCTCTGCATATCTCAGCAGCTCGACACCATCAACCTCGAGGCAGTACCTCCCCTGGGTGAGCCCGAACCAATGCAGGCGGCGATGCTCTCCCCACGGAACAACCTCCTCGAGGGGCGCCAACTCGAACCGGACACACATCATGCCCCGATTCAACTGGCCACCCCGCGCGCTGTCGACACATATTCGTTGGGTGGGCGGGTCGATCGCCCCGCACGGCGTACTGGATGTTTACTGACCACTTGCGCTGCGTGGGGATCGAACACCACGCGTTGTCATCGGTGTGGGCGGTGTTGGTGGGTGACCGCATGCTGTGGACACCATTGCTCGAGGTGGAGCAGTCCCTGCCCGTTGCCGGTGCGGAGCGTGAAAGTCACCAGCGCGAGCCATGTCCCGTCCGAAACCCGCGCCCACGCGTGCAGGAGCCCTGCGGTGGTGTCGGTCAAGCGCAGACCGCCCTGGCGCACCCGAAGGGGTACCGCGTCGACCCGGAAATGGGTCGGTCGGGTGGTGATGGCCGCGGCGAGGTCCACGGTGACCGGTTGCGGTGGATCCACCACCATCCGCATCGGTGGGGTGAACTGCTCGGGCCAGGAATCGAACACCGACGACGTCATCGCTGCTCCGGTCGGTAGTTCTGGCAACCCATCGGCGACCGAGGATGCAACCGGCGAGAGCAACCGGACACAACCTCGTGGCGCAATCGGGCCCGCAGTTGGGCATCCAGGCGCGCGGTGATGGCCTCGACCTGGGCGGGATGCACCACCACACCGAACGCGGTCGCGTCGAGCACTTGTCGGCGGAGCGCGGCCAACGCGGCCGCGGTCCGGTCCAGTCGCGACGTCTGTGCCATGTCAGGCACCCTACAGCTATTCGAACATATATTCGACTCCCGTTATTCGGGTGTGACGGTGCGGCGGGCGATGCCGAGGCAAACCAGCAGGTCGCTGATGCGGTACTGGGTTTCCCACACGGCTGGATCGTCGGGATCGAGCTCGGCGTCGAGCAAGGCCTGTCGATCGATCGAGTCTCTTCCCATACTCAGCATCGACGCACCAGGCCGGTGTGTGGTTCCACCGGTGACGGAGGTGTCCGCTGGTGTCCGGTCGGTGTCTGCCTGCGCGGCGCGTATCGGAGTTTGCGGACCACGTTCGCCCTCGGCGGGGTTCGGGTGCGGTTGGGGTGCGTGTCCGTGCAGGTCAGGCGCAGGTAGGCGTTTACGCTCGGGAGTTGTCAGGCACGTTCTCGAGGTGTGGAACGAGGTAGTCATGGCAGGCAAGTTCGAACTGTTCACCGACGCTGCGGGCAAAGTCCGGTGGAGGCTCAAGGCAGGCAACGGCGAAGTGATCGCCCAAAGTCAGGGCTATGCGAGCAAAGACGCGGCGAAGAAGGGGGTCGCCTCGGTGCAGAGCAACGCGGCCGGGGCCACGATCGTCGACCTCACCGAGGCCGCGACGTAGTCTGCGCAAGGACTGAGCCCTGACCGGATGTCGGTCAGGGCTCAGTCGTTTCCGGGGATAGGCGAGGTGGTTCGGCGGCTGGGTTGGGAAGCGGCCGTGGTGCCGTCAGGACGCGCGGGCGAGGTGTCCGTCGATGCCGAGCCGGGCGAGTTCGGCGACGAGCGGGGCGTAGTCGGGGCGGGCGACGAGCCAGGTGGTGAAGGTCGGCCATTCCCAGCCGCGGTAGCGGGCGATGTCGCGGGATCGGAGGGTGCGGGTGTATTCGACCGAGGCATGGGCGAAGCCGAGGGCCGCTTGGACCTGTTGTGGTTTCAGAGAACTGGCGAAGACCCGCAGTTCGAAGGTGTCTTCGGGGAAGACGTTGATCGCTTGCTGTCGGCCGAACCCGTGGTGACTGCCGTGGGCGAATTCTCGGCATCGTCGGCGGGCGGCGGGAGTGAACTGCGCCCAGGTGGAGTTTCGGCGGGCCAGGGCGATGACCTCGGGTTGGTTGCGGTGGATGAATTTCATCCACCGGTAGATGTGGGCGGGGGAGTCGAACCCGTCGCGGGATAGGTGGATGTGGATGCCGACCTCGTCGTCGGTGTGGCATCCGAGCAGCCGTAACCGGGGCAGCATCGACCAGGGGAACTCGGTGATCGCGTAGTGGTAGGTCATGGGGTGGGTGACCAGTTCGAACCCGCATGTGATCGACCCGTCCTGTTTCAAGTAGGCCAGATCGCCGATCGCGGTGACGGCGGTGTCGACGGCATCGGTGAAACCGTCTGAGGTGGCCCTGATTTCGAGTTCCAGACCCAGGTAGAGGGGTCCGTCGCCGTGGAAGACGGGGGTGGGTTTGTAGAAGTAGTCGTGGATCGCGGGGTGTTCTGTTCGGCATTCCGAGCACCGATCGTTGCCGATGGGGACGAGGGTGACGCAGTCGTCGCATTCGCGGTAGTCGTTTTCGCATCGCTCGCAGACTTCGGCGCCGCCGTCGACGGTGTAGGAGTGCGCGGCGCGCTCGAGGCAATCACCGCATCGCAGGTAGTCCTGGGCACAGCTCGCGCAGACGTCGTGACCGCCGGCGATCTGGTCGAGGTCGCGGAACAAACCGTGGCAGTCCGGGCAACGAGACCACCCGGCCCTGCAGTCGGCACAGAGTTGATCCCCGTCCTCGGTGCTGATGAGGTCGCTGCTCGGGGAGCCGCATTCGTCGCATGCCGACAGCTCGGCACCGCAGGAAGAACACCAGCGGTCGCCCTCGGCGCTGTTGATGCGGTCGGCGTGCAGTGTCGGTGCACGGCACTGGTCGCAGACGGTTTCGGCGAGAACCAGGGTGGGCATGGGGGTGTTTCCTTCCGTGGAAACGGCACCGAGCCCGCACCCGTGGTGGGTGCGGGCTCGGTGCCGGTGAGGAAGCAGGTGGTGAGGACGGCCCCTCGAGTCGGGGCCGAAGTGGAAGGTGTTGTGGGTATCCACAGGCCTATCCACAACATGTGGAAAGGTGGTCGGTGCTGCCCGCGTTGGTCGCTGCGCGAACGGACCGCCGTCCGGGGTGCCGTGGGCCGCCGAGAAGACCGGCGGACCGCAGTTATTCGAACTGGGCAGTATCGCCTCCGAGACGGGGAGGAGTTCTACGTCAGGGCCGGTCCCGCATGTGAACGGAGGAAGTAGCTGTGACGAGGTCGACTGACATCATCGATTACGACGGTGGCGCCTTCTACCTGCTCGACGATCAATTGAGCGACCAGACCGACACGATCCCCGCGATCGCGGACGGTCGACTTCGTCCCGGCATCGGTGCACTAGCGATCAAGACAATCCAGGACCGCAGCCGAGGGAACCTTGCGCGAGTCACCGTCGAAGTGGGCGATGGGCAATTCCCGTCCGAGCCGACGGATGCCGAGTTCGTTGAAGAGACCAGCTACCTCACCGAGCTCGGCGGCGAGCGTATCGGCGACTGCTATTTCGCAGAGTGCCGCGGCGAACTCAGCGGCACGCTCACCCCTGCGGGCCCCGCTCGGATACACGTGCGGCTCTACCAAATCCCAGGTCCACACAAGCCGTACCACGCGAGCGCACCGGGATATGAGTCACAGATGGTTCCGGTCAACGAGCACCTCCTGCTTCACCTGTGGTCAGAGCCGAGTTCCTGACGACCAACGGCGCCAACAGCTGGATTGGCACGGCGCGGGAAATGATGAATGAGGGGGATCCTCGGAAGGCGTCCACGAACTGGCTGTTACGCCAGTTCGGAGTTGCGTCGAATGTGGCATTCAGCGCGACTCCGCCCAGTTGACGGCTTATGTGTTCGTACCGTTACGTTCGCCGAGAACCGTTGCCTGCCACAGCGTTCGGGCGGCGATGCTCGCGGCGAGCAGGTCCATCGGTTGCGTGTCGTCGGAACCGGGGGCAGGGTCGCGGACTTTGCGTAGGCGCCGGATCGGTACTCCGCGCAGCGCGATGCCGGTGGCTTCGGGCCCGGATTCATCTGCTGGGACGGTGATGATGCGGTAGTCCTTGGACCGGGTCCATGCTTCGTACCAGGCTTCGGCAGGTTTGCCCTCCCGGCCCGGAGCCGGGTCCTCGGAGGGCGCCCAGTATCGGCACCGGCACAACGGGTCACCGCAGCGGGTGAGTGGGTTGTTGCCGGTGGGGTTGTAGCGTTGCATGGTGCCGGCGAGCATGACGCAGGCTTGTCGGCTGTACCAGCTGCATTCGGGGTGCAGTCCGGGCTCGACGGCCACGCCGCGCAGGTAGTCGGCGGGGGGATCATCAACACCAGGCTCGCATCGAGGGATTCGCCGCAGACCTGGCATCGCCTGTTGTGCAACACGTCTGCGAGACGATGGGGATCGATCCGCCCCCACACCGGGCGAGCGCGGTCGCGGTGGGCGAGTGTGATGTAAGGGACTACGAGCCCTGACGAGATCGGTGCTTTCGCCAGGCGCGCGGGGATCGGAACACGCTCGGGCGTGGGTGGTCGGGAGGTGGGGGAGTCGGGCAAGGAGGCCTCGGATCTGGTGGTTCGATATCGGGTGCGGTGTCCTCGGCCGGGCATCGGGGGGCGACGAGGACGACGGTAATCGTTTGGTCGGGGGCGAAGGGTGTCTGCACGTGCAGGTGGATCAGCGACACCAGGGAGGTGGTGGTCGGGGTGCCGGTGTTCCAGGGCTCGTAGAGGTTCTCGTCGGGGTCGGGGATCTGGGCTTGCAGCCAGTCGGTGAGTTCTCCGACGTGGGTGATCACGATGTCCAGCGTTTGCCGGTGTGTGGGTCGTGGTCGTAGACGGGCACCACGGTGGGTGCGCCGAGGGCGTGCTTGGTGACCGAGGTCGGCAGCACGGCTTCTTCACCGCTGGCGGCCCACCAGCCGGGTGCGATCACCCACCGGTCCTCGGTGAGGTGGGCGGGCACCAGCCGCCAACTGATCCCGGTCTTGGCGATGCCGAACGGGTCGGCACCCCAGCGGGTTTCGCGGGTGCCGTCAGTGGTGATGGTGTCGATCGCGGTGGCGTGTTCGATGCGCACCAACGCCATCACCGGCAAGTGATCGGCGATGATCTCGGTGTGGGGGAACACTGCAATCGGGGTTCCCGCGGCGGGGGTGTCGGCGAATGCGGCGTGCCAGCCGATGACCAACACCTCCCGAGCAGGGCGCGGGATCGGGTGTAGGCGCGCGGTCCAGCGTGATGGCTCGGCCGCTCCGAGCATGGTGGTGTTCACAGTAGCCCCTGGTCGCCGTCGGTGGTGGGTCGCTGGTGTTGTACGGATTCGATGAACCGCAACGGCACGATTACCTGTTCACCGGCATCGGTGGTCAGGTTGGCGTGGCGGGCGCCGACGGTGTCTACGCTCAACTGCGGCATCAGGTGCCCACCGCGGGTGCGGAGGGTGACGGGCAGGTTGTTGTGGAGGGCCTGGTGGAGTGCGGCCACCACCATGGTCGACTCGGTCGAACCGGTCACCGGGTCGGCGACAGGGCTGAGGCCACGCAACTGGTTCAGGGCGGCGCGCATCCTGTGGCGCAAGGGCGGAACGGTCAGTGGATAGGTCATCGGGTGTGTCCTCTCCAAGAGGGCTCCAGACGGAGCAGGAAAGAGATGGGTGTCAGGCGGTTTCGAGCGCCATGAGGTCGGCGTAGCGGTCGGCCTCGTCAGGGCAGGTGCAGCGGCAGCGTGGGTAGGGTTTCAGGCACGCTTCGCAGAAGCCGCAGTACGGGCAGTGCGGGCCGTCGGGGTTGTCGTACTCTGCCCCGCAGTTGTCGCAGAACCCGTCGCCGAACTCGTAGTCGTAGAAGGCGCCGGCCGGGTATCGGCCCAGCTCGTAGTTGTGGTTCGAATACCACGAGCCCTCGCGCCAGTGCCCGCGGTGTTCGTTGAAGATGTAGGCGGGGTGTTTGTAGGCGGGGTCGACGGTGAGGATGGCGGCCTTGTCGGTACCCAGCCACCGTTCGAACCGCTCGCGTCCGGCCCAGGAATCCAGCGACCCGAACGGGTTGTGGGGCAGGAAGTCCTCGGCGGCGATGCGGGTATCGGAGCGGTCGTCGCCTTTGAGGGGGTGGACGTGTTCGGGCAGGATCCCGTTGTGGGCCAGCACGCTGCGTTTGTCCCCGCCGATGGCGAACGGGTGACAGTTGGCGGTGGTGTGGTCACCGTGGGTGGCGAAGCGGGAATGGAACAACGCCGGCCCGTCCGGGAATGATGTTCGGGCTTGGGCGAATTCGGTGATCGTGGTCTGGGGGTCCAGGCCGTGGCCGACGATGAGCCGGTCCCCGGCGTGCACGGCCCACCCGTGCCCGTGCGGGTTCGCGACCGCGCCGGCGGCGAGGGCTTCGTAGTCGGCGACGATGCCGGGTTTGATGACGGTCAGGATGCACATGCAAGGTCCTCCTGGATTCCGGTGGACGCGCCCTGCGGGGTTCCGGTCAGCGCGGCGAGTTCTGCGGTGAGCGCGGCGTATTGCGGTCGCGCTGCCACCCAGTCGGTGAAGGTGGCCCAGTCCCAGCCCTGGCCGACGACGACGTCGTGAGCGCGCAAGGTGCGCGTGTATTCGACTGAGGCGTGGGCGAAACCGAGTGCGGCTTGCACCTCGCGACGCTTCAGTGAGCTGGCGAAGACCCGCAGCTCGAAGGTGTGCGCGGGTCGGGCGTTGATGGCGTGATAGCGGCCCCACCCTTGTCCGCCGTGCGCGAGGTCCTTGGCCATGGCGCGGATCTCGGGGTCGAAACTGGCCCATTGCGAATACTGGCGCCGCGCCAGGGCGGTGACGTCGTCTTCGTTGCGGTAAACGAGTTTGAGCCACCGGTAGATGTGGGCGGGCGAGTCGAACCCGGCCCGCGACACATGGACGTGGATGCCGACCTCGTCGTCGGTGTGGCAACCCAGCAACCGCAGCCGCGTCAACAGCGCCCAGGGGAACTCGCTGATCGCGTAGTCGAAGCTCATCGGGTGGGTGACCAGTTCGAATCCGCAGCTGATCGATCCGTCGTGTTTGAGGTATCCCAACCCGTCGAGCTGGTTGTTCGCGGTCACGACCGAGTCCTCATAGCCGTGCACGGTGGTGCGGAGTTCGAGTTCCATGCCCAGAAACAGCGGCCCTTGCCCGTGAAAGACCGGGTGCGGAGTGAAGTCGGAGTCGTGGACACGGGAATCGTCGGGCTGGGCGCAGTCGTGGCAGTAGTAGTCACGACCGCGGACCAGGGTGCGACAGCTGCGGCACTGGGTGTAGTCGTCGCGGCAGTCCTCACACACCGAACGATCACCGTCGACGGTGTAGGAGTCGGCGGTGCGCAGATCGCAGTCGTCGCAGGCGGTGTAGGACTCGGCGCAGGACTCGCATACGTCACTGCCGGAGAGGACCGCCACGATGTAGGGCGCGTAGCGCTCGCAGTCCTCACACACGGTGCAGGGGGCTCGGCAACCAGCACACCAGTAGTCGTCCGCGGTGGTCAGCGCGGTATCGCGGGCGGGGAGATCGCACCTCTCGCACAGATCGAGGAAAGCGACACAGCCGGAGCAGAGTTGCTCGTTCTCGGCAGTCTCGACCAACTCCGCAGTCGGGCGGCGGGCTGAACAGGCTTCGCATTCGGCGAGGTCCACCAGGACATCGGTGGGCATGGAACTCCTTCTCTGAAGACGACGAAAGCCCGCACCAACGGGTGCAGGCTCAGGAGAAAGCGCTGGTGAATTGCGGGCGCAGCCGACTCGTCAGGGACTCGGGGCCCTCGGCGGTTTCGCCGCTGGCAACGCGAGTGGCCACTTGGAGGCACGGTGTTGAGGGCCGCTGGGGCGGGGTCGGCGGCATTCACAGTGCGGGAACCGGTTTCCGCAGGCGAAGCACCACCCGCACGTGGTGCAGTAGCGGCCGACCCGGTACTCGTCGACGGTCTCACAGCTGCGGCACACCGAACGGCGCCGCGTGACGTACCGCAGCGACCAGGGCAGATAGCTGCGGTTGGAGTACCAGAGCCCGTTGTCCCACAACCCTTTCGACTCGTTGAGCAGATACACCTGCTGGTCGAAGGCGGGGTCGACGGTGAGGATGAGCAGCTTGGATGACCCCAGCCAGGATTCGAGCCCACGAAATCCCTTGTGGGTGTCGATCGACCCGAACGGCTGGCGTGGGAGGTAGTCCTCGGCGGCGATGCGGGTGTCGGATCGCCAGTCATACGGGCCCGGGTGCACCCGTTTGGGCAGGACACCGTTGTGCGCCAACACGGTTCGTTTGTCGCGACCGAGGGGGAAGGGGTGGCAGTTGTCGACGGTGCGGATGCCGTGGGTGGCGTAGCGGGAATGAAACAACGCCGGACCCCGCGGATGCTGGGCACGGACCCGGGCGAACAGGTCGATCACTTCCTCGGCGTTCATGCCGTGCCCGGTCACAATCGTGGGCCCGGCGATGACGGCGAACCCGTGCCCGTGCGGATTCGCGTCGGCGCCGTGACGCAACGCGGCCGGGTCCGGGGCGACGGAGGCGGGGATGAAGGTCAAGAGGCACACAGCACGCCCTCCTGTTCGTCGATCTGTTCGGCAAGGTGGGCGAGTTCAGCGACCAGCGGCGCGTATTCGAGGCGGTGGGTCAGCCAGTCGGTGAACTGCTCCCAGTTCCAGCCGCCTGCGTGGATCTGGGCGACGGTGAGGTCGGCGGTGTAGGCGATGGAGGCCTCGGTGAACGCCAACGCCGCCTGCACCTGGCCGGGATCGAGAGTGCTGGCGAAGACCCGCAGCTCGAGGGTGTCGCGTGGGTGGGGGTTGATCGCCTGGTATCGAGGTAAACCCACCGCGTGGCGGGCGCCTTTGGCCAGGTCCTTGACCCGCGAGCGGGTGTCGGGCTCGAACGGGGCGTAGCGGCTGGTGCGTCGCGCCAACCGCGAGACCTGGTCGGAGTTGCGGTAGACCAGCTTCATCCACCGGAAAATGTGTGCGGGCCCGGTGAACCCGGCGCGGGAAGCGTGCACGTGCAGCCCGACACCGGCGCCGGTCTCGCAGCCCAACCGGGCGAGCTGGTGCAGGACCTGCCAGGGGAACCCGGTGAGGGCGTACTGGTAGGTCATCGGGTGGCACACGATCTCGAAACCCATGGGCCGGATCGAGGAATCCCGCTTGAGATAGCCGAGCGACCCGAGTGCGTCTGTTGCGGTCGCGATCGCGTCGTCGAAACGGCGTTCGGGTACAACGACTTCCAGTTCCAGCCCGAGGAACAGCGGGCCGGTGCCGTGGAAGATCGGGTCGGGCCGGTAGGTGTAGTTCCACAACGTGTGCCGGTCAGCGCACCGATCACACCCGCACCGCCCCGCCAGCAGGGTGCCGCAGTCCTGGCACGCCCGCAGCTGCCGGGCGCACTCCGGGCAGGTGCGGTGGTTGCCGACGACGTAGCGGCTGTGGCGGGTGAACCTTTCACACCGGAAGCACTGGTCGAACAACTGGTGCGCGCAGATCCCGCAGACGAAACCATCGGTATCGGTGCGCAGACCGGTGAACGACACCTCCGTACACGACGCACACGGGTTCAATCCGGTCGCACAGTCCGAACACAGCCGTCGCCCGACGGCGGTGTCGGTGAGGGCGAGCGAACGCACGCCGCAGCGGTAACACTGCGTGCACGTCCGGGCGCATGCGTGGCAGACGATTCCGCCGTCGATCGACAGACGAGTACCGGGTTCGCGGGATCGGCAGACCCCGCACGGGTCAGGAAGATCGAGATCGGGCACAGCAAACCCCTTCCGAAAACAACGAACGCCGCACCCGAAAACCGGGATGCGGCGTGAAAGACAGGAAGAAAAGTGACCGAGGGACAACCGACGGGTCAGGCGGCGCGTGCAGTGGCTAGGCGGCAGTCGACCGGTTCGCCGAGATGGCGGCCCTCGCAGGTAACCAGCCTCAGCACGCGAGAGGGCTGGGCGAGCTGGCGCCGGGCGATCGCCTCGAATTCATCGATCCGGCTGGCATTGAGCGCCTCATAGTGCTCGCCCACGTCCTTGCCCAGACCATCGACGTCGGGCAGTCCGGCGCGCCGCCACATCCGCACGTACAGGCCGAAGGCGGTGGTGTTCAACGGGGTCACCAAGCTCGCGCGCATCAGTGACAGCGCGACCTCGACCGAGGTCCCTGGCTTGGTCGACACACCGGTCGCGACCCGCTCGAGCAGCTCTCGGGCATGTGCCCGATAGACGAACTCGGTGGCCATGCGTTCCTCGGTCGCGGTCAACAGCGAAAAGCTGTGATGCAACACGTCAGCCACATCGGGGTGAGCCTGCTGGGCGCGACGGATCTCGTCCTCGGCCCAATCCTGCTGCCTGAGCGTCGTAAGGAGGGTCTTGGTGAACTGCGATCCGGCTAGCTCGCGGAGAATCGGTTCGAACCTGGTGAGCTCGGCCGTCATCGGTGTCCCTTCTGCGGAAACTGAGCGGGGGAAACATTTGGGATGGAGCGCGCGAAGTCGACGACCGTCAGACGCCGCGCTCGCAAGATCGCAGCGTGAGGAAGCGCCCATGGCGACTGTGCGAAAGATGATGTAGCGCTGGGCGGTTGCCTTTGCGGGGCTGGCGAGAGGTTGAGGGTGCGGCGTAGGCTGGCAGCGGAAGAGCCGCTGGTCGGGCCATTCTCAGGAGATTGAGATGCCTACTGGCAAGCAACGACGGTCCAAGCGTGATCTCGAATCGAGTCGGCGTTTGGACGAAGTCCAGAACGTGATGAAGACGCGGCGTGAGGCAGCCAGACGCCGCGAGACGGCGACGATCGACGCGGTCCAAACCTACCTACACGCTGCGGGAGCGATCCGGCAGTGCACCGGGACACGATCAGCGCGTCGGCGAGCTCCGTAAGCGGATCGAACAGTTGGAACGCGAGTACGAGGCCGAAGTCACGCGATGGCGCGGCCAGCAAGCTGGGGCGGTGGCGGCGATGCGCACCTTAGAGGAATCCGATGACGACATCGGGAAGCTCCTCGAATTGACCACCAAACAGGTGCGACAACTGATCAGTGTGGCGCGGGCATCGGAGAGGCCGGCAAACGAACCGGATCCATCGGGTCGTGCTCTACGTCCCGACCCTGTCCAGGAACCTGAACAGGCAGGCGCTCACAGCCAATCCAGGGCCGTGTTGAACACCGGGGAACAGGTCGGTCAAAGTTTGGCGTAACCGCCGGTGTTCCAGACGTACCAACGGAAATGGCTGGGTGCGAGCGGCACTCGGTAGGGGATACCGGGTTCTGTGGGGTAGGGCCAGTAGGCGACACCGCATCGGTGGCAGTAGTACCCGTGGCTCCACACATGACGTGCACGGTGCCGCCCGGAATCGACCTTGCTGTTGCGGCGTGCGCGCTTGAACGCGGTCGTGAAGATCGCGACAACAGGGATGGACAGCACGATCGGGAACAGGTACAGGCCCAGCAGCGACGCCATCATTCGGAGCGGATGCGAGGGCAACGGCTCCATGGTCAATCCGATACTGCACAAGCCGAACACGAATAGGACGAACAACATCAAGACCGAGCCGAGGAACGACAACGGGCCCACCGAAGGCAGAATCGGTTGCCACGCCAGGCTTCTTGCCAGGGCTGAGCTGTGGCTGAACTCGCGGGTGGAGGTCCCGATCACGGGGACAACACCGCCCTGGGCTACACCGAACCCGGTATGCACGCCGGTGCTGTAACCACTGAGCGTGCCATCGGACATGACAGCGGGAACGTTCTGAACCCAGTCGACACGGCCGCACTGCGGACAGGACATATCGAAATTCACAAGTCCCCCAAGGACATGGTTTCGCTGGAGACGAGCACGAAAAATGTGATACCTGGCAACGAACCGCGCATCGATCAAACACGGCGACCGGTGCCACTGTCGATGTGGTGTGAACCACATCCGGCAAATGTTCAGCCAGCCTGCGCGCAGGTCGAAACAGTGTCTGGCCCAACCGGTCACAGGTAGTGGGCGTGCGCACGTTCGAACGCAGCGTGCGCACACCCTGCCGGGCAGTCGGGCGCTACGTGCGCACGGCAGGACCGGTGTGCGCATCGTCGGCAGGCTGGTCGTTTTCTGCGTGCGCACGGTTGGCAGGCTGGTCGTTTTCTGCGTGCGCACGGTCGGTGCCAGTTCTCGCGCGTAGCCGCTCGGCGTCGCGCAGGATCCGACTGATGGCCGACCGGCTGCGTCCGAGTTCGCGTGAGATACGGCTGGCGCTCCACCCGTGAACGTAGCGATGCGTCAGAACCATGGCGACGGTCGCGTGATCGCGGCGCCCGCCAGGATCCTGGTCGCAGATCCTGGTCGCCAGTTCCTCCACATCCATGTCTGAACTCGTCTGATCATCGAGGGTCTCCTCGACCAGTGCGGGAGGATCCGCCCGCGAGGCGGAAAGTGCGCCGCAGGCACCGTCACTGGGGCGTTGGTCGGGCACGGGGAGGGGTGCTAGGGACTGAGGTCGTCGCTCCATGGCAGGGCTGGGTTGACGCGCGTGAGCCAGAATCAGCAGGGCCAGCGAACTCTGAGTCATACTGCCCTCCACAATGAGCGGCCACAGCCATGCTTCGCCCGCGGGCACGCCTGCGGTGATCGCCAGAGCGCGGAGCGCGGTGAACGACAACCAGAACGCCCCGGCGGCGATGACCACGGTCAAGGCCGTCGCAGCGCGCCGCGCGGTGGGCGAGACGGTGTCGGCACGTGCGAGCAGCGCAACACCGTGTACTGCGGCCAGCAACGCCAGGGGCGGAATGACCGCGACGGTAGCGGCGACCGCGGGCAGGGCCGTGGTGTGCAGGACGGCTTGGGTTGCGTTGCCGATGACGCTGACCCCAGCGGCGATGCACAGCTCGGTCCAGAAGAAGACGTGCGCACGGTCCGTGCGCACGTTCTTGCTCGTAGGGTCCTGGTTTCGGGCAGATGGTGGTGACAAAGGCGGCATGGGTTGAATCCACTTGCTTCGGGGGTTGGTATTCAGACGTCCGGTGTGGGGCTTGGGTCGTCGGCGGTACATGACGAGCCGCGCCGGCGACGCGGGTGCATGTTCTCCGCTGCCGCACAGTGCTCGCTGTGGTGGCGCAAGATCGTGACTGCGTCGCGTGGAGTGCCGGCACGCTCAGTCGATCCAACTGGCTACGCCTACTTCGGGGAACCCGTCGCCGGAGGGTGGACCGTTCCAGAAGGCCGGGCGACGACTACGACCACCGAGCACAGGAAGCGGGCGTGACCACGGTCAAAGGTGAGAAGCTTGGATACGCCAAACCGCGCCCGGCGCTGGATCGTCGTCGGTCCATTTCTGGTCCCGATCCGCCACCCCATGACGCGCGTGGGTCCCGTGCGCCTCGCAACCGGCGGAGGGACCGTACGGCACAATGAGCCGATAACGCGACCGGATCAAAGGAATTCACCGGCTATGGCCACCATTGACCAGCCCGCCACACGGCGAGCTTTGAGTGCGTTGTGGGGTGTCGGTGCAGGCTGCGTACTCGCGGTGTTCGTGTTCGTCCCCGCTGTCTACTTCCTCCAGAGGCAACTCGAGGTTCCCGAAATCTCGGCTACCCCAAGCCACCTCCGAGCTCGCCCACCAGTCGTCCATCCCGCCTACTGGCTGACCTGGATCCTCACCTTCATCACCCTGCTCGCACCCTCAGTGGTCCTGGCATTGTGGTCGAGTACGCGCCGCGCCGCGCTCGGTTACGTGATCACCGCAGCGGTGCTGGGTGGATCGCTTATGGCGCTGACCATCAGTTTCGAGCTGGGCGGCTTCGCACCCAGCTAGCGGGGTGTCCGGATTCGCGACCGATCCACGCAGGGGCGATACCGTATTTTGGTCGGACTATTTGGCGATGATCGTCCGGTGCGGTCGCAGGCGTGCCTTCCGGATCGTACTGGGTCAGATGTCGAAGTCTTGTTGGTCTGTGTATTCGCGGAGCAGCTCGGCGATGCTCGAAAGCCGTATTCGACAAGGAATTCCATCAGCCCCTATGCGGCGTCATCCTCGTCGGTGAACGGGTATTCCAGCAGCGGGATGATCTCGTCGTAGAACGAGCAGTCCCGCCACTGGTACGGCTCCACCGTGCTCCCGCGAACCCGATGAACAGGACCCCGATCAGACAGATGCACTGATCGGCGACTTCGGTGTTCGCGGCCGCCATCGCCGTCGGCATATCTGGGAACACGCGGGCACAGTGCGCATCAAGTTGCCGCAACTGTGGGGCGTCTTCGTCCCCTGGATATATGGGAGTCTGTCAACGCGGCCGCCGAGGCCAAGAACCGCCGAGCCTGCGCGTGTTGTCTTTCCGGTCAGACCCACTCTGTCCAGGTCTGGGTCACAACCGTGGCGTCCACGCCCACGGCTTCGGTCGTCCGCTCGCCGTCATCCACCGTGTGTCTCCGCACTCTCGTCTCCCGAAGAGATCGGTGGGGCAGGCCTGGCTGTGAGCTCGCACGGAGTGACCTTGCGATACTGTCCCGCCCCACCGACTCTTACCGGCACCGGCGTGAGCCGGGCACGTTCCCGGATCCAGATTCCCACTCCGACGATGCGTCGGCTCATGTCCGTGGGGCCTGGATTCGGTGAGCTGGCTTTCGCCCGAAATACCAGCTCAGGCGGTATTCGCAGCCCAAGCGTCGAAGGACTGCTCGAACGCGCGGGACAGTGGGAATCGGGCCGAGCCCGCTGTAGGCCGCCGTCAAATTCGGCATTTACACAAGCTGCCCGATGCGGGCCTAACGCCGCATCGGTGGCGGGTACACTCGATCCTGGAAGAGCCACTGACCGGGGCATCACTGACAAGGTGCCTTATGTCTTACGCTTGGAAACCAACTTCGGTGCCGCGGTACATCACCGGCGAGTCCGTCTGTGGATCCGTCTTTCCTGTGCGGGATCCCGTGTCGGTCAACCGCTCGTGCGATCATGCCTCGTCGAGCATTCGGGTCACCGTGCTTTGGCTCACCAGTCGGCCCCAGCGAATGCTCGCGCAGCGGCAATTCTTGTTTCCTGCAATCGCGATGGCGAGCGATAGCCGACGCGAAGGGTCGCGACGCGACGGATCCCCAAGTATTGAAGTCGATTGTCCCGTCGAACCTCCGCGGGTCTCCGGTCGTGCAGCACGCGCTTTGCTTCGATTGCTGCGGGATGCCGCCCGGGGTGAGGAACGTCGAGCCCAGTCTGACGCCGGAGAGCGCTGATGTCAGCGACGGGCAATGAATGGGCTGTGCTCGATGATCTCCTGGGGTTGGAGACTGCCCGAGTAGACGTGGCGGAAACAGATCTGTGCTTCTACGGGCGTTGCTCCACCGAGGACAATCAAGACCCCGAAACTTCCTATCGGTGGCAACTCGGCAACGCCGAGAAATTCGTCAGCGGGCAGATCGTGAAGAGCTACTTCGATGTCGGGCAATCGCGTTCGGTGCCCTGGCATCGACGTACTCACGCCGCTCGACTTCTGGAAGACCTTCGAGATCCTCAGCGAGGTTGGACCGGGATCGTTGTCGGAGAAGGCACCCGATGCTGGTTCGGTAACCAGTTCAGTCTTGTTGCACCCCGCATCCATGCCTACGGAGCCGAGATCTGGGTGCCCGAGTTGGGTGGCCGGTTCGATCCGAACAACGTCACGCACTCGATGATGATGAGCATGCTCGGCGGGCTCAGCGAATCCGAACGTCAGCATGTTCAGCAGCGAACTCGGGCCAGCATGGATGCCCAGGTCCTCAACGAAGGCCGCCACCAAGGCGGCAGGCCGCCCTACGGCTATCTCGTCGTGGACGGCCCACCACATCCCAATCCGAACCGCGCGGCGGACAACCTGAAACTTCGGGTCCTATCGGTCGACGCTGCGACCGCTCCGGTCGTTCAGCAGATCTTTCGCTCCTATCTCGCCGGCTACGGCGACCGGGCCATCGCTAATGAACTGAACCGGTTGATGATTCCGTGCCCGTCCGCGCATCGCCCCGAGCAGAACAAGCATCGTGCCGGCGACAGTTGGCAGGCCTCTACGGTGGCAGCGATTCTGCAGAATCCGCGCTACACGGGCTATGCGGTCTTCGGGCGTTGGAGCAAACACGACGTGCTGTTGGATCCCGATGACGTCGCTGCCGGCCACATCGTAAAGTTCAAACGTTCACCTGCACAACGCATTGTCCGGTCGCGACGTCCGGCGCACCCGGCGATCGTCTCGGTCGAAACCTTCACTCAGGCAACGCTTCTGCGTCGCGAGCGGGCAGGAATGAGTAACCGTGCCCGCAGCCGGCTCGAACGGACTAGGCCAATTCGTTCCGGTGGGATCTATCTGTTGCGCGGCAGGGTGTACTGCACTGCCTGCGGCCGCAAGATGCAGGGCGAAATGGTGGGCGGAGCTGTCTACTATCGTTGTCGAGCCAGGAGTTTGGCTTCGGATAGCACGGCTGAGCAGGAGCATCCCCGAACGGTGAATCTGCGTGAGTCGCACCTCATCGAACCTGTCGACGGCTGGCTGGCGACCCTGTTCGATGAGAGCAACCTGGACAGCACTGTTGCGGCATTGATAGAGGCCCAGGGCGACGACGGCAGCGATTCTCGTCGTCAGGCGTTGCACCGACGGATCGAACAAGCGCAAACGAAGATCGGGCGTCATCTCGCGGCGATCGAAGCGGGCGTAGATCCCCAGGCCGTCATCGGGCCGCTCAATTCGGCTCAGGCAGAGAAGACGGCCGCAGAGGGAGAGCTGAACAACCTTCCGAGGGAAGAGAGGCTCACCCACACCGAACTACGCAGGCTCATCGAGTCTTTAGGCGACATCCGTGCGATCCTCGCGGCGAGTGCGCCGGATCGTAAGGTCGAGCTCTATGACGCGTTCGAGCTCCGGGTGCGTTTTGCGTACTCCGAGCATCGAGCAACTGTCAGCACCTCCTAGCTTGGGTTAGCACCGGCGTACTCGGAGACTACCCATAGGTTTGGTCAACTCCTCGGATGCCGCGCTCGCAGCGTGATCCCGATACGTCGGATTGCGGTGAGGCAATAGTCGGGAGGTCGCTGCGTGGACGGGATGTTCTGGGTGGCGGGGGTGGTTGCCGGGGTGATCGTCGCCGATCGGATTGCGGTATGGGCCGAAGGGCGGGGGTGGATTTACTGGCGTCACCGTCCTCGAAACGCCGGGGTGGGCGTGAGCGCACTCGGTCAGGTCGAGTCGCCCTACCTGATCCATCCGCGGTCAGACTGAGGGCATCTAACGGGATTCTCCTGATCGCCGCGCGCCTCGATCACCACTTGCCCGTTGGGCTTCTCAGTTTTCGAGCCTGGCGTCGCGGCCACGGCAGGCCGGGCAGACGAGGGCGGCGTTGTGCTCCTTGCCCTCGTCACGGTTTCGGGTGTAGCAGGGTCAGGCGCGTTTCGTGTTTGTGGTAGCGCGGCTGTGTATCGAGCTGCCCGAGCGGTGGGCAATCGAGTGATTCGAATCACACTGGCTCGATGGCGGAAGGGACCGAGTCGGTCTCTTAACGCCACGGATCAGACGGTCACCCGTGGGTCGAGACGAAATCTGACCTGGACCGAACAGTTGGACGAGCGGCGAAGTTCGCCGACTCATAGCGGCAGCTGCTGCATGTTGCCTACAAATGCCGATGCTCCAGGTGCGAGGTCGCACCTGGAGCATCGAGTAGATATATGCAAACACATAGTTGTGTTTAGCACTGGTGTCCGGAGGGGGACTTGAACCCCCACGCCCTAATACGGGCACTAGCACCTCAAGCTAGCGCGTCTGCCATTCCGCCACCCGGACTTGCTGGTGTGCCAAAAGATTATCCGACTGATTGTCGTAAACCAAATCGCCTATTTGAACTGCGGTTTTGGTGGGGTTCGGATGATCTTGACGGTGCGGTCAGGCTCCGAATCCTGGAATGCCTCAGGTCCCCCTGTCTCGGAGCGAACCAGGGAGACCGACCACGGCGCCCAGCGCTCGGGAATGCCCGAAAAGTCAGTTCTGGTCGACGTGCTGGACGCTGTGAGTTCCCGCACGTCGACCGGCGAAGACGCAGTCCGCGAGGGACAGTCCACTGACGTAGCCGTTGGAGCAGATGCCGACTGCTGCGCGGCCTGCGGCGTAGAGGCCGGGGATGGTGTCGCCGGTTTCGGTGCGGACGGCGCCGGTTTGTTCGTCGACGAGGAGGCCGCCGAGGGTGAGCATCGGCATGGGGTAGGTGAGGCGGGCGGCGAAGGAGATGTCGAGTAGGGCGTAGGGGCCGGTACGGATGGGGCGGCGGATGTCGTCGGGTTTGCCCAGTGGGTCGGGGGTGCCCTGCTCGATGGCCTGGTTGTGGGCGTCGACGGTGGCGCGCAGGCCTGCGGGGTCGACGCCCGCGCGGGTGGCGGCTTCTTCGATGGTGCGGCCGGTGGTGCGTCCGAAGCGGAGGAGTCGTTCGGTCTGCATGCGCTGGAACCACACCGACTGGCCGGCGATCTGGGTGCGTGCTTCGGCGGCGAGTTCGGCGTCGACGAGCAGCCAGGCGCGGTGGCCGGGGGCGGTGGCGATGGCGGCGCCAAGTGCCGCGCCGTAGCGCGATTCGTCGACCATGCGACTGCCTTCGGTGTTCACCGCGATCGCGCCGTAGAAGGCGCTGGGTGGGCCGATGAAACGCCATGCCGACATCGCGTCCATCTTGCCGGTGGCCGCGCCGATCTCCTCGGCCATCGTGATGCCGCTGCCGTCGTCCCCGGCCGACCCGAGCGGCAGGCCCTGCGCCCAGGGATAGTGGGGGTTGTGCCGGGCGACCATCGCCGCGTTGGCGATGAATCCACCGGTGGTGAGTACCACGCCGGAGCGGGCCCGGATCCGCACCGGCACACCGTGCTTGCGTTCGATGCGTGCGATGAGCGCTTGCACGGCCCGGCGCAGGCCCTGGTGGTACACCCCGGGTTTCGACGAGATCCGTGCCAGTGCCGCGAAACGGCGTCGCACGGCGGCGGGTGCGCCGTCGAGGGTGACCGCTTCGATGCCGGTCACACGGCCGTCCTCGACCACGAGCCGGGTCGCCGTGGTTCCGGTTCGGACCCGGACGCCGCGGGCGGCGGCCGATCGTGCCAGCGGACGGAACACCGCCTTGCCCGAGACGCCGGGTCCGTGGGCGCGGTGTCCGCGCTGACGTGGTTTCGCGAGTTCCCGGTAACCGCCGGCGTTTTCGCTGCCGGAGTAGTAGAGGTAGTAGTCGTCGGTGGGGTAGGAGGTCTTGTACGGGCACACTGACGCCTCGAACGGCACGCCGTGTTCGGTGAGCCAGTCGATGAGGGCGGGGGACTCCTCGCAGAAGCGGCGTAGCGTCGCGGGGCTCACCGCGTCGCCGACCTCGGCTTGCAGGTAAGCGAACATGTTGTCGGCGTCGTCGTCGATGCCGGCGGCGTGCTGCACCCAGGTGCCCGCCCCGGCGTAGATGATTCCGCCGGACAGCTCTGTCGCGCCGCCGCCGAGGTATCGGTCGATCGCGAGGACATCGGCCCCGCGTTCGCGAGCGGCGAGCGCGGTCGTAACCCCTGCGCCGCCGTATCCGACAACGACGACATCGGCTTCATCGTCCCAGGTCAGCACCTGTACCACCTTTCGTGCGGCGGGTTGTCCTGGCCGCATTCGGAAACTATAACGTGTTCTAGAAATGGTCGGACGTCGTTCCGCCGGTGAGGGCTCTTCGCTGCGCGGGGGACGTCATCCTGTGGCGCGACACTCCGTGAAACGCCTTGGCTGTCTTACGATCCCGTTGTCGCTATCCATGGCCATCGGAGGACTTCATGCCCGTGACCATTTCCGCGTCGACCCGCGCTGTGTGGAAGATCGGCGCACAGGGACAGGCGCAGATCCTGTTCGTCGACGACTCCGCGTCGAACGCACCGGCCCGTCGCTGGCCCGACACCGCCATGCCGGGCGGTCGTCCGGGGCATCTGGCATTCGACCCGAACGACTATCCGACCCTGACGCACGTCCGCACCCTCGTGCCCGAGTACGGCGCGCTGTGGAATGCCGTGGCCGAGGACTTGGCCGCGATGAGCGCCGATGCCGAGTCCGTCGGAAGGACGGGCAATTAGACCGCCTGCGGCACCGCGCGATGCGAAGACTGCGAATAGGTCATTTTGCCGAATGCCACCCGGCAGCGAACCGATCCGGGGCCGGATCGCATCACTGATGACGAGACCAGTCGTCGGCACTGCCCCCGACGCGTCTCGTGTCGTGGGTGAGGAGATCGCTGGGGGGTCTCCTCACCCACGACCTATCCGCCACACCGGGGCCATTCGAGGCCCTCAGCTCAATCCGGCGACGATCGCCGACCGAACCGGGTCTCCGACCGGCAGCCCCTTGGCGACCCGCCGCCACGCGTTGCGTCCCGCCGTCAACGAGCACCGCACCGCGTCGGT
Organism: Nocardia sp. NPDC003979; assembly: GCF_053605015.1. Classification (NCBI taxonomy): domain Bacteria; kingdom Bacillati; phylum Actinomycetota; class Actinomycetes; order Mycobacteriales; family Nocardiaceae; genus Nocardia; species Nocardia sp. NPDC003979. The sequence continues at coordinate 49,734 of NZ_JBSGIJ010000004.1, forward strand.
GATCGCCGCCGCATGCGTGTCGCCCAGGGCCGTGCCCGGCACGATGGAGATCTCCAGGTGCTCCGCCAAAGTCAGTGCGCGGGTGACGATCTGACCGGTGAGCGACCCGTCGGCGTCCGGATACAGGACGACGAGAACTTCGGTTCGTTCCTCGCCCGCATGCACCGCGACGCGGACCACGTCGCCTGCCGCGGTGCCGGGACCGAACGATTGCACCGAGATCCGGGTCTGCTCGGCACCGGCGGGAGTACGTGTGAATTCGATGCCGAGCTCCTGGTCGATCTGTTTCTGGACGACCCGGCTCGATGACGCTCCGTCGCGTGAGGAGGCGGCCAGCGGCCGCACCGTCCACCCGGGCACCCGCATCACGATGCGTCGCGCGGACAAGGAATGGGGTTCCGGTGTCGCGTCGGCTGCTGCCAGCAGGCGTTGCGCGATGCGGGCGCCCGCGGCTGCTGCCTCGGCATCGGGTTCGGAGTCGTCGGCGAGCGCGAGCAGCACGTCGAGGTCGACGGGCAGGTGCAGCCGTGTGGGTCGATCATCTCGCGCCGTCACGATGCCTCCTCGGTGTCCTGGTCGCGGGCGTCGAGCTGGGCGCGCAGGGCTTCGCGCAGCATCTTCGTTCCCGCCGCGCGCAGCCGTTTGACCTTCTCCTGGCTGAAGTTCAGGTCCGCGGCGACCTCTTTGGTCGTCTGTACGTCGGTGTAGGTGCCGTCGGGGGCGAGTACGAAGGTCGCGCGTAGCACGGCGGCGGTCTCGGGGTGCGGGATCGCGTCGAGCGCGTCCCGGAGGACGGTGCGGTCGGCCAGCCGGTCCTCACCGCCGACGAGTGTGTGGTCTTCGACGACGAGCGCGGTGGATTCGTAATCGACGCGCAGGCCCGGGTGACGCTTCTCCGCTGTGCGGCGCCGCCTGTTCTGTAGCACCTGCCACTGGAGTTGCTGCAGGACATGGGTTTTCCAGTACCGGATACGTTCGGTAGGCAAGGTCGCCGTCAACGCGACCATGGTGTCCTGGGCGACGTCCTCGAAGTCCGAACGCATGTCGGGGTCGACCCGCTCGACGACATACCGCGCCTTGGCCACCGCATAAGTCGACATGGTGACCAGATCGGCGCCGAAGATGTGTTCCACCACCGCGAGGCGCAGCGATGAGGGGACCGCGCTCCAGGTGGCGCCGAGCCAGGTGTCCAAGGAGTCAGAAGTCAACCCGTGCCCCCACTTCGTCGGCGACAGTGTCGAATGCCGCACTGTCCGAGAAGAATTCGCGCGACGAATGCGGTGCTCTGCCGTCGGCACCGATCGTATGAGCGGGGCCGGGCAGCTCGATGCCGAACCCGCACGGTGTTGCGCCGCTCGCGCGCCGGTCGGCGGACCGGGAAACGACCGGACGACACGGGTCACAGCGGGAGCCTCCTGCTGATGGGAAACGGGCTCCTACACAGATGCCGTTGCCCGCGCTACCGGTTCGCACGACGAATGTGAGCTAGGACGGGCAGGTGGGGGAGGACACCATCATCGAGAACGCGATCTGGCAATACCAGGCCTTCTCGATCTTCCACTTCCCGTCCTCGGCGACGAACGGCACGATCAACGGGCTGGTCGCGGTGTTCATCCTCCCGGTGCCGTCGGCGAGCATGCCCGGCGCACCGAGCCTGGTTCCGCTGATGGTGACGGTGACCGTGGCGTTGTTCCGGCCCGGTGCTTCGGCGATGCGGTTGGGCAGGCCCGGATCGTCGGCGATGCCCTGCACGTGATCGAGCTTCTCGGAGTTCGGGACCCGTGGGTCGAGCATCCGCGCGAACAGCCGCTCGACGTCGTCGGCCGACAGCAGTGGTGGCGGCGGTGTCGATGTGGGAGTGTTGGCACCGGCCACGGGCATGGCCGAACTGTCCCCGGTGGAGCAACCGGTGCCGAGCAGGGCGGTGATCACCGCACCGGACAGCGCAGCACCGACAAGGAGTGATCTCGACAAGATGGTTCCCCCGGGAAGGTCGTTGATGCGCATCGGTGTCGAGCTTATCCGTCTGTGGTGAACACGACTCGCCCCGCTGTGGTCGAGGGCCGACGATGACCGGGCAGTCGGAGTTCCAGCGCGACGACGCGCTGTTGTCCGAGCTCACCGGAGCGCCGCAGCGGTGGTTGGCGCTGTGCCGGGAAGCGGTCGCCGAGGGGCCGGAGGCGGCTCGTGGGCTGCTCGACCGGCGCCGCGAAACCGGTGTGCTGGCACGGCATTCGCTGGCGCGGTGGAAGCACCTCGAGGCCGGTGACGACCCGCTGGAAGAGGAATCGGAGAACTCCGATCTGGAGGGTGATCGGGTCACCGCCGATGTGTCGGCGGCCCACGCGGTGGCCGCCCTCGCCCAAGCCCTGACCGGCGCGCGCGACATCGCCGAGGCGTGTGCGGTCTTCCTGCGGCACACCGAACGGGCCGGATTGCATTCGGCCGGTACTCAATTGCTCCCGGCCGGACCGATCACCGGTGGCGACGACCCGCTGGCCGAGGTGGTGCTGCACCTGCTCGGCCAGGGTGGCAGGCCCTCGCGCGGCTACGGCATCGTGACCGCGCTGGAACTGGCCGGTCGGCGACCACCGACGGTGCGGACCACCCGGGTCAGTGTGCTGTTCGTCGACATCGGGGGCGCCGGACGAGTCGGCGTGCTGCGATTGGAGCAGGTGCGCGAAGGACCGAGCGGGTTGCACCCGGACCCGGCCGCCATGTCGTTCCTGCAGGCGGATCGCGAGTTCACCGACAGCCTCGCGCGGGCGTGGGAGGTGAGCCGGCCTGCCGCCACCGGCGCGTGCGTGCTGTGGTCGGTGACCGGGGCGGGTCGCGTGCCCGAGAACGACATCAACGGTGCGTCGATGGCGGCGGCGATGGCCGTCGCGCTCGACGACCTGGCCCCGCGCCACCAGTTGGTCCGGTGGCTGCGGGTGCGCCGGCTCGACCCGGCCTGCGCGGTGACGGCGGGCCTGTCGGAGACGGAACTGACCCCGGTCGGCGGATATGCGGGCAAACTCGCTGCGGCGCAGCGTGCTTCGCTTCGGGTGGTGGTCGCCGCCACCGGGTACGAGGAGGCGCGGCGGCAGGCGCCGGAGAACTTCCTCGACCGCATCGCGGCGGCCGCGACGGTCACCGAAGCTGTGTCGCGCACGCGCAGCAGACCGAATCTGGCGCTGTGGCTGATCTCTGTCGCCGGTGTGCTCGCCGTCCTGCTCGCGGTGCTCTCGGTGACCGGTCTGGCCCGGGTCCGGGCCGAGAATGCCGCTGCCAGAGCCGAATCGAATTCGCGGCTGTTCGCGGGCGTGGCCCGGGGTGGTGCCGACTTCGACCCCGCGCTGTCCCAACTCGTCGCCCTCGCGGCGGTGCGCACGAGCGGCACAACGGATGCCCGATCGGCCCTGCTGGAGTTCTCGGCTCTCGGCACGCCGATCCGAATCCTGCCCGGGGTCTCCGGTGACGCGGGCTCGGCCGGTATCGACCCGCCACGGCTCGCCACCAGCATCGGTGGCGACATGATCGCGATCGGCAACGGCGACGGCACCGTGCAGCTCGTGCGGGTCGATGATGCCGGGGTGACCCGAATGCCGCCGTTCGCAGCGGTGGCCGGTCCGGTGCGGGCCCTGGCCGTCAGCACCGACCAGCGGTGGCTTGCTGTGGCTGGTGAACGCTCGGCGGTGTTGTGGAGCATCGCGGAGAATCCCCGGCGGACAACCGAATTCGCGTTGGCGGATCATCTGCCCTGGTCACTGGCCTTCGGCCCGGGCAACGATCTGTTGGCGATCGGCACCCACGGTGGAACGGTACTGTCCTGGCGGTTCGGCGCCGATCCCGCACGCCCCGTGCCGCAGCCCGCGCTGACTGTTCCCGGTAACCACGCCTTCGTCGCGGCCGACGACCGGGTCCTCATCGCGGCCGGTTCCCGGATCGCCGACGCCACGTGGACGACGACCGTACGGGGCTGGGACGCAACAGCTCCGGATCCGTCCCGTCCCGCTTTCGAGCTGTCGGTCGAGCGACCGAACGGCGCCGAGATCAGGTCGGTCGATGTCGACGGTGACGTGCTCGCGGTGGGACTCAACCCCGGCGAGATCGCCAGATGGCGTCTCGGCGCCGACACCACCCGGCCCGAACCGCTGCGCGCGATGTCGCGAGGTGCCAACGAGTACTTCGACGTGGCGCCGACCGGGGTCGGCCGCACGGCAGTGGTTGTCGGTGGCGATTCCCGTGCTCGCCTCCTCGATCTCGACACCGGTGCGGTGCTCGCCCGATTCCCCGGCGGATCCGTGGCGCGCGCCGAAGTGTTCCGTGGCGGGCGTGCGCTGGTGACCACCGGATTCGACCGTGCCGTGCACGTTTTCGACCTCGCGGGACAGGCCGCCGAACTCGGGCCGCGGACGCTGTTCAGGCTTCCCCAAGATGTCTCCGCACCGCCTCCCGGCGTGCTGCCCGACGCATTGCTGCCGCGCTTGCGCGGTCTGTCGCGAACCCCCGCGGGCGCAGGACGAGACTCCGTGGACGGCGATCCCTCGGGCTTCTTCGACACCGTGGTGCTCAGCCCCGACGGGACACGAGCCGCCACCCTGAACGAACGCGCCATCCAGGTCTGGGACATCACCGATCCGACCCCGAAGCCGTTCGGTCGACCGATCGACAACGGCTTGGTCGACACGCGAGGTGTCGTCTTCGGCCCGGACGGCACCCTGGCCGTCGGGCGGGGGCTGACGTCGTCGGTGGAAATGTGGGACCTGACCCGGCCAGGCGGCCCCGAGCTGCGGTCCACACTGCGATTCGGGCACGGCTATCCGACCGCCCTCACCGTGAGTCCCGACGGATCGAGGCTGGCCGTCGGCAGTCACCGCACCGGGCACATCGCGGTCTACGACCTGAGCGCCGGTCCCGGCGCTCGACCTGTGGCGGAACTGTCCGGCCTGCCCACGGTTGGTCAGGACATGTCTCTGGCCGTCACATCAGACAACATTCTCGCCGTCGGCACCCGCGCCGGAGCCTTCGTCTACCACCTCGGCGAACCAGGTGGGCCCCGACACCTGCCGATACCCGTCGCCGCACGTGGCCCCGCCGGTTCGGTCGCCTTCGACCACACCGGTACCCGCCTCGCCGTCGACGATCTCGCCGAGGACCGCATCGCAATCTGGGACTACACCGACCCTGGCGCGCCGACCGTCTACGCCGCCCTGCATCACGGCGAAAGACACTGGCAGAAAACAATGCTCGCTTTCGCTGCCGGTGGAACCGTCCTCGTCGAATCCGCCACCGACGGCACCCTGCGCCGTTGGCACACCGACGCCACCACCGAAGCCGCGCGCATCTGCGCCACCGGCACCGCACCCATCACCCGACAAGAGTGGTCGAACACCCTCCCCGGCCGTACATTCGTAAACCCCTGCCCCACAGGGTGACAACAGGTTGCGCGTCAGGGCCTTGGCACTGACCGACCGCGGACAAATCTGCTGCGGCGCGGCACCGTCCTGCGCTACATCATCCAGAACACGGGCAGTCAGCCGATCGATCGAAAGGATCGCGACCTTCACCCTTCGGGGATGCCGAGGAGGGTGGCTCGGCATTCGCGGACGGTGGTGCGCAGGGCATCGACCACGGCGGCGACCTCGGGGCGGCGCAGGGTCTCGGGCCGGGTGACCAGCCAATAGGTGAGCTGGACCCGCACTTCGTCGGCCAGGATCCGGACGAGGTCGGGGTGGCGATCGGCCATGAAGCAGGGGAGCAGGCCGATACCGGCGGCCGCGCGGGTGGCCTCCACGTGGACGAAAACGTTGGTGGAGGAGACGGATTGGCGCATGGTCGGCGCGAAACTGGTTGCCACGTCGAGGTCGTCGACCTGCAGGATCGACTCGATGAAATAGACCAGCGGATAGCGGGCGAGGTCGTCGATGGTGGTGGGGGCGCCGTGGGCGTCGAGATAGTCGCGGGCGGCGTAGAGGCCGAGACAGTAGTCGCCGAGTTCGATGGCCTCGGCGCGGTGTACCTGGGGTCTGCCGACGACCACCTCGAGATCGAGGCCGGTTCGCTGGGTGGATGCGCGGCGGGTGGCGGCGACGATCTCCACCGCGATGCCGGGGTGGCGGCGCTGCACCCGTGCCGCCGACGGTGCGGCCAGGTAGGCGCTGAACCCGTCGGTCGCCGAGAGCCGCACCACTCCTTCGAGCGTGCGTTCACCGGCCGGGGAACCGAGTGAACGCACGGCGGCTTCGACCGTCTCGGCAGCTACGAGGGCCTCGCGACCGAGATCGGTGAGCTCCCAACCGCCCGCCACTTTCGTGAGAACCCGTCCGCCCACGGCCGCCTCGAGGGCGGCGATGCGCCGGGAGATGGTGGTGTGGTTGATCCCGAGTTCGGCTGCGGCCGTGACGAACCGCCCCGACCGGCCGACGGCCAGCAGCACGAGCAAATCATCGGCACTCGGCCTGCGCCCGGACGACGCGACGGAACGGCTCATATCTGCATATTCGCAGATTGCCGCTGCGAAACTGGGCATTGCGACCCAAAGACTTCTGCACGAATACTCCTCACATGGAATGTGAGTCAGCTCACAGCGCGTGAAGGAGTAGTGCGATGAGCGTCAGCAGCACGACCCGGCCGACCGGTGACACACCGGAGGAGACACCGTCCGGGCTACGGCGGGTGGTGACCGCCTCGATGGCGGGCACCGTCGTCGAGTGGTACGAATTCTTCCTCTACGGCACCGCCGCCACCCTGGTGTTCAGCAAGGTGTTCTTCGCCAAGGGGACCAGCGACCTGGACGCGATCCTCGCCGCGTTCGTCACCTATGCCGTCGGTTTCGCGGCGCGCCCGCTCGGCGGCATCGTCTTCGGCTATTTCGGTGACCGATACGGGCGCAAGAAGCTGCTGCAGACGAGTCTCGTGCTCGTCGGCGCGGCGACGTTCCTGATGGGCTGTCTGCCTACCTTCGCCCAAATCGGTTACTGGGCACCGGCTCTGCTTGTGACGCTGCGTTTCGTGCAGGGCTTCGCGGTCGGTGGTGAATGGGGTGGCGCGGTGCTGTTGGTCGCCGAGCACAGCCCCAGCCGCAGCCGCGCCTTCTGGTCGAGCTGGCCGCAGGCGGGAGTGCCCGCGGGCAATCTGCTCGCCACCATCGTGCTGCTGGTGCTCACCTCGACGCTGTCGGACGCGGCGTTCCTGAGCTGGGGGTGGCGGGTCGCGTTCTGGCTGTCGGCGGTGGTGGTGCTCGTCGGCTACTACGTGCGCACGAAGGTGACCGACGCGCCGATCTTCCTGGCCGCCCAGCAGGCGCTCGAGCACACCAAGGCCACCTCGTTCAGCCCGTTCGAGGTGTTGCGCCGTTACCCGCGTGGGGTTTTCACCGCCATGGGGCTGCGCTTCGGGGAGAACATCATGTACTACCTGGTGGTCACTTTCTCGATCACCTACCTCAAGGTGCAGGTCCACGCCGATACGACCACGATCCTGTGGTGGTTGCTCATCGCCCACGCCGTGCACATCGCGGTGATCCCGCTCGCCGGATACCTCGGTGACCGGGTCGGGCGTCGGCCGGTGTACCTGGCCGGTGCCGTCGCGGGCGGAACGTGGGGGTTCTTCGCGTTCCCGATGATGGACAGCGGGCACAGTGTGGTGATCCTGTCCGCCATCATCGTCGGCCTCGTCTTCCACGGGTTCATGTACGCTGGTCAGCCCGCCATGATGGCCGAGATGTTCCCCACCCGAATGCGGTATTCCGGTGTGTCGCTGGGATATCAGGTGACCTCGATCGTGGCCGGTTCGCTGGCGCCGATCATCGCGGTGCGCCTGCTCGACTCCTACGGTTCGTCGGTGCCGATCGCGGTCTATCTCGCGGTGGCGGCGACGGTCACGGTGATCGCGGTGCTGTGTGCGCGGGAGACGCGCGGGATCGACCTGGAAACCATCGATCTGGCCGACGATGCCGCCCCGAAAAGGCTTGCGGCATGAGTGACCTCACCGGTCGTACCGCGCTGGTCACCGGCGCCGCGAGCGGGATCGGCGCCGCGTGCGCGCGGGTCCTCGCCGCCCGCGGCGCTGAGGTGACCGTCGCCGATCTCGACGGTGACGGCGCGAAAGCCGTCGCCCACGAGATCGGCGGCCAGGCATGGTGTGTCGATCTGCGTGATGTCGACGCACTCGCCGAGCTGCGCCTGGACACCGACATCCTCGTCAACAACGCCGGTATCCAAACCGTCAGCCCCATCGAGGAATTCGAGCCCGAACGGTTCCGGACCATGCAAACGCTGATGGTGGAGGCGCCGTTCCTGTTGATCCGCGCGGCACTGCCGCACATGTACCGCAACGGGTTCGGCCGCATCGTCAACATCTCCTCGGTGCACGGACTGCGCGCCTCCCGGTTCAAGGTCGCCTACGTCACGGCCAAGCACGGGCTCGAGGGCCTGTCGAAGGTGACGGCGCTCGAGGGCGGCCCGCACGGCGTCACCTGCAACTGCGTGAACCCCGGATATGTGCGAACACCGTTGGTGGACAAGCAGATCACCGACCAAGCCCTCGTCCACGGCATCCCCGAACAGCAGGTGGTCGAACAGGTGCTGCTCACCGAGAGCGCGATCAAACGCCTGATCGAGCCCGAGGAGGTGGCCCAGCTGGTGGCGTGGTTGGCCTCGGATGCGGCGGGCATGGTGACCGGGTCGTCGTATGTGATGGACGGCGGGTGGAGCGCCCGCTAGACCCGCCGCCCCCCACGATCAGCCGGAGAAGCGCTCGGCGACCATGTCCTCGGTAAGTCCGTAGTCGGCGAGCGAGTAGTGGTGGGTGGGTTTGCGTGCGCCCGTGCGGCTTTCGGCGTCCAAGGCGAGGACGGCCGCGCGGGCCTGCGGGGTGAGGTCGGTGCCGATCGACCGGTAGATCGTCTCGACGGTCCCGACCGGGTCGGAGCGCAGGTCGTCGAAGTCGATATCGATGAAGTGGGCCTCGGGGTGGCGGGCGCGCGCGGCGGTGAACTCGCGCAACCCGCGTGACCACAGGTCGAGTTGGGTGCGGCCGATCACCTCCGGGGTGAAGACGGTCGACCAGCCACGGGTGGCGTGCTCGTTGAGGCTGCAGACCGAGGGGATCACGGTCGCGGGATCGCGATGGGTCTGGATGACGACCGCGTCGGGGTAGACGGCGAGCAAGGCGTCCAGACAGAACAGGTGACTGGGATTCTTCAGCACCCAGCGACGGGAATCGTTCATCCCGATGAGCTGCAGGTTGCGCCGGTGCCGGGCATAGGCGGGCGTCCAGTCCTGAGTGGTGAGCCACTGCGAATAGCTCGGCAGGTACGCCAGACACTCGTAGGAGTGCGACATCACGGACTGGCGGAGCAACTGCCAGCATTCCTCGACGTCGGCGGCGCTCATGTAGTGCAGGCCCATGAACTCCGGGTTCTGCACTTGATGCTGACGCAGCCCCGCATCGATCTGCTGATAGGCGGGATTGTCCGCCCAACTCTCCCGCGGCGGGCGGGGCTGCGGAAAGTCCGTCAGCCACATCTCCAGCCCCTGGTTGGCAGGGTCGGCCGCCAGCAGCCGGTGCAGTGCCGTGGTGCCGGTGCGCGGCAACCCGGTGACGAAAATCGGCCGGGTGACCGGTGTTTCGGCAAAGTCCGGGTTCGCTGCCCACGCGGCCTCGCTCAGCGCACGAGCGACCAAGGTGCCGCGCAGAAAGAACCGCGACATCTTGGACCCGAGCTCGGTGAGCCCGGCCTCGTCGCGATAGGAATCGAGCAGCACCCCGAGGGCTTCGGTGTAATCGTCGGGGCCGAAATCGGTGAGGCCGGTGAGTTTGGTTGCCGAGGCGTGCAGGTCGGCCACGGTGCCGACATCGGTGCGCACAGTCATCGAGGGAAACTCCTGATCAGTTGTGGTATTCGCCGCAGTTGACGTCGAGGGTCTGGCCGGTGATCGCGTTCGCCCAGTCCGAGGCGAGGAACACCACGGCACGGGCGATCTCGGCCGGCTCGGGCAGCCGCTTCAAATCGGACCGGGCAGCCGTCTGTTCGTAGACCTGCTCGACGGTGATGCCGTACTTCTCGGCGATCTGGCCGAAATACCACTTCAACTGGTCGCTCCAGATGTAGCCGGGCAGCACACTGTTCACCCGGATGCCCTTGCCGCCCAGTTCGGTGGCGAGGGTCTGCGACATCGCCAGCAGCGCGGCCTTGGTGAGCTTGTAGCTGCCGTAGCGGGGTTCGCTGTGGCGCACCACCGCCGAATTGATCATCACCACGGCGCCGTTGGACTCCGACAGGGCGGGTGTGAACGCCTGCGTCATCCGCAGACCACCGAGCACGGTGAGATCGAGGCTGTCGCGGATCTGGTCGTAGTCCGTGCGCTCGAGCGGCTTCATCGATGGCACCGAGAAGGCGTTGTTCACCAGCGCGTCGACCCGGCCGAACTTCTCGACCGTGCGCGACACGAGGTGCTGCACCGCGGTGTCGTCGGTGATATCGGTAGGCACACAGAGCGTTTCGCCATCGATCTCGGCGGCCACCTCCTGCAGCCGCGATTCGGTGCGAGCCGCGAGGACCACCTTCGCACCCGCCGCCGCGGCTTCCGTGCAGATCGACCGGCCGAGCCCCGGTCCCACACCGGAGACGACGACAACCTTCCCGTCCAGCAGCCTCATCCCAGCATCCTCTCGGCGAAAGCCCGCTGCCGGGCGGCGATCCGGTCACGCCACGCGGCAGCGTCGATCCGGTTGTTGTCGTAGTACGGCAGGTGCGCGGGAACATCGGCGATGTCGACGAGTTCCACACCCGGGCCGTCGGCTTCGGTCATCGGCCGGTCGGTGCGCTGCCATCGGAACTGCAGGATGCCCCGCGTGCGGCCGGTGGTCTCGATCCAATTCGTGATGCCGGGATCGCGGTGGCTCACCACCATGCGGATCATGCCGTCCGGATCCACCTGTGCCTGGGCATGATTGAGGCTCGTCTGATGGTTCACGTAATCCAGCGAGATGTACCAGAGGCTGCCCAGCTGGAACCCCTGATAGGGCGCGTCGGATTTCGGCACCGTGATCACCAGGGCTTGATCGTCGGCGAGGTCGAAATGCCCCACCGAGGAGTACTGGGTGCTGAGACCGCCCGGGGTGAGCCGCGGTGCGGTGAGGGTGTTCACCGGCAGGTCGAGATAGAACCACTTGGGGAAGTTGAACCAGGTGTGCACCCTGGTGAGCAGCATGTTCCCGGCGGCCCGGTAGCGCTTGCGCAACCGGGCCAGATCCGGTTCGTCCGGCGCGGTGCCGACGGTGTCGACCCGTTCGATGCGGATGGAGCCCTTGCGTTCGGTCCAGTCGCTGTAGACCTCGCGGACCGCGAGCATCGAGGCGCCCTCGCCGAGCGGGAAATAGTCCTCGCCCGCATCGGCTTTCGCCGGACCGAACCGGATCGAGAAGCTGCCGTCCGGGGCGATCGGGATTCGTCGGTCGTCGAAGGCATCGGCCCCACCGGGCACGTCGGTGGCCGTGTAGTCACCCTTGAGTACCTGGAAACTCAGGTCGACGGTGCTGCCACGCACCCCGCTCACCACATACTCGGCCGTCGGCTCGATATTCGCGTGGTAGTAGAGGGTGTCCGGGTTGTCCAGGCCCATCTTGGCGTACGGGCCGGTGGAAGACACGAAGTAGGGGTGCGAGGTGCCGTGGGCACCCGAGAGGCGAAGGCAGGCGGCGATGCCGGCGGCCAGATAGTCGTAGCCTTCGGCGCGGTCGGCGTCGCTGCGTACGAACTCCGCACCGGCGATGAGCGTTTCGGCCTGCGCGACCGCGGCGAGAAACGGGGCGGTGAGCGAATCGGGCGGTGCGCCCGTGTCGGCGGTGGTGGTACTCGGTTGGTTCAACGGACTGTGATCCCTAGCTCTCGGAGGATATGGGCGGCGATCTCGGCGGGGGAGCCGAGGTCGGGGGTGATGACCAAGTCGGGTTGCGCGGGCCGCTCGTAGGGGGAACCGATGCCGGTGAAACCGGGCAGCTCGCCCGCACGGGCCTTGGCGTAGAGGCCCTTCGGGTCGCGGCGTTCGCATTCGGCCAGCGGGGTGTCGACGAACACCTCGTGGAAGGGCAGGTCCCGGTCGGTGTGCACGGTGCGGGCGTGGTCGCGTTGCGCGGCGAACGGGCTGATGACCGACACGACCGCGACGGTTCCGGAGTCGGCGAACAGGGCGGCGACCTCGGCGACCCGGCGCACGTTCTCGTCCCGGTCGGCGGGGGAGAAGCCGAGTCCGGAGTTCAGGCCGTGGCGCAGATTGTCACCGTCGAGCAGGTAGGCAGGGCGCCCGGCTTCGACGAGCAGGCGTTCGAGTTCCACGGCGACGGTCGACTTGCCCGAACCCGACAGGCCGGTCAGCCAGATCGTCGCCCCGAGGTGTGTGCGTTCGGCACGCGTCACCGCCGAGCGATGCCACGTCACCGGACCGGTGCGCGTGCCCGACACCTCGACCGTTTCGCGACCGGTGACCATCCCCGCCGCGACCGTCTCGTCGGTGCGCGGATCGATGAGGATGAAGCTGCCCGTGCGCCGGTTCTCCCGGTACGGGTCCGACAGCAGCGGGCGCCGGGCACGCAACCGCACCCGGGCGATGTCGTTGAGCGACAACGCCTCCACCTCCGACACGCGGTGCAGGGTGTTCACGTCGAGCCGGTAGTCGATGGCGACGACCTCGGCCTGCGCGGTCTGCGCGGCCGTGCGGACGAGCAGGCTGTCGCCGGCGCGCAGCCGGGCGGTCTCGGAGAACCAGCACAGCATGGCGTCGAGTTCGGTGCTCTGGTGCGGGGAGTTGCCCGGGCGGGCGAGCAGGTCGCCCCGGCCGATGTCGATGTCGTCGTCGAGGGTCAGTGAGATCGCCATCCCGGTGAACGCCTCCTCGACCTTGGTGCCGCCCGGTCCCCAGATCTCCCGCACATGCGAGGCGTGGCCGGCGGGCAGGACCACCACCTCGTCGCCCGGTTTGAAGATGCCGCCCGCCACGGTGCCCGCGTAACTGCGTTGCGCCGATCCCTGCTCGGCGCGGATCACGTACTGGATGGGGAGCCGTGCGTCGATGAGGTTGCGGTCCGAGGCGATGTGCACGTCCTCGAGGTGGCGCAGCAGCGGCGGACCCGGATACCAACCCAGGTGCGGTGAGCTGTCGACCACGTTGTCGCCGTGCAGGGCCGAGACGGGTACGAAACTGAGGTCTCCGACGGTCAATTTCGCGGCGAACGCGGAGAATTCCTCCCTGATCTCGGTGAAACGTTCCTCCGACCAGTCGACCAGGTCCATCTTGTTCACGCACACCACCAGGTGCGGGACGCCGAGCAGGGTGGCGAGGAAGGCATGACGGCGGGTCTGCTCGCTGACGCCGGTGCGGGCGTCGACCAGGATCAGGGCGAGATCGGCGGTGGAAGCCCCGGTCACCATATTGCGCGTGTACTGCACATGCCCCGGAGTGTCGGCGATGACGAACTTGCGGCGCGGGGTGGTCACGTAGCGGTAGGCGACGTCGATGGTGATGCCCTGCTCGCGTTCGGCCCGCAAACCGTCGGTGAGCAGCGCGAGATCGGTGGTGGCACTGCCCCTTTCGGTGCTGAGCCGCTCGATGTTGGCGAGCTGGTCGTCGAACAGGGACTTCGAGTCGTAGAGCAGGCGGCCGATGAGGGTGGACTTCCCGTCGTCCACGCTGCCCGCGGTGGCCAGGCGTAACAGGTTGCGGCGCATCAGAAATAGCCCTCTCGCTTGCGGTCTTCCATCCCGGTCTCGGAGATCCGGTCGTCGGCGCGGGTGGCGCCGCGCTCGGTGAGCCGGGTGGCCGCAATCTCCGCGATCACCTGCGTCGGGGTGGTGGCGGTGCTCTCGACACAGCCGGTACACGTGGCATCGCCGACGGTGCGGAAACGCACAGTGGCCTCGAAGGCGCGCTCGCCGGGTGCCTCCGTGACGAAACGGGTCGCGGACAGCAGCATTCCGTCGCGCTCGATCACCCGCCTGCGGTGCGCGTAGTACAGCGAGGGCAGCTCGACGGCCGCCTGGTCGATGTATTCCCACACGTCGAGCTCGGTCCAGTTCGACAGCGGGAACACCCGAATGTGCTCGCCCGGCTGGTGCCTGCCGTTGTAGAGGTTCCACACCTCGGGACGCTGGGCGCGCGGCTCCCACTCGCCGAAACGGTTGCGAAAGCTGAACACCCGTTCCTTGGCGCGTGCCTTCTCCTCGTCGCGGCGTGCGCCACCGAACACGGCGTCGAAACGGTGCTCGCCGATGGCGCGCAGCAGGGTGGTGGTCTGCAAGGGGTTGCGGGTGCCGCCGGGTCGTTCGACCACGCGACCCGCGTCGATGTCGTCCTGGACCTTCGCGACGAGCAGGCGGGCGCCGGTGCGCTCGGCGGTGCGGTCGCGGAACGCGAGCACCTCGTCGAAATTGTGGCCGGTGTCCACGTGCAGCAGCGGGAACGGCAGCGGCGCGGGCCAGAACGCGCGCCGCGCCAGATGCAGCAGCACCGCCGAATCCTTCCCGCCGGAGAACAGCAGCACCGGTCGTTCGAAGGTGGCCGCCACCTCGCGCAGGATGTGCACCGCTTCGGCCTCCAGGGCCGCCAGGTGCGTCAACTCGTATCCCGTCTGCACTGTCCACCTTCCCGGCGGGCTCACGCCCGGGGTTGCGATGTCGAATAATCGACGCTATCGTTCGGTATTGTGACACCGACGATAAGCCGGGCCGAGAGCGCCGGTCAAGAGGTGACGTCGGATCCGGCGTCGGCCGAACCGGATTCGAGCGTTGTCTCGGCCCCGACCCAGCGGGTGGTGAAGGTGCTCGAGCTGCTCTCGCGCCACGCCACCGAGCGGCTCACGCTGGCCCGCATCGTGCGCGAAGCGGGGATCTCCCGCGCCACCGCCCACGCCGTGCTCACCCAGCTCACCGCCGACGGGTGGACCGTGCGCGACGGCGACGGCTGCTACGGCATCGGTCTGCGGCTGCTCACCGTCGCCCGTCGCGCCGAAGCCGCGTTCCCGCTGCGCCGCACCGCCGCCCCCGTGCTGCGCGCGCTGTCGGACCAGGTGTCGGCACCGGTCTTCCTCGCCGAACGAGACGGGGCGAACATCGTTGTCACCGAACTCGTCGGCGACCCGTCGGCGACCTGGATCCGGCCCGGTCGCCGGCTACCGCTCGCCCCACCCGTCTGCCGCGAATTCGTCGCTTGGGCACCGGAATCCGAACAACGCGCCTGGCTCGCCGGCGCCGACCCCACACACCGTGAGCGCCTCGCACACGTCCTCACCGAGATCCGCGCCCGCGGCTATTCCGTCGAACGCCTGGTCGACGATTCGACACCGATGCTGGAAGCCCTTGCGGCCCTGCGTGACACACCGATCACCGCCGCCCTACGCGCCCAGCTCGGCTCCGTGATCACCGAACTCATCACGATCGACTACCTGCCCGGCGAGCTCGGGCCCGACAACGCCGTCCTCACCGTCGCCGCCCCCATCCGCGACACCACCGGGACCGTCATCGCCTCGGTAGTAGCCTGCCCCGACTCCCGCCTCACCGCTGCCCAGGTCACCGCCCTCGGAGCCGCCACCACCGCTGCGGCCGACCAGATCACGTCGTCCACGCGCTAGTCGCCGATCGGCCCCACCCCGCCTCCCCACACGTCGGGACGGGTATGCGCCCAGACCAAGATCACCACGATCTCATGGCGGGATTTCGGCCGATTTCGCGCCATAGGAGCGTGGTGATCGGCTGTCCATAAGTGGGATGGCAGGTGCCTGCAGAGGCACGCGCGGCTCTCGTCGGCGGGGTTGCGCCGTTACGCTGAGCGGGACGCCTGCTCGAGGGAGATCGGCGAGGCGGGTGTGAGGAAGGACTGGGACGTGGCAGACAACGTCGATCGCTGGTGGGAGTCGGCGGGGGCGCCGGGTGCGTCCGAGGGGGCACCCGTGGATCCGCCGGACGGTGTGGGTGGACAGCCGGGTGCGTTCGCGCCGCCGCCGGGCGAGTATCCGGCGTCGTCCGGGTCTACTTCTCAGCCCGCGATACCGCAACCACCGCACGGGGATCCGACGATCCTCGCTCCACAGGGGCCTGGTCCGTTTCAGCAACCGCACGGCTTGGGGGTCTTCCCTCGATCGAGTGTGCCGCAGGGGTCGAGTGCGTTTCCGCAGCCCGGTACGCCGCAGGGACCGGAGGCCTTCCCGCAGACATCCGGACAGCAGGGGTCCGGGGCATTCCAGCAGCCCGTGCTCTACCGGGCAATGCCGGGCCCGCAGCCGGGGTCGGGGGGCTACCCGGGGGCGCCACAGGGTTATGGGCAGCCGGGTGGATACGGAATTCCCGACTCGCAGCAAGGAATTCCGCAGCAGGGGCTCGGACCGAGCATGTCCTTGCCGTTTCCGCACCACGGGCAGACATATGGGTATGGGCCGCAGTCGCCGCGAAAAGGCAATGCCGGTCTGCTGATCGGGATCGGGGCGGTCGTCGTCGTGCTCGCGGTGGTGCTCGTGACCGCCGTGGTGATCGGAACCGGTGGCAGCAACGACGAGCAGGCTGTTGCCGCGCCGACGACGACCACGCAGACGGTCCCGCCCACCGGCACCAGCACCGCACCGGTGACACCGGGTTGGAAGGGTGTGCTGCTCGCCGACGAGCGAGTCGCTTACGACGTGCCGTCGAGTTGGCAGATCGCCTCGGAGTCGGACTCGGTGGTGATCCTCGGTCTGAGCGGAATGTTCGCGGGTACCGGAAAGGCCTCCGAAGGCGAGAACTACTGTCCCGGTTCGGCCTACCGAGGACTGGCGGGGATCGCCCTCAGTACGGAGAACACACTGCCTGAGGCCGCGACCACCGCGGCCAGGATCGCGGCCGAGGGCGGCTACTCCGATTCGACAGGTGGCAAAATCACCGCCCCCACGTCGCTCACCACCAAGAGTGGCTTGACCGGGCAGTTCGTCGAGGGCTCGGGCTCGTGGACACCGGCGCGACCGGGTTGCACCACGACCACGTACTCCGTGTACACCTTCGCCTTCGAGAGGTCGGCGGGTCTGCCGATGGTCATGGCGATCCTGGTCGACCGGGGCACCACCGGCGAACTGTCCGCCGACGACGCCAAGAAGATGATCGGGAGCATTCGCCTGATCTGACGGCCGCGAACGCTTGGGCTGCCGCAGCAGGCCCGCTACTGAACGGGCCTGCTGGTCAGCAGTTTCCGTGGCACCCGCACGCCTCGGCGAACTTGTCGGTCCGGGTGCGTCGCACACCGGATCGGGGCGGGAGATGGTGGAATCGGAGGATGCGTATCGGGAGTGGAATAGTCGCGGCTGTCGCGGTCGGGATCATGGCTCTGCCCGGGTTGGTCGCGGGACCGGCGGGCGCGGTGACCGACACCGCGTGCGGATCGACCCTCTCGCAGGCCGATATCGGCGAGATCGCCCGGCTCTCGGACACTTCCGAGATAGCGGGCGGCGATACCCTGGCCCGGCTGGAGGACGCCGTCGACAGGCATCACCGGATCACCGAGATCCTCGTCGAGCACCGGGATCTGCGTGGGCTGTTCGCGATCGGCCTCGACGGCGTGGAATCCACCGCGGTGATGCCGATGCAACGAGATCCGGCGGCCTTCCTCGACCGCGAATACGCGCACTCGATCAGTCTCGAGCTGCTGCGCCGTTTCCTCGACAATCTGCACGCCGAATTCTCCGGCGGCGTCGTCGAACCGCAGTGGGCGCACTATTTCGCCCTCGCCAAAGACTGCGGCGCCTCGCGGGCACGCACGGCGATGGCCGGCTACAACGCGCACCTGACCGTCGACCTGACGTATTCGGTGGCCGCCGTCGGGAGTCGTCCCGAGCACGCACCGGACTATTTCAAGATCGTCGCAGGCATCGCCTCGGTCGGTGAGGTGATCGTCGACCGGACCAAAGCCGTCTACGGTGCCGACCTCGGGCCGCTGTGGCGGTTCTATTTCGTGGGGGAGGGGCTCGATCAGCTGTTCGGAGCGGGCGTGGCCACCGAGCAGATGCTGATCGCCGCCGACCTCGGCGCGAACGTGGTGATCTTCAGCAACGGACTCGCGCTGCAGGATCCCGCGCTGGCGCCGACGATCCGGGCCGAGGTCGCCGCGCTGTGGCAGGCCGCCGATCTGGCGTTCGAGGCGCTGGCGCGCATCAACGCCCTCTGAACGAACAAAGCCCCGGACCGGCGGTGCGAAACCGCTTGTCCGGGGCCTTGTTTCGGTCGTCAGCCTGCGGTTTTCTCCGGGTTGCGGATCTCGACGATCGGCAAGACCAGCGCGGCGGGCGCACCCGCGGGGACCACCGGCTGCTTCGGCGCGACCGGCTCGATCCGGCGGTAGCCCGCCTCCTGTGCGGGACGGGTGTCGACCTCACCCTTGTTGGGCCAGTAGGCGGCCGCACGCTCGGCCTGCGCGGTGATCGTCAGCGACGGGTTCACCCCGAGATTGGCCGAGACGGCCGCACCGTCGACAACGCTGAGCGTCGGGTAGCCGAACACGCGGTGGTAGGCGTCGATCACACCGTGTTCCGGATCGGCGCCGATAGCCGCACCACCGAGGAAGTGCGCCGTCATCGGCACATTGAACACATCACCCCAGGTACCGCCCGCGACGCCGCCGATCTTGTCCGCCACCCGGCGCGTCACCTCGTTGCCCGCCGGGATCCACGTCGGATTCGGTTGCCCATGACCCTGTTTGGACGTGAGCTTGCGCCCGAACAGCCCGCGCTTGGTGTAGGTGGTGATGGAGTTGTCCAGGTGCTGCATGACCAGCGAGATGATGGTGCGCTCGCTCCAGTTCCGCACGCTCATGAAGCCGAAGAAGGTGAGCGGGTGGGTGAGAACCAGCCACAGGAATCGCAGCCACCTCGGCACGCGCCCGCCGCCGTCGACCATCAGGGTCTGCAACATGCCCATCGAGTTGGAGCCCTTGCCGTAGCGGACCGGTTCGACATGGGTGTCGGGGGTGGGGTGGATCGAGGACGTGATCGCGACACCCTTGGTGAAGTCCTGGCCGGTCGCGAGCGTCTTGGTCGCCGCGCCGACGATGGACTCGGAGTTGGTGCGGGTGAGCAGGCCGAGCCGGTCGGAGATCTTGGGCAGCGCGCCCTCGTCGCGCATCGCGTGCAGCAGCTTCTGGGTGCCGAGCGTGCCCGCGGCGAGCACCACCTGCTTGGCGGTGTAGGTCTTGGGGTCCTTGCGCACCCAGGCGCCGGTGCGCTCGGTGGCGACGTCCCACGTGCCGTCGGGCAGCGGACGCAGCGCCGACACGGTGGTCATCGGAATGACCTGCGCGCCCGCCTTTTCCGCGAGGTAGAGGTAGTTCTTCACCAGCGTGTTCTTGGCGCCGAACTTGCAGCCCACCATGCAGTCACCGCATTCGATGCAGCCGGTGCGCTCGGGGCCCGCCCCGCCGAAGTACGGATCGGCGACGGTCTTGCCCGGCTCACCGAAGAAGACACCGACCGGCGTCTGGACGAAGGTGTCGCCCACGCCCATGTCCTCGGCGACGGCCTTGAAGATCTCGTCGGCGGGGGTCATGTGCGGGTTCTGCACCACGCCGAGCATCTTCTTGGCCCGCTCGTAGTACGGGGTGAGCTCGGCTCGCCAGTCGGTGATGTCGCGCCACTGCGCGTCCTGGAAGAACGGCTCCGGCGGAACGTAGAGGGTGTTGGCGTAGTTCAGCGAACCACCGCCGACACCGGCGCCGCCGAGGATGAGCACGTCGCGCAGCGGGTGGATGCGCTGGATGCCGTAGCAGCCGAGCTTGGGTGCCCACACGAATTTACGCAGGTCCCAGCTGGTTTTCGGCAGTTCGTCGTCGGCGAAGCGGCGGCCCGCCTCCAGCACGCCGACCTTGTAGCCCTTCTCCACCAGTCGCAGCGCGGTGACACTGCCGCCGAATCCGGAACCGACGATCAAGACGTCGAAGTCGGTGGTTCGCTCGGACATAGAAGAGCTCCTCGATGGTGTCGACAGTGACGCCGGTAACGCTAACGCCGACAGCCAGCACTGTCAAAGTCCGCCCGGGGCCCGGCCCCTATGCTGGTCGCGTGCCTCGATACACCCGCGCGGAACTCGCCGACGCCAGCGGCGTCGCGGCGCGCACGATCCGCTACTACCACTCGCTCGGCGTCCTGCCCAAGCCTGGGCGCGCAGGCAAGGAAGTGGTGTATTCCGACGAGCATCTGGACCGATTGCGCGACATCGTCGCCATGCAGGGCCGCGGGCTTCGGCTCGACGCCATCCGTGAGGTCTTCGACGCCGAACCGACCAGCGGCGACTGGCGCACGCTGTTCGACCCGCGTTCGGCCCAGGCCGCGCAACGCAGCGCGGAGATCGACGACGCCGAACTCGCCGCCCTGCTCGGCGACCGCGGCTCGGACGTGCTGACCGAACTGATCTCCGTCGGCTATCTGGAGCGGCGCGGCGAACAGTGGTACGTGCCGGATCGCCCGATGCTCAAGGGCGCCCTCGTGCTCTACGACGTCGGAATCGACATCCCGCTCAGCGGCGAACTGCGCACCATGATCCGCTCGCGGATGGCCGCGCTGGCCGACGAGGTGGTCCGCGCGGTCCGCGACGCGTCGGGCGGCTACGCCGGCGAGGACCTCGGTGTCGACCTGACCCGCTTCCGCGAACGGCTGCTCGCCATGGCCTGGGAGGTCGGTGGCACCACGCTGGCCGCCGAGGTGAACCGGGCCGCCGAGGAGGCTGCCGAGGCGCGCCGCGAGACGGCGGGCTCACCCCCGGTCGGCTGATCGACATGACTTTCCCCACGTGGCGCCGTCGCTACTCCCGAGGGACCGGTCGGTACGGTAGCGAAGGAGGTGATTCCTGCGGTATGTGGGGTGAGAGATGTGTGAACGGCGGGCCCACCGGTACCGCCGCCGAACGGGGAGTGCCCGAGTGAATTCTCGCGAGGAGATCTTGCGCCGCGTCCGCGACGGGCTGCTCGACCTACCCGACGACGCGCGACGGGTGACGGTTCGTCGCTCGTCGGGTCGCCCGGCCGACGCCGACCCGGCCGAACGCGCCGCCGTGCTCGCCCGCTTCGTCGAACGGCTGCGCGAGCAGGGCTCGCTGGTAAGGCTGGTCGACACCACCGGCTTGCCCGCCGCAGTGGCCGATGTGCTCTACGGCATGAGCGTGCGCACCGTACTCGCCGCTGTCGAACCCGGTCCGGCGTGGCTCGACCATTGGGCCGGTGCGCCGGGTCATGCCGTGGTGCACGGCTCCGGCGCGGCGAGCAGTGGCGACGCGGTGGTCCGCGACGCTGTCGCCGGCGATGCCTCGACCGGTTCGCTCGCCCTGGAAGTGGACGGCGGTCCCGCCGTGTCGGAGGACATGCCCCAGGTGTGTGTGGTCCGCGCCGAGCGGGTGTTCAGCTCCCTGCCCGATGCGCTGGACCGCCTCGATCCCCGTCGTCCGCTGATCTGGCGCGGCGGCCCCGCGGACGCGGAACTGGCCCGCCAACTGGTTGTCCTACTGGTCGAATAGTCATCGATCGGCAACAGCTCCACCGTGCCGCAGTTCGCCGCCGACCTCACCGACGAGCAGTGCCACGCCAGTTGCGAGCGCGCCCGCAGGAACCGGGCCGACCGATTCCCCGGCGAGTGACCGTAGGTAGGCCGCGGCCCGGATCCGGCGTATCTGGGAGGTGCCGCGCTAGTGTGGCAGCGAATGGGTTACTGCCGCAGTCTGATCGGCTTGGTTCACAACCCTGCCGACCCGGTTGACGGCAAGTTTCCGCCGCCGGTTCCGAGATCGGGGTATTTCGCCTTGATCCACTGCTCGGCGTCGTCGATCAATCGCGGTGCGACCCCCGAGATCACCGATCCGCCGCTGCTGTTGAGCACCGTGATGATCTTCGCGCCCGCAGCGGTTCGAGTGACATACGGGCCGCCGCTGGACCCGCCACCGACGTGGCATTCGTCCTGTGTGCTCACTCGCCGTACCGCGCTGCGTCCCGCTCCCGGGTAGTAGGTGTAGTCGCCGACGCACGCCGACATCAGCTTCAGGTGGTACGGCGCCGGTCCGGGGTAGCCGAGCAGTGTGGCCTGGACCGACTGGGTGCTCGACAGGGCTGGATGGATACCGAGCCCGCCACCGGTCGCTGATGCGACGGTCTTCTTCTCGGCCGAAGGCCGGATCGCCAGCACGGCGACATCGGGGACGCTGCCGTCGACCGGCGTATCGGAGACGAACGCCTTGTCCACGATCCATGTGCCATACGGGCGGGATCCGTCGTGCCAGGCCGGGGTGAACGTGGCCTTGCCCGATTCGATCGTGGCATCGCCGCCGTCGACGCAATGGCGGGCGGTGATGGCCAGCGACCCGGTGGGGCTGTCGAGTACGGTCGCGGTGCACAACCCGCCGACCGACAGCTGCCCGACCTTACGCGTGATCGCGTTGTCGGTGTAGGGCGCGGTGACGAAATACCCTCCCGTCCCGTTGGTCTTCAATGATCCGTCGCTGTTCTTCTCCAGCCGGTCGTACAGGAGAGACCCCTTCGGATCAGGCTGCACGGAGCTGTCCGCCGTGGCGATCGAGGTGCCGAGAACTGTGCCTGTACCGAGGGCGACCGTCACCGCGACCACCGAAGTCAGCCGCGCTGCGCGCATCGACCTGTACTTGTTCATCTGTTGCCTTTCTGAGTTGCTGATCGGAGGGCCGGTGATGTCAGCTGGCCGAGCCCGAAGGAAGCAAGCCGGCCGAACCGGTGCCGCCAGGAGTCGGGGGCGCGGTCGTCGGGGGCGGGAGCGGGGTCGGCGTGGGCGTCGGCTTGGGGACTTCGAGCACGTCGACGGTGATGGTTTCGGAGCTGATCGTTTCCTGAACGGCCTCGAGGGTG
Organism: Nocardia sp. NPDC003979; assembly: GCF_053605015.1. NCBI lineage: Bacteria > Bacillati > Actinomycetota > Actinomycetes > Mycobacteriales > Nocardiaceae > Nocardia > Nocardia sp. NPDC003979. The sequence goes on from NZ_JBSGIJ010000004.1 coordinate 72,587, forward strand.
TGCCGACCAGCGCTGGTCGGGGTCCAGGTGATGGTGGCTTTGCCGTTGCGTACCGGCACCGGTTCACCGATCTGCACACCGTTGTCGCTGAAAGTCACCCTGAACAGGAATGATGTCGCGGTCACGTCGGCGGTCAAGGTATAGGCGGTGCCGACATAATGAGTGGACCCCGTCACTGCGATGTCCTGCACCAGAGCCGATGCCCGGGGCGCGCCGAGGATCCCACCGGCCGCCACCGCCGCCACAGCCAACCCGACACCGGCATGTCGTGCTTGAAAGTTGCTCATTGTTCGCTCCTGTCACGGTCCCCACGTAAGTGGGTGGGCGAAACAGTAGCTGGCTCAGGCTGCGCCGTCTCGGTTATGTGAAACAATGATGTTTAACACCGCTGGGTGTCGGCAACCTCGGGACGGTGAGAGATCGCACAGCAGGCGCCGGGGCAGATGCTCCGACACGCCGTATTCTGGTCTATGTGCAACTCTACGTGCACGGGTACTTTCGGCACGTACGACTCTCGGTATTTCCAGGTAGGGCCAGGCTTGGCGACCACAACACATGAGGAGACCGAGATGGGTAAAAGAGCGACAGGTCCCAGGATCGCTGTCTTCGGCGCCGGTGGGACGATCGGTTCGGCCGTGGTCGGGGAATGCGCGAGCCGCGGCTATGAGGTCACCGGCGTGACGAGGAACAGCGCGGTCACCGTCGACGGTGTCGTCGCACGCTCCGGTGACATGGGCGATTCTCTGTTCGTGACCCAGGTCGCCGCCGACCACGGAGTCATCATCTGCGCCACCGCCCCCACCCGGGCCGGCGATACACCGCAGAACTGGCTGGCCGACATGCGGAACGTCATCGAATACGGAGAGGGCGCACGATTGGTGCTCATCGGCGGCGCCGGTGACGACCTCGCATCGAGCCCCGGCCGTAGCCTCGACGAGTTCCCCGAGCTCTATCGCGGCGAACTACGTGCACAACGCGCCATCCTGGCCACCCTCCGCGCTGCTCCCGAATCGCTGAACTGGACATTTGTTCAGCTGCCGTCCGTTCCCCCACGCGGGCGACCCGCTCGGTCGGCCGATGCGGCGGCTGTTCCGCTGATGACGATGCTCTCGGCTCGTGAATGCGCGGCGATGGTCGCCGATGAAATCTGTCGGCCCGACCGGCTCCGCCACCTCGATACCCGCGCCCGCTTCGGGCCGGTGGTGATATCCCGGGACCCCGTCATGGGTACACCACCGGCTACCGCAGTGGACTGAACAGACCGGCGCGACTCGATACCCCAGCAACTTTCGTCACGATGGGAGATCCAGATGAGCATTGCAGTAACCGCACTCGGACACTCGACGGTGCGACTGGCGGACGATGACGGCGCGGTGGTGATCGATCCCGGAGTTCTGGCGCCGCAGGCGGCCTTCGAGAACGCGGCGGCCTTCCTGGTCACCCACGACCATGAAGACCATGTCGACATCGATCGGGTCGTCTCGGCCCTGGCCGCACAACCGGAGACTGTCGTCCTGGCTCCGCGACTGGTGATCGACAAGCTGGCCGCCGCCGGAGCAGACCATGGGCGACTGGTCGAAGCCGAAGCTGAGACCAGCTTCGATGTCGCGGGCTTCGCCGTGCAGGCGATCGTGGGCTCCCACGCCGCGATTTATCCGAGCCTGCCCGACTCACCCAACGTCGCCTACCTGATCGACGGCCGAGTCCTGCACCCCGGTGACGCCTATCCGAGCCTGCCCGACGGCACCGACCTCGATGTGCTGTTCCTGCCCGTGAGCGGGCCGTGGATGCGTTACGCCGACGCCGTCGACTATGTCGTCGCGATCCGACCGGACCTGGTCGTTCCGATCCACGACGGCGATCTCAACGACATGGGCCGCACCCTGACCGACCAGCTCGCCGGCTTGCTGCCCGAGACCCTCCGCTACCAGCGCCTCGATGCCGGCGAAACCGTCACGGTCTGAAGTGGTGGAATCGGCACCCCCGCTGAACTGACCCTGCGCGAAAGCTTGCCGGCCCGCGCCCCGGCGGTCTCGTCGTGCCTGCCCACAGGGACTCGTGTCGTACCAATCTGCGAGACCGGCTTGCCTCGGCGGGTCGGCGGCGAGCGGCAAATGTTTCTGCAACTTGACGTTACGCTTAGTATGGAAGCTACACAGTTGTAGGAAGGAGCCGACTATGTTCGGCATCAAATCTCGCGAGCAGCTCGCCGTGCAGTTCGACGCTCCGGCGGACAACGGGTTCTTCGGGCCGGGGTCGGTGACCTGGAAGGTCTGGAGCCATCCCACCTCGTATGTGCTCGGCTTCGCCCGGGCTGTCACCATCGAGCATCTCGATCCCAACCTGGCCGCCGCGGTCGTGCAGTCCGGCGGTGTGCGCTACCGCCCGCACACGAGGTACGCGCGGACCGTCCACTACTTCGCGCTGGTGGCCTTCGGTGCCACCGAGCCGACCGCCAAGGCGGCCGACGTACTCGTCAAGGTCCACAGCAAGGCCATCGGCAACGATCCGGTCACCGGCGGTACCTACGACGCCAACCGGCCCGATTCCCAGCTGTGGATCCACGTCACCGCCTGGCATTCGATCCTCTACTCCTACGAGAAATTCGGCCCCGGCCGGCTGAGTACGGCCGAGGAAAACCAGTTCTGGGCCGACTGCGCAACCGCCGCCGAGCTGCAGACCATCGACCCGGCCACCGTGCCGCGTTCGCGCGCCGAGGTGCTCGAGTTCTTCGAGCGGTGGCGTCCGCATCTGGCCGTCTCCGAGGACGCGCAGGGCATGGTCGACTTCATCCTCGGCCTCGACATCGCGCTCCCGCCCGAGCTGCCCCAGCGCACGCGGGTCGCGCTGGCCCCGGCCATCTGGTTACTGCGCAAGGGTGTCATCGCGACATATCCGAAGTACATGCGCAAGATGTTCGGCCTGAACCAAGGCCCGCTCACCGACCTCGCGGTGCAGGTGCCGCTGCGGGTGATGCACACCGTGCTGGACCGGGTCCCGGCGCTGAAGTTCTGGTTCGTCGGCCTCATGGCTCCGACCACCACCGCGGTGCTCGCCCCTGTCGCACTCGGGATCCCGGCCCTCGAGCAGATCACCATGACCCCGCGCGAGGCTCAGACCCGCTACGGCTACGACATTCCGTCCGAGGCGCACCCGGACCTGCGCGCCAAGCAGTTCAAGCGGGTCTTCGAGGCGGGCGACAAGCCGTCGGACGAGGGCCTGCTCGAGTCCGAGGAGCACATCGGCGGCATGATCCCCGCCCGGCGGAGCTGATCTTCGTCCGCCGTACGTGAGCGCCCACACCCCAGCGCTGCACAGAGCGCCCTCGGCCGTCCGAATGTCCCCTGTCGGCCACCTCGATTCGGAGACCGCCATGGAGCACCACTTCCGCACCGCCACCACCGACTCCCTCGATGCCGCCGTGCTCGCGCCGCCCGCGACCGACGCCCAGCTGGTCGCGGGCCTGCACAACCACCGTTTACGCGCCCTGCTCATCATCGCTGCCCGGCTCTCGACGCAGAACCAGCTGCGCCTGGAAGCTGTCGCGCAGACGCTGGGCGAGGCCGAAGGCTCGCACCAGCCCTGACCGTGGTTGCGGTGCAAAGATGCGAGTGCTCCGCGCCGCATACGGGGGTTGTGTGGGACCTCGAGTCTCAGTTACTCTGAGTACGACGATGTGACGGTTGACACTTCCGTGCGCATCGACGCGAACCGAGGAGGCACCGATGACGCTGACCGAATCGAGCCGTGGCGGACTCATCAGCGAGGAATACCGCGATGCCCTGGCGACCCTGTCTCAAGGGTCCGTCGACCGGCATTTCGATCCCTACCTCGACATCGACTGGGATTCGCCGGAGCTGGCTCTCGACCCGAACGACCCGCGCTGGGTGTTGTCGTCCGAATACGATCCGCTCGGTGCCACGCAGTGGTACCGCGAGCAGCCGCTGGAGCGGCAGATCGAGATCGGCAAGTGGCGCACCGCGAACGCGATCAGGGTCGGCGCGGCGTTCGAGAGCATCCTGATCCGCGGGATGATGCAGTACATCATGAAGTTGCCGAACGGCTCACCCGAGTTCCGGTACTGCTTGCACGAGATGACCGAAGAGTGCAACCACATCCAGATGTTCCAGGAACTGGTGAACCGCATCGGTGTGGATGTACCCGGTATGCGCCCCTTGTTCAAGGCGCTCTCGCCGTTCATCGGCGTAGCGGGCGGCTACGCGCACACGATCCTGTTCATCGGCATCCTCGGCGGCGAGGAACCGATCGACCACTATCAGAAGGCCATGCTCCGCGCGGGCGCGAACCTGCCGCCGATGGTGGTGCGCACCATGGAGATCCACATCGCCGAGGAAGCGCGCCACATCTCCTTCGCCCACGACTTCCTCGCCGCGCACATCGGGCGGATGGGCAAGTTCAACCGCGGCGTGTGCTCGGTGGCGTTCCCGATCGCGATGCGCTGGCTGGCCGGCGAGATCATGGCTCCGCCGCGTTCGTTCGCCAAGCAGTTCGATATCCCGCGTGAGGTCATCCATGAGGCCTTCTGGAAGTCGGAGCACTCGCAGCACGTCCTGGCGGGCTACTTCGCCGACGTCCGGAAGCTGGCCGACGACCTGGGCATGATGAACCCCGTGGCCAAGCAGGTGTGGAAGGCGCTCGGTATCGACGGGCCGCTGTCGCGCTACCGCAGCGAGCCGGAGCGGAGTGCGCGCAGGGCTGCGTGAGCGGCTCTCAGTCCCCGTGGGTCATCAGCTGGGTGATGACTGTGGTGAGGGGTTGTTCGGCGTCGAGGGTGAGTCCGTGGCGCCGGGCGACGCCGTCGACCACGTGCCAGGCGTAGGAGGCGACCTCCTCGATCAGCTGCTGTCTCGACAGGACCGGGGCGGGGTCGTTGGCCCAGCGGGTGACCGTCGCCTCGGTCATCGAGACGATCGCGAAGGTCATCGCGTCGGCCGAGCCGTCATCGGCCACGCCGACCACCCCGGCCAGTCCGGTGACCAGCGCGCGGGTCGACGCGGCGAGTGTCGCGATGAGCGAGCTCATCGCGTCGACGTCGGGATCGGCCTCCGACGGCCCGGTGCGCAGGAATTCGTGCAGTCGTGGATGCTCGGTGACCCACGTGACGACGGCATCGACCGTGCGAACGAGGATCTGGTGGATGGAACCGTCGCCGATGTCGAGCGCGTCTTCGATATCGCCGACGAACCGGTCGGTGATATCGCTGCGGATGCGCCGGTCGAGTTCGTCGCGGCCCGCGAACTGCCGGTACACAACGGATTTCGCGAGCCCGGCGTGTTCGGCGATCTGGACGATCGGCACCTCGACACCCGGCGGCGCCTGCTCGATCAGTTCGATCGCCGCCTGCACGATCCGCTCCCGGCGGCTGTCGTTGTGCGGCTGCCACCGGGCTTGTCTGCCGCTCACGGCGCGGGCTGGTCGTGACGTTGCGCTCGACACCGCCTGAGTGTAAAGCACACGATCCGGTATCGAACTGTTACCGAGGGACTGTCACCGGATCGGTGCAACTCGCCACCCCGTTCACCACCGAGCAGGGCACAGGCGCTCGCGTCGGGCGATAGTCGTCGCCGACGCCGCCCGCGGCGGTGATCTCCCGGTAGGCCGCGACGGCGTCGGTGGGCTTGCGGGTGAGTGTGGGGTCGGTCAGTACGTCGACGGTGTAGAGGCCGAATCGTGGTGTGTAGGAACCCCATTCGTAGTTGTCGGTGAGGCTCCAGTAGTTGTAGCCGAGCAGTGGGATGCCGTCGGCCACGGCCCGCTGCAGCCAGTAGACGGTGTCGCGCAGCGAATCGGCGCGGGTGTAGCCGTCGGGGCGTGGTAGCCCGTTCTCGGTGGGCATCCCGTTCTCGACGATATAGAGCGGACGGCCGGGGAACTTGCGGGCGTAGTGCTCGAGGACGTAGTAGATGCCCTCGGGGTGCAACGGCATGGTCCAGAGCTTGCCGGGGTCGGGGATGCGCGGGTCGGCGGGGGAGAAGCTGTAGTAGTAGTCGATCCCGATGTAGTCCAGGCGCGCCGAGATGCGGTCCAGCAGCGGGCCGTTCACCGCGTCGTCGACGGCGGGCAGGTGGGCGACGTTGCTCGTGACCATGGCGCCCGGCTGTACGGAGTGGATGTACTCGTGGATGCCGTTGTGGGCCTGTGCGATTCGGTCGACCATGCTCGGTGCGTCGGCGGGGGCGAGCCCGCCGTGGCGTACTTCGTTGGCCAGGTACACCATCGGCTCGTTGAATGTCACCCACAGCGGGTCCGTGTGGGCGAAGCGGTCGACCATGCTTCGCGCGTTCGTCAGCCAGTCGGCCACGATGCGCGGATCGCGCCAGCCGCCGCGATCCGCTACCCAGCCGGGATAGACCCAATGATCGAGGGTGAGCATCGGTCGCATGCCCGCCGCGACGATCGCGCCGACGACCTCGTCGTAGAACCGGAGACCTGCCTCCTCCCAGACGCCGGGCCGAGGCTGCACCCGCGCCCACTCGATGCCGATGCGGTACACGCGCACGCCGAGGTCGGCCGCGAGTGCGATATCCGATCGGAACCGCTGGCGGAAGTCGACCGAGTTCAGGTACGGATGCTCGGTGCTGCCGGACTCCGCGTAGCGGCGCCAGTTGCTGTCCGGTGCGTCGCCTTCGGCCTGGAACCCGGAAGCGGCCACGCCCCAGAGGAAGTCGGGGCTCATCGGTGCCAACTGATCGGGTGCCGGTGGTCGGGCGATAGTGGGGGAGGTGCTTCCCGCGAGCACGGCGAAGACAACGGCGATCGTGGCGAGGATCCTGCGGCGACTGGGGGAGGGCATGGCACTCCTGGCGGCTGGAATGGGAGGGGAGGGGAGTCCAGTGTGCGGCATCGACGAGCGGTAGTCCGGGAATTGCGGCAGTAAGGCGAACGTCCATTTATTACATTCGGTTACTCAGATATGCGCATCCAACTATGCAACGCCATCCTCCTCAACCCTCGACTCACCTCCGACACATGTGCCCACGAATAAACCACCAGCAAGGACGGGGGAGTGAAATGCCTCTCAAGCGCACCCTGTGGGTTCGTCAATCCGGTGAGCTCGAGCCAGGATTCGGAGATGGTGTGGAATCCCTTGCCCCGTGTGGCGCGCGTGTTCGGAGCACAAGCCTGGGTGATGCGGGGGGCGAGTGTCGTGTTGCCCGCCGAGCGGTTGCTTCGCCGGTTCTCCGGTGGGCGTTGGGGTGTCCTGGATCTGGCCGGTCTGCCGTCGATCGAGGTGACCGTGGTCGGCCGCAAGTCCGGTGTGCCGCGTACGACCTCGCTGCTGTGTGTGCCCGACGGCGACGGCTTCTTCCTCGTCGGTTCCAACTGGGGCAAGCCCGAGCATCCGGCGTGGTCGGCGAACCTGCGTGCCGCGCGCACGGCGTCGGTGCGGTTCAACGGTAGTGCGGCGTTTCCGGTGTCGGTCGCGGAGATCACCGGCGTGGAGCGTAAGCGGGTGTGGGATCAGGTCGTGGAGTTCTGGCCTGGTTACGAGATGGAGTATCAGCTCGCCGGCGGGCGCGAGTTCCGGATCTTCCGGCTCGACCGGATCGTCTGACGACTGTGCCCCGGCGACAATCGTTGTCGCCGGGGCACCGCCGCGGGTTCAGACCTGCGCGGGCTTGCGACTCAGGCCGTACATGACGGCCGCACCGAGTGCCGCGCCGACCGGCCACGACAGCGCCGTGACCGAGGCGGAATCGGGAACAAGGGCCACCACGACGCTGACCGCACCCGCGATGAGCAGCGCGATGAGCGCTCGCGGGTTGAAGCCCCGGGTGTAGAAGTAGGCGCCGTCGGTCGCGCCGGAATAGAGCTCGGGCACCTCGGTGCGCTGTTTGCGAACCAGGTAGTAGTCGACGACCAGGATGCCGAACACGGGCCCCATGAGGGCGCCGACACCGCCGAGGAAGTAGACGATGAAGTCCTGGTTGGCCCACAGCTTCCAGGGCAGCACGACGATCGACAGGACGGCGGTGATGATGCCGCCGGTGCGGAACGAGATGTACTTCGGTGCGGCATTGGAGATGTCGTAGGCGGGGGAGACGAAGTTCAGCACCACGTTGATGCCGACCGTCGCGATGGCGAACAGCACGGCCGAGATGATGACGATCGCGTCGTTGTCGATGTGGGCGACGAGTTCCACCGGGTCCGACAGCACTTCCCCGTACACCTTCAAGGTGGCGAGGGAGATGATGATCGAGATGACGACGAACGCGGTCTCGTTGAAGGGGATGCCCCAGGCGTTGCCGCGCCGGATGGCCTTCTGACTGGGTGAGAACCGGGCGAAGTCGGCATAGTTCACGAGCGGCCCGGCCATGAACGCGACCATCAGGAACGCGACGCCGACGAACGCCGACACCGTCTGCCCACTCGACAGTGCCTCACCCGCACGGGCATTGAGATCGATGCTCCAGTCGGCCTCGCTCATGATCCACACGGCGAGGGCGATCATCCCGATCCACACGACCGGTCCGGCGAAGTCGGAGGCCTTGCGCACGATCTCCATGCCGTAGCTGATGATCATGAGCTGCACGGTCCACAGCACCAGGAACGCGATCCAGCCGAGCGCGGACAGTCCGAGGAAGCTGGGTTTCGTCCACGACTCGAGACCTGGCGACACCCGCAGGATCAGCACGATCACGGCGGTGGAGGCGAGATAGGTCTGGATGCCGTACCAGAAGATCGCGACGAGCGCGCGGAGCAGGGCGGGAATGTTGGCGCCGAACACGCCGAAGGTGGCGCGGGCGAAGACCGGGAACGGGACCCCGACCTTCTGACCCGCGACACCGACGAGGTTGCTCCCGAGCCAGAGCATCAGCACACCGGCGAACAGGGCGAGCATGGTCTGCCAGCCGGTCATGCCGAGGGCGAGCATGCCGACGGCGAAGCCGTAGCTGGCGATGCTGTGGGCCGAGGTCATCCAGAGACAGAACAGGTCCCAGGTGCGCCAGGTCGCCGTCTCCTTGGTAGTGGGCGCCAAGTCGTCGTTGACCAGCTGCGAGTGTCGTCCCGCGCCCTCGGGCGCGTGGACCTGTGTTTCTGTCATCGCATTATCTCTCTACTACTACTGCTAACTGTGCTGGGGGAACCCGAGGTTGATGCCGCCGTGGCTCGGGTCGAGCCAGCGTGACGTGATCGCCTTCTCCTGGGTGAAGAACGAGAAGCCCTGCGGTCCGTAGGCTTTCGCGTCACCGAAGATCGACGCTTTGTGGCCGCCGAAGCTGTGGTAGGCGACGGGCACCGGGATGGGGACGTTGATGCCGATCATGCCGACGGTGACGCGGCGCTGGAATTGCCGTGCGGCCCCACCGTCGTTGGTGAAGATCGCGACCCCGTTGCCGTAGGGGGAGCTGTTGATGAGTTCGATGCCCTCCTCGAAGCCGCTCACCCGGACGACGGAGAGGACCGGGCCGAAGATCTCGTCCTGGTACACGGCGGAGCTGGTCGGGACGTTGTCGATGAGGGTCGGGCCGAGCCAGAACCCGTCGGCCGCACCGTCGATGCTGGTTTCGCGACCGTCGACGACGATGGTGGCGCCGTCGGTGGCGGCCACGTCGAGGTAGCCGGCCACCTTGTCGCGGTGTTCGCGGGTGATGAGCGGTCCCATGTCGCAGCCTCGGCGACCGTCGCCGGTGCGCAGTTCGCCCATGCGTTCGGCGATCTTGGCGACGAGTTCGTCGGCGATGCTGTCGACGGCGAGCAGGGCGCTCACCGCCATGCATCGTTCGCCCGCCGAGCCGAAGCCGGCGTTGACGGCGGCGTCGGCGGCGAGGTCGAGGTCGGCGTCGGGCAGCACGAGCATGTGGTTCTTGGCCCCGCCGAGCGCCTGGACCCGTTTGTCGTTGGCGGCGGCGGTCTGATAGACGTAGCGCGCGATCGGGGTGGAGCCGACGAAGGAGATCGCGGCGACGTCCGGGTGGACGAGCAGCGCGTCGACGGCTTCCTTGTCACCGTGGATCACATTGAGCACACCTGCGGGCAGCCCCGCTTCGGCGGCGAGTTCGGCGAGCCAGTTCGCGGCGGAGGGGTCCTTCTCGCTCGGTTTGAGGACGACGGTGTTGCCCGCGGCGATGGCGATCGGGAAGAACCAGAGCGGAACCATGGCGGGGAAGTTGAACGGGCTGATGATCCCGACCACCCCGACCGGTTCGCGTACCGAGTACACGTCGACGTCGGTGGAGACGTTCTGGCTGAATTCGCCTTTGAGCAGTTGTGGCATGGCGAGGGCGAATTCGACGACTTCGAGTCCCCGGGCGATCTCGCCGCCCGCGTCGCTGAGGACTTTGCCGTGTTCGGCGGTGAGGATCTGGGCGAGGTCGTCTTTGCGGGCGTTGAGCAGTTCGCGGAAGGTGAGCAGGAACCTGCTGCGGGTGGCGATCGAACTGTCGCGCCACTGGGGCAGGGCGGCGGCGGCCGCGGCGACGGCGGTGCTGACGTCGGTGGCGGTCGCCATGCGCACCTCACGTTGTGGAGTGCCGAGGGCGGGGTCGAAAACCGGTGCGGTGCGGGTGGATTCGCCCGCCCAGGCCTTGCCGTCGATCCAGTGCTCGAGAATCTGTGTCATGGGTCGTTTCCTTGTCTTCAGAGTCCGGCGAGTACGTCACGAATCGCGGCGACGCCCGCGGTGGCCTGGGCGTCGGTGATGACGCAGGGTGGCACCACGTGCAGGCGGTTGTCGGCGATGAACGGGAGCACGCCGCGTTCGAGCAGGCCGGTTTTGAGCTTGCCCATGGTCGCGGCGGGAACGGGGGTTCGGGTGTGCGGGTCGGCGACGAGTTCGAGTGCCCAGAACACGCCTTCGCCGCGTACCTCGCCGATGACGGGGAAGTCCTCGGCGAGGGCTCGTAGTGCGGGGCCGAGGGTTTCGCGGCCGACGCGCTCGGCGTTGGCGACGATGCCCTCGGATGCCATGGCGTCGAGTGCGGCGACGATGGAGGCGGCGGCCAGGGGGTGACCGCTGTAGGTGAGGCCGCCGGGGAACACGGTGTCGTCGAAAGTGTGTGCCACGGGGTCGGAGATGATGACGCCGCCGACCGGGACGTAACCGGAGTTCACGCCCTTGGCGAAGGTGATCAGGTCGGGGACGACATCGTGGCGGGAGAACGCGAACCAGGCGCCGGTGCGCCCGAATCCTGCCATCACCTCGTCGAGGATGAGCAGGATGCCGTAGCGGTCGGCGATCTCACGCACACCGGCGAGGTATCCCGGCGGTGGGACGAGCACACCGGCGGTTCCGGGCACGCTTTCGAGCAGGATGGCCGCGATGGAGGCGGGGCCTTCGCACTGGATGACCCGTTCCAGGTGGTGCAGGGCACGTTCGCATTCCTGTTCGGCGGTCTCGGACCAGAATTCGCTGCGGTACAGGTAGGGGCCGAAGAAGTGGACGTGCCCGCGGGCGAATTCGTTGGGTATGCGCCGCCAGTCGCCGGTGGCGACCACGGCGGCGCCGGTGTTGCCGTGGTAGGAGCGGTAGGTGGAGAGCACCTTGTCGCGGCCGGTGTGCAGGCGGGCCATCCGGATGGCGTTCTCGATGGCGTCGGCGCCGCCGTTGGTGAAGAACACCTTGTCGAAGCCGTCCGGGGCCAGCGCTGAGATGCGCTGTGCCGCTTGCCCTCTGGCGAGGTTGGCGGTGGCGGGGGAGATGGTGGTGAGCTGGGCGGCCTGCTCGGCGATGGCGCGGGTGACGGCCGGGTGCTGGTGGCCGATATTGACGTTGACGAGTTGGCTGGACAGGTCGAGGTATTCGCGGCCGGCGTGGTCCCACACGGTGCAGCCGCGTCCGCCCGCGATGACGAGTGGTTGCAGTGCGGCCTGGGCGGACCAGGAGTGGAAGACGTGGTCGCGGTCGAGCTGGTAGGCCAGGGCGTCGAGGTCGGTCGCGGTGTCGGCGGCGGTCATGATGCCGCCTTCATCGCGGTGATGTGTTTGGTCATGCCGGGGATGACGGTCTCGCCGTAGACGCGCATGGTCTCCTCCTTGTTGTCGTGTTGGAGATAGCCCGCGAACTGATCGACTCCGAGTTCGGCGAGGCGCTGCAGCTTCTTCAGGTGTTCTTCGGCGGTGCCGAGGACACAGAACCGGTCGACGATGTCGTCGGTGACGAAGGCGGCGTGGGTGTTGCCCGCGCGGCCGTGCTGGTTGTAGTCGTAGCCTTCGCGACCGGCGATGTAGTCGGTCAATGCCGGTGGGACGGAACCGGTTTCGCCGTAGCGAGTGACGATGTCGGCGACGTGGTTGCCGACCATGCCGCCGAACCAGCGGCACTGGTCACGCATGTGGGACCGGTCGGTGCCGATGTACATGGGTGCGGCCACACAGATCTTGACCGCGTCGGGGTCGCGCCCCGCGGCGGCGGCCGCGTCCTTGACGGTGCGGATCATCCATTCGGCGATGTCGAGGTCGGCGAGCTGGAGGATGAACCCGTCGGCGACCTCACCGGTGAGCTGGAGGGCTTTGGGCCCGTAGGCGGCGACCCACACATCGAGGGTCGAGCCCGTGCTCCACGGGAACTGCAGCACGCGTCCGTCGACCTCGACCGGGCGAGAGTTGGCGAGTTCCTTGATTACGCGGATGGATTCGCGCAGGGTCGCCAGGGTGGTCGGTTTGCCGCCACCCACCCGGACCGCGGAGTCGCCGCGGCCGATGCCGCAGATGGTGCGGTTGCCGTAGGCCTCGTTGAGGGTGGCGTAGGTGGAGGCGGTGACCGTCCAGTCGCGGGTGGCGGGGTTGGTGACCATGGGGCCGACGGTGATGCGTTTGGTCTCGTTGAGGATCCGGCTGTAGAGCACGTACGGTTCCTGCCACAGGATGTGGGAGTCGAACGTCCACAGGTGGCTGAAGCCGTGTGCTTCGGCGAGTTTGGCCAGGTGCACCGTGCGCGCCGCAGGCGGGTCGCACTGCAGGACCGCTCCGAATTGCATGGTGGCTCCCTAGATGAGGTATTGGCAGGGGTCGCGGCGGACGAATCGTCCGTCGCCTTTGCGGCCGAGGTAGGTGTTGTCGTCGACGACGACCTTGCCGCGCGAGAGCACGGTGTCGACGTGGCCGTCGATCTCGTAGCCCTCCCAGGCGGAGTGGTCCATGTTCATGTGGTGGGTCGCGTCGACGCCGATGGAGGTGTGGCCGTCGGGGTCGTAGATCACCACATCGGCATCGGCACCGGGGGCGAGCACGCCCTTGCGGCCGTAGAGGCCGAACATGCGGGCGGGGGTGGTCGCGGTGATCTCCACCCAGCGTTCGAGGCTGATCTTGCCGTCGACCACACCCTGGTACATGAGATCCATGCGGTGTTCGACGGAGCCGATGCCGTTGGGGATCTTGGAGAAGTCGCCGATGCCCATGTCCTTCTGCCCCTTCATGCAGAAGGGGCAGTGATCGGTGGACACCATCTGCAGGTCGTTGGTGCGCAACGCCTGCCACGCTTCGTCCTGGTGGTGGTCGTGCTTGGAACGCAGCGGCGTGGAGCACACCCATTTGGCGCCCTCGAAGCCCGGCGCGCCCAGCTGGTCCTCCAGCGACAGGTACAGGTACTGCGGGCAGGTCTCGCCGAAGACGTTCTGGCCGCGATCGCGGGCGGCGGCGAGCTGGGCGACGGCCTGCTTGGCCGACACGTGCACCACGTACAGCGGCGCGCCGGTGAGTTTGGCGAGCATGATCGCCCGGTGGGTGGCCTCTTCCTCGAGTTCCCAGGCGCGCGCGATGCCGTGGTAGTAGGGGTCGGTCTTGCCCTGGGCGAGCAGCTGGCCGACGAGGACGTCGATCGCGGGCCCGTTCTCGGCGTGCATCATGGTGAGTAGGCCGGTGTCGGCGCCGGTCTGCATGGCGCGCAGGATCTGGGCGTCGTCGCTGTAGAACACGCCGGGGTAGGCCATGAACAGTTTGAAGCTGCTGATGCCTTCGCCGGGCAGTTCGCGCATGGCGCGCAGGGATTCGTCGTTGACGTCGCCGATGATCTGGTGGAACGAGTAGTCGATCGCGCATTCGCCCGCGGCCATGTCGTGCCAGGTCTGCAGGCTGTCCTGGACTCGCTCACCGAATTTCTGGACGGCGAAGTCGATGATGGTGGTCGTCCCGCCCCAGGCGGCGGCGCGGGTGCCGGTTTCGAAGGTGTCGGCGGCGGTGGTGCCGCCGAAGGGCATCGACATGTGGGTGTGGGCGTCGATGCCGCCGGGGATGACGTACTTGCCGGTCGCGTCGATCACGCGGTCGACCGTTTCCGTCAGAGTCGCGCCGAGGACGGTGCTGCCGGGTTCGAGGAGGGCGACGATGCGTTCACCGTCGATGAGCACATCGGCCGCGCCGCGCCCGGTCGCCGAGACGACGGTGCCGCCGGTGATCAATGTTGTTGCCACGGTGATCCTTTCCGTCTCAGGGCGCCACGATCGAGGAGTAGGAGTCGGGACGGCGGTCGCGGTAGAACTGCCAGTCGCCACGCACCTCGCGCACCACGTCGAGGTCGATCTCGCGGATCACCAGTTCCTCGGTGCCGGTGGAAGCGACCTCGCCGACGAAATTTCCGCGCGGGTCGACGAAGTAGGAGCTGCCGTAGAAGGTCACCGCGTCGTCGCCGAATTCGTCGCTCTCGGTGCCGATCCGGTTGTTGGCGGCGATGAAGTACTGGTTGGCGGCCGCCGCGGCCGGCTGTTCGAGTTCCCAGAGCCGGTTGGACAGGCCGGGTTTGGTGGCCGAGGGGTTGAAGACGAGTTCTGCGCCTGCAAGGCCGAGGGCGCGCCAGCCTTCGGGGAAGTGGCGGTCGTAGCAGATGTAGACGCCGATCTTGCCGACGGCGGTGTCGAACACCGGGTACCCGAGGTTGCCGGGGCGGAAGTAGAACTTCTCCCAGAAACTGGGCAGGTGGGGGATGTGGTGCTTGCGGTATTTGCCCAGGTAGGTGCCGTCGGCGTCGATCACGGCGGCGGTGTTGTAGAGGACACCGGGCTGGTCTTCCTCGTACACCGGCAGCACGATCACGATGTTGTGCTCCCGCGCCAGGGCGGCGAACCGTTCGGTGGTCGGGCCGGGCACCGATTCGGCGTATTCGTAGTACTTCTTGTCCTGCACATTGCCGAAGTACGGCCCGTAGAACAGCTCCTGGAAGCAGATCACCTGAACGCCTTCGGCGGCTGCCTGCTCGACGAACTTCTCATGTTTGGCGAGCATCGATTCTTTGTCGCCGGTCCAGGTGGCCTGTGTGATGGCTGCTTTGATGATCGTCACCGGTCGATCTCCTGCCTAGGATTTGGGTTATGTTATCGTCAGTACTAAACATTTCTTGAATGTTTCACCCAATGCCGGGAAGTGTAAATCTCGAGGGGCCGACGGCGAGGGAAAAGTGGACAAGAAGATCCGGATCGATGATCCGACGCCCGCCGGGATCGCCGGTGCGATCGCCCGGCTCATCACCAGTGGCGAACTGCGCCCGGGCGATCGGCTCCCCACAGTGCGCGAACTGTCCGCGCAGCTGGGAGTGAGTCCGGCGACCGTGAGCCACGGGTGGCGGGCGCTGGCCCAGGCCGGGCTGGTTGTCTCCAAGGGGCGCAGCGGAACCTTCGTCACCGGGGTGCCTCGCGCGGCCCCCACGCGCGCGGGTGGGATGACCGGTGGGGCCGAGTCCGCGCGCCTGGATCTGTCTCTCGGCACGCCCGATCCCGCCCTGCTCCCCGAGATCGGATCGCTTCTCGCGCAGGTGGCTTCGCGTGCGGAGAGCACCGACTATCACCAGCCACCGGTGGTTCCCGAGCTCGGTCGGCTGCTGCAGGCCGACTGGCCGACGGGGTCGGGTGGGTTGACCGTCGTCGACGGGGCGATGGACGCGGTGGCGCGCAGCCTGGCGGCGGTGGTGCGCTTCGGTGATCGGGTGATCGTCGAGAACCCGACCTTCCCGCATTTCCTCGACTACCTCGACACCATCGGTGTGCAGGCCGTCCCGGTGGCGATGGATGAAAACGGTGTGCTGCCGGACGAATTGGCGCGCGCCCTCACACTCGCGCCCGCCGCCGCCGTCCTGCAACCGCGCGCCCAGAATCCGACCGGTGCGTCCATGACCGCCGAGCGGGCCGAAATGCTCGCCAGGATCCTCGGTCGGAGCGAGCATCGGTGCATGGTCGTCGAGGACGACCATTCCGGTGCGATCGTCGCCGCCCCCGACATCAGCCTCGGCCGCTGGCTACCCGACCAGGTGCTGCACGTGCGGAGTTTCTCCAAATCCCACGGCCCCGACCTGCGCATCGCCGCCCTCTCGGGCCCCGAGGAGGTGATCGACCGCATCGTCGCCACCCGCATGCTCGGCCCCGGGTGGACACCGCGCATCCTGCAACGCCTGCTGTACGAACTCCTGCGCGACGACACCGCGAACGGCACTGTCTCGCAAGCACGTACGGACTACGCCGATCGGCGACGCGCACTCACCGGCGCTTTGAGCCGGCACGGTGTGGCGGTCGCCGACGGGGACGGGCTCAATGCCTGGGTGCCGGTGACGGATGAACGCTCGGCGCTGGTTCATCTGACGGCCAACGGCATTCGGGTGGCTCCGGGCGGTCCTTTCCTGGTGGGCGAGGAGGCGGGTCAGCCGCAGGCGGTGCGGGTGACCGTCGCGCCGTTGCGCGACGGCATCGACGACGTGGCACGAATCCTGGCCACTGCAGCCCAGCCGCCGCGGCAGTCGGAGTACTTCTCGTTGCATACAGGGCGTTGACGGACTTGCTCACCCTTCTAGGTGAGTTGTCCAACTAACTCTGGACAAAACAGTGTGGTGCTCGCTAATGTCTCTGTCAGTTAGTCAACTAACTGACAAGGATGCCGCTCGACTCTGTCGATCGGGATCGCCTCCTGTCTCCACCGCTGAAAAGGAACCACCATGCCTGTCACCCGTGTACTCGACTCGACCATCTACCACCGTGAAACCGGCACCGGCGCACCGATCGTGTTCCTGCACGGCAACCCGACCTCGTCGTACCTGTGGCGCAATGTTCTGCCCGGCGTCGGCGCCGGTCGCCTGCTCGCTCCCGACCTGATCGGCATGGGCGAGTCGGGGAAGCCGGCGATCGACTACAGCTTCGACGACCATGCGCGCTACCTGGATGCCTGGATCGAGGCGATGGGGTTGGACAGTGTGGTGCTCGTCGGCCACGACTGGGGTGGCGCGCTCGCCTTCGACTGGGCGGCACGGCATCCGGATCGGGTGCGCGGGGTCGCGTTCACCGAGACCATCATCAAACCCATGAGCTGGGAGGAGTTTCCCGAAGCCGGTCGCGATCTGTGGCGCGCGATCCGGACCGACGGTGTGGGCGAGTCCATCTTCCTCGAAGATTCGTTCGTCCGAGACGGGCTCGCCACCATCTCGGATCGGCTCGAGCCCGCCGACCTGGCGGTGTACCAGCGCCCGTTCCCGACGCGGGAGAGCAGAATTCCCGTGCTGCGCTTCGCCCGGTCGATGCCGCTGGACGGAACGCCGACCGATGTCGTCGCGCGCGCCGAAGCGTACGACGAATGGCTCGCGTCCAGCCCGGACGTACCGAAGCTGTTGGTGAACTTCACCCCCGCCTACGGTGCGATGACCGAACCCGCCGTCATCGACTGGTGTGCGAAAACCATTTCCGCCCTGCATATTCAGCAGTACGACGAGGTCGCCGGCCACCACACTCCCGAGGATCAGCCGGATCTGCTGGCGGCCGCCATCTCCGAGTGGCTCGACCGCAACGATCTGCGCCGGCTGGTACTCCATGCCGAGGCGCTGGTCTGACCCTGCGTGCTGCGGCGCCTGTCAGCCACCTCGGCTATCCGCAGTAAGGGTGCGCGCCCCTCGGCCATCGGCTGGAATGCGCCGCCCACGGCAGCCGACTGCCCGTTCGGTGCCGCTTCGAAGAAGATGGCCGCACCCACATCGGCCAGTCGAAGGCGAGCGCACCACCCCTGAATCGCACTCGAGGTTCCCGGGTGGAGGCAGGTGGCATTGCCATACTTCGACCATGCAGTCTTCGCACCGCGCGGTCGGTGGCCCAGCGTGTCGGGCCGCTCCTGGGCAGAGCACATGACCGGCGCGACCGGATGGATCGGGACGATGCTGTTGCGGCCCGGGTTGATGGTGCTGACGGGTGAGGTCGGAACCACGGCGCTGCATGCGCACCACACGGTGCAGATCATGCAGAGCGCGTCCGCGTTCCGTATCGGTGACGCACACGGATCGACCGCGCGCTGCCGGGCCGCGGTGATTCCGCCGAACACCAGCCACCGCGTGGTCGAGGGCACCGCCTCGGCGACATTGATCCACTTGGCGCCCGAAGCGGCGGTGGCGGCCGTGCTGTGTCCCGATCCCGCGGATGCGGTCGATGTCTGGGTGCGTCACGGGGCGATGTTCAGCTGCGGCCCGATCGGAATGGCTGCCCTTGTCACCCGCGCGGGCGAGCCCGACCGTAGCGCCTGGCATCCGGCGGTGCGCCGTTCCTTGGCTGATTTGCCCGGGCTCCTCGCCGACGGCCCGGTGCGGCTCGGCGAACTCGCCCAGCGGGCGGGGCTGTCGGAGAGCCGACTGGCGCACCTGTTCTCGGCCGAAGTGGGGCTTCCGTTCCGGGCGTACGTGCGTTGGCTGCGGATGCAGCACGCAATTCGGCTGTTCGCCGCAGGTCGGACCCTCACCGAGGCCGCTCATGGTGCCGGATTCGCCGACAGCGCCCATCTGAACCGCGTCTGCCACAGCATGTTCGGCGCAGCCCCGTCGCACTTCGGGCAGTTGCGGTTGGTGGACGAACTCGACGGCCCGTAGCAGGTTTGTTCAAGCAGGCGCCGAGGTGGACAGCAACGCTGTTGGGAGGCAATCCAACTCAGGAGGTCCCCATGTCCCGCATGCCTGCCGGCGTCCGATCCGCGTTCGAAGCCGAACTGAACCGCGCTCGCCTGACCACTGATATCGACGAGATGTGGCACGCCCTCGAACGGGCCCACATCCTGTCGCAGGAGTGGGCGTGGCCGCACACTCGCGCCCACTGGGCGATGCTCCGGCTCGCGATCCGATCCCGCGACCGCCGCGAAGTCGTCGGCCAGGTACTTCGACTCGCCTTCGGCGGCATCGCATCCGCAACCGGTCGGGCACCACTGGGCAACAACGGTCGATCCGATGTCGGCCCGTTCACGCCGATGCCCATCCCGGAAGATCTCATGGCCATACTCTCCGCGGGTGCGACCACAGCCCGATGACGCAGGTACGGCCGTTCGGGTGCGCGGCTCCGCGAGGCACCCGGTGCGCGTCGGTCAGCGTGTCAGAGGCCGAGTTTGGTGACGGCGTTGTCTTCGAGGGGGTTGGCGGTGCGGATGTAGCCGTGGACGGTTCGGGGGTTGGACCAGCGGCCCTGGCGCATGATTTCGCGGTCGCTGGCGCCGCCGAGGGCGGCTTGGGTGGCGAAACCGGCCCGCAGGGAGTGGCCGGAGAACAGGGCGGGATCGAGGCCTGCGCGGGCGGCGTAGCGTTTGACCAGTTCGGCGACGGCGCGGCCGGACAGGGCGGTGGGGGCGATGGTGCCGTGCCGGTTGACAGTGGGGAACAAGGGGCGGTGGGGGTCGCCGCTCAGGTTGGTTCCGGTGAAGCCGTGGCAGCGGTGGATGGTGGTGTCGGTGATCGGGTTCGCGGTGACCCAAGCGCGTAGATCAACTGTGCTGGAATGGGTTTCGAGGAGCTGCACCCAGTCGGCGAAGGCGCAGACGGGGCAGGTGTGCGGGTGTTTGCCGCGTGGTAGGGCGACGCGCTGTTCGCTCGCACCGGTGGGGTCGGTTTTGGTGGTCGGCAGGTGCACGATCAGCAATGGTTCACCGGTGTGGTGATCGGTGCGCACCTGGACATCGCCGATGCGCAGGGCGGCCAGTTCGCTGCGTCGCAGCGCACCGGCGAAACCGACCAGCAGGGCGAGAGCGTCGCGTCGGCGGGCCGGTTCGGTGGGCCAGCCGGGGGCGGGGAGTTCGGCGAGAAGCTGTTCGAGGGTGTGCAGTAGGACCGGGCGTTTGCGGGTCGGTGGGGTGCGGCGGGTGCGCCGGATGCCACGCAGGGTGAGGCGCACGACGTCGGACCTGGTCGGGGAGGGCAAACCGTTGGCCGCGTGCACGGCGGCGATAGCGGCGGATCTGCGGTCGAGGGTGGCGGGGCTGAAGGCCCACGTGCCGTTCTCGCGGCGGGCGTCGGCGGCCGCGGCCAGATACACCGCCACGTCGAGCGGGTCGGCGGGCAGCGCTTGGCGGTGTTCGCTCGCGCACCAGCCCGCCCACGCGATCCAGTCGGTGCGGTAGGCGCGCAAGGTGTTGGCCGACTGTGACGCCTCCAGATAGCGGCGTAGCGCACCCGCTTGGTCGTCGTCGAAGCGTTCACCGACGAGCCGTAGTGCGGCGGTGTCGATCAGGACGCTGCGCACCCCGCGGCGTAGTTCGGTGCGGACCCGTTCGGGTAGCACGACCGCCTCACTCACCGCAGCCCTCCTCGCCCGCGTCGTCGCCGCTGATCTACGGCGCGCCCAGCTTAATCCGGGTCAGGGCAGTTCCTCGAGTTCGGCGAGCTTGGTGTGGATGAACGCGGCGAGGCGGTGCTTGGCCGCGCCGGTGAGGAAGCTGGTGTCGCCGAGGCGGGGGAACCCGTCGTCCGCCGATGCCGCGGGTTCGGGGGTGTCGGTTTCGCCGACTAGTTCGAGACGTGCCGGATGCTGCTGGGGGAGAGGAACATTCGGTTCGTCCGGTTCTGTCTGCTCTGCTCCGGTACGTACCATGACTCGAACAATAACGTTGTGGTCACGGCCGCTGCCAACACGATAGGCCACGGAGTGATAACAGACACGTTTTGTTCGGATTTGCGTAATAAGTCCGGTTTCAGGAGGCTCGGGCCTGCTGGTCGGTCGCGCGCACGTACCCGGCGACCGGGCTCAACCGCAGCACATCCGGCATCCGGCGGGTTACCGCGTGCGGGCCGAGGAACCGCACCCGTCCGGTGTGCTGGGCGTGTGCCAGCGGCAACCGGCCGAGCCACACCTCGTACAAACCAGCCACGTCGGCGCTGATGGTGACATCGACCGGATATCCCGGATCCGTCTCGCAGACCGACGCCGCGCCGGCCTCGACCACGATCCAGAACCGGCGCGGATCGTCGGTGAACCGGACCGCGAGCACCTGGCGGCGGCCGGGAAGTTGTGTGGTGTCGAGGCGGTTGTGCATCCACCACACGAGCAGGGCCGCGTCGCGTTCATCGGGGCGTGGTTCGCCGAAGGTCCACCGCGCACCCCACTCGCCGAGGCCGAACAGGATCGGTTCCAGGTCCCGACCCGCCTCGGTGAGCACGTACTCGGTGCCGAGCTTGTCGACCAGACCCGCGCGTTCGAACTGGCGCAGCCGTTTGGCCAGCAGGCTGCGCGACAGGCCGGGCAGGCCGCGGGCCAGATCGTTGAATCGGGTGGTGCCCAGGAACAGGTCGCGGGCGATGAGCAGCGACCAGCGTTCACCGAGCACGTCGAGGGCACGCGAAATGGGGCAGTACTGGGCGTAGCTGGGGGTTGTGCTCGTCATCATCACCTCACCGACGGGGTCCAGATACTGGACCGGGGGAGTCCACTTTCTGGACTATCCGGTTATCGCGCCGGTCCCTACCTTTCGAAACATGACTTCCACGATTACTTCCGCAACCGACCGGGTCGCCCTGGCCCGCACGATCGGTGAAACGCTGCGTTCCGAGGTCGCCGAGCGCGACCGCACCGGCGAGATCTCCGTCGCCGCCTTCGACCTGCTGCGCTCTTCCGGCCTCTCGGCCGCGCTCGTTCCGGCCGAATTCGGGGGCGGCGGGGCCACGCATACCGAAATGGGGGCGGTGCTGCGTGAGCTCGGCGCCCACGATCCGTCGACGGCGGTGGCGTTCGCGATGCATTCGCATCTGGTCGCCGCGCAGGTGTGGCGGCACAAGCACGGTATCGACGCCTCCGGGGTGTTCGCGAAGGTTGTCGGTGGTGCGATTCTCGTCAGCACCGGCGCCTCGGACTGGGTGGATTCCAACGGAATGGCCGTGCCGGTGGACGGCGGGTACCGGGTGAGTGCGCGCAAAGCGCCCGCGAGTGGGTGCGAGGTCGGTGACGTGCTCGTCACCAGCGTCCGGCTGGCGGACAACCAGGTGCTGCACTGCGCTATTCCGATGTCGGCCGACGGTGTTCGGATCGAGAAGACCTGGGACACACTGGGTTTGCGTGCCAGCGGATCGCACACCGTGGTGCTCGACGACGTGTTCGTGCCCGAGGCGGCGGTGTCGCTGATCCGGCCCACCGGTGCGTGGCCCACCGTACTGAATGTCGTGATGGGCGCCGCTCTTCCCTTGATCCTGGCCGCCTACCTCGGTATCGCCGACGCGGCGGTCGCCCTCACCGCCCACCTGCTGCGCGGGCGCGCCGACGACCACACCCTGCAAACCGCGGGCGAGATGCTCAACGCCCACACCACCGCCGACGACGTCGTCACCGCCATGTTCACCGACGCCGCCGACCTCACCTTCCCCAACACCGACGCCTACGCCGCCCGCGCCCTCAGCCGCAAAACCGTCGCCGCCGAGGCTCTCATCACGACAGTCCGCCTGGCCATCGAAACCACCGGCGGCGCAGGCTACTCCCGCACCTGCGACCTCGAACGCCTCTACCGAGATGTCCTCGGCTGCCAATTCCATCCCCTGCCCCGCCCCAAACAGATCCGCTTCACGGGGCGAGTCCTGCTGGGGCACAACCCGATCGGGTAATGCGATCGCGCTTGCGGCGCAGCGAGCTGAGCAGTTCCTCGGTGCCCGCTCCGCATCGGCCTGTTCGCCTCAGTGAAATTGCGGCCGCGGGCGCGATGCCGGCCCATCCGGGTCCGCAATGACCCCGCCCCGTGTTGCACTCCTCCCCCTTCCGGCTGGCAGCCCGCACAATGAGCGGGCTCCCGGTGCTGGGAGAGATCGCGTGGGCGGGGGCAAATGTGGTTGCGGGCGGAGGGAGCGGCTGGTGTACTCGGGCCGTGATGATGTTTG
Organism: Nocardia sp. NPDC003979; assembly: GCF_053605015.1. Classification (NCBI taxonomy): domain Bacteria; kingdom Bacillati; phylum Actinomycetota; class Actinomycetes; order Mycobacteriales; family Nocardiaceae; genus Nocardia; species Nocardia sp. NPDC003979. The sequence continues at coordinate 95,616 of NZ_JBSGIJ010000004.1, forward strand.
CGCAGCAGTGGTGGCCGGTCCGGTAGCGGTCGGCGTTGTTGTTGCGTGGCCGCCTCGCGGGCGGTCGGGTGCTTGTCGTGACGACATCTGGACGGGTCCGGGCGGCGGTCCTGGATAGAGAGGTCAACAGATGGGCGACAGCACTTCAAGGTCAGGAACCGGTGGGTTCGGGGAGATTCTGGTCAGTTCTCGTTCGCTGGACGAGTATCGGGCGATGTTCGCGCTCAGCGAGGAGGATCTGCGGCGCCGGATTCTCGATTGTCCCGGTGGTGCTGCGGGTTTCACCGCCGAGGTGTGTGCTCGGGGTGGGGACGTGACCGCATGCGATGTCGCCTATTTCGGGGACGGGTTGGCGAAGGTGGCGGCGACCGCTGTTGCCGAGGCCGAACGCGGCAACGACTTCGTTCGCGCACACGCGCAGGACTATCGGTGGGAGTTCTTCGCCGATCCCGACGCGCATCGCCGGGCGCGCTCCGAGTCGGCCCGGCAGTTCGCCACCCACAGCGGTACGCATCCGCAACGCTACGTTCCCGGACGGTTGCCCCAGCTGCCGTTCGCGGACAACAGTGTCGACCTCGTGCTGAGTTCGCACCTTCTCTTCTGCTACGCCGACGATCTCGATCCCGAGTTCCATCGTCGAGCCATCATCGAACTGCTGCGGATCGGTACCGAGCTCAGGGTGTTCCCGCTCGTCCCGATCGGTTCGCGCAGTCCGTACCCCCACCTGCGTGCGTTGATTTCCGAACTGGCCGAGGACGGTGTCGACTGCCGGGTTGTCGATGTCGACTACGAATTCCAGGTCGGGGCCGCTCAGATGCTGATGTGCCGTCGGGCGAGAGAGAGTGCGACCCGCAGCTAGCAAAATTCCACGACGCTAACTGGGCGAGCGTCCATGTTGTTCTAATGTTCATCGAAACGCGCTGGATGCGGTGCCGTAGCGGCCGGGGTGTTGTGCTTCGATCGAGCGGTCGACGGGTGAACTCGGAAAGGTGAGCATGGACGAGCAGCTCAACGTGCGGTCGAACGGTCTGGGCAGGCGCGAGGTTCTCGCGGGCGCGGCCGGTGTCGTCGCGGGTCTGACGTTGGTCGGGCTCACCCCGGCCGGTGCGGTGCCCGCCGCGGTGGCGAAATTCCCGCCGACGGCGGGGCGCGGGGTGCGGGTGCTGGTCACCGGTGATGCCGGGACCGGGACGCGCACCCAGTGGGCCGTGGCCGACGCAGCACGAGAATTCCATGCGCGCGAACCGTTTTCACTTGCCGTCGGGCTCGGGGACAACATCTACGACTCCGGTCCGAACGGGCCCGACGACATCCAGTTCGCGACGAAATTCGAGGACCCCAACACCGGCCTGGACTTCCCGTGGGCGATGGTGCTCGGCAACCACGACACCAGTTCGGTGTTTCCCGGCGACGGCGGCTGGTTGCCGCGCGGCAACCACGAGGTGGCCTACCACGCCCATTCGCCGCGCTGGTGGATGCCGAGCCGCTACTACTCGCTGCGGGTACCCGAGCAGAACCCCGTCGTGGAGTTCTTCGTTCTCGACGTGAACCCCCTGGCCGCCTACATCCCGCCCGTGTTCGACCCGTACTGGGCGGTCGACGGCCCCTACATGAACGAACAGCGCGCCTGGCTCGACCGGGCCCTGGCCGAGTCGACCGCGCAATGGAAGATCGCCTGCACCCATCACCCCTACCTGAGCAACGGCTCCCACGGCGACGCGGGCAACTACGAGGGCCTGCCGATCGAACCGCTCAACGGCATCCACGCCAAACGCTTCTTCGAAGACCACGTCCTGGGCAAGGTCTCGCTGCTGCTGTCCGGCCACGACCACACCATGCAGATCCTCGAACCCACCCCCGCCACCAAGGGCACCCGCCAGATCGTCTCCGGCGCCTCGGCCAAAACCTCCACCGGCCAGCCCGGCGAACCCGCCGGCCGCCACAACGCCCTCTACCAAACCCACCACGAACTGGGCTTCATGGTTCTGGACCTGCACCCCGACTCGATGCGCGCCCGCGTCGTCACCGTCGACCCGGCCACCGCAATCGGCACCCAGGTCTTCGACCGCCGCCTCGCCTGAACCGACTCCGACTGAGCTTCGCCGGTTGTGCGGCTGACGCCTACCGGGCCTTTCCTGGTGGCTGGTCGACGAGGATGATCGGAGAATGGGCTTCTATACCGATCGAGTTCTTCCGCACCTCACCGACAAGGTGTGTGGGGCGCGGGTGAACGACTCGCTGCGGCGGCGGGTGTGTTCCGGGTTGCGGGGGAATGTGGTGGAGGTGGGGTTCGGGTCCGGGAACAATGTGGGGTTCTATCCCGAGACGGTGGAGCGGGTCAGTGGGGTGGAGCCCGCTGATGTGGGGTGGAAGATCGCGGCGAAAAAGGTTGCGGCCAGCCGGGTTCCGATCGAGCGAGCCGGGTTGGACGGGCAGGCGCTGCCGTTCGTGGACGGCAGTTTCGACACCGCGTTGTCGACGTTCACGTTGTGCACGATTCCCGATGTCGCGGCGGCGCTCGCCGAGATCCGGCGGGTGCTCGAGCCTGGCGGCACCTTGCATTTCGTCGAGCACGGGTTGGCGCCCGACGAGTCGGTTCGGGTGTGGCAGCACCGGCTCGATCCGATCCAGCAACGGGTCGCCGGTGGATGCCATCTGGCGCGCGACATCCCGGCACTGATCGCCGATGCCGGATTCGAAATAGTGGAACTCGACCGGTTCTACCAACCCGGTGCCCCGAAAGCCTTCGCCGCATTGTCGCTGGGTGTCGCCCGTTGAGCAGGGGTTGAAATCACCCGGAAATCATCGGTTGGCCAGGGACAGCGCCATCGATAGCGTGCGAGCATGACCAGTCAGCTCGCGGCCTTGAACAGCATTTCCGAAGCGACAGCGAAAGCGGTGGCCCTCGATCCGACCGATGCGCACGTGGTGTTCCGTGCGGCGGCGACGCCCGAGGGCACGGTGGGCAGCGTGGTCACCGCGCGCACCCACACAGTGCGCGTCGACGAACCGCCCGCGCTCGGCGGCGCCGACACCGCCGCCAATCCGGTGGAGGTGTATCTGGCGGCACTCGTTTCCTGCCAGGTGGTGACCTACCGATTCTGGGCGGAGCGACTCGGGATCAGCGTCGAGGATCTCGCGATCACCGCCGAAGGCGACCTGGATGTGCGCGGGTTCTTCGGCATCGACGACACGGTGCGTGCGGGGTTCCAGGCGGTGCGGGTCACCGTGCGGATCAACGGCCCCGAGACACCGCAGCGCTACGCGGAACTGCGAGAAGCCGTCGACGCACACTGCCCCGTGCTGGATTCGACGACCGGCGCCACCCCGGTGAAGACCACCCTCGAGGTCGGCTGACTCACCGTTCCGTCGGGCGAACCGCCGTACTGGTGAGGAACTCGGTGACAGCGGCGGCGACCGCGTTCGGCTGGTCGAGCATCGACAACACGTAGGCGTCATCGATCTCGACCAGGCGGGCGCGGGGGATCAGGTCGGCAAGGCGACGGCCGTGCTCGCGGGGCATCACCTTGCCCGCCGACGACCACAGGATCAATGCCTCACCCCGGAAGTGTCGCAGCGCTTCGGTTGCGGTGATCAATTCGGCCTTGGCGAAACCGGAGCGGGTGTAGGCGAGCAGGTCGCGGCGGATACCGGCATCGCGCAGACCGGGGTCGGTCCAGGCGCGCACGAGCTCGTCCGACAGAGGGAATTTCGCCATCCAGCCGAACAGCAGTGGAGTCTCGCGCAACCAGCGCACGCGCAACTGGCGCAGAGCCAAGGTGATACCGCCCGGCAGGTAGGAGGCGAGGATCGCGGATTTGCCGGGCAGGCCGGGCGGGAAGTTGTCGAATGCCTCGCTGGGGAAGACGATCAGCCGACCCACCCGGTCGTCGAGACCGTAGGCGGTCAGGAACAGGCCACCACCCCAGTCCGAGTGCACGAGGGTGACGTCGTGTAGGTCGAGAGCGGTGAGGAAGTCCGCGATCAGCTGATTCAGCCCGCGCAGACTCAGGTCGGTGCCCGGTCGCAGTGGCTCGGGGTGCGCTCCCAACGGCAGATCCGGCAGCACATAGCGGAACCCGGCGGGCAGCAGATCGATGACCGAATCCCAGACCCGGTGGTTCATCAACAAGCCGTGCAGCAGCACGACCGGCGGTCCCTCCCCACGCTCTGTGTAGTGGACGCGGCCGGCGGGCAGTTCGACGGACGGCATGAGAACCTCCAGTTAGAGCGAACACTCTAGTGCGTTTGCTCTAGTCTGGAGCGGTGAGGGAGAAGATGTCAACGCCCACCCGGGAACGCCTGGTCACCGCCGTCGCCGAACTGATGCGCACGCACGGGTACAGCGCGATCACGGTCAAGCAGATCACCGCCGCCGCCGACGCGCCGATGGGCTCGCTCTACCACCACTTCCCGCAGGGCAAACCGCAGATCGCCGCAGTGGCCCTGCGCGATTCCGGTGCCGCCTACATCCAGTTGCTGCCGCTGCTGATGGACCCGCACGAGGACCTCGCCGTCGCGGTGTCGTCCGCGTTCGCCGACGCCGCCCGCACGCTCGAGGAATCCGGGTGGATCAATATGTGTCCCGTGGGGACCGTGGCGGGCGAGATCGCCGACTCCGAACCGGACCTGCGGGAGGTGGTGGCCGAGGTCGTCGCGGACTGGATCGACCAGGGCACCACGTATTTCGTGCGTCGTGGATTGGTCGAGGACGAAGCACGCGATCTTGTGCTGGCGATTCTGTCCGCACTGGAAGGGGCGTTCGTGCTCGGCCGGACATTGCGTTCGGCCGAACCGCTGCTGGCGGCCGGGAAGGCGATGCGGGCCCGGGTCGAGGCAGTGCTGCTTCGGGTCGAGTCGTAGTTCTTACCGAGCGCGAAAGACGATGCGCGCTACCAGGGCTCGATGGTCGGCGCCGGGTAGATCGACGGTTTCCACGTTCGTGGCGTGCGCGTCGGCGAGCAGGAAATGGTCGATGCCGACCAACGGGGGTATCGATTTGTCTGTCGGATAGGTGACCAGATGACCCGCGCCCGCCTGGGCGGCCGCGTCGGCGTAGCGACCCGAGGCGATAGCGCGGAACCGGGCATGGTCGTGGGTGGCATTGAAATCGCCGCCGACGAGCACCGGACGATCGGCGGGCGCGCCGTCCAGCACCTGCCGGAGCCGGGACAGTTCATCGGCCCAGACGCGCGTGTCGTAGATCGGGGGCACCGGGTGGAAGGCATACACCGAGACCGGACCGACCTCGGGAACGGTGGCAGTCGCCGAGATCTGGTTGAGGACGTACCCGTCGTATTCGACGGCGTCGGACAACGGGTATCGGCTCCAGATCCCGGTCCCGCTCGCGGTCCGGCCGGGTGCCAGGTAGCGGTACGGGAGCAGGGCATCCAGACCCGCACGACCCAGGTCATCGACCGCCGGGCGGGTGAGCTCGTTGACGGTGAGCACAGCGATATCCCGCGCTCGCACCTCGTTCACGAGCACCACCGGATCGGCACCGTCGAACAGCAGATTGGCCTGCATCGCCATGATCGCCGGCCCCTCGCCACCACCATCGGCGAAGTACAGCGGTGCCTGTGTCGCCAGACCGGCGGCGACCGAAATCCCCGCCACCCCGGCAGCCACCCACTGCTTGAGGCCCGCGAAACCAACGGCCCCCACCACCGCACCGCACATCAGATACGGTGCCGCCGACGCCGCCAACACGACCGGCTCCGCATCCCACCGCGAAAAATGCAACGCCACACCGGCGATTCCGGCCAGCGTCGCCACCCCGGCACCCACCCCGACCCCGATCCGAACAATCCGCGCGCTCACCACGCCAGCCAAACACGTGCAGCGAGACTTTCCGAACTCAGGGGCTCGGTGGGACCTCACATTCGTTCCCGCTGTCTCGTCGGACTACCGAAACGGTCCGAAGGGCGCGGAAGGAGATGTGGGATGTCGGGTGAGAGCGAGATCAGGGAGTTTTTGGAAAGTCGTACCCGGGCGCACGAATCGAAGGATATCGACGCGGCGATGTCGTTCTATGCGGAGGACATCGTCTACTACGATGCTGTCGCGCCGCTGCGGTTTACGGGAACCGAGGAGGTGCGGGCCAACTTTCTGCGGTGGTTCGACGGGTACGACGGGCCGATCGATCTGCAAACACATGAGCTGGCGATCGCCGTCGACGGAGACGTGGCCTTCGCCAACATGCTCCATCTGGATTCCGGCAAGCACAAAGGCGGCATCGAATTGTCGATCTGGGTGCGCGAAACCGTCTGCCTCCGGCGGGTGGACGGCCGATGGGTGATCACGCACGAGCACATCTCGATTCCGATGAGCCCCAAATCCTTTCAAGTCTGGTGCGCGCCGAGCAAAGACGCGCCCGCCGATGCGGGCAGGACCGTCTTCGGTCTCGCGGCGAGGGCGCTGCTGGCGCGATTCGGTGTGCGCAGGACAACCGGCGGGTCGGTGTGATCGAGACGACCACACCGACCCGCTCCGGTTTCGGTTAGGCGCGCGCGGGGCGTTCCGTGAGCAGTAGCGCGGCTGTCAGAACGACGAACAGCATTGCCGAAATGTGCACGGTCAGCGCTGTTGTCACCGTTCCGCCGTGCGTCACCACGGCCAGCGCGTCACCGAACGGGATCACGGCATTGATCAACACGATCCAGCCGAGAACGCGACGGTGGCCGAGGGCGAGCACCAGGAACGCCACCGCGGCGGTGGAGATGTCGCGTACGCCCTTGACGACGAAATAGCCGTCGGCATTGCCGGTGGGCCACGGCGTGATACCGAAACCGGCGGGCGAACTCTCGGGAGCGAGCAGGAAGCTCAACCCGAAATACAACGGTGCCGCCGCGCAGATCACGGCCATCACGGTGGTGACCCGATACCTCGTGACCACCTTTCGTCCCACTGTGCCGATCCGCATGCCCTGGGTGCTGATGCTCATACTGTCCTGCCTTTCAACGGGTTTCGATGTGAACGAGACTGCTCGCCGAGCTTTGGAAGGCAGTTGGAGCCGACTTGGAGGCGTGCGGGTCGGCGCGCGTACGATATGGCTGGTCATGGTCTTGATCCGGGTGTTGGGCTCGTTCGCGGCCGAGGTCGGCGGCGAACCGCTTCCCCTCGGTGGCCCGCGTCAACGCGGTGTGCTCGCACTGCTGGTGGCCGCGCGCGGGCAGGTGGTGCCGGTGGACCGGCTGGTCGAAGATCTCTGGCGTGGGGAAGCACCGTCGCGGGCATTGGCGTCGTTGCAGGCGTATGTGTCGAACTTGCGCCGCCTGCTGGAACCGGACCGACCACCACGGGCGCCGGCCCGTCTGCTGGTGAGCGCCGCACCTGGTTACGCGCTGCACCTGCCCGAGCACGCGGTGGACGCCTGGCGTTTCGAGGAACTACTCGAACAAGCCCGCACACTCACCGATCCCGAGGACACGCGCGCCCGGCTGGACGAGGCATTGGCGCTGTGGCGCGGTCCCGCGTTCGCCGAGGTCGCCGACGAGCCGTGGGTGGCCGCCGAAACAGCACGGCTGCACGAGTTGCGCCTGGTCGCGCGCGAACTACACATCGATGCAGGTCTGCGCCTGGGCAGGGCCGCGACGGTCGTCCCCGACACCGAGACCCTCACCCGCGACGAACCCCTACGCGAGGAAGGGTGGCGGCTGCACACCCTGGCGCTGTGGGGCAGTGGGCGTCAGGCCGATGCGCTGAGCGCGCTGCGTCGCGCCCGAACCCTGTTCGCCGACGAGCTCGGCCTCGACCCGGGCCCGGACCTGGTGGAACTGGAAGAGGCGATCCTGGCTCAGCGCACGGACTTCCTGCGTGCGGCGGTTCCGGTGGCACCCTCCCAGCGGACGGTACTGCCCAGGAGCCGGAATGCGCCCGAAGATTCAGCAGGTGCGGTCGGCAGCCGTGAGGTAGAGGTGGGCAAAGTCGGCCCCGGCGCGGTCGACGCCGGCGAAGTCCGCCCCGGCGCGGCCGGACCAGGTGCGGTCGACCCGGGGAAGAATCACTCCGGGAGCGCCGGATCACACTCAGCGTCAACGGCATTCGACAACCGCCGGTCGCCCACCCCGTTTGTCGGACGCGACCACGAACTCGCAGCCCTGACCAGAACCGCCGAGCAAGCGATCACCGACGGCGCGAGAACCGCCCTGATCACCGGCGAAGCGGGACAGGGCAAGTCGACCCTGCTCGAGCACCTCGCCATGACACTCACCCGCGACGGATGGCTCGTAGCCGCCGGGCGCTGCCCCGACGTCGACAGCGCACCACCGGCCTGGGCATGGGTCGAAGTCCTGCGAGCGATCGCCGAAAGCGCTGCGCCACAAGCGTTCTCCGACGACCTGGCGCCGCTGCTGGCGGACTCCGTGCCCGCGCACGGTGACGCGGCAGCCGGCCGATTCCGGCTCCGCCGGGCCGTGTGGACCTGGCTCGCGGCGGCCGCCGCCGACCGACCGGTTGCCGTCGTCCTGGACGACTTGCACTGGGCGGATGCCGCCACCCTGGAACTGCTCACCGGCGGCATCGACACCAAGGCCCCGATCCTGATCGTGGCCGCCTACCGTTCTGACGAAAGCGAGCGCCTCACCGAAACACTCGCCACCCTGGCCCGCACCGCCCCGCTGCGGCTCGACCTGCCCGGACTCGACCGCGATGCCGTCGCCGAACTCGTGCGGGCCGAATGCGACACCGACGACTCGACCGTGGCCGGAATCGCCGAAAGAACCGGCGGCAATCCCTTCTACGTGCGCGAGACCGCCCGCCTGCTCAACGGTGAAGGTGCTTTGGTCGCGCTCTCGGAGGTTCCCGAGGGTGTCCGCGACGTGCTGCGGCGACGGCTCGCACGGTTGCCCGACAGCGGTGTATCGGTGCTGCGGTTGGCGGCGGTGGCCGGTCGGGAATGCTCGGTCGACGTGCTCGTGCGCGCCGCCGACACCGACGAGGACGGCGTGCTCGACGCCGTGGACGCGGGCGTCATCGCCGGGCTGCTCGACGAACCGGGGCCCGGTCGGGTCCGGTTCGTGCACGCCCTGGTCAGAGACACCCTGGTCACCGGTGTCAGCCGGGCGCGCACGACGAGGATGCATGCGCGGATCGCCGAGGCTCTCGAAGGCTCCGGCGACATCGTCGCCCTGGCACACCACTGGGCGCGGGCCGGATCGCCGAATGCCGTCGGATACTGCGTGCAAGCCGCGGAACTGGCCGAGGCGCGCTACGCCCACGATGTGGCGGTCGTGCTCCTCACCGACGCCGTCGCCGCTGCCCGCGAACCCGACGAACGGATGGACCTGCTCGGCAGACTGCTGCGAGCACAGGTCAGGGCCGGGTCCATCGCGGGCGCAAGGCGCACGCGCGAGGAGGCCGTGGCGTTCGCCGAGTCGCTGGGACGTGAGGATCTGATGATCGCCGCGTTCACCGCCTGGACCGAACCGACGCCGTGGCAGTCCCGGATGTACGGCACGATCGACCGCCCGATCGTCGAACGGCTCGCCCGGTTGCTCACCCGCACCGACCTCGACCGCGACGTGCGCGCCCATCTGCTCATCGCCTACACCCACGAACTGGTCGGCGAAGACGGTCCGACGGTCATGCCCGCGGCCCTGGAAGCACTCGAGTCGGCGACCTCCCCGCGTCTGCGTGCCGCCGCCCTGCTGATCCTGGCGCGCGCCTCGGGCCGCCAGGAGTACTCGCGGGAACTCCTGGCGATCGGCACCGAACACGACCTGCCCGTGTACCGCATCACCGCCCTGCTCAACCTGGCCGCCGGCGCTGCCGCCGCCAACGATCCGACGACCATGCGTCGCGTCAGTGAACAAGCGCGCGACCTGGCCCGCGCCTACCGGATGCCCGAAGCGGTCGGCGCAGCCGAGATCGCCCTGGCGACACTGGTACTGATCGAGGGACGGTTCGCCGACGCCGAACGCCGCTACATCACAGCCACCCAGCGCATGGAACGCGCCGGGTCGGTGCACGCCGCCGGGTTTCTCCGCATCGCCCGCGCGGCGATCTGGATCAACGACGGCACCCTCGGCGCCCACCTGGACGAGGTCCGCGCCTTCCACGCCGCGCTCGGCCCGATGGTCACCGACCTGCTGACACTGGCCCTGCACGCCGCGGGTCGCGGCAACGAAGTAGTGCCCACACCACCGGCCCCGATCCGAGCCGACTTCTTCTTCACCTTCCTGACGAGCCTGCGCGCGCTGGCCCTGATCGCCGTGAACGACCGCGACGGCGCCGAACGGGTCTACACGGACCTGCTGCCACACCGCGACGGTCCGCCCGCGGGCGCGGAGAGCGTGTCGCTCGCCGTGCGCCCGGTCGCGCACGTACTGGGCGAACTCGCGGTGTTCCTCGGTCGTAGCGACGAGGCGGCCGCGCATTTCGCTCGGGCAGCCGACATCGCGGAAATGTGGAATGCCCCGCACTGGTCAACCACGGCCAGGGCCCGCGCCGCCGCGGCGATCCGTAGCTGACACAGCAGGTCACGGCGACGTCCGAGTCGGTTCCAACTCCCTTCCAAGTCGTGCGAGCAGGCTGGAATCCACCAGCACTGATGGAGGAGCGAATCATGAACACAGCAGGCACTTTCCGGGCCGCCGTCGTCCGCGCACCCGCCGGACCAGACTCGATCGAGATCATCGACGTCCCCGTCGTCGAGCCCGGACCCGGTGAGGTTCGGGTGGCTGTCGCGGCCGCACCCGTCAACCCCACCGACCTCGGTGTCGTCAGCGGCTTCTTCCACGGTCTCGGGATGATCGACCAACCCGTACACACCGGACTGGGCTGGGACTTCGCCGGCACCGTCCTGGCCACCGGACCCGGTGTGGACCTGGCCGTCGGGACCCGAGTCGCCGGTGTCGTGCTCGGCTTCGACCGCGACTTCGGCACCTACGCCGAACAACTCGTCGTGCCCGCCACCGACCTCGCCGTCGTGCCGGACGGGCTCGACCTGGTCCCGGCGGCCACGGTGCCACTCAGTGGTCTGAGCGCCGCACAGATCGTCGACATGCTCGGCGACGCACCCACCGACGGTGACCGGCTGCTGGTGATCGGAGCCGCCGGTGCCATCGGGGCCGGTGTCGCCGCGCTCGCACCCGACCGCGGCTGGCGGGTCACCGGTCTGGCCAGAGCGGCCGACGAACAGTTCGTGCGTGGACTCGGCGCCGACTTCGTCACCGCGGTCGAACCCGGGTGGGACGCGGTCGTCGACGCCACCCCGCAACAGACGTGGGGCCTGAAACCGGTCCGCGACAGTGGCGTGTTCGTCGGTGTCCGGCCCAATATCGTGCCCGCGGTGGAGCGGGGGATCACCGTGAACGTGCTGATGGTGCGATCGGACGGACCACGCTTGGGGCAGCTGCTCGCCCTCGCCGCGGCAGGCCGATTGCCCACGCGGGTGCACGCGGTCCTGCCGCTGGACCGGGCTGCCGAGGCCCACCGCGCCATGGCCGAAGGTGGGGCGCGCGGTCGTTACGTGCTCGAACCCTGAGCTCGGCCGGGCGCGGACAGGCCGAGGGTGGTTTCGAGGTGGTGTGCCCACCACTGTGCGTGCGCGTCGAAGGTCGCGGCGGCGTCGGTGAGCCCGGCGCTGCGCCGGAAAGCGTTGCCGTAGCGGACATCCATCGCCACAGCCTGATGCAGAGCCGCGACCGCGTGGCGGGTGTCGTCGAGGGAACTGTCCGGTGGGCGGGCACGGTGCAGGGCCTCGACGACGGGGTCGAGCATGCCGCTGCCCCGGTCACGCCAACCCGCGGCGTGCAGGGCGACGGCCAGATCGGCGTAGCCGCCGCGGTAGAAGTCGTGGAGTGCAGTGATGAGTGCGGGCAGGTCGGCGTTGTCGTCCAGCCACGCCGCGACGATGTTCGCGAGGCCCGCTCGAAGCCGGCGGCCGCCGTGCCGCAGAAGTTCGGTGAGCAGGGTCTGCCGGTTCCGGAAGTGATGGGTGACGCCCGCGTCGGTCATGCCGACACGGGCGGCGACCGCACGAACCTGCACGGCCGCGGGACCGCCCTCGGCCAGAAGCGTCGCGGCGGCGTCGAGGATCGCCTGACGCGCCTCCGCAGGACGCCTCCGCACTCTCGGCATGCTCACATCGTCACACTACCTTGACCCACCAAGGCAGCAAGGCCTACCGTTACCTGGACATGTCAAGGTTTGGGATACCGCGATGATCCATACCGATATCGTCCTCGGCGACGTCACACTGCGCGCCACGGTCCGTGGCCACGGACCCACGGTCCTGCTGCTGCATGCCGGGGGAGAGCGTCGCGGCGTGTGGTCGCCGATCGCGGCACGGCTCGGGGCGCGTGGCTACCGCACCGTTGCGGTCGACCTGCGCGGCCACGGCGAGAGTTCCGGGCAGGTCACCACGCTTCGGCCGCTCGCCGACGACGTGGCCGCGCTGATCGGCCGTGAATCCGGACCCGTGGTGGTCGCCGGAGCCTCCCTCGGTGGCTTCGCCGCCATGGCGGCGCTGGCCGAACCTGCCGTCCGGTCCAGGGTCGCCGGACTGGTCCTCGTGGACGTCGTTCCCGATCCGGACCCGGAGCCGACACGAACCTGGTTGCGCGACCAGGGCTTCGGCGCGAGTCTCGAGGACCTCACCGACGACATCCTCGGATCCGGGCCCGCATTGCTCACCATCATCGGCACAGTGGACCAGCCCATCCTGCTCGTGCGCGGCGCCCGCTCCTTCCTCGCCGACGACGATGTGCACCGTCTGCGCCGGGCGAACCGGCGCGTCACCACCGCCGTGATCGCCGAAGCAGGGCACCTGGTTGCCCGCGACGCGCCGGAAGAACTCGCGGATCTCATCGCGGTGCACGCCGATACCTGTCTCGACGAGGACACCGTGCGCGTGGCATTCGAATTCCAGCGAGCACTCGGCGCCGAACGCGTCGAGCACCCGGGCGGGAACCTGCTCGCTCACCTGCGGCGCGTGCACACCATCACCGCCGAGTGGAACGCCCCACGACGCACCCGGCTCGCCGCGATCTGCCACGCCAGCTACGGCACGGACGGGTTCGCCACGGCACTCTTGCCGACCACGCGGCGACACCGATTGACCGAGGTGATCGGTTGTCCTGCCGAGGAATTGGTCTACCGCTACGGCGCCTGCGCGCGCACACCGACCTACCGTGAACTCGGGAAACCGTCACTGCGGGTCACCGACCGCTTCACCGGCGGGGCGATCACGATCACCGGGGCCGACCTGCACGACTTCGCCGTCCTCACCATCGCCAACGAACTCGACGTGGCGCGTCACGCCCGCTTCACGCCGGACATGCGGCGAGGAATCCGCGATCTCGTCAACGCCCTCGCCCACCACGCACCGCGAGAGGCGGCGAAAGCGCTCGCAGACGAGGCGTTGGCCGCGACTGTGCGAGGCTCCTGAGGGCTTGCCTCCGCTCGTCGCTACTCGGCGCTGGTGTAGAAGTCGGCCACGCGGTCGGCGACCGTGCGGGCAGTCGCCGGATCGGTCCCGGCGGTAGTGTGCGCGTCGCCCCAGGCGCTCGCGGCGCGCCGGATGTACTCGGCGCCTTCCGGTGTGGCCAGCAGCTTTTCCAGCTCCGCCGGGGTCGCCCTGTCGTCACCGGACAGGAAAAAACCCACTGCCAGGAACGAGATTTCCCAGCCGACGCCGGTGGCGCCGGGGCCGTAGGTTCGCCAGTGTTCGTTGTCCGGCACGGTGTGGGTGAGCTCGAGGGTCGCCCCATCCTCGGTGCCGGTGATCGTCACCTCGACCACGCTCGTGTCGTCGCCGTACTCCCAGGTGATGCGCAGCCGTGTCGGCGCGACGCACTCTTCGATGGTGCCGGTCGTTCCGCTGCCGTCGAGGCGGTAGCGGCCGCCCTCCCGCAGCTCACCACCGACCGGCTCGAACCACCGTGACAGGCGCCGCGGGTCGGTGCACGCTTCCCACAGGTCCTCGGTGGTCGTGTCGTAGGTCCGCGCGAGCCGCACCTGTTTCGACGGCCCGAGATCTGTCATGGTGCGGTTGATCTGATCGATGATGTCGAGCATTGCCGTCTCCTTCAGCTGCGTCGCTCGCGTTTGCCGCGGGCGATCTCGGTATCGAGGGCGTCGAGCCGGGTCTGCCACAGGTGGCGGAACCGGTCGAGCCATTCGTCGGCCTGCCGCATACCGGCGCTGTCGACCGCGTAGAGGCGCCGGGTGCCTTCCGCGCGAACGGTCGCGAACCCGTTCTCCCGCAGTACCCGCAGGTGATGCGACACCGCGGGGTGGGAGATCGGGTATTCCTGTCGCACAGCGTCACTGATCGCGCCCGCACCGCATTCCCCGGCGGCGAGCAGTTCCAGAATCCGGCGGCGAACCGGATCCCCGAGGATGTCCAAAGCGTGCACCCCCTTATTTAAGCACAGATTTAATTAAGCCAACATCTAAATATCGGGGTGAGGCCTACACGGGGCGCGTCCAGACGACGAACAGTGGTAGGAAAGGGGCGTGGTGGCATCTGGTGAAAGTTCTGGAGTCGATCGACGGTCTCGCGCGGAAGACGAGGTGGTGGGGCTGGTCAGTACGCTGATCCGGTTCGACACCTCCAATACCGGTGAGCTCGCGACCACCAAGGGCGAACGAGAGTGTGCCGAGTGGGTCGCGGCGCAACTGCAGGAGGTGGGGTACGAGACCGAGTACGTCGAATCGGGAGCGCCGGGGCGCGGCAATGTGTTCGCCCGCCTGCGCGGGGCCGACCCGAGCCGGGGTGCGCTGATGATCCACGGACATCTCGACGTGGTTCCCGCCGAAGCGGCCGACTGGAGCGTGCACCCGTTCTCAGGGGCCGTGCAGGACGGATACGTGTGGGGGCGCGGCGCTATCGACATGAAGGACATGGTCGGGATGACCCTGGCGCTGGCGCGCCAGTTCAAGGCCGAGGGCACCGTGCCGCCGCGAGACCTGGTCTTCGCGTTCCTCGCCGACGAGGAGAACGGCGGCAAATGGGGTTCGCAGTGGCTGGTCGACAACCGGCCCGACCTGTTCGACGGCGTCACCGAGGCCGTCGGTGAGGTCGGCGGGTTCTCGCTGACCGTGCCGCGCCCGGACGGCACCGAACGCAGGCTGTACCTGGTGGAGACAGCCGAGAAGGGTCTCGGTTGGATGCGGTTGCGGGCCAAGGCTCGGGCGGGTCACGGGTCGTTCCTGCACGAGGACAACGCGGTCACCATCCTGGCCGACGCGGTGGCCCGGCTCGGGAAACACACCTTCCCCGTGGTGCTCTCGGACTCGGTGGCCGAATTCCTGGCCGCCGTCACCGAGGAAACCGGCCTGCAGTTCGACCCGAACAGTCCCGACATCGAAGGTCAGCTCGCCAAGCTGGGCACCATCTCCCGCATCATCGGTGCCACCCTGCGCGACACCGCCAACCCGACGATGCTCTCGGCCGGGTACAAGGCCAACGTGATTCCGCAGACCGCCGAGGCCGTGGTCGACTGCCGGGTGGTGCCAGGGCGTCAGGCCGCGTTCGAACGCGAGGTCGACGAACTGATCGGCCCCGACGTGGAACGCGAGTGGATCACCAAACTCGACTCCTACGAAACCACCTTCGACGGCCACCTCGTCGACGCCATGAACGACGCGGTGCTGGCCAACGACCCCAACGGGCGAACCGTGCCCTACATGCTCTCCGGCGGCACCGACGCGAAAGCGTTCGCCCGCTTGGGAATTCGCTGCTTCGGTTTCGCGCCGCTGCAGCTGCCGCCGGACCTCGACTTCACCGCCCTGTTCCACGGCGTCGACGAACGGGTACCGGTGCAGTCCCTGGAATTCGGCACCCGGGTGCTGGAACACTTCCTGCTGAACAGCTGAACCCGCGGGCCCAGCCGCCAACAACACAGAGAGGCCGCTATGACCTACAACCCGTACGACGCGCTGCCGAAGGTACCGTCGTTCACCCTCACCTCCACCGACATCACCGACGGTCAGCCGCTGGCCAACGATCAGGTCTCCGGGGTGTTCGGCGCGGGTGGCAAGGACATCTCCCCACAGCTGAGCTGGTCCGGATTCCCCGAGGGCACACAGAGTTTCGCGGTCACCGTGTACGACCCGGACGCCCCGACCGCGTCGGGATTCTGGCACTGGGCGGTCGCCAACATCCCCGCCTCGGTGACCTCGCTCGACACCGGTGCGGGCAGCGAGGGCGGCACCCTGCCCGCCGGTGCGGTGTCGTTGCGCAACGACGGCGGGTTCCCCGGGTTCGTCGGTGCGGGTCCGCCGAAAGGCCATGGGCCGCACCGGTATTTCGTGGTCGTGCACGCCGTCGACGTGCCCGAACTCGAAGTCGGCCCCGATGCCACCCCGGCCTACCTCGGGTTCAACCTGTTCTTCCACACCCTGGGTCGTGCCACCCTCGTCGGCACCTACGAACAGCACTGAAAACACCGGTGGCCCCGCACGGATGCGGAGCCACCGGTTCTTTCGGACCTACTTCACGTTCACGACGCCCGCGGGCGGTTCGGCCGCGTAGAGCTCGGCGATCCGGTCGGCGTATTTGTTCGCGATGGGGGTGCGCTTGAGCGACATCTTCGGGGTCAGCTCGTCACCACCGGGCTCCCACAGCGTCTCCACGATGTGGAACCGCTTCACCTGCTCCACCCGCGACAGCTTGCGGTTGCCCGCGAGCACCGCCTCCTTGACCTCCTCGATGATCTCGGGGCGACGCGACAGCTCGGCCAGGGTGGCGTCGGTGGCACCGAACTCCTTGGCGCGCAGGGCGGCGACATCGGGATCGAGCATGACCAGGGCGGTGATGTAGGGGCGGGCGTCGCCGATCGCGACGGCCTGACCGATCATCGACGAGGCCGCCTTCATAGCGTTCTCGATATTGGAGGGGGCGATGTTCTTGCCCGCCTCGCTGATGATGAGCTCCTTCTTGCGGTCGACGATGCGCAGGTAGCCGTCCGCGTCGAGCGTGCCCACATCGCCGGTGTGCAGCCAGCCCGCGTCGTCGATGGCTTCGGCGGTCTTGTCGGGCATATTGCGGTAACCGCGGGTGATGATCGGGCCACGGATGAGGACCTCGCCGTCGGCGTCCAACCGCAACTCGACCCCGTCCATGACGCGACCGACCGAACCGGGGCGCGGTTTGTCGATCTCGGTGAACGTGCCGACACCCGAGGTCTCCGACATGCCCCACACCTCGCTCACCGAGAAGCCGAGGCCGAGGAAGTACTCGAGAGTTTCCGGCGGCACCGGGGCGGCACCGGAGGCGGCGACCTTCAGTTCGGCGAAACCGAGCGTGTCACGCAACTTCGACAGCACCAGCGCGTCGGCGATCTTGTGCTGCACACCGAGCAGCAGCGACGAGCCCTCGCCCGCCAGCTTGGCGCGCGCATCGGCGACGCCGACACCGATCGCCCAGTTGGCCAGCGCCTTCTTCACCGGGCTCGGTTCCACGGCGAGCTTGTTCTCGATTCCGGTCTTGATCTTCTGCCACACCCGTGGCACGCCGAAGAACACCGTCGGGCGGGCGTCGGGCAAGGCGGCGGCGATCTCACGCGGATCGGGGACGGTGGTGATCTGCACACCGGTGAGCAGGCTGATCGCGTGCGCGGAAATGCGGTCGGCGACATGGGCGGCGGGCAGATACGACACCGCGCGGTCGTCGAAACCGACCGGCAGCGGGCCGGAAACCAGGCCGACGACCTGGGCGATCACATTGCTGTGGGTGAGCTCCACGCCCTTGGACGGGCCGGTGGTGCCCGAGGTGTAGATGAGGGTGGCCAGGTCGCCGGGCTCCACGGCCTGCCAGGCGGCGTCGAAATCGAAGTCCGGCAGCGGGTCCGACTCGAGCTGGGTGAGGGACACGGTGTTCTCGGCGGTGCCGTCGACGAGGACCGTGTGCGCGATCTCGGCGCCGGATTCCCGGATCACATCGAGGAAGGCCTGCTCGGTGACGACGACCTGGTTACCCGCGTTGGCGAACACGTGCGCGATCTGCTCCGGCGAGCTGGTGTTGTACACCGAGAACGGGGTGGCGCCCAGGTGCAGGGCGGCGGTGTCGACCAGGTTGAACTCGGGCCGGTTGGTGAGCATGATGCCCACCGAATCGCCGTGTCCGACACCGAGTTTCGCCAGGCCGGCGGCCAGGGCGCGCACCCGGGTGGCGTATTCGGACCAGGTGATCTCCTGGGTGCCGCCGACGGTGCGCAGCGCGATCTGGCCGGGCCGCAAGGCGGCGGTCTGCTGGAAGGCGGCGGGTACGGTGTGCACCGTGACCCCGGAAGCGTGCGCGAAACCGATCTCTGTCATATCCCTGTTCCCATAGGCCGAGCTGAAGTGCCGAACCAATGAGACGACCTTCCTCGCATCATCTCGAGGCGAAGGCGTCAAAAGTGGCACGGCTCACATATCGTAGCCGGATGCCGGGAATCCCGGGGCGTTTACCTGCGGCGACCGGGCCACCACCACGTCCGGCGGCGGGTGCCGGCGACCAGATCGTCGACAGGGATGGTGTGGTGACGGTGCACGCGTTTGGCCTGCAGATACCGTCTGCCGCGGGTCGAGGAAAGGGTGATCGTCAGCGGTACCGGGTCCACTTCGATGCCCGCGTCGGTCAGGGCCCGGCATTTGTCGGGGTTGTTGGTCAGCAGGCGTACCCGGCGCAAGCCCAGCTCGGCGAGCGCGTCGGCGGCGGGTGCGAAACGGCGGGTGTCGGCGGGCAGGCCGAGGCGCTCATAAGCCTGGAACGTGTCGGCGCCCGACAATTCGCTTTCCCGGTACCCCCTGGCCTTCCAGATCAGGCCGGCGCCGCGCCCCTCCTGCTCCAGGTAGACCAGCACACCGCAGCCCTCGGCTTGGATACGGTCCATCGCGGTGCGCAGTTCGGCGCCGCAGTCGCAGTCGTCGGAGCCCAGGCTTTCGCCGTAGAGGCAGCGTGAATGCAGCCGCACCAGGCACCCGTCGCCGGGATCACCGAAAACCAGTAGATGCCCGCCGTCGTCGGGGTCGGGGATCTCGACGACCCGCACCGGAAGCTGCCCGCCCGCACGGCCCAACCGGTGGGCGGTGTCGGACCCGGCGCGTGTGCTCGCGGCACTGCCGAACGACAGGATGGTCAACGATCCTCCGAGGTGGGACGGGGTGCGGTGCGACGCCGCGACTTTACCCCCGGATCAGGCGCGCGGCGCGTACAGGCGCACGATGCGATCGATGTCGTCGACACCGGGCATGGTCACCGCGACCGCGCCCAGCTTCTGGGTCGGAATCATCGCGGCGGTGGCCCAGGTGAAATCGGCTGCGGTGAGCGCGGTTCGGCTGTTCACCAGCCGATGCGCCAGCGCCCCGGTGAACGCCGCCGCCGCACCGACGGAGGCCTTGAGCACCTGCGGGAAGTGATCGATGACGGTGTTCACCGCGTCGGAGGCAACCACGCACTGGAAGTTCTCGACTGTGCACACGGTGCCGACGCCGAGCCCGCGCAGTAACCGGGCGATGTCGTCGCCGGACTCGGCGGGCACGTCGGGTAGCAGCGCGGCGAGTTCGGCGGCCGTACCGACGAGGTAGTCGACGGCGCCGAAATGCTGGTACAGCCCCTGGGGAACCGGCATCGACGGGGTGGGACACACGATCACGGGTGGTTTGGGTTGCAGCTGCGAGACCGTGGCCAGCACCTGTTCGATCACCGCCGGGGGCTGCTCGAAACTCAGGATCACCACATCCGAGGACTCGAGGGCGGCACGCAGTTCGGGGCGGTGCAGGTCCTCGTCCTGCAACTGCACGCGGGTGTCGCGGCACCCGATCATCCGCGATTCGCCGTTGGGGGCCAACACGACGGCGGTCACCAGCGACGGCGCGAACAGGACCACCTTCACCAGATCCAGGTGCACGCGCTCGGCTTCGAGGAACTCACGGATGCGGCGGCCGTACTCGTCGTCGCCGACCGCGCACACCAGGTGCACGTCGATGCCGAGCCGGGCCGCCGCCACCGCCCGGTTGAGGCCTTTGCCGCCGGGATGGCCGGTGAAGCTGCCGCTGGCCGCGCTGGTGGCGGTGGGAAAGTCGTCCACCCGGTACAGGTGGTCGATCACCGCGTCACCGAACACCGTCACCACCCCGCGCTGGGCGGGCGGCGGCGCGGTCGGCGCGGGCGCGGCGGGCTGAGCCATCGGATAGCCGGAGTCGGCGGCGAGCAGCCCGGCCAAGGCAGTGAACGCGGCGTGTTCGGCGACGGTGCGCAGGCGTTTGACGGTGGGAGTCTCGGGGATCGGGTCGACATCGAGCAGGGTGTGCAACGCGACCCACTGTTCGGTCAAGGCCTCTCGACGTTCGCCGAGGTTGTCCGCATACAGGCGATCGACATCGACACCGACGCCCGGCCGGTCCCGCCACAGCCCCAGACACAGGGCGGCATCGACGATGAGCCGATCGGTCGGGGAGAGCCACTGGGCGACCTCGCGCACCACCGGCAGGATCGCGGCTTCGACACTGTCACCGGTTCGCCTGGCGTGCCTGCGCACCGACAGCAGCTCGAGCAGCGGCGCGGCGTCGATTTCGGTGTGGCGCAAGCGTTCCGCGCTCAGGCCGGAGTATTTGCCGAGGCGCGTGAGAATGCTGCGGATAGCGGCGACACGGGCGTCCTGGGGAACCATCGACATGTCTGCCTCCCGTCACCTGACGACCCGCGACCACGCGGGCGCCGGACTGCGATCGCCACAATGCCGGGTTTGCCACGCCCGGTTTGCGGCAATTACCTCTCTACAATGGCAATTGACCCGGACAAAAGGCAAATGCCACACTGGGTTACGGGGGAGCGCCCGCCCCGCCGGACACCCGGACAGGTGAAGCGCCCGCCGGGGAAGGCAGGTCCGCGATGATTTTCCGCACCGACGACACCATGCGCAGCGACCGCACACCGGAATACGCCGAACGCGTCGGCCCCGATTCCTGGACCCTGAGCTGGTTGCCCGGCTATCTGCTCACCACGGAACAGGCGCGCGCGGGCATGGAACTGGACGAACTCGTCAGCGATCTCGGCATGGCCTACGACCGCATCGCCCACGCCGAGATCAGCGCCCGCGCCGACATCCTCGGCATGATGTGGCAGCAGGCGCTGATCAAACTGGCCAAACGACTCGACGCGCGCGCCGGTCGCGAACCCGCGGGCGAATCGTTCCACGATCCGCCCGACCGCCGGGTCGGGTGGGGGCCGCCGAAATTGCCGCACGGCGACCGTGCGCGGAATGTGTACTACGGGTGAGGTTCAGGCCTTCGCGGTGCGGTGTTCGGCGCCGACGGCTTGGGCCAGGGAGGTGAAACCGCCCGCGCGCAGGTTGGCGGCGATGCCGCGATGGATGCGGGTGGTCCAGAAGGGGCCGCCGTAGATGAAACCGGTGTAGCCCTGCAGCAGGGTGGCACCGGCGAGGATGCGCTCCCAGGCCTGCTCGGGGGTTTCGATTCCGCCCACCGAGATCAGGACGAGCTTGTCGCCCACGCGGGCGTAGAGGCGGCGCAGGACCTGCAGGGAACGCTCGGCCACCGGGGCACCGGACAGCCCGCCCGCGCCCATCGCCTCGACCTCGGCGGCGGGAGTCTTCAGGCCGTCGCGGCGGATGGTGGTGTTGGTGGCGACGATGCCGGCCAGACCCAGCTCGACGGCGAGGTCGGCGACGGCGTCGATGTCGTCGTCGGACAGGTCGGGGGCGATCTTCACCAGCACCGGCACCGACACCACCTCGAGGACCGCCGCCAGGATCGGGCGCAACGATTCGACCGCCTGCAGATCGCGCAGGCCGGGGGTGTTGGGGGAGGACACGTTGACCACGACGAAGTCGGCCAGCGGACCGAGCAGGCGCGCGCTGGTGGCGTAATCGGCTGCGGCCGCATCGGGTTCGACGACTTTGGTCTTACCGATGTTCGCGCCGATCGGCACCGTGGGGTGCGCGCCGTGCAGGCGGGCGGCCGCGGCGGCCGCGCCGTGATTGTTGAAACCCATGCGGTTGATGAGGCCGCGATCGGCCGACACCCGGAACAGCCGCGGGGCGGGATTGCCGGGCTGGGCCTGGGCGGTGACGGTGCCGATCTCGGCGAACCCGAAGCCGAGCGACCCCCAGGTGTTCGCGCCGTCGGCGTTCTTGTCGAAACCGGCGGCCAGCCCGAGCGGCGCGGGGAAATCGACACCGAACGCGGTGGTCGCCAGGATCGGGTCCTCGACGACGGTGAGCTTGCGCGCCAGCCACCGCGTGGGCGGGAACCAGGTCGCGAACCGCAGGGCCGCGAACACCAGGTGGTGCACCCGCTCCGGCGGGATCAGGAACATCAAACGTAATAGCAGGGCGTACATGGGTCGGCTCACAATCCGGGTTCGGGCACAGGGAGGACGGCGGTCTTGCGGCGGCGCAACAACACCCGGCGGCTGCCGTCGGTGTAGGCGCGCACTCGCGACAGTTCCCAGCCACCGAATTCGGCCTGGATGGCCAACCGCATGGAGGCGGAGACCCGGGTGACCTCCGGTGGCAGGCGAAGCGGCACGTATTCGTAGTCGTCGTTGCTGGTCTCCCAGCTCGGGGGAGTCGCCATCACAGCCCTCTCTTCCGCTGTCCGGCCCCGATCCGCTGCAGGCCCTCGCCCGCGGCCGAGGCGACGAACAGGTCGCCGGTGCGTTCGTCGACGGCGATCGCGTCGGGCTGGCGCACGGTGGTCAAGCGGTCGACCTCGACACCGATGCCGGTCGACAGGTCGTACCCGACGACCTCGTTGCTCTCTGTGCACGACACCCAGACCGTGTCCGAGCGCGGATCGTAGGCCAGGGCGTAAGGCGCCGATGCTACCGGGAACCGCTGACGCAGCACGAGCGGACCGGCCGAGTAGACGAGCAGTTCACCCCCGTCGGTATCGGCGACGAGGATGCGGCCGTGCGGGTCGGCCAGGGCATTGGTCGCGCCGTCGCCCGCGCGCAGCATCAGGCCGAGCGCGTCGGTGCCGACACCGACGACGGCGGTCTGTTTGCGGTCGAGGACGGTGATGGCGTCGCCGGTGACCGCGAGCGCGTCGGCCGAGACCAGACCGGTGACGGTGCGGGTGACGACGCCGGTGGGGTCGAGGACGCGGACGGTGCCGTCGGCGGTGCCGACGACCAGGGTCGCGTCGGGCCGGATCTGCACACTGCGCACGTCACCCTCGACGGGCAGTTCGGTGATCGCGCCCGAATCGGCACGCACCCGCAGCACCCGGCGGTCGGCGGCGACGAGCACCTCTCCGGCCGTCCCCTGCGCCAGGGCGGCGCCCGCGACGGGCAGGGTGACCCGCTGGGTGCCCGCCGAGTCGATCAGGGCCAGCGTCGTGCCCGCGGTGTCGAGCGCGGCGAGCCGACCGGTCGCCCGTTCGGCCAGTAGCGCTTTCGTTGCCGGCAGCGGCGTGACACTCCCGGCCGGGACACCTGCCACGACGGGCGAGACCGCGGCGGTCGCCGGTTCCCGGGTCGGCACAGAGGGACCGCTGTCCTCACCCGCGCAACCGGTGGCCACCACAAGTGCCGCCAGCAACGTCGAGGCGACCGAGCCACGAAGGCGCATGCACCGAACTCCTTCAATTCCGCACGAGATGACCACAGATCACCATCTGACCATGATGACTCACCAGTAGCTCCGACCGGGTGGCCCGCGCCGCGACGTCGGTGACGCGCGTTACTGTTGACGTGTCGACAACTGATCGCCCCTCGCAGCGGCAGGAGAACACACGATGACCGAGCCCACCGCGTCGGGTTTCGGTATCGATGACCTCTCACTCGGCCCGTTCGCCCACGGTTTCGGCACCACCGACGACGGACGGCCCTTCGCCTTCCGCACCCGGCGCGCCACCCTGACCGTTCAGATATACCGTCCCGACCTGGGCGAAACCGTGCCAGGCTCGGCCGATGTGGTGGCCCAGGCCGGCGCGCAGGTCACCGATATCGACCTCGACGACGAGCGAAGCGTCGTCGCGTTCGTGCGCGACCTGATCGAGCACGCGCAGCCCGTGCATCGACCCGAAACCAGTGTTCGCGGCATCCTCGGCCGGATCGGTGCCGTCATTGATGGTATGTAGATGGTGATGTCTTCCACACTTTTCGCCAGGGCCGCTGCGGCCACCGCCTGCCTCACGGCCCTCGCCGTCCTCGCCGCCTGCGGTGGGACCGACGAGGCCTCGGTCGACGCCGCACGGTCCTCGGCCAACGCCTCCCTGTCCTCCTCGGTCGCGATCTCGTCGAGCAAGGCCAACGTGCCGCTGCCGACCGCCGCCGAACTCGACGCGCAGATCAAACGCGCGCTCGACCCCAACCTGCCCGACGACGAACGCACCGCTCTCATCGAGGACGGTGCCGCGTTCAAGGACGCGATCCCCGACATGTACAAGGCGCTGCGCGACAACCCGCACGCCGTGTACGGGGTCGTGGACCCGGTGTTCGACAACCGCGACGGCACGCTCACCGCGACCATGCGCCTGGACAAGGACGGGTCGGGCACCAATGTCCGCACCACCATCGTGCATTTCGTGCTGATCGACGGGAAGTGGAAGATCTCGCGCACCGATCTGTGCGGCATCCTGCGCTCGGCCGACTACCGCACCGCCGCCTGCGGCTGAGATGCGGGAATCGCGGTCGATGCGGTGGGGGCGGTTCGTCCACCGGCATCGTTTTCTCGTGCTCGGGTTGTTCGTTCTCGCGGTGGCGATCTCCGGGTGGTACGGCCGTGACCTGGCCGGTCGCTACACCCAGGAGGGCTGGTTCGACGAGGACAGCCAATCGGTCGCCGCGTCGAAACTGGCCGACGACACCTTCGGGCGCGACACCGACGGCGACCTCATCGTCATCTACACCGCCCCGGCAGGCGCCACCGTCGACGATCCGGCGGTGCGCGGCCCTGTCCTGGCCGCCCTCAACGGTTTACGTGCCGAGCACGGCGAGCGCATCCACAAGATCGACAGCTACTGGGACAGCCCGTTCTCGGCGAACGCCTCCGACCCCACCAAACAGCACGCCTTCGCCAGCATCGGGCTGGCCGGTGGCGGCGGCACGGCAACGGTCAACAACTACCTGGCACTCAAACCGCACCTGAACGCCGGAGTGCCCGGCGGCGGACCCGGTGGGACGACGGTGCAGCTGGCCGGGTTGCAGCCGGTGGTCGAAGGCATCAACATCGGGATGCAGCACGACATCCGGCGCGCGGAGATCATCGCGCTGCCGATCGTGGCGATCCTGCTGTACTTCGTGTTCGGTGGGGTGATCGGTGCGTTGCTGCCGGTGCTGATCGGTGGGCTCACCATCCTCGGCACCTCGGGAATTCTGCGGGTGCTCACCGACCACATCGAGGTGAATGTGTTCGCCAGCGCCGTGATGACGCTGGTCAGCCTCGGATTGGCGATCGACTACGGGCTGTTCACGGTGACCAGATTCCGGGAGGAGTTGGCCGCCGGACGCAGCGTGGAGGAAGCGACCGCGCGAACGGTGGCGACCGCCGGGCGCACCGTGCAGTTCTCGGCCGGCATCATCGCGCTCAGCCTGGGCGCCTTGTTCATCTTTCCCAACGGGGTGTTGCGCTCGGTGCCCTACGGTGGCATCTCGGCGGTGATGCTGGCGGCGGTGCTGTCGGTGACCGCGCTGCCCGCCGCCCTGAGCATCGCTGGGCGGCGCATCGACTGGCTCGGGTGGAAACGGTTCTCCCGCACCAAGACCGAGGCCCAGATCGACGCCGGGTTCTTCTCCCGCCTGGCGATCTGGGCGATGCGCAGGCCGTGGGCGGTGGTGATCCCGATCGTGCTGGGGTTGCTGGCGTTGAGTATCCCCTTGCGCCACATCGAGTTCGGCGGGATCAGCGAGAAGTACCTGGCCGCCGACAACCCCGCCCGGGTGGCGCAGGAGGATTTCGACCGGCTGTTCCCGGGGTTCCGCACCGAACCGCTGAAACTGGTGGTGGTCGGCGCCTCCCCGCAGCAACTGAGCGACATCCGGTTCGAGGCCAACCAGGTTCCGGGTCTGACCGGGCGGTTCGAACCGGCCGCGCCGACGAAGAACGATGTGAACGTGCTCTCGGCCGGGCTCGGGGACAAACGCGACGCCGACCGGGTGATCGACACCTTGCGCGCACTGCCCGCACCACCGGGCGTCGAGATCATGGTCGCCGGCATTCCGGCGCTGGAACGCGACAGCATCAACGGGTTGATCGACGGGCTGCCACTGCTGCTGGCGATTCTCGTCGCCGCCGCCCTGGCCTTGATGATCGTGGCGTTCCGGTCGGTGATTCTCGCGGTGAAGGCCGTGGCGATGAGCGCGCTCAGCCTGGTGTCCACATTGGGTGTGCTGACCTGGATCTTCGTGGAAGGGCACGGGGCGGGCGTCTTCCAGTTCACGCCGGGGCCGTTGATGTTCGCGGTGGTCGCGTTGATCGTGACGGTGATCTTCGGGTTGTCCACCGACTACGAGGTATTTCTGCTCTCACGCATCGCGGAGAAACGCGCCTCCGGTGCCGATGCGACCGAGTCGATCCGCTACGGCGTCGCCCACACCGGTGGCGTCATCACCTCGGCCGCCGCGATCCTCATCGTGGTGACCGGTGCGTTCGGGTTCTCCGATCTGGTGCTGATGAAGTACATCGCCTACGGGATGATCGTCGCGCTCATCATCGACGCCACGATCATCCGCATGGTGCTCACCCCCGCCCTGCTCAAGATCATCTGGCGGTGAGGGAGAACCCGGCGGTCGGCCCCGGAGCGGAGGGCGCGGTCGACCACGGGGTCATCATGTGGATCGGCCCGTGTGAAAGGCCGTGTCGGACAACGTAGTTCTGTCACAATGAGGTATGGGCCGCACGGTACACGTGAACACACTGGCGAACCTGGTCGAGAATCGGCGTCTCGATGTGATCGGTGTACTGATCCGGGACCACGACTATCTCGCGTGCGTGAGCGATCCGGGCTTCCGATCGGATGCGTACCCGGACACCGCGGTCTCCGACAGCGACTACGACCGGTGGCGTTCGGCGACCGAGGACCTGCTCGGCGCCATCAGCGAATTACAGGCCCGCGCACGGGAAGTGGGTGCGCACCTCGAGCCGCCACTCGGCGGGACCCTGTTGTGGTCGCTGCGGTACACGAGAAGAAACCGGCGGCTGCGCGCGAACTACGACACGCACGCGGCCGAACTGCGCGCCGAGTTCCACCGGGTGATCGCGGAGTACAAGCAACGTACCGGCGACCTGACCGAATTCCTCGAAGAAGAGCACCGACGCAAACGGCAACGCATCGAAGAGGAACAGCGGCGGCGCGAGGAAGAACGAGAGCGCGAGCGAGAGCGCATCCGTTCGCGTCGTGCCGCGGCGCTGGACGCGGCCACCGGGGCACAGTGGGCCTACGAGATCACCGACTACTCGAATGCGCGCACTTTTCGGATCTACATGTCCACACTGGACGCCATTCTCGGGGCCCAGGGCGAACTGACCGTGGCCGAAGTGCAGGAAGCCTTGCGTGCCGAGCGCGAACACCATCCGTATACGCAGGTGTTGTGGGGTGCCGAAACCCGACGGGCCCTGACGGACAGGTATTCGAGTGAGGCCAACGGCTGGCAGGCGCTGACCGGTGAGCTGATCGATCCGCATCCACACGATCCGAGCAGGCCACGACGGTCCGGGAAGTATTACGGCCCCTCCAGCAACTATGGGGGCGACGGAGGCGGTGGGTACTCCGGCTGCTCCGGTGGGGGTTTCTCCGGTGGATTCGGCGGCGGTTTCCGGTAGGGCCAGCCCCCGCCGGTTACACCTGCCGGCCGTGGTAGCGGGGGCGGGCCGCTGCGGAGCTCGGTGACGGCAGGCGCGTTCGTCGCAGCGTGGTGCGAGTGGTGGTTCAGGGGCGGGTGCGGTCGGGGAGGACCAATTGCAGGCCGGTGACGGGGTGGTCGAAGACGTCGACCGGGTGTCGGTAGATCTTGGTCAGCAGGTCACGGGTGAGGACTTCTCGCGGTGGGCCGTCGGCGGCGACCCGGCCCTCGTCGAGGACGGTGACGCGGTCGGCGTAGGCCGCGGCCACCCCTAGATCGTGCACCACCACGACCACCGCCGCGCCTTCGGCGGCACGGTCGGCGGCGAGTCGCAGTACCGCTTCCTGGTGGCCGATGTCGAGGGCGGCGGTGGGTTCGTCCAGGAGCAGGGTTGCGGTGTCCTGGGCGAGGACCCGGGCCAGGGCGACGCGGGCGCGTTCACCGCCGGACAGGGCGGGAAAGGTGCGGGCGGCGAGGTGGGTGACGTCGGTGGCGGCCAGGGCGGCGGCGATCAGTTCGTCGTCGCGGTCGGCGGCGGGGGTGTGCAGCCACGGCGCGCGACCCATGGCGACGACCTCGCGGGCCGTGAACGGGAAGCCGACGGTGTGCGATTGCGGCAGGACCGCGCGGCGGCGGGCCATGTCGGCGTGGGTCCAGTGCGACAGGGCGTGGCCTTCGAGTTTCACCGTGCCCGAGGTGGGCTCCAGCTCACCGGCCAGGGCGGCGAGCAGGCTCGACTTGCCCGCGCCGTTGGGTCCGACCAGCGCGACGATCTCACCGGCCGCCACCCGGAAGTCGACGTCCTCCAAAACCGTGCGCTCACCACGGCGCACGGTGAGATCCGTCGCCCGCAGCGTGACGGTGCCCGGTTCCGGGCGCGCTGGAACATCGGGAGTACGGGCGAACAGCGACCGCCACGACGTCGCCTTCCGCCGCTGAACCGGGGTACTCGCGGTCGTTCGGTCGAGTACCGGGCGCGAAGAGGACGGGCTCGGTGTGCTCATCCCCAACCTCCGGCCTTGGCCCTGGTGCGGCGCAGCAGCCAGAAGAAGAACGGGCCGCCGATCAGTGAGGTCAGCATGCCGAGGGGCAGGTCGGCATTGCGGACCAGGGTGCGCGCGGCGACGTCGGCACCGAGCAACACCACCGCCCCGACGACGGCGCTGAGCGGCACGAGCACCCGGTGCCCCGGCCCGACGAGCATGCGCACCACATGCGGCACGATCAAGCCGACGAACAGGATGATGCCGCTGAACGCGACACCCGCGGCGGTGAGCACGGCGACCACCACGATCACCTGCCTGCGCAGCCGCTCCACGTCGACGCCGAGGTGGCGGGCGGCGGAATCCCCCAGCGCCAGCAGATCAAGGCGCGGCGCGATGAGCACGGCGGCCAGGATGCCGCTCGCGGCGAGGGTGGCGACGACGGCGACCGAGGGCCAGGTGGCGCCGTTGAGGCTGCCCAGCTGCCAGAACACGATCTGATCGCGGGCGGCGGGGGTGGCGATGAACAGCAGCAGCGCGATGAGACCACCGGCGAACGCGTTGATCGCCACGCCGGTGAGGATCAATGTCACCACTTCGGTGCGCCCACCCGAACGGGACAGCACATAGACCAGCGCCGTCGTGACGAGCCCGGCGACGAACGCGGCCGCCGCGATCGACCAGGCGGCGACGAACGCGCCACCGATCACGATCACCGTGCCCGCACCGACCGCCGCACCGGCGGACACCCCGATCACGCCCGGTTCGGCCAGGGGGTTGGCGAACACGCCCTGCAACAACGCACCCGCTGTCGCGAGGACTGCCCCGACCAGGATCGCCAGCACTACGCGGGGAAACCGCACCTCCCACAGCGTCACCTCGCCGGCCGGGTGCGCGGGCATCGGCCCGAAATCCAGTCCGATCCGGTGCGCGACGCTGCCCACCACCTCCGCGGCAGTGGTCGGTACCTGTCCGAGCACCGCCGACACGACGGCCAGGATCACCAATGCGGCCAGGGCGACCACGAACACCACCGTCACCCGGGTAGCGCGGTGTCGCGGACGCGGCAGCGGGTCAGGCGTCGCATCGGTGATCCGCGCCGGGTCGGCGGACTTGATCAGCTCCGGGGCGTCACTCATGCGACGTCTCGGAGCTCGTAGCGGGAAGGCTCAGTCGTCATCGGGCGGCGACGCCGAGCTGGCTGTCGAGGGCGAGAGCTGTCGCCACCGCCCGGCGCTTCGCCGGTAACCGGCGCCAGAGGTTCGAACTCCGGACATCGCCGGCTGCGCCGAACGACCGGGTCGACCGGCTGGAGGACGCGCGCCCGGCAGGTCACACCTGCTGCTCGCGCGGTCATGACGTCTTCCCGTAGATGGCATCGGACAGCGCCGAGATCACCCGGCCGGTGTTGGGGCCGAAGCTCAGGACCACCGCGTCGGACATGTCGACCACGCGCCGATCACGCCCGGCAGGCGTCTGGGCGATGCCGGGGACCTTCACCAAACCGTCGACCCCACCCACCGACTTCAGGCCGTCCGTCATCACCAGCAGCACATCGGGCGACGCGGCGATCATCGCCTCACTGGTGATCGCGGTGAACGGTTCGCTCAGCCCGGCCGAGGTCCCCGCGTCGACTCCGCCCACCGCGGTGATCAGCGAATCGGCACCGGAACCCGGACCGGCCATCATGGTGATCGCGGCGCTGCGCAGGTACAGGAACGCGATCTTGGGTCTCGGGTCGGCGGAGGGCACGCGGGCGGTGGCGGCGGCGATCTCGTCGCGGGTGCGCTGACCAAGCGCGCGGCCCGCGTCGGGCACGCCGAGGGCGGTCGCGACGGCCTCGATCTGCGGGACGACACCGTCCATGCTGCGGTCGGGGTCGAAGTACACGACCGTCACACCGGCGGCGCGCAGCTGATCGCGCACGGCGGGCGCGGCGCTGGTGGTGTCGGTGAGGAACACCGACGGGCGAAGGGCGAGCACCGCTTCGACGCTGAGGCTGCCGTTGCCGCCCGCCACATTCGGTACGTCGGCGACGGCGGGGAACGAGGCGGAGGTGCTGCGCCCGACGAGGTTGTCACCGAGACCGAGCGCCCAGACAGTCTGGGCCAGCGTGCCGTACCGGTCGACGGCGATGATGCGCGAGGCATCGGTGACCGTCACCTCGGTGCCGTCGAACGACCGCGCGGTCGCGGGCATCTTCGGCGTGGGGGCGGGCCCGATCGGGACAGGGTCGAGGTCGGCGAACTGGGCGGTCACCGGCCCACGGGTTTGTGCAGTCGATGCAGGATTGCTTCCGGTGCAGGCGACGGCGCCGGTCAGGACCGTCGCCGCCAGCATCGCCGTCAGCACACCACGCAGTTTCATGCAGGTAAGGCTAGCCATCATTCCGAACGGGCGCTCACATCGTCGAGGGCGGCCGCGATCGCGCGCGGCAATTCCAGGGTCTCGGCTGCCAGCACCCCCGTGAGCTGACCGATATCGCGCGCACCGACGATCATGCTCGCGATACCCGGCCGGTCCCGGATCCAGGCCAGCGCCACCGCCAGTGGCGAAGTACCGAGCCCGTCGGCGGCGGTGACCAGCGCGTCGACCACCCGGGTCGCGCGGTCGTCGTCGAGGCGGCGGCGGATCTCGGCGGCCGTCGACTCGTCGGCACCGCGCGAATCGGCGGGCACACCGTCGCTGTATTTGCCGGTGAGGATGCCACCGGCCAGCGGCGCCGAAGCGATGATCCCCACCCCGTGATGGCGTGCGGCCGGAATCACGTCGTTCTCGGGGGCGCGCGCCAGCAGCGAATACGGTGTCTGCGCGGCCGTGACCGGGCCGATCGCGGCCAGGCTCGCCAGCTGCCACGCGCTGAGCCCACGCACGCCCGCGTACCTGGCCCGTCCGGTGGCGATCACCGTCTCGAGGGTGGTCGAGACCTCCTCGAGAGGTGTGTAGGGGTCCCAGGCGGCGATGCTGAAGATGTCGAGATGGTCGGTGCCGAGGTCGGCGAGTGTGCGGTCGAGCTGGCGGAGCAGGGTGCGCCGGGAGGCGTCGACGACCGGGCCGACCGCGGCAGGCGCGGGAACCGTGTCGCCCACTCCCGCGCCCGGCTTGTGGGTCACCACACCCGCGCACCCGCTGAGCACCACGTCCTCACGCGAGACCACCTCACCGAGCAAACCGGCCAGGATCTGATGCGCGGCGCCGTCACCGTAGACGGGGGAGAGGTCGATCAGTGTTCCCCCGGCATCGGCGAAAGCCGCCAGCTGCACCGAGGCCTCCTCGGCGTCGGTATGGGTGCCCCAGGTGTGGGTCGCCAACCCGATCCGCGACACCCGCAGTCCGCTTCGTCCCACCGTTCGCTGTTCCATCACCGCGCCCGTGCTTTCGTCACGGCGCCCAGCCTAATGCGCGGCGTGGCCGTCACCGCCGCGCCGACCCGGTGCGAGTCGGGTTCACCGGTGGGCCGACGACACCGATCCGGCCCGACGGGTAGGGTCGCTGCGGGATCGCGGGCCCACACGGCCGGGCGAGCAAGCAAAAGCCCAGGAGGACGCGATCTTTCGGGCGCGAGAAGTGGTAGGAGGATGTGGTGGGCGAGTCGATGACCTGGTTCCAGGCATTGGTACTCGGACTGGTGCAGGGGCTCACGGAGTTCCTGCCGATCTCCTCCTCCGGACACCTGCGCATCGTCTCGGGTGTGTTCTTCGGGGACGACGCGGGCGCGTCGTTCACCGCCGTCACCCAGCTCGGCACCGAGGCCGCGGTCCTGGTGTACTTCGCCAAGGACATCTGGCGCATCCTGATCGCCTGGTTCACCACCCTCGGTATGCGATGGCGCGAACGCTCGCAGCGTGCGGTGGCCGTCGGTGACCGGGTGACGACCAAACTGCCGGTGATGGACCGCAGCGCCCGCGAAGCCCACGAACGCGACACCCAGCGCGAGCTGGACTACCGCATCGGCTGGTACGTCATCATCGCGACCATCCCGATCGGGGTGCTCGGCTACCTGTTCAAAGACGAGATCCGTACCGGGGCACGCAACCTGTGGCTGGTGTCGTTCATGCTGGTGGCGTTCGCGCTGGTGATCGCCGCCGGTGAGTACTACGGCAAGAAGGCCCGCCCGATCGAACAGCTCACCACCCGCGACGGCATCATCATGGGCCTGGCCCAGTGCCTCGCCCTGATCCCGGGCGTGTCGCGTTCGGGTGCCACTTCGACCGCAGGCCTGTTCCTCGGCCTGAAACGGGAAGCGGCCGTGCGGTTCTCCTTCCTGCTCGCCATTCCCGCCGTCACCGCGTCGGGCCTGTTCAGCCTGCCCGACGCCTTCGAACCGGCCGGTGAGGGACTCAACGCCAGCGGCCCACAACTGCTGGTCGCGACCGTCCTCGCCTTCGTCGTCGGCTATGCCTCGGTGGCGTGGCTGCTCAAGTTCGTCGGCAAGCATTCCTTCTACTGGTTCGTCGGCTACCGGATCATCCTCGGCCTGACGGTGATGGGCCTGCTCGCCGCGGGTGTCGTCTCCGCCACCTGAGCCCGCGGCCCGCTGATGGTTAGGCTGGTCCCATGACGGTGATCCTGCTCCGGCACGGAGTGTCCACCTCCAACACCGCGCGCACCCTCGCTGGGCGCGCACCCGGTGTGGAGCTCACCGACCGTGGAACCGAACAGGCCGCCGCGGTCGCCGACCGGCTCGCCACCCTGCCGATCGAACACATCGCCAGCTCACCGCTGCTGCGCTGTCAGCGCACCGTCGCCCCGCTGGCCGACAAACTCGGCCTCGAACCCGAGCACGACGAACGACTCATCGAGGTCGACTACGGCGAGTGGACCGGGCGCCCGATCGCCGAACTGCTCACCGAACCGCTGTGGAAAGTGGTGCAGGGACACGCTTCCGGCGCCGTGTTCCCCGGTGGTGAAGGTCTGGCGCAGGTGCAGCAGCGCGCGGTGGCCGCGATCCGCGACACCGAACGCCGCCTCGCCGACAAGGCCGGGCGTGACGTGCTGTGGGTGGCGTGCGCGCACGGTGATGTCATCAAGTCGATCCTGGCCGACGCGCTCGGCCTGCATCTGGACAGTTTTCAGCGGATCGCGGTGGAACCGGCCTCGATCAGTGTGGTCCGGTACAGCCCGCACGGGCCGTCGGTGTGGAAGTTCAACGACACCGGTGCCGACCTGTCGGCCCTGTCCGGGGGCACACCACCGCCACCGCTGCCCGGTGGGGAAGTACCCGGGACCGCGAGTGCGGATAATGGGAATGTGAGACACCGCGATTCTCTTTGAACCAAGAGTTGTTCGTGAGTGTCGTTGAGGGTCACGTATCAGGAGGTGCATGTGTCACGCGCAATCCATGTATTCCGCACCCCCGATCGTTTCGTCGCCGGGACCGTGGGCGAGCCGGGCGATCGTTCGTTCTACCTGCAGGCCGTGCAGGAACCGCGCGTGGTCAGCGTGCTGCTGGAAAAGCAACAGGTGAAGGTGCTCGCCGACCGGATGGGGTTGCTGCTCGACGAGGTGGCGCGCCGTTTCGGGGCCGAGGTACCGCCCGAAGGTGAGGACGTCACCGATGTGGCGCCGCTGATGACTCCCATCGACACCGAATTCCGGGTCGGCACCATGGGTCTGGGCTGGGACGCCGACGCGAACGCCGTGGTGGTGGAACTGCTGGCGATCACCGAGACCGAGGTCGACGAATCGGTGGTGCTCGACGACACCGACGAAGGCCCCGACGCGGTGCGCGTGTTCCTCACCCCCATGCAGGCGCGTGAGTTCGCGTTGCGCTCCACCCGGGTGATCGCGGCCGGACGCCCACCGTGCCCGCTGTGCGGGGAACCGCTGTCGGCGCGCGGGCACATGTGTGTGCGCACCAACGGGTACAAGCGCGGCGAGATCTTCGGTGCGGCCGAACTCGACGAGGAGTGAGACGTGTCCGGCATCACCGACGGTGAGCTCGAGATCATCGGACGGGTCGGCGTCGCCAGCAACCTGACGCTGGTGTGCGAGATCGCCGCACCCGAGCCCGATGGTGCGCC
This sequence comes from Nocardia sp. NPDC003979, assembly GCF_053605015.1. Lineage (NCBI taxonomy): Bacteria > Bacillati > Actinomycetota > Actinomycetes > Mycobacteriales > Nocardiaceae > Nocardia > Nocardia sp. NPDC003979. The sequence continues at coordinate 130,361 of NZ_JBSGIJ010000004.1, forward strand.
GCTGCGGGTGGTGTACAAGCCGGTGCGCGGGGAACGACCGCTGTGGGACTTCCCCGACGGCACCCTCGCCGGGCGCGAGGTGGCCTCGTACCTGATCTCCGAACAGCTGGGATGGGGTGTCATCCCGGAAACGGTGTTGCGCGACGGTCCGTTCGGGCCTGGCATGGTGCAGCGGTGGGTGACCTCGGTCGACAACCGCACCGACGCACGCCAACGCCTCGACCTGGTCGATCTGTGTTCACCGGGCACGGTGCCCGAGGGGTTCTGCGAGGTGCTGCGCGCCCTCGACGACACCGGCAACGAGATCTCGCTCGTGCACGCCGACGATCCACGCCTGCAACGCATGGCGGTGCTCGACCTGCTGCTCAACAACGCCGACCGCAAGGGTGGGCACGCCCTGGAAGGTGTCGACGGGCAGGTCTACGGCGTCGATCACGGCATCTGCCTGCACAGCGAACCGAAACTGCGCACGGTGCTGTGGGGGTGGGCCGGTCAGCCCATCGACGAGGCACTGATCGCCGATGTCACCGCGTTCGCCACGAATCTGACCGGCCCGATAGCGGATTCGCTCGCCGAGCACATCACCGACGCCGAGATCACCGCACTGACCGAACGCACCAAAGCCCTGCTGGAACGCCCGGTCATGCCCCTACCGAATTCGGCCCGCCCGATCCCCTGGCCCGCGTTCTGAGGGTGCGAACCCGGCCGCGAGCATGACGAGCAGCCCGCAGCAGCCGACGAGAACCCAGCCCGGGCGCGCGGCCTGAGCCAGTTCCGTGTGCGCGGAGCCGCCGATGAACCCGCCCGCGACGGCGACGCCGAGGGCGGCACCGAATTGGCGTGCGGTGGAGGTGATTCCGCCTGCCACGCCGGCCCGGTCGGCGGGCAACCCGCTCACGGCGGTGGTGGTGATGGGCGGGTTGGCGAAGCCGAACCCGATTCCGACCAGCAGCAACGCCGTCAGCAGCAGGGGCAGCGGGCGATGCTCGCCGACCGCGACGAACAGCAGCCCACCACCGAGCGCGGTGAATCCGCCCGCGAGCTGTAGCGGTCGCCGCGCACCGTGGCGGCTCACGAGCACACCCGAGAGCGGGGCGAACACGATCGCGGGCACCGCAAGTGGCAGCATCACCGCACCGGCCGCCGCCGGTGACATCCCGCGCGCGTCCTGCAGATACAGCGTCGTCAGCAGCAAGGTGGCGCCCAGGGCGACGAACACCGCGACCGCGCTGAACACAGCGGCGGTGAACGGTGCGCGACGGAACAGACCGGGGTCGATCAACGGTTCGGGCCTGTGGCCTTCGAGCCGGACGAAGGCGATGATCGCCGCGCACACCACCGCCGATCCGAGGATCGTCGCCGGCGAAGCCCAGCCGAGACGCGGGCCCTCGAGAAGCACACCGACCGACCCGCCGACCACGATCACCAGCAGCACCTGCCCGAGTCCGTCGAGCCGTCGCACCCGCACCGCTCTCGACTCGGGAACCACCAGCGCGGTCAGCACGAGCACCACCGCGATCACCGGCAGATTCACCCAGAACACCCCACGCCACCCCAGACTCTGCACCAGCGCACCGCCGACGACCGGGCCCGCCGCCATCGCCACCCCGAACACCGCCGCCCACACCCCGATCGCGCGTGCCCGCTGCCCCGGGTCGGTGAACACCCCGACGACGATCGCCAGCGCCACCGGGCTCAACATCGCCGCGCCCGCGCCCTGCGCGATCCGCGCGGCGAGCAGCACACCGACCGTCGGGGCCACCGCGCACAGCACCGACGACGCACCGAACAGCACCAGCCCCACCCGGAACACCCGTCGCCGCCCGACCCGGTCGGCGACAGCGCCCGCGGAGATGAGCAGGCTCGCCATCACCAAGGTGTAGGCGTCGACGATCCAGGCGATGCCACGGACTCCGGTGTGCAGGTCGCGGGCGATGGAGGGCACGGCGGCGTTGACGATGGTCGTGTCCAGCCCCACCAGGAACAGGCCTGTGCTGCACACGGCCAGCACCGCCCATCGTCGTCGCGAGCCGAGGGCTCGGTCTTTCGCTGTGTCGATCATGGCGAGAATCGTCGAGGCGCGGTCGGGCGAACAGGTAGGGATTTTGCGAAGACCGCAAAATGGGGGTGTGGACGACGCACAGATCATCGACGAGATCGGTCCGCGCCTGCTGGCCTTGCGCCGCGGTCGTGGCCTGACCCTGCACGAGTTGTCGGGCGAGACCGGTATCTCGGTGAGCGCGCTGTCGCGGCTCGAGACCGGCAAACGGCGCCCCACCCTCGATCTGCTGCTGCCGTTGGCGCGGGCACACCGGGTCTCGCTCGATCAGTTGATCGCCGCGCCTGCCACCGGTGACCCACGCGTGCACCTCATCCCACGCCGCAGCCGCAACGGCAGCATGGTGGTGCCGCTCACCGACTATCCGGGACGCATGCAGGTCTTCAAACAGGTCCTCGGCCCGAACACTCCGAGACTGGTCACCCACGCCGGCTACGAGTGGCTGTATGTGCTTGCCGGGGACCTGCGGCTGATCCTCGGCGAACAGGAACTGCTGTTGCGCCCCGGGGAGGTCGCCGAGTTCGACACCGACCAGCCCCACTGGTTCGGGCCCGCAGGCGATCGAAGCGTCGAGATCCTGCACATGTTCGGTCCGCAGGGCGGGAAAGCGCGGGTGCGTACACCCTTCTGACCGGCACGGATTTTCCTGGGTGTACGACGATGCCGGTGCTAGTGTGCTCCAAGCACTTTCGCTGTCCCCGCATCATCAGAGGAACACCATGTCGACTCGTTCGATCGTCACCGGATCCGCCGCCGCTCTGCTGCTCGGCGCGGTCGTCGCCGCTCCCGCCCAGGCCTTCCCCGCCGGCTGGTTCGACGACCAGACCTACGTCTGCACCGCCACCGACCGCACCACCGGCGCCTGGCTGCCCGAGGTCGTCGTCGAGGCTCCCGACCAGGTGGGTGCCGGTTTCTACGCGCTGCCCCTGCTCGGTCCCAACGCCGACAACCTCAACCTGCACTGCCGCCCGGCCTGACCGACCCCCTGAGTTGCCGCGAGTCGGGGCGCGGCGACAAGGGGTCAGTGGGCGAGCAGGAAGTGCCGTACGGCTTCGCTTTGCCCCAGCACGGCATGTCCGACACCGGGCAGGAGACGCACCTGCGCATCGGCCAATGCCCGAGCGCGTCGAGCCGTGCCCGCCGAATCGAACAGTGCGTCACGCTCGCCGACGATCACAAGTACCGGAATACCCACCGACCGCAACTGCGTGTCGGAGAACCTCGGTAGATTTCCCGAGCGGGCCGAGAAATGGGTGAAGACCAGTTCCACGTCGTCGAGGATTTCCTCCGCCGCCGGACCTGTGAGCCCCAGACCGGTTCGTGCCATGTCACGCACACTGTGACGGCCGAGCAGCCGTAGACCCACGGCTTTCACCAGCCACCCGTAACGATGCCTGCCCAGGCCGCCGGGGCACAGCAGCGCCAGCGCCCCGACCCGGCCCGGTCTGCGGGTCACGTAGTCCAACGCGGTCCAGCCACCCAGAGACATCCCGGTCATCGACACCGTGTCCAGCCCCAGCCCGTCGAGAACCTCGTCGAGCCAGTGCGCGCAGGCGTCGGTGTCCAGCGCCAGCCTGGTGGGCGCGCTGAAACCGGGCTCGCCGGGTAGGTCGACCGCGTACACCCGGAAGTGGGCCGCCCACTCGCTGATATCGCCGCGCCAGGCGCTCGCATTGGACCCGGAACCGTGCAGCAGTACCAGTGGTGGCGCGTCGGCCGGTCCGCAGACCAGCACGAACGTCTCACCGGCGGCGGTCGGGACGAGCCGCTGCTCCCACGGCACCGGCCAGCCGGCCAGATGTTCGCGGTAGCGCTGCGCGATGCGTTCGCGGCCGTGCTCGGAGGTGTAGATGGTGGTCATGGGGCGAGGACTCCGTCCAGGTAGTCGAGCAGGCGTGCGGTGTCGGCGAGCCCGCCGAGCAGGATCACTTTCAGGCGTCCGCGTGCCGGGTCGTAGCTGGTCTCGACCCGTAATGCCCGCCCGCCAAGACCGCGTGTGGCGGCGGTGGCGGTGAGCAGGGTCGCGACTCGGTCGACGGTGGCGCGGTCGATGTCGTCGATCTCGACGATGCAGGAGGCCTCCGCGTGCCCGGCGGTCGCGGGTTTCGGTGCGCTGATCGGGAGGCCGGTGAAGGTCTCGAGGTCGTCGTGGGTGATGCGGTACTGCTTGCCGATGCGGGCGGCGGGCAGTTTGCCGTCGCGGACATATCCGCGCACGGTGCGGACATGCAGTCCGAGCAATTCCGCGACCTGTTCCACCGAATAGAAACCTTCTGGCATGAAACAACCGTATAGGTACGTTCGAATAGGTGCAAATAGGTAATGATAGGGAGCAGGCGCGCGGCGTGCCGACGACTACAGCTACCGTTCGCGGATTCGGCGACCGAGACCGCGACACAACGGCCCACCGCACAGGCGCACCCCCTGCGGCCTGGGAATCCTCGTGAGCGCAACCCTTGACAGCGCCGGTCGAACACGTTTGTGTGCAGGTTGCGGGCCGCGCCGAATCCGGCCGGGCAACCGGGTGGACCGGCCCGCGAGGCGAGCACTCCGGCCGGGGCTCTACCCTCGAATCATGCAGTCCTGGTCCGATAACGCCCTTCCGACCGTCCCCGGAGCAGGGCCGCCGTTGCGGTTGTACGACACCGCCGACCGCCAGGTCCGCCCGGTCACCCCCGGCGCGACCGCGAAGATGTACGTCTGCGGAATCACCCCCTACGACGCCACCCACCTCGGCCACGCCGCGACCTACCTGACCTTCGACCTGGTCAACCGGTTGTGGCGCGACGCCGGACACGACGTGCACTACGTGCAGAACGTCACCGACGTCGACGACCCGCTGTTCGAACGCGCCGCCCGCGACGGCATCGACTGGCGCGACCTCGGCAGCTCCGAGATCGACCTGTTCCGCGAGGACATGTCCGCCCTTCGGGTGCTGCCGCCCCGCCAGTACATCGGCGCCATCGAATCGGTCGAAGAAGTCGTCGAGGTGGTGCAGAAACTGCTGGCCTCCGGCGCCGCCTACATCGTCGACGACGCCGAACATCCCGACATCTACTTCCGCACCGACGCCACCGAACAGTTCGGCTACGAGTCGGGCTACGACCGCGCCACCATGGAGAAGTTCTTCGCCGAACGTGGCGGCGACCCCGACCGGCCCGGCAAGCGCGACACCATCGACGCCCTGCTGTGGCGCGCCGAACGCCCCGGCGAACCGTCGTGGCAGGCACCGTTCGGCGCCGGGCGCCCCGGCTGGCACATCGAGTGTGCCGCGATCGCGCTCAACCGCATCGGCACCGAATTCGACGTGCAGGGCGGCGGCTCGGACCTGATCTACCCCCACCACGAGTACTCCGCCGCGCACGCCGAAGCCATCACCGGCACCCGCCGCTTCGCCCGCCACTACGTGCACGCCGGGCTGATCGGGCTCGACGGCGAGAAGATGTCGAAGTCCAAGGGCAACCTGGTGCTCGTCTCGAAACTGCGCCGCTCCGGAGTCGATCCCGCCGCGATCCGCCTCGGCCTGTTCGCCGGGCACTACCGGCAGGACCGCATGTGGACCGACGCGGTTCTCGACCAGGCCCAGGCGCGGCTCGCCCGCTGGCGCGAAGCGGTGTCGCTCGCCTCGGGGCCGTCGGCGACCGACACCGTCGCCCGCCTGCGTCAGCACCTGGCCGACGACCTCGACACCCCCAAAGCTCTTGTCGCGGTGGACAACTGGGCCGAGCAGGCGATCGCCTACGGTGGCACCGACACCGCCGCCCCGGCCCTGGTGCGCAACGCCGTCGACGGACTCCTCGGTATCGCCCTCTGACCCGGCGCCGGCATTTGCGGCCAGATTGCCGGAGCGTGCGGTGTTTATACTGTGGCGAACCGCCGTCGTCGGATCGGAGAGGGTCCCATGGACCGCTACCAGCGCATCGTGGTGGGAACCGACGGGTCGGAGGCCGCGCAACTGGCGGTCACCGTCGCCGGTGAGGTCGCGCTCCGGCTCGGAGTCCCGATCACCGCGCTGACCGTCTGGAAGGAAAAGGCGCGCAAGTCCGCCCTCGATCCCGAATCGGCCGTGCGGATCAGCGCCGCCGCCGTCGCCGCGCTCGTCGAGGCGGGTCTGTCGCAGGTGACGGCCCTCGACATGCCGGGGACACCGAGCGCGGCGCTGCTCGAAGTCGGTGCGCAGGACCCGGGCACGCTGCTGGTGATCGGGGCGCGTGGGCTCGGCCGCTCCAAGGACCGGCTCACCAGCTCCACCGCCAACCACGTCTCCCACCACAGCCCCACCGACGTCTTGTTCACCCACAAGGTGCCCAAACGCTGGACCACCGTCGGCCTGGCCACCGACGGCTCACCCAGTTCGATGCTCGCGGTGCGCCGCGGCTACGACCTGGCCCTGGAACTCGGTGCGCGCCCGTTCCTGGTTACCGCGACGAAAACCGACGCCGACGGCGCGGAAACCCTGGCCCAGGTGCACGCGGCCCTGAACCTCGACGATCCCGAACTGCTCGGCCACGACGTGCTCACCGGCGTGCCGCCCGCCGAAGCGCTGTGCAACGCCGCCTGGAAATACGACCTCGTGGTGATCGGCAACCGGGGGATGAGTGGACCCGCGCGGTTGCTCGGATCGGTGGCCAACAAGGTCACCCACGACATCGACACCAACCTGCTGCTGGTCGCCACCACCCATGGGTCCGACGATCCCGACCCGGAGCCGGACCCGCCGCGTTAGCCTGGAATACGTACCTGCGCAGGGTCGAACCAACGCCGGGTCCGGACATGATCGCAGGTTTGCTCCGATATTGCGGGTAAGTGCCGAACTTGCCCGGAACCTCCCGATCTGTCCCCTAAGATGGCCGAAACGCGCGATGTTCGGAACACGACGGAGTGGACGCCGGATGAATGCTGAGATCGAGGCGGCGGGCTTCTTCGGCCTGCTGAACTGGGAAGAGATGACCGGACTCAGCAAGTTCTGGGTCGACATGATCAGCATTCCGATCTTCAGCGCCATCGCGGGTCTGATCACCAACTGGACCGGCGTCATCATGCTGTTCGCGCCGGTGCGATTCACCGGCTTCTATGTGCCGGGCCTCAAAACGCTGTTCCCGTTGCTGCCGCGCAAAGTTCAGATCCTGCCGACGTTCGCGCCGGGCGGCATTCTCGGCTTCCAGGGGTTCATCCCGGCGCGCGCGGAGAAGATGGCCAGCCTGATGGTCGACAACGCCGTCGCCAAGATCGGCACGGCCAAGGACTTCTTCGACCAGATGGATCCGCGCAAGATCTCCGCCCAGGTCGCGCACGTGGCGTTACCGAATGTGCGCTCGATGGTCGATTCGATCATGACCACCGAACACCCGCAGCTGTGGGCGGACATGCCGCCGCGCGCGCGTGAGGCGATCTACGCGCGGGTCGAAGCCGAACTGCCCGCGATCACCGACCGTGCTTTCGACTTCATCGGCGCCAATATCGACCAGCTGCTCGATGTGAAGCTGATGGTCGTCGGATATCTGCGGCGCCGCCCGGAATTGCTCAAGGACGTGATCTATGGACTCGGTGCTCCCGAACTGCGGTTCATGACGCGCAGTGGGGTGCTGGGTTTCCCCTTCGGTGTGGTCGTTGCGCTGTGGTTGTCGCTGCTGCACTACAGCTCCCCGCACGGTGACACACCCGCGATGATCGAGCTGCCCGGCTGGTTGCACACCCTGGTGCATCTGTTCCCCGCGTGGCTGGTCGTCGTGCTGGGCGGCGCGGTGGTGGGTGTGCTGGTCAACATCATCGCGATCAAAGTGGTGTTCGAGCCCGCGACGCCGCAGCCGAGATACAAATACCCATGGGGTGTCGCGAAATTCGCCAAACGCCAGTACCAAGCGGCGGCCGATCTGGGGCACGCGATCGGGTATCAGATCGTCACCCTCGACGTGGTCACCGAGCAACTGCTCGACGGGCCGAGCGGAGACAAGACCCGCGCGGTGATCGCCCACTTCCTGCAGCTCGAGATCGACCGCATCCTGGGCCCGCTGCGGTCGGTGACCCGATTGGCTGTCGGCCCACGGCATTTCGACGCCATCCAGGCCACCGCGGGCGCGAGCCTGGCCACCGAGATGAAGCCCTGGTTGGTCGAGGACGTGGAGTTCTCCCAGTCGACAGCGGCCAGCGTCGACGAGCTCGCCACCGAGAAACTGCGCGAACTACCGCCCGAGGAATTCGTCGAAATGCTGTACACCGCCATCGAACAGGACGCCTGGCTGCTGTATCTGCACGGCGGCATCCTCGGCGCCCTCGTCGGCGGCGTGCACCTACTGGTCTTCGGAGCGTGAACATGAACGACGACCGCGATTCCGGCATCCCCACCGACCTGGCGGGTCTGGCCCGCATCGCCGGGCTCACGATGCGGCAATTCGTCGGTGCCGTCACCAAGGGCGCTGTGCACACGGCCACCGAACTGGTCGACGACATCCGGGCGGGCGAACCGATGTCGCGCATCATCGACGAACGCGTCGATGTGCTGCGGCGGGCGGCGCTGAGCGCGCTCGGCTTGGCGCCCACCGCTTCCGGTGCCCTGCGCGCCATCGATTCCGATGTCGACGCCGAAGATCTCAAGACCATCGGCGACGCCATGATCAACGAGGGCTGGGACTCGGCGCAGCAGCCCCGCGACGTGCACCCCTCGTTCGTGCCGATCCTGCACGATCTGACTCCCGACGAGGCAAGGATCCTGCGGTTCCTCGCCGTCGCCGGACCACAGCCCGCCATCGACATCCGTACCAAGACGCCCTTCGGGATCGGGTCCCAACGCCTCGCCGACGGGATCAGCATGATCGCCAATATGGCCGGCTGCGCCATGCCCGAACGCGACCATCACTACCTGGGCAACCTCAACCGGCTCGGGCTGGTCCGGTTCTCGAGCGAACCGGTCGCCGACTTCCGCCGCTACGCCTTCCTCGAGGCCCAGCCCGCCGCCCAGGCCGCCTACAAGTCGGTGAAGATGCGGGCGATCAGTCAGTACCGCAGCATCTTCCTGTCGGTCTTCGGGAAACAGTTCTGCGACGCCTGTTTCGTCCTCGACGGGTATACCGGCGGTGGCTGGGCCACCGACGACCGCGGCGATGTGTACCTGGGCAAGGGCCCGCGGCTGCCGTGATCAGTTCTTGCCGCGCAAGGCGGTGAGCACTCCCTCGAACATCACCGACTTGATGGCCGTCATCGTCGGCTGATCCTTGCCGCCCAGTGGGGCGACCGAGGCGAGGGCGGCGTCGAGGACCTCGGCGGCGGTGGTGTCGACCAGGTCGAAGGCGGCGGCCGCGGTGCCGTCGAAGCGGCGTGCGGTGGTCATGGCCGCGATCGCCGTCTTCGGGGGCACTTTCGCCTGGATCAGGGCGGCCATCCCGTTGGTGAACGGGATCCGCAGCTCGGCCTCGGGAAAACAGAAGAATCCGTGATCGGGGCGCATCACGCGGTAGTCGTGGGCCAGCGCCAGCATCGCGCCCGCCCCGAACGCGTCTCCGTCGATCGCGGCGGCCGTGGGCATCGGCAGGGTGAGCACCCGGGCGAGCAGGGTGTGCACGGCAGCCACGTAGCCGGCGGCCTGGTCCCCGTTGGCGGCCAACCACTCCAGGTCGAGGCCGTGGGAGTAGACCGGGCCGGTCGCGGTCGTCACCATGGCCTGCGCCCCGGTGGTGACGACGGTGTCGAGGTGGGTGTTCATCTCGGTGAGGAAGTCGGGGGAGAAGCGGTTCTCGCCGTCGCCGAGGTCGAGGACGGCGACGGTGCCGTGACGGCGCAGGGTGGGCATGCGGTTCCTTTCGGTGCGTAACCAGATGTGCGCCAGCACTTCCCGGCATGCGCCGGGGCGGTGCCTACCGTTCACCCGCAAACGACGGTTCCGCGAAGGCGGCGGAACCTGTTCGGGCAACAGGGTTTCGATGGCGTCGAGCACGGTCCGCGGGGCCGTGAAACAGGGGCCCCTACTGAACAATACTTTACAGAGCTATTGCTCCGTTATTCCATCCGGGACCTCCCTTAGCGGCATGGAGCACCGATTATGTTCCAGCCCTTGGCATTTCGGGAGATGCGACGGCGTTCGGGCCACAGAATAGATTTCGTTACGGTGCTCTGGGCCCTCGATACGATGGGGTACTGTTCGCATTCTTCGGCCCTGCCCGCACGAACAGAACGGCATCGCGATGTCCCGAGTGGTTACCAAGGAGCAGTACTTCGACACCGCTGTGGCGGTGCTCGCCGAGTTCGGCTTCAAAGGTCTCAACATCGGCGTGCTCTGCCGTCGTCTCGGGGTCACCAGCGGCTCGTTCTACCACCACTTCGGCTCCTGGCAGGGCTTCGTCGACGCGCTGCTCGAACACTGGGAGAACCGGCAGATGGTCGAGCTACGCGCCCTCGACGTCGGTCACGGCGACCCCGACGCCGACGTACGCGCCATGTCCGAACTCACCGGCGGCCTCGAACACGGCGCCGAAGCGGCCCTGCGCGCCTGGGCCGCCAACGACGAATCGGTCCACGTCACCGTCAAACGGATCGACGAATCACGCAGGCGCACCGTGCACCGGGTGATCGACAGCGTCATCGGCGACGACGACACCGCGGCCGTGGTCACCGAAGTCGGCATGGCCATGCTCATCGGCTACCAGCAGCTCGCCGCCACCGGCGAACCGACCGAACTCGACCGCCTCCTGTCGCAGTACGCGCGCCTGATCTACTCCCACCGCCGCTAACCGAGCAGTTCGTCGAGATAGCACCAGCGCCACTGCTCGCCCGGTTCGACGCTGCGCATCACCGGGTGCGCGGTGGCATGGAAGTGTGCTGTCGCGTGGTTGCCCACCGAGGACTCACAGCAGCCGATGTGCCCACACTCCAGGCACATCCGCAGATGCACCCACCGCATGCCGGCGTCCAGGCACGCACGGCACACCGGTTCGCCCACAGGCGGCGCGGTGTCGGGTGCCTGTTCCAGATGCGCGCAGCCGGCGGTGGCGTTGCCGAGGGGTTCGGTCGAGGTGTCGTCGTCGTCCTCGTCGAACCGGTCGATCATCGACTCCTCGAGATCGAGGCGGGCCAGCACATGCTGGAGCACTTCGTAATCCACCGCACCCACGTCTCGCACGGCGAGCACGGCGTCGCGTTCGGCGGCCAGCATCGCCAGCCGTAGCCGCCGGTACTCCGCGGTCGGTGTCACCCATTCGGCCTCCGGACGACCGAGCCGCTCCCACGCGGCATTGCTGCGCCAGGTGAGGCGTTGGCGCAGCGATTCGATCACCGGTTCCGGGGTGTGCGGGCCGATCCGGCGGTCCAGTTCGGCGAGCCCGGCCACCGAAGCCTGGTGCAGCAGATCGGCTTTGGTGAGCGCGTCCTCGGCGCGGCTGGGGCCACGCAACCGCAGCAACCGCACCAGCCACGGCAACGAGGTGCCCTGCACCAGCAGCGTGCCACCGACCACCACCAGCGCCAGCAATTCGAGCACCGGCAGCTGCGGCGTCGAATCCGGCAGCAACAGCACCGCGGCCAACGTCACCACCCCGCGCATCCCCGCCCACGACACCACCGCCGCATGACTCAGCGGTTCGGTCTCACGCCCGAACAGCCGGGCGGCCAGCACCGGGGTGAACACCCACACCGGACGCGCCAGCATCACCGCCGCCAGCACCGCCACCGCCGCGATCACCAACGTGGTGTGGTCGAGGCCGGAATGCCAGGCGCCCTCCACGATCCAGCGCACCTGCAACCCGATCACGAGGAACACCGCGCTCTCCAGAATGAACTGCACCGTGCGCCAATTGGTTGTCTCGGCGACCCGTGAGGCCGCACCCTGCCAGCGGTGCGCGCCGTGGCCGAGGATCATCCCGCACGTCACCACCGCGATCACCCCGGAGGCGTGCACGTGCTCGGCGGGCAGGTACGCCACGAACGGGGCGAGCAGCGACACCGTGGTATCGAGCACCGGGTCCTGGATCCGCCTGCGCAACACCACCAGCACCGAGGCGACCAGCGCACCGATCACCGCGCCACCGACCGAGGCGAGCAGGAAGTCGCCACCGATCTGCCACACCGTCACCGCACCGGCCATCGCCGCGATCGCCCCACGCAACGACACCAGCGCCGTCGCGTCGTTGAACAGCGACTCGTCCTCGAGCACCGTCACGATGCTGCGTGGCATCCCGGTACGGCGCGCGATCGCGGTGGCCGCCACGGCATCCGGGGGAGCCACCACCGCACCGAGCGCGACCGCCGCCGCGAACGGCACCGGCAACAACCACCACACCACCAGCGCGACAGCGAACGTGGAGAACAACACCAACCCCACCGACAGCGACGCGATCGTGCGCAGATTCCGCCGGAAATCGACCAGCGAAGTCTTCAGCGCCGCCGTGTACAGCAGCGGCGGCAGCAGACCGAGCAGCACCATTTCCGGTTCCAGATGCACCTGCGGAACCATCGGGACATACGAGGCGAGCACACCCGCCACCGTCAGCACGAGCGGTTCGGACACCCCGAAACGCCGCGCGGTCGCGGCAAGAGCCGCCGCGGACCCGATGAGCACCACCAAACCGATCGCGATATCCACCCCGGCATTGTTCCACCCCCGCTACCGCGCGGTGCCCGCCCAACCGCGCCGCGCCACCACCGACCACAGGTACACCCCGAGACTGGCCCCGACCCCCAACGCCACACACACCGCCCCCGCCTGCACGAAATACTCGACCCCCGACACCTGATACACCGACAGCATCAAGCCCTGGCACACGATCAGACCGGGCAGCAACGCGCCGGTGATACCGACCAGGGCCAGCGCCGACATCGGCAACCGCAACCGGTCCGCACACGCCGCCGCGAGGAAACCGAGCACCACCGCGGCGATCGGTCCCGCCCATCCCGAGGGCATGTTTCCCAGATGGATCAGCGTCTGGTTCACCGACGCGGTCACCAGACCCGCCACCGCGGCGGGCAGCAGCAGATCCTTGCCACCGCCACACCGAACAGTTTCGGCACCCCGCCGGCGCCGAAGCCCCGACCGGTCACGTTCACCACCAACTGGATGACCGCGGCCGCCGCCGCCGCGAGCATCCCGCCACCGATCTGCACACAGATGCAGAACGCCAGCAACATCCCACCCGCCTGCGCCCACCACCACGGAAAAACCGGCGGACCGGAATCGGCGTCGGTCAACCGGCGGCACCCGGTTTCCGGGTCGAGCCGTTCGGTCACCGTCGCTCGCGCCACCGCTTTGACGCGACGCATCCGGTCGCAGTCGAAGCTGTCCAGGCCGGCGGACTCACCCACCCGGGAGACCAGATGCCCCTGCCCGTCCTCGCACTGCACGATGAGCACCCGGCCCATCCCCGTCACCGTCAGCCGCGACACGCCCCACGCCGCAGCGCACGCCCGCACCATGTCCTCGGCGGCCGCGGTGGCGTACCCGCACCCGAGCGCGTCGGTTCCCAGCCTGGTCAGGAACTCGAGGGCCGCATCGAGGTGGGCAGCGCCGGTGCGGCCGGTGTCCTGGTTCGGCATAGCGACAATCTAGGGGCGGGGCGACCGCCTTCCACGCCGACACGCACGGGGCTCAGCCGTCCCGCTCACTCACGGTCAGGTGGTCGACGGAACCCCACACCCGCAACGCCAACCGGTCGCCCTCGCGCCGCCACTGCGACACCGAGGCGTTGGGCACCGGTTCCAGCGAATCCGGGACGGGCGCGCCGAGGCCGTCGAGGATGTAGCGCAACGACACGACCACCGCGTCGTGGGTGACCAGCAGGACCTGTTCCCCGGCGGCGACGGCGTCGAGTTCGTCGAGGAAACCGCGCACCCGCACCGCCACGTCGGCCAGCGACTCACCGCCGGGTGGGCGGTACACCCAGTTGCCGACCTGCTCGCGACGCGATGCCTCCTCGGGGGCGCGTCGACGGATCGACCGATAGGGGTGCAGTTCGAACACACCCATCTCCCGGTCGCGCAGCCGTTCGTCGACGAGGGTGCGGATCGGGGGGAAGCGGCGTTCGCGCACGGCCGAGTCGGCCATCAACGCCCACGTCAGCCGCGTGCGTAGGTAGGGGGAACACACCACGAGGCCCGGGCGCTGCGAGCTCGACAACCCGGCCAGCCACCCACCCAACCGCTGACACTGGGTGCGGCCGTATTCGGTGAGGTCCATTCCGGCGTCGGTGCCGCGCATCGGCCGGGTCTGTGTAGCGGGATCGGCGTACCAGACATTGGCTGCGCTCTGGGCATGGCGGACCGCCCACAGTCCGCCGAGTGCCCGTGGCCGTGGCAGACCGTCGGGCACCTGCACCCACCCCCTGTCGCCGCGCTCGACCGCCATCCTGTTCCTCCCCGTTCCGCCGGAATAGCGGCAATGTCGCTCGCGTTGCACCGAACGAACTTGTACGCCTGTCCAGAATTTTCCGCCGGGCCGGCGCACCCATCCGCGATGTGGCGCAGGAGGCCCGCTTGACCACAAGAGTAGAGATCTGGACCGACATCAACTGCCCGTTCTGCTACCTGGGCAAAGCTCGCTTCGAGCAGGCCCTGCACAGCTTCGAGCACCGGGACGACGTCGAAGTCGTGCACCGTTCCTTCGAACTCGACCCCACCCTTCCCGCCGACGAGAGCGGTCCGGTGATCCCACGCATCGCCGCCAAATACGGCATCACCGTCGACCAGGCCGCCGCCAACGAACGCGCCATCGCCGCGCAGGCCGCCGAGCTCGGCCTGCCCTACCAGAGCAGCGGCCGCGACTACGGCAGCAGCTTCGACATGCACCGGCTCCTGCATTTCGCCCTCGAACAGGGCCGCCAGGAGGCACTGCTCGACGCCCTGTACGCGGGCAACTTCGCCGAAACCGAACCGGTCTTCGCCGACACCGAACGCCTCGTCGACCTCGCCGTGCGCGCCGGCCTCGACGAAACCGAGGTCCGTGCCGTCCTGGCCGACACCACCGCCTACGCCGACGCCGTCCGCGAGGACGAACGCACCGCCGCCCAGCTCGGCGTCACCGGTGTCCCGTTCTTCGTGTTCGACAACAAGTACGCCGTGTCGGGCGCCCAGCCCACCGAGGTGTTCACCCAGGCGCTCACCACCGCCTACAACGACCGTCCGGCACCGCTGGTCACCGTTGCCGAGGGCGAGTCCTGCGGGCCGGACGGCTGCGCGGTCTAACTCGCGCCGATGTCGATGACGACCTTGATATCGGAGTGATCGCCCGGATCGAACGCCTCGAGGGCCCGCTCCAACGGCAACCGCCGGGTGATCAACCGGCCCAGCCACGCCGGGTCCGCCTTGGCCAGGGCCTGGGCCGCCAGCTCGTAGTGGTGGCGGTTGGCGTTGACCGACCCGAACACGACCGCGTTGTCGAGCACCATATTGCGGTTGACCGCGCCGACATCGACCTCGGTGTCCTTGCCGGGGGAGGAGACACCGGTCAAGCAGATGATCACGCCCGGATTGTTCAGCTGGAGCAACTGCTGGGCGATCGCGGTGGCCGCCGTCGCCTCGATCACGATGTCCGCGTTGATCTTCTCACCGATGTCGAGCGCCGAACCGGTGTGGAACGTGGCGCCGAGGTCTTCGACCAACTTCGGTTTGGGGCCCTCGGTGGAGCGGTCGAGCACGTGCACGTCCAGGCCGCGCTGCACACCGAGCATCGCGGCGAGCAGACCGATCGGGCCCGCACCGGTGACCAGCACCGACTTCGGTTCGAACCAGGCCCTGGTGTTGATCTTCTCGATCTGGTCCCACGCCTTGGCCAGCACCGTCGTCGGTTCCATCAGCACACCCACCTCGGTGAGCGCGGGGTCCAGCTTCACCGTGTAGTCGGCGTCCACCACCCACGACGTCGACCCGTACCCGTCGATCTGCTTGATCCCACGCTCGACGTACTCGCCGTTGCGGCACATGTCGAACTCACCGTGCGCACACGCACCGCACGGCACCGGATCGGGCCTGCGCACGATCCCGACGACGAGGTCACCGGGGGCGAAGCCGCTGCCGTCGGGCGCGGTGCGCACCCGTCCCAGCGATTCGTGCCCGAGGACGAGGCGTTCACGTCCCGGCGGTGCCCACCCGTAGATGCCCGAGGCGATCTCGCGGTCGGTACCGCAGATGCCGAGCGAAATCCCGTCCACGAGAAGCTCGTTGGGGCCGGGCACCGGATCCGGGACATCGTCTATCCGCAACGATCCGGGCTGGTTCGGCACTACGGTCAAAGCGCGCATGTCGTTTCCCTTCCGACGAACTTCCCTGGCTATCCATTCGCGAACCTGGTGAAACACGCACTACCTGGGACAACGGTACGGGACACGCGAGCCGAGGCGAAGAACCGTTCAGGTCGCGAATTGTTTGCAATCCGGGTCGCCGCCCCCGTCGGCTACCGTGGAACCGCTCACCCCGACCGACCATGCCCACCGGAGGCGTCTTGCGCACCATTGTCCAGGTTCTGTGCCTGCTCGTCGCGCTCGTCTGCCTCGCCCCACCGGCCCAGGCCACACCGCCGGTCGTGCTCGACGACGCCACCGCCCGCAAGGTCGACGAACTGCTCGACACCCGCACCCGCGCGGGCACCACCGACCGCGCCGTGCAGATCGAACGGATCTCCGCGCGCCTGCTCGGCACCCCCTACGGGGCGAACATGCTGATCGGGTCCGCGAACACCCCCGAGCAACTCGTCGTCGACCTGCGCCGCGTCGACTGCTTCACCTTCCTCGACTACGTCGACGCCGCATCACGCTCGAGCACCGCCGAGCAGTTCTTCGACAACCTGATCGCCGCCCGCTACGTCGACAGCCGGGTCGAATTCACCCAGCGCAAACACTTCTTCACCGACTGGGCGGGCACACCACGGATCTCGGCCACCGACATCACCGCCGACCTGAGCCCGGCCGCGGTCACCACCACCAAACACCTGAACGCCAAAGCCGACGGCACCACCTTCCTGCCCGGCATCCCCGTCGTCGACCGGGCCGTCACCCACATCCCGTCCGGCGCCGTCGACGGGGGAGTGGTCGCCGGACTGCGCACCGGTGACTTCATCGGCGCCTACACCCCGACCGCGGGCCTGGACGTCACCCATGTCGGCATCCTCGTCCACACCACCGACGGCCCCGTGTTCCGCAACGCCTCCTCGCTGGCCGAGCACAACCAGGTCGTCGACACCCCGCTGCTCGAGTTCGTGCGCACCGTCCCCGGAATCCTGGTCCTGCGCCCGCGCTAGACACCCTTGACTTCAGGTCGACCTGAACACCGACAGTGGTGCCATGACCACCTTCGGACACCGCCAGAGCCTGGACTACGACCGCCGCGCCACCCGCCTGCTCACCGGCCTCTACCGCCGCATCAGCACCGACGTCGACGCCCTGGCGACCGCCGGCGCCACCGTTGTCGACCTCGGCACCGGCCCCGGAAAACTCCTGGCGCACATCGCGACCCGGCGCCCCGACCTCACGCTGCACGGCCTCGACCTGTCCCCGCACATGATCGACATCGCCCGCCGCAACCTCGCCGGTCACCGGGCGGATCTCACCGTCGGCGACGTCACCGACCTGCCCTACCCCGACGCGAGCGTACCCCTGATCGTGTCCAGCCTCAGCATGCACGAATGGCCCGACCTGCCCGCCGCGTTCCGCGAGATCCGTCGCGTCCTGCGCCCCGGCGCGACCGCCGTCCTCTACGACTTCCGCTTCGCCCGTGCCCGCGAGATCCGCCACGCCGCGGGCGACATCGAACTCGAGAACATCCGCCTGCCATGGCATCCCGTCGCAGTCGTCACCCGCTACCACCTGCACACCATCTAGAGTTCGACCATGGCGACCATCGGTGAGGTCGCGGCCCGCTTCGGACTCGCGACCCACGTACTGCGGCACTGGGAAGACCAAGGCCTGCTCACCCCCGAACGTGACTCGGCGGGCAGGCGCATCTACCGCGACACCGACATCGCCACGGTCGCCATGGTCGTCCTCGGCAAGAAGGCCGGACTCTCCCTCGACGACCTGGCCACCCTGTTCACCCACAACCCCGACCGCGCCACCCGCCGCCGCGTCCTGGAAACACAACGCGCACGGCTCACCGAACAACTCGACCGCACCCGCAGCGCCCTCGACGCGGTCACCCACGTCCTCGACTGCGACGCCGAGGACTTCCGCACCTGCCCACACTTCCGCGCACACCTGGCAACCGTGCTGGACGCCCCATAGCCCGCACGTGCGACGATCGTTTCCATGACCGGTCCACGCCCCCAGCAACTGAGCGACCTCGCCCGGCTGCGCCGCGTGCGCGACCGCATCGACCGCGAATACGCCAAACCCCTCGACGTGGAAGCCCTGGCCCGGGGCGTGCACATGTCCGCCGGGCACCTGAGCCGCCAATTCCGCCTCGCCTACGGCGAATCGCCCTACTCGTACCTGATGACCCGGCGCATCGAACGGGCCATGGCGTTGCTGAGACTGGGCCAGATGAGTGTCACCGAGGTGTGCTTCGCCGTCGGCTCCTCCTCCCTCGGCACCTTCAGCACGCGATTCACCGAACTCGTCGGTGTCCCACCGAGCGTGTACCGCCAGCAGTACGCACCGACCGAGGGCATCCCGTCGTGCGTGGCCAAGGCGGTGACCAGACCGATCAGGAATCGAGAAGCAACCGGTTCCGGCGACCGTTAGCGTCGATCCCATGAACATCACCATTCACCAGAGCTACCTGCCCCAGGACGACCCCGACGCCGCGCTGGCCTTCTACCGCGACGCCCTCGGCTTCGAGGTCCGCAACGACGTCGGCTACAACGGCATGCGCTGGATCACCGTCGGACCGAAGGGCCAGCCCGACACCTCGATCGTGCTGCACCCACCGGCCGCCGACCCCGGCATCACCGACGAGGAGAAGCGCGTCATCACCGAAATGATGGCCAAGGGCACCTACGCGGCCGTCAACCTCGCCACCGACGACCTCGACGGCCTGTTCGAGAAACTGCAGGCAGACGACGTGGAAGTGGTGCAGGAACCCACCGACCACCCCTACGGCATCCGTGACTGCGCCTTCCGCGACCCGGCGGGCAACATGATTCGCATCCAGCAGACGAAATAGTCGGACCCGACCGCTAGATTCGGTGGACGCCGAACGACCGAGGAGACCCATGAGCAAGACCGCAGCGCCTGCGCCGGCCGACAGCCACGACCTGATCCGGGTCACCGGTGCCCGGGTGAACAACCTGCGCGATGTCAGCGTCGAAATCCCCAAGCGCCGACTGACCGTGTTCACCGGCGTCTCCGGCTCCGGGAAGAGCTCTTTGGTCTTCGGCACCATCGCCGCCGAATCCCAGCGTCTCATCAACGAGACCTACAGCGCGTTCGTCCAGGGCTTCATGCCCACCCAGGCCCGCCCCGACGTCGACGTCCTCGACGGACTCACCACCGCCATCCTCGTCGACCAGTCGCGTCTGGGTGCCGACCCGCGCTCCACGGTCGGCACCGTCACCGACGCCAATGCCATGCTGCGCATCCTGTTCAGCCGCCTCGGCGACCCGCACATCGGTTCCTCGCAGGCGTTCTCGTTCAACGTGGCCTCGATCAGCGGTTCCGGTGCCGTCGCGGTGGAGAAGAACGGGGTCACCGTCAAGGAGCGCCGCAGCTTCAACATCACCGGCGGCATGTGCCCCACCTGCGAGGGCAAGGGCAAGGTCAACGACATCGACCTCACCCAGCTCTACGACGAGAACAAATCCCTCGACGAAGGCCCGTTCACCATCCCCGGCTACAGCATGGACGGCTGGATGGGCCGCATCTACAAGGGCAGCGGCTTCTTCGACCCCGCCAAGCCGATCAAGAAGTACACCAAGAAGCAGCTCGCCGACCTGCTGTACAAGGAGCCGACCAAGATCAAGGTCGACGGCATCAACCTCACCTACGAGGGTCTGATCCCCAAGATCCGCAAGTCGATGCTGTCCAAGGACGTCGAATCACTGCAGCCGCACGTCCGCGCCTTCGTCGAGCGCGCCGTCACCTTCGGCACCTGTCCCGACTGCGACGGCACCCGCCTCTCGGCCGAAGCCCGCTCGTCGAAGATCAAGGGCAAGAGCATCGCCGACGCCTGCGCCATGCAGATCACCGACCTCGCCGAATGGGTCAAGACCATCGACGACCCGTCCGTGGCGCCGCTGCTGGAATCACTGCGCGGCACCCTCGACTCGTTCGTCGAGATCGGCCTCGGCTACCTGTCGCTGTCGCGCCCGTCGGGCACCCTGTCCGGTGGTGAGGCGCAGCGCGTCAAGATGATCCGCCACCTCGGGTCCTCGCTCACCGACGTCACCTACGTCTTCGACGAACCGACCGCCGGCCTGCACCCGCACGACATCCAGCGCATGAACGACCTGCTGCTTCGCCTGCGCGACAAGGGCAACACGGTGCTCGTCGTCGAACACAAGCCCGAGACGATCGTCATCGCCGACCACATCGTCGACCTCGGTCCCGCCGCGGGCTCCAAGGGCGGAACGATCTGCTTCGAGGGCACCGTCGACGGGTTGCGCACCAGCGACACCGTCACCGGCCGCCACTTCGACGATCGGGCCAAGGTCAAGGACACGGTGCGAAAGCCGAACGGCGCTTTGCAGATCCGTGGCGCCACCGCCAACAACCTGCGCAAGGTCGACGTCGACATCCCGCTCGGTGTGCTCGTCGCCGTCACCGGTGTGGCCGGGTCGGGCAAGAGCTCGCTCGTGCACGGCTCCATCCCCGTCGACGAAGGTGTCATCTCCATCGACCAGGCCCCCATCAAGGGTTCGCGCCGCAGCAATCCCGCCACCTACACCGGCCTGCTCGACCACATCCGTAAGGCCTTCGCCAAGGCCACCGGCGCCAAACCCGCCCTGTTCAGCGCCAATTCCGAAGGGGCGTGCCCGAACTGCAACGGCGCGGGCGTCGTCTACACCGACCTGGCCATGATGGCCGGAGTGTCGACGGTCTGCGAGGTATGCGAGGGCAAGCGGTTCATGGCCGAAGTCCTCGAATACACCTTCGCGGGCAAGAACATCAGCGACGTGCTGTCGATGCCCGTCGACGAAGCACGCGAGTTCTTCGGCGAAGGGGAGGCACGCACCCCGGCCGCGCACAAGATCCTCACCCACCTCACCGAGGTCGGCCTCGGCTACCTCACCATCGGTCAGCCGCTGACCACCCTGTCCGGCGGTGAACGCCAGCGCCTCAAGCTGGCCACCCACATGTCCGACAAGGGCGGGGTCTACATCCTCGACGAACCGACGACCGGTCTGCACCTGGCCGACGTCGAACAGCTGCTCGGGCTGCTCGATCGTCTCGTCGACTCCGGCAAGTCCGTCATCGTCGTCGAACACCACCAAGCTGTGATGGCCCACGCGGACTGGATCATCGACCTCGGCCCCGGTGCGGGTCACGACGGCGGTCAGATCGTCTTCGAGGGAACGCCGGCCGATCTCGTCGCCGCCCGTTCCACTCTCACCGGTGAGCACCTCGCCGAATACGTCGGAGCATGAAAAAGTCCCTCCCCCTTCGGCTTTCGTCATGGGGGAGGGCCTTCAGGGTCTGCCTAGTCGCGTTCGGGCGCGGCGACCTTGTTCAGTTCGATCTGGTAGTACAGAATCCCCAGCCCGAGAA
The DNA here is from genome assembly GCF_053605015.1 of Nocardia sp. NPDC003979. NCBI lineage: Bacteria > Bacillati > Actinomycetota > Actinomycetes > Mycobacteriales > Nocardiaceae > Nocardia > Nocardia sp. NPDC003979. Next base: position 152,030 of record NZ_JBSGIJ010000004.1, read on the forward strand.
CAAGATTCAGCAGGAATCCGATCGTCGGGCTGCACGACGGCTCGAGCCCGGCGCTCTCCTGGGTGGCCCTGATTCGATTGCCGGTCCGCCAGTAGCTGACGATGAAGCCGATCCCGGTCCAGGACAGGAACAGCATCACCAGCAGCGGGCCCGTGACGGGCGCCTCCGGGTCGCGCCGCTGCTCGGCCATCTCCTTGTGGATCTTGTAGTACCAGACGAAGAAGTAGATCCCGAACGTGATGATCGGGAAGACCAGCCACACCAATACCGGGTTGCGACGCTGCACCGGTGATGGGGCGAGGGCTGTAGTCATGTGGGTGACACCTATCTGAATGCGAATGGAATGTCACAGCAGGGCTTTTCGGCGCCACCGCAACCGTGCAACGTACTGCACATCACGCACTCGCGCCACTCGAGGAGCGGGGAAGCAGCCCGAGCGTCAGGTGGCTGACGAGGTCGTCGAGAAGCAGCTCGGCGTCGTAGTCGGCGGTGTAGCCGGAACCGACGAAGGTCGCGAGCCCTTGGAGCGCCGCCAGCGCGGTGACCCCGATGCGTTTCGGATCGCCGGGGACGATCTCGCCCGCGGCCTGGCCTTCGGCGATGAGTGCGATGGGGACGGCGAAAGCTCGCTCGGCCGCGTCCTGGATCTCGGTCTCGGTCGAACTGTGCCTGCGCGCGAACATCAGCGGCAACAGCTCCGGGTTGTCGACGGCGAAACGCAGGTAGGTGTGGGCCATGGTTCGCAGTCGCGTCGTGATCGGGCCCTCGGTCGCGACCTCTTCGAAACAGGCGCCGAGTCGTCGCAGACCGGTGACCGCCAGGGCGTCGAGCAAGGCCTGCTTGTCGCGGAAATGCCTGCTGGGCGCCGCGTGGCTGACGCCGGTGTCACGGGCGAGCTGACGCAACGACAGCCCGTCGGCGCCGACCGTACGCAGCGCCGCCTCGGCATGCTGCAGCAGGGCGGCGCGGAGGTCGCCGTGGTGGTAGCGCGAATGCAAAGACATGGTGCCAGCAGGATATCCGACATCCCTCGGAATGTTTGCATTGACTACTTTGTAGTCGGTGACTACATTTGCGCATGCCATGACTGACAACACCGCGCCGACGCGCCGACCGCGCAGCATGCCGATCCGTGACTGGTTAGCGCCGATCACGCTGGTCACCGTGCTGGCCGCGCTCCTGGGAACCATGTACCTCGGCTACACCGCCGACCCCGAGAAACACCTGCACGACTTCCCGATCGCCCTGGTCAACCAGGACGTCGGCGACACCCTCGCGGGCAGACCCACCAACCTCGGCGCGCAGATCTCCACCGCGCTGGGGGAGCAGGTCCCGGCCGAGAAGATCGACCTGCGCACCGTCGGCATCAACGAGGCACACCGGCAACTGCGCAACGGTGAGGTGTACGGCGCCATCATCATTCCCGGCGACTTCACCAAACGCGTCGCCATCCTCGGCGCCGCCTCCGTCGTCACCGGCGACGTCGAACAGCCGATGATCTCCGTACTCACCAACCCCCGCGCGGGCACCCTTGCCGCCCAGATCATGCAGACCATCGCCGACAAGGCGATGACCGAGGTCAACACCACCGTCGGCACCCAGCTCGCCGACCAGGTCCGCGCGGCGATCGGCAGCACACCGCTCAGCGGTGCCGCCCAGTTGCAACTCGCCGAGCCCATCGACGTCGTCGTCAGCGCCTACCACCCACTGCCCGAAGGCACCGGCCAAGGCCTCGCCGCCTTCTTCTACACCCTGGTCCTGCTGATCGTCGGCTTCAGCGGCGCCATGATGATCAACTCTCTCGTCGACGGGTCCCTCGGATTCGTCCCCGCCGAATACGGGCCGTGGCACAAGCCGACCACCCCCGCCCGCATCAGCCGCTGGCGCACCCTGCTCATCAAATGGGCCATCGCCGTCATCAGTGCGCCACTCGCCTCCGCCGCGTTCCTCGCCGTCGGCGCCCTGCTCGACATGAGCATCGAACGCCCGCTCATGCTGTTCCTCTACGGCACCCTTGCCATCATCGCCATCGCGGTCACCGGCCTGTCGGTGATGGCCGCCTTCGGCACCGCGGGCCTGATGATCAACCTCATCGTCTTCGTCGTCCTCGGCATCCCGTCGTCCTCGGGCACCATCCCGCTCGAAGCGACACCGCGCTGGATCGCCGACCTGGCTTCGTTCGAACCGATGCACCAGATCTACCTCGCCGTGCGCGCCATCATGTTCTTCGACGGAAACCTCGAGGCAGGCCTGAGCCGCGGCCTCTGGATGACCATCGCAGGCCTGACCATCGGGTTGGTCCTCGGTTTCGCGGCCACCCACGCCTATGATCTGCGTGGCCTGCACCGCCTCGGCCTCGATCACCGCCAGGAACCGGCAACCGTGGAAGGGCACTGATGCGAGAGTTCGAAACCCCGGCGTCGTACGTGATTCCGGACAACGCCAACAACTCCGACAGCGTGTTCCGGTACGGCGAAGAATCGCCCGACACGGTGCTGTTCAGCGTCGCGGGCGCCGACATCACGGCCGCCCAATTCGCGAAAACGGTGACCGCCGTGGCCAAAGGCCTCATCGCCACCGGTATCGAACCTGGCGACCGGGTCGCCATCATGGCGCCGACCCGCTACGAATGGGTGGTGCTCGACCACGCCATCTGGGCGGTCGGCGGCTGCACGGTGGCCATCTACGACAGCTCCGCCGCCGAACAGGCCAAATGGATCCTGCAGGACTCCGGCACCGGGCTGCTGATCGTCGACAGCGACAAGCACCGCCGCGTCGTCGACGAGATCGCCGCCGACGCACTGCCCGACCTGCGTGAGATCCTGCAGATCGACAAGGACGTCGTCGCCGAACTCACCGCCCGCGGCGCCGACCTCGACGACCAGGCCGTCCACACCCGGCGCGCCGGTGTCGGCGCGGACTCGCCCGCGACCCTGATCTACACCTCCGGCACCACCGGCCGCCCCAAAGGCGTGCTGCTCACCCACGCCAACCTCTACGCCGAATCCAAATCCGACCGGCTCGCGCTGGGAAAGTTCGTCACCGAGGGCAACCGCACCCTGATGTTCCTGCCGTTGGCGCACGTGTTCGCCCGGGCGGTCACACTCGCCGCGCTCGACGCGAAGGTGATCGTTTCCTTCAGCTCCGATTGGGCGACCCTCGTCGACCAATTCGCCGAGTTCCGCCCCGATTTCATCCTCGCCGTGCCGCGCGTGTTCGAGAAGGTGTTCAACGCCGCGAAACAGAAGGCACACGCCGACGGCAAGGGCCGCATTTTCGACCGGGCCACCGAGACCGCCATCGTGTGGAGCGAGACGCTCGACACCGGCGGGCCGGGCTTGCTGCGCAAGCTCGAGCACGCCCTGTTCGACAAGCTCGTGTACGCGCAGTTGCGTCGCGCGCTCGGCGACCGATGCGGTGCGGCAGTCTCCGGCGGCGGCCCACTCGGCGCACGGCTCGGGCATTTCTTCCGTGGTGCGGGCATCCCGGTGTACGAAGGCTACGGGCTCACCGAGACCACGGCTGCCATCACGGTGAACACCCCGCGCAACACCCGCGTCGGCACCGTCGGCCGGCCCATCGAGGGCCATGGCATCAAGATCGCCGACGACGGTGAACTGCTGTTGCGCGGACCCGTGGTCTTCGGCGAGTACTGGGGCAACCCCGACGCCACCGCGGACGCCTTCGTCGACGGCTGGTTCCGTACCGGCGACCTGGGCGCCATCGATGCAGACGGCTTCCTCAGGATCACCGGCCGCAAGAAGGAAATCCTGGTCACGGCAGGTGGAAAGAACGTTTCCCCCGGCCTGATGGAAGACGCCCTGCGTGCCCACCCCGTGGTCGGTCAGGCGATGGTTGTCGGCGACGGCCGGCCCTTCGTCGGCGCCCTCGTCACACTCGACCCCGAAGCCCTTCCAGCTTGGAAGCAGCGCAACAACATCCCTGCCGATACCCCTGTCGAAGACCTTCTCGACAATCCGGCCCTCCGCGCGGACATCGACCAAGCTGTCGCCGACACCAACAAGTTGGTCTCCAAGGCCGAGGGCATCAAGAAGGTCCGGATCCTGCCCACCGACTGGACCGAAGCCACCGGCGAACTGACCCCGAAAATGTCCCTCCGCCGAGCCGAGGTCATGAAGAAGTACGCGTCCGAAGTAGAAGCGCTGTACAGCTGAGTCCTTCCCCCAACCTCCTTATTTCGTCACAGTGACGAAATAAGGAGGTTGGGGAAGTGGAGGGGGAGTGCGCCGGGCAACCACCGATCGGCCTTCTTCGTGCTTGCCCGCAGATCAAGCCCTGGGCGGCGGCATTCATCCTGAATGGTCATGAATGGCCGGAGGCTCGAAATCGACCGAAACGGCTCGGCGCGAGCAATCCGTCTGTACGGGCGATTTCGTGACGACAAGCTGTTCCGGGCGGAGCTGGTCGGCCGCTGAATGGGGTCATGGGCACGCGTTGCCAAGTTGCATACGTTGCCACAAATGTTCTCGAAACCCCTACCGACCGGCCCGGTTGAAACGCCGATAATGCACATTATGTCAACTAAACGGAATGTGGTCACCCCCGGTCCATCGACGAAACCCACGGACGGCTGATCGCAGGTTCACTGACGCCGCTGGGAATCCTGCCGTTCTCGCGCGAAGCTCTCCGCTACCCACCGAGTCAGTGCCTCGACAACGACCTCGGGGCGTTTCAACCACCCGACGTGGCCCGACGGTTCAGCGAAATGGTCGCGCGTTGTCGTGGCGCCCGGGAACTGTCGCAACAGAGCGTCTACCGCGGATTCCGGGGCGAGCTGATCGTTGCCGAACGACACTGCGAGAAGCGGGAAGTCGCGGTTCGGCATTTCAGGTGGGGTCTTGGACCATGAACCGGTTCGGGCCATGCGTGCCCAGTCCCCTATGAGCTGCGCCGACTGGAGACCGAAACCGAATCTGCGGCCGTCGAAAACGCCCTGTACGCGGGCCATTGCGGCAAAGACGGTTGGCAAGACCAGCGGTACCGGACGGGCTCGCCCGGTAAAGGCGCGCCAGTGGGGTGTGCCGGCGGCGACGAGTGCGAGCCCGTCGAACTCCCCCGGCGATATCGACTCCAGGGCGACGCTCAATTGCCCGCCGAGGCTGTGGCCGACCAGGAGCAACGGGCCGGTCTCTCGTTCGCGAATCCATGCGATGGCCTCGGCGACGTCGCCTGTGACGAGGTCGGCGTACCCGAACCGCACACCTCGGGAAAGGGCCAGGTTGCTCTCGCCCTGCCCTCGGTAGTCCAGCGTGAGCACGTGGAATCCCTGTGCTTGCGCGGTTTCGGCGAAGCGCTGGTAGTGGCGTGCGATCACACCCAGTGCGGGCAGGACCAGCAGGGACGGCGCACCGGCGACGCCCGGGAACCAGTGCGCGACAGCACCACTGGGCAACTCTGACGTGTTCATCGCCCCGTCCCCCGGATCTTGCGGCGCAGCCGAGCCGGTGCGCGCCGCGCGATCTCGGCGACTCCAGTGGTGCGCTTCGGCCGCCCAACCAACTCCCCCGCGCAGTTCGGGCACACCCCGTGATCCGCCGCGCAGGCCGGACAGTAGGTGCACTCGTAGCTGCAGATGAATGCTTCGGCGTCGTCGCGCAACGGCGCCGGACATGTCTCGCAGGTGGATTTCATCTTCAGCATCGCGGCCACTCCCTCGTTTTCACATACAAATTGTATGTCACTTACAATTTGTATGTCACTGGATGGGAGAAGGCAAGATGGCAACGGTTCGCGAGGAGAACGCCGCACGCACACGGGCGAGGTTGATCGACGTCGGCACCGCGCTGTTCGCCGAGCACGGCTTCGCCGAGGTGACGACCGCGCGAGTGTGCGAGGCCGCAGGCGTCACCCGGGGCGCGCTGTATCACCACTTCGGCAGCATGATCGGGCTGATGGAGGCCTGTTTCGCCGCGGTCGATCACGGCGTTGTCGCCACCTTGTCCGAGCATGCACGCACCGGGCTTCCGGTTGAGCGTGTGCGCGCGGTCAGCCACGCATTCGTCGATCAGCTGGCCGACGCGACCGTTCGTCAGATCCTGTTCGTGGAAGCGCCCGCCGCCCTCGGCTGGGCCCGTTGGCGCGAAATCGACGGCGGACGCTCCCTCGGTCTGGTGAAAGACCTACTCGTCGCGGCCCACGAAGAGGGCGGACTACTCCCCCGGCACAACCCGAAAGTGCTGGCGCACTTGCTGTTGGGCGGTCTCAACGAGCTCGCGATGTTCGTTGCCGCGTCACGCTCGCGCGATAAGGCGCTGGCCGCCGCACACACCGAGCTGAGCGCGGTGCTCGACGGCATGTTCACGTGACCGCGGAGACGCTCTCATGGTCATCGATCGGAAGCCAGCACTGCCGCAAGCCCTTCCCGTAGGTCCTCGACGAAGTACTCCGGGACCTCGAGCGAGGGGAAATGTCCCCCGGTCTCGGGCGTCGTCCAGCGAACGATCTGCCGGTAGCGTTGCTCTGCCCACGGTCGCGGGCACTTCTCGATGTCGGCCGGGTACATCGTGATCGCCGACGGGACATCCACGCGAAGGTCGGGGTCGAGGGAGGCGTGGCTTTCGTAGTAGATGCGGGCTGCCGAGGCACCGGTTCGGGTCAGCCAGTAGAGGGTGACGTCGTCGAGGACGCGGTCCATGGGTATCGCTTCGAACGGGCTGTCGTCGGTGTCGGACCACTCGGCGAACTTGTCGAGGATCCAGGCCAGCAGCCCGACCGGGGAGTCGACGAGGGAGTAGCCGATGGTCTGCGGTCGGGTCGCCTGCTGTTTGGCGTAGGCGGCGCGGTAGCGCCAGAAGTCGCGGGTTTCCTCGGTCCACTTGCGTTCGGTCGGCGTCAGCCCGTCTGTGGTGAGGCCGGGCGGCGCTTCGGCGAACAGGGTGTGGATGCCGAGAACACGGTCCGGGAACCTGCCGGCGAGGACGGTGGTGATATTGCCGCCCCAGTCGCCACCGTGTGCCAGGAAGCGGCGGTAGCCGAGCCTGCCCATCAGTTCCACCCATGCGGCGGCGATCTTTTCGGTGCCCCACCCGGTGGTGGTCGGCTTGTCGCTGTAGCCGAAGCCCGGCAGCGAGGGCGCGACGACGTGGAATGCCGGTGCGGCGCCATCTTTCGGGTCGGCCAGTTCCTCGACGACGTGGGTGAATTCGGCGACGCTGCCGGGCCAGCCGTGCGTCATGATCAGCGGTGTGGCGTCCGTGCGCGGGGACCTGCGGTGCAGGAAGTGGATGCCGAGACCGTCGATGTTCGTGCGGAACTGGCCGATCTGGTGGAGGCGCGCTTCGAACGAGCGCCAGTCGTATCCGCTCTGCCAGTAACGCACCACCTCGACGAGGTCGGCGCGCGGAACGCCCTGATCCCACCGGCGCGGGTCGGGTCCCGGCCGGTAGACCGTCTCCGCTTCCGGCAACCGCGCCGCGGTCAATCGTGCGCGCAGGTCGTCGAGTTCGGCGTCGGTCGCGCGGGATTCGAATGCTTGTACGTCCATGCGGACCGGGTTACCCGAATTCCGCTCAGCCGCTCTGCCCTGCGACCTCCCGATCGAGTTGTTCGTTGAGGACGCGGGCGATGCGGGCCAGGGCCGCGGGTTCGGTCATCGCCAGGTGTGTGGCGTCGATGTCGATATCGGTGATGTGCCCGCGCACACTCGGTGCCCATCCCCGATGTCCGGTCGCGTCGTCGCGGCGTTCGCCGGTGGCGGTGAAATACAGCATGCCGCAGTCGATTACCGGTGGGTGCCAGTCGGCGGCGGCCCGGATCGACTCGTTGTAGGCGTCGGTCATGTGCTGGATGAGGGCGGCGTCGATACCGAGCCGCTCCCCCAGTCGCTGTTCGATCAGGGCGGCGGCTTCCTCGGCGGTGGCGTCGGTGGGGACGAAATCGATACCCATGACCGGGCCGAGGTTGGCGACCAGTTCACCGGCTGTCACGGTGGTGACGGCGGTGGGATCGAATCCGTCGGCTTCGGCGTCGAGCAGGGCCAGTAGCGCGACGTGTTCTCCGGCGGCGCGTATTTCGGCGGCGATGGCGTGGGCGATCTGGCCGCCCAGTGACCAGCCGAGCAGGTGGTAGGGGCCGTGCGGCTGGATGGCGCGGATTTCGTCGAGGTAGCGGCGGGCGGTGTCTTCGATGGTCGCGGACCCTGGTTCGCCGCTCAGTTGTGGTGCCTGGATTCCGTAGATGGGTCGGTCCTCGGTCAGGTATTCGCCGAGCGGGCGGTAGCACCAGGCCAGGCCGGACGCGGGGTGGACGCAGAACAGCGGGGGTTGTGTTCCGGTGGTGCGGATCGGTAGCACGACATCGAATCCGGGTGCGGTGGGTTCGGTGGTGGTGTGGCCGGTGCGCATTCCGGTTTCGATGCGTCTGGCGAGGTCGGTGGGGCGCGGGTCGGACAGGATCCAGCTGACGGGGACCTCGTAGTCGAGTTCCTTGCGGAGTTCGCTGACCACCTGCACCGACTTGAGGGAGTTGCCGCCGAGGGCGTAGAAGTCGTCGTCGGCACCGACGCGGGCCATGCCGAGAACGTGCTCGTAGACCCGGGCGACCTCGCCTTCGAGCCAGGATTCCGGTTCCCGGAACTCCCCCACGTCGAATACCGGTTCCGGTAGGTGTTTGCGGTCGAGTTTGCCGGAGTCGGTCAGCGGCACGGTGTCGAGCACCATGACCGTGGTCGGCACCATGTAGTCGGGCAGTTCGGTGGCGGCGTGGTCTAGCACGGCGTCGGTGTCGACGTCGAGGCCTGCCGTCGGCATCAGGTAGGCGACGAGCCGGTCCCCGGTGCCTGCGGTGTGGACGGCGGCGATGGCGCGGGCGACGGTGGGGTGCTCGGCGAGGACGGCTTCGATCTCGCCGAGTTCGATGCGCAGGCCGCGCAGTTTCACCTGGAAGTCGGTGCGCCCCAGGTATTCCAGTTCGCCGCTGCGCAGGCGGCGGGCGCGGTCACCTGTGCGGTACATGCGCCGGCCCGCGGTGAACGGGTCGGGGACAAATCGTTCCGCGGTGAGGCCGGGGCGGGCGTGGTAACCGCGGGCGATCTGGTTCCCGGCCAGGTACAGGTCCCCCGCTACCCCGGGCGGGACCGGGCGCATGCGGGTGTCGAGGACGTGCGCGCGGACGTTCCACACCGGTGTGCCCATGGGGATGCTGCCGGTGTCGCCGTGGGTGACGTGGTGGGCGGTGGCGTGCACGGTGAATTCGGTGGGGCCGTAGAGATTGTGTAGTTCGGTGTGGGGCATGGCGCGGCGTGCGGCCGACACCACGTCGGCGCCGAACGCTTCGCCGCCGACGAGCAAGGCGCGCAACGACTCCAGGGAGCTCGCGGGGGCGGCGTCGGCGAAGGCCGCGAGCATCGACGGGACGAAGGAGGTGACGGTGACCTGCCGGTCGGCGATGGTGTCGGCCAGGTAGGCGGGGTCGGTGTGTCCGTCGGGTCGGGCGATCACCAGGCGGGCGCCGACGGCGAGGGTGGCGAACAGTTCCCAGACCGACACGTCGAAGGTGGCCGGGGTCTTCTGCAGGACGGTGTCGGCGGTGCTGAGCCGGTAGGTGTCGATGATCCAGTGGAGCTGGTTGAGGACCGCCCTGTGCGGCACGGCAACACCTTTGGGCCGCCCGGTGGAGCCGGAGGTGAACAGGACGTACGCGATGTTGTCGGGTCGTAGTGGGGCGCGGCGGTCGATGTCGGTGACGGGGATGTCGTCGTAGCCCGTGAGGTCGATTCCGTCGAGGGAGGTGAGTTCGAGGACGGGTGCCGCGGTGGTGAGCATGTAGTCGATGCGGTCGGCGGGGTGGGTGGGGTCGACGGGGACGTATCCCCCGCCGGCGGCGTGGACGGCGTACATGGCGGTGACCTGGTCGAGGGATCGGGGCATGCGCAGTGCGACGAGGGTGTCGGGGCCGACGCCGCGGGCGATGAGCCAGCGGGCGAGCCGGTTGACGCGTGCGGCGAATTCGGCATAGGTCAGGGCTTCGGAGCCGTACTCGACGGCGGGGCGGTCGGCGTAAGTGCGGGCTGCGTGGGTGAACAGGCTTGCGAGGGTTTCGTGGGGGTCGAGGGGGTGTTCGGTGTGGTTCCACCGGTGCAGGAGCGCTTCGCGTTCACCGGTGTCGAGGAGGTCGATGTCGTGGATCTGGCGGGTGGGGTCGGTGGCGAGTGCGCGCAGGATCCGTTGCAGGCGCTCGGCGATGGTGGTGGCGGTGGCCTCGTCGAACAGGTCGGTGGCGTAGGTGATGGTGCCGTTCATTCCGGTGGGTGCGCCGGTGCTGTCGTGGGTGTCGGAGACGGTGATCTGGAGGTCGAACAGGGAGGTCGCGGTGTCGGCTTCGACGGCGGAGGCACTGAGTCCGGGGAGCTGGAAGTCGGTGGTGGTGTGGTTCTGGAAGGCGAGCATCACCTGGAACAGGGGGTGGTGGGCGTGGGAGCGGACGGGGTTGAGTTCTTGGACGAGGCGTTCGAACGGGACGTCGGCGTGCCCGAATGCGGCGAGGTCGTCGCCGCGCACGTGCTCGAGGAGTTCGGTGAAGGTCATGTGGTCGGTGAGGTGGGTGCGCAGGACGAGGGTGTTGACGAACATGCCGACGAGGTCGTCGAGTTCGGGTTCGCCGCGACCGGCGTAGGGCGTACCGATGGCGATGTCGTCGGTGGCGGCGAGGCGGCCGAGGGTGGCGGCCAGGGCGGCGTGGAACACCATGAACAGGGTGCTGTTGTGGGCGCGCGCGACCTTTTCCAAGGCGGTGTGCAGGTCGGCGTCGACGGTGAGTTCGACGTTGCCACCGGTGTAGGTCTGGATCGGTGGCCGCGGACGGTCGGTGGGAAGTTCGAGCAGTGGCGGTAGTTCGGCGAGTTGCGTAGTCCAGTAGTCGATTTGCGCGCGTAGCAGCGAGTCGGGGTCGTGTGCGGCGCCCAGGACGGTGTGCTGCCAGATGGCGTAGTCGGCGTACTGGACCGGTAACGGTGTCCAGGTGGGTGGGTGGCCGTCGACTCGGGCCTGGTAGGCGGTCATCATGTCGCGGGCCAGTGGGGCGAGGGAGGATCCGTCGCCGCAGATGTGGTGCAGGACTACGGCAAGCACCCAGGTGTCGGGACCGGTCTCGTAGAGCCTGGCACGCAGCGGGATTTCGGTCGTGACGTCGAATGCGGTGCCCAAAAGTGCGGCGAGCGCGGCGGGCAAAGCGCTGTCGTCGATCGGGACGGGGTGCAGGGGTGGCGTGGCGAAGTAGGCCGGGAGGACGACTTGTGCGGGTTCACCGTCGATGTGTGGGTAGCGGGTGCGCAGGACTTCGTGCCGGTCGACGACGTCGGTGAGGGCGCGGTGCAGGGCGTCGGTGTCGAGGTGGCCGGTGAGGCGGATGACGATGGGGATGCTGTAGGCGGCCGAATCGGGTTCGAACCGGTTGAGGAACCACATGCGCTGCTGTGCGTAGGACAGCGGGATGTGCGGCGGTCGGGGTTGTGGGGTGAGCGCCACTCGTCCGGTGTCGGCGTGGGATTCGGCGCGGGCGGCGAGTTTGGCGACGGTCGGTGCGTCGAAGATCATCGCGACCGGCACGGTGGCGTCGAGGGCGGCGCCGATACGGGCGGCGACGCGGGTGGCGACGAGACTGTTGCCGCCGAGTTCGAAGAAGTCGTCGTCGGCGCCGACGGCACGGTCGAGGCCGAGTACGTCGGTGAAGACACCCGCCACGATTTCCTCGACCGGCGAGGCCGGGGCACGGAACTGTCTGGTCTGCTGGACGGGTTCGGGGAGGGCCTTGCGGTCGAGTTTGCCGTTGGGTGAGAGCGGGATCCGGTCGAGGACCATGATCGCGGCGGGCACCATGTAGGCAGGCAGGGTGTCGGTGAGTGCGGTGGTGAGGGTGTCGACGGAGATTTCGGCACCGGGTGCCGCGACCACATAGGACACCAGCGTGACGGGGCCGGTACCTTCGCGGCGTGGGATGGTGACGGCGTAGGCGATGTCGGGGCGGGCGCCGAGGGCGGTGTCGATCTCGCCGAGTTCGACGCGGAAGCCGCGCACCTTCACCTGGAAGTCGTTGCGTCCCAGGAATTCCAGGTCGCCACGGGTGTTCCAGCGGACGAGGTCGCCGGTGCGGTACATGCGGCTGCCGGGTTCGGCGTAGGGGCAGGCGGTGAATCGGTCGGCGTTGGTCGCGGCGCGGTTGAGGTAGCCGCGGGCCAGGGCTGGTCCGGCCAGATACAGTTCGCCGCTGACACCGACCGGTGCGGGCCGGAGCCGGTCGTCGAGGACCAACGCCTGGATGCCGGGCAGCGGGGTGCCGATGGTGGGTCGTTCGCCGGGTCGGATGGATTCGGTGGAGGTGGCGAGCATGGTGGTTTCGGTCGGCCCGTAGAGGACCCGGAATTCGCGGGTGCCCGCACGGTCGCTGCCCGCCCAGCGGTTGATGAGGTCGGCGGGGACCTCGTCGCCGCCGGACACGATGTGCTGGAGGTCGTCGAGTCCGGTGGGGTCGACGGAGGCGAGCGCGGCGGGGGTGATGAAGACGTGGGTGATGCGGTGGGTGCGCAGGAATTCGGCCAGTTCGTCGCCGCCGTAGATATCGGTGGGGGCGATGACGAGGGTGCCGGCGCGGCCGGTGGCGAGCAGGATTTCCAGGAGCGAGGCGTCGAAGGACGGTGAGGCGAAGTGCAGGACGCGATCGCTGTTGCGGGGCGGGGCGCCGAGGCGTTGTCCGGCGAGGAAGTCGGCGATTCCGGTGTGGGTGATCGCGACGCCCTTGGGGCGGCCGGTGGATCCGGAGGTGAACACGATGTAGGCGACGTGGGTGGCGTGTAGTGGCCGGAGCCGGTCGGTGTCGGTGACGGGTGCGTCGGATTCGCCGGCCGGTTCGGGGGTTTCGGAGTCGAGCAGGATCCAGTCGACGGTGCCGGGCAGTTGGGGCCGTGTGCCGGTCAGGGTGATGCCGAGGGTGGCGCGCGAGTCGGTGACCATCTGTTCGATGCGGCCGGCTGGGTAGCGGGGATCCACCGGGACGTAGGCAGCGCCGGATTTGACCACCGCCCACCAGGCGACGACTTCGTCGGCGGTGCGGCCGGTGGCGACGAGCACGGGATTTTCGGGCCCGGCGCCGTGGCGGATCAACAGCCGTGCCAGCTGGTTGGAACGGCTGTCGAGTTCGCGGTAGGTGAGTTCGGTGTCGCCGGAAATGACGGCGATGCCGGTGGGATTGTCGTGGACGGCAGCGGCGAAAACCTCCGGTAGCAGGGCGGGAGGCCGGGTACCGGACGGACGCGGGCCCACACGGGTTGCGAGGTCGTGGTGCTCGGTGTCGTCGAGCCATTTCAGATCGCCGACGGCTTCGGTGGGGTCGGTGGTGACGGCTTCCAGGACCCGGAGCAGTCGGGTGCGGAAGGCGTGGGCGGTGGCTTCGTCGAACAGGTCGCGGGCGAAGGTGAGTGTTCCGGAGAGCCCGCGCGCTGCTCCCCCGTCGTAGGAGTCGGCGAGGATCAGTTGCAGGTCGAATTGGGACAGGCCGGTATCGATATCGGCGCGGGAGACGGTGACGCCGGGTAGCTCGACGTCGGTGCCGGACAGGCTCTGGAAGGCGAGCATCACCTGGAACAGCGGGTGCCGGTCGGCGGCGCGTTGCGGATTGAGTTCCTCCACGACCCGTTCGAACGGCACATCGCCGTGTTCGAAGGCGGCCAGGTCGGTGTCGCGGGTGCGGGTGAGCAGTTCGGTGAACGGTTCGCCGGTGTCGACAGCGGTGCGCAGGGCGAGGGTGTTGACGAACATGCCGACCAGATCCTCGAGGCCGGGTTCACCCCGGCCGGCGACAGGGGTGCCGATCACGACGTCGTCGCTGCCGCTGAGGCGCCCCAGGACGGCGGCGATGGCCGCGTGCATCACCATGAACAGTGAGGAACCGCGACTGTGGGCGAGTTCGCGCAGCCGGGTGTGCAGGCCGGCGCCGATGTCGACGGGGATGCGGCCACCGGCCAGTGAGGCGACGGGTGGGCGGGGGCGGTCGGTGGGGAGATCGAGCCGGTCGGGGGCGTCGGCGAGGGTTTCCCGCCAGAACCGCAGCTGGGTGGACAGCAGCGATTCGGGGTCGTCGGCGGCGCCGAGCACTTCCCGCTGCCACAGTGCGTAGTCGGCGTATTGGACGGGTAGGGGCCGCCAGTGGGGTGCGTGCCCGCCGACCCGGGCCGCATAGGCGGTGACGACATCGCGGGCCAGCGGGCCCATGGATTGCCCGTCGCCCGCGATGTGGTGGACGACGAGGGCGAGCAGGTATTCGCCGGTGCCCAGGTCGAACAGTCCGATGCGGAGCGGGACCTCGGAGGTGACGTCGAATCCGTCGCGCACAAACGTATTCACGGTATCGGTGAGGGTTGCGGTGTCGACGGGGATGGTGTGCAGAGCAGGGTCGGGTTCGGCCAGCACCAGCTGACGAGGTTCACCCGCGGTCTCGGGATAGACGGTGCGCAGTACTTCGTGGCGGGCGATGACGTCGGTTAGGGCGCGGCGCAGGGCGTCGGTGTCGAGTTCGCCGGTGAGGCGCAGCATGACGGGAATGTTGTACGCGGCGGATTCCGGTTCGAACCGGTTGAGGAACCACATGCGCTGCTGGGCCAGTGACAGCGGCAGGGGTTCGGGGTGCGGGCGGGCGGTGAGCGGGATCCGTTCGCCGGTGCGCAGAGTGGTGGTGTGGCGGGCGAGGGCGGCGACGGTTGGTGCCTCGAACAGGGCACGCACCGGTACCCGCACACCGAGTGCGGCACCGACCCGGGCGACCACCAGCGAGGCGCTGAGGGAATCGCCACCGAGGGCGAAGAAGTCGTCGTCGGCGCCGACCCGGTGCACACCGAGAACTTGGGCGTATGCGGCGGCGACGAGTTCTTCCGGCCAGGAGGTGGGAGCCCGGTATTCGCGTGCGGCGAATACGGGTTCGGGGAGGCGGTCGCGGTCGAGTTTGCCGTGGGCGGTGAGTGGTACGTCGTCCAGGATCATGACGGCGGCGGGCACCATGTAGGTGGGCAGCGCGTCGGCGAGGGCGGCGGTGAGGGACTCGACCGAGACGTCTGCTCCCGGTGCGGGCACGACATAGGACACCAGGCGTGCCGGTCCCCCGTGGTCGGTGTGGGCGAGGGTGGTCGCGAAGGTGATGTCGGGGCGGGCCGTGAGCGCGGTGTCGATTTCGCCGAGTTCGACACGTGAGCCGCGGACCTTCACTTGAAAGTCGTTGCGGCCCACGAATTCCAGGTCGCCGTCGGCATTGCGGCGGACGAGGTCGCCGGTGCGGTACATGCGGGTGCCGCCGTTGCCGAACGGGCAGGCGATGAACCGGGCGGCGGTCAGTCCTGGCCGGTCGATATAGCCTTCGGCCAGGCCAGGACCGAACAGGTACAGCTCGCCTGCCACGCCCTGCGGGACTGGTCGCAGCCAGCTGTCGAGGACGGTGGCGGCGACCGGACCGACGGGGCGGCCGATACCGATGGGCGCGTCGGCGGACAGTTCGGATGCCGTTGCCCAGATGGTGGTTTCGCTGGGGCCGTAGAGATTGAGCATGGTGCGACCCGGTGCCCACCGTTGGACCAGTTCCCGTCCGACCGGTTCCCCGGCCGTCGCCAGGACCCGCAACGTGGTGAGGTCGTCCGCGGGGACGGTGGCCAGCGCGGACGGGGTGATCACCGCGTGCGAAATGCGTTCGCGGCGAACGAGATCGGCCAGCTCACGGCCGCCGTACACGTCCGGTGGTGCGATGACGAGCCGTGCACCCGATCCGTGTGCCATGAGCAGTTCGAACAGGTTGGCGTCGAAACTGGGGGACGCGACCTGCAGGACCGTGGCCTGGTCGTCGACATGCAGTGTCCGGTGTTGTGCCGCGACCAGGTCGGTGAGGGCACGGTGGCAGACCAGGACGCCCTTGGGGGTGCCGGTGGAACCGGAGGTGTAGATGACGTAGGCACTGTGATCGGGTGGCACACCGGGGGCGGTGAGCGGTTCCGGCGATTCGGCGGCCACGCTGCGGCGGGTGTGTTCGTCGTCGACGATCAGCCAGTCGGTGCCGTCGGGCAGTTTCGGTGCGGTGGCGGAATCGGTGATGCCGAGCGGTGCCCCGGAGTCCGACAGCAGGAATTCGATCCGTCCGGCGGGCAGGTTCGGGTCGATCGGAAGGAACGCCGTCCCCGCTTTGGCGGCGGCCCACAGGGCCACGACGCCGGTGAGTGAGCGTGGGAGCGCGAGGGCGGTGATCCGGCCGGGCCGGGCGCCGCGACGCAGCAGGGCGCGGGCGAGGCGGTTGGATTGCTCGTCGAGTTCGCGGTAGGTCAGGGAGGCCGCACCGCACTGCGCGGCGACGGCACCTGGGGTGCGGGAGGCGGTGGCGGTGAGGATGCCCGCGAGGGTGTTCGGCGTGTGGTGGACGGTGTCCGGGTGGGCGGGAGCCGGAACACCGGGGAGCGTGAGTGCACCGAGCCGGGTGGCCGGGTCGCGGGCGATGCGGGTGAGAACGTCCACGAACCGGGTGAGGATGTGGTCGGCGTGGGTGCTGTCGAATTCGTCGGTCAGGAAGCGGAGCGTGATCCGTAGGCCCGATGCACCTTCGGGGGTGGGAGCGACGACCAGGCTCAAGGGGAACGGGGTGGCGTCGACGCCGGAGATCTCGTCGACACGCAGGTCTGCGGAATCGACGAGTCGTTGCAGCGCGGTGCGGTCGACGGGGAACGACTGGAATGTGACCGCGGTGTCGAACATCTCGGCGACGCCGACGCTGCGCTGGATTTCGGGGAGTCCGATGTAGTGGTGGTCGAGCATGCGGGCGTGCTGCTCCTGGACCCGCACGAGCAGGTCGCGCAGGGTCTGTGCGGGCTCGAGCCGGACCCGGACCGGGATGGTGTTGAGGAACATGCCCAAAGTGCGCTCCACCTGGGGCAGTTCCGGTGGCCGGCCCGACACCGCCGAGCCGAAGACGACATCGGTTTCGCCGGTGAGGACGCGCAGGTTCAGCGCCCAGGCCGCAGCGACCGTGGTGCTGACGGTGACGGCCGCGTCGGCGGCGACATCACGCAGCTCGCGGTACAGGTCGGCGGGCAGGTCGGTGATCACCTCGGCGGCGTTGCCCGAGATGCCTGCGCCGCGGGCGACGCGGGTCGGGGAATCCACGTCCACGAATTCCCGTGCCCAAGCGGCTTTGGACGCGGCGGGGTCCTGGTGCTGTAGCCAGGTCAGGTAGTCACGGTAGGAAGGCGCGGGTCCGATGGTGCCGATTTGCTCAGGAGCACCGTAGTTTTCGAGCAGTTCGCCCATGAGCAGCGGCATCGACCAGCCGTCGAGGATCACATGGTGATTGGTGACCAGCAGCCGGTGCACACCGGGTTCGAGTCGGATCAGGGTGAACCGGATCAGCGGCGGTGCGGACAGGTCGAAACCGGCTGCGGCGTCATCGGCGGCGATGTCGGTGGCGGTGCGTGGGTCCTGTCCGCCGGTCAGGTCGATGTCGCGGAAGTCGGTGTCGGCGTGGCCGAGCACGATCTGGTGTGGTCCGGCGGCGGTTTCAGCGAATCCGGCGCGCAGGATGTCGTGTCGGTCGATCAGTGCCTGGGTGGCGCGGCGCAGGCGGTCGGCGTCGATCTCACCGGTGAAGCCGATGGTGGTCTGGACGGTGTAGTTGTCCGCGTCGGCGGTGAAGGTGGAGTGGAAGTGGATACCCGACTGCATCGGCGACAGCGGCCAGACGTCGGCCAGCCCCGGATACTGTTGCCGCAGTGCGGTGATGGCGTCATCGTCGAGGGTGACCAGCGGTGATGCCGGGGTGTCGTCGGTGCCGGTTGTCGAGGTGCCGCGGCGGGCGGTGGCGGCGAGCGCGGCCACCGTCTTCCCTTCGAACACCTCGCGTGGGGTGAGGACGAGCCCGGCGGCCCGGGCGAGCGCGACCAGGCGCATGGAGACGATGCTGTCGCCGCCGAGGGTGAAGAAGTTGCTGTCGGCGGACACCCCGTCCAGGTTCAGGACCTGCGCGAACAGCTCCGCCATGGTGTGTTCGGCGGGGGTCGCAGGGGCGCGGCCGGCGGTGTCGGGTGCGCTGAGTTCGTGTTGTCGCAGCGCTTTACGGTCGATCTTGCCGGTGGGAGTGACCGGCATTTCGTCGAGTTCGACAATCGCTGTGGGGTGCATGTAGTGGGCGAGGGTGCGGTCGAGGTGGTCGTGTAGTTGCGTCGTGTCCAGGTGTCGGCCGGGTGCGCCGACGACGAAGGACACCAGGACCGGTTCACCGGTGGGGCCGGTGCGGGTGACGGTGGCGGCGCTCGCCACCGCGGGATGGCGGGCGAGCTGGGTGTCGATCTCCCCCGGTTCGATGCGCAGGCCGTGGATCTTGACCTGTTGATCGTTTCGGCCCAGGTATTCCAGTTCCAGCCCGGTGCGTCCGCGAATCCAGCGCACGGAATCGCCTGTGCGATAGAGGCGTTCGCCACTGCCGGTGGCGATGAAACGGGAGGCGGTGGTCGCGGGCCTGCCGAAATAGCCGCGCGCCAGCCCCGCCCCACCGACATACAGCTCCCCCGCGACCCCGACCGGAACCGGCCGCAACCACATATCGAGGACCGCGACGGAGACGCCGTGCACGGGTCCACCGATCGTCACCGGCTCACCAGGGTGCAGAGCCGCGGAACCGGTTGCCCAGATCGTGGTTTCGGTCGGTCCGTAATGATTCATCAACCGTCGGCCGGGCGCCCACCGCTTCACAGTGTCCGCACCGGTGGCTTCACCGACCACCGCGATCGCGGTGAGGTCCGGTACTCGCGCCGGGTCGAGGGTGTTCAGCACCGACGGGGTGATGATGGCGTGGGTGACCTGTGCGGTACGCAGCAGTTCGGTGAGGTCCGCGCCGCCGTACACATCCGGTGGTGCGATCAGCAGGCAGGCGCCGTTGCCGTGGGCCAGCAGCAGTTCCGAGACGCTGGCATCGAAACCCGGTGAGGCGACCTGCAAAACCGTGGAGGTGGAGTCCGCGCCGAAGGCCGCGGTGTGGGCGGCGACGAGGTCGGCCAGACCGCGGTGGGTCACCTGCACCGCTTTCGGGGTCCCGGTCGAACCGGAAGTGAAGATCAGGTAGGCGGTGCTGTCGGGCGCTACCGGCCTGGAAGGTACGGGAGCAGCGTGAGGCGTGTCCTCGAGAGTCAGCCAGTCCACGGTGCCGGGCAGATGCGCGGCGACCGGAGCGGTCGTAATACCCAGCCCCGTGCCCGAATCGGCCAGCATCCCGGCGATGCGCTCGCCGGGGTTGGCCGGATCGAGCGGTATGAACGCGGCACCGGTTTCCGCGACCGCCCAGATCGCGACGACCAGGTCGATCGACCGAGGCAGCGCCAGGGCGACGAACGTTTCGGGACGCGCACCGCGAGCGACGAGCACGCTCGCGAGTTCACCCGCCCGCTGCCGCAGCTCACGGTAGGTGACAGTGATGTCGCCGGACCTGACGGCGGCGGCATCGGGATACCGGTGAGCGGTGGCGGTGAGAATCTCGTGCAGGGTTCGTTCGGGGACGGCGGGAGCACCCGTGGCAGGCACCGGTTCGCCGGGTCCCGGGGTGACAGCGGCTGTGCGGGTGGCGGGCTCGGTGACCAGCTGGGTCAGGATCCGTTCGAATCGTGCGAGCAGGGTGGCGGCCTGATCGGTGTCGAACCGGTCGGTGGCGTAGCGCAGGGTGAGCGTGTAGGTGCCCGCGTCGTCGCCGGTAGGACGTGGCGGAGTCACCTGCAGGCTCAGCGGGAACGGCGTGGCGTCCTGGGCGTCGAGATCGATCAACCGGAGCCCGGCCGCATCGAGATCGCGGGCCAGCCCTTCCCGGTCCAGCGGATAGGACTCGAGCACCGTGACGGTGTCGAACATGTCCGCGACCCCGGTGGCGCGCTGCAGTTCCGCCAAACCGATATGGCGGTGCTCGAGCATCGCGGCCTGCTCGGATTGCACCCGGATCAGCAGATCGCCGACGCTTTCATGGGGATCGAGGCGCACCCGCACCGGCAGGGTGTTGATGAACAGGCCGACCATGTGTTCCACGCCGAGAAGCTGCGGCGGACGGTGCGACACCGTATTGCCGAACACCACATCGGAACGTCCGGTGAGAGCCGTGAGCAGCAGCGCCCACGCCACCTCGACGGTGGTGCCCGCGGTGACACCGTGGGAGCGACCGAGATCGAGGACCGCGGCGGCGGTAGCGGCATCGAGGTCGAGCCCGACCTCACCGCTGGCCGCACCACCCGTACGGTCCGGGCGGCCCGAGACCCGGGTGGGGTTGTCCACCCCGTCCAGCATTCGCTGCCAGGCGGCCGTTGCGGCGGCATCGTCCTGGGAGTGCAACCACTGCAGGTAGTCCCGGAACGATCGCGGGGCCGGGAGCTCACCGGCCTCGCCACCGGTGTAAAACACGAGGAGCTGGTGGATCAGCAACGGCATCGACCAGCCGTCCAGCACGAGATGATGGTCGGTGATCAGCAGTCGATACTCGCCGACACCGGTGCGCAACAGCTGGAAGCGCAGCAGCGGCGGGCAGGCGGGATCGAACGGTGCGGTCGCTTCGGTGGTGAGGCGATGGATCTCGCGGTCACGTCCGGCGGGATCGTGGGTGCTGAGATCGGCTTCGCGCCAATCGGCGCGGACACTGTGCAGCACGATCTGGCGGGGACCGTCGGCGGTCTCGACGAAGGCGGTGCGCAGGCTGTCGTGGCGGTCGATCAGGGTTTGGGCGGCCTGGCGCATGCGCTGGGCGTCGACCTCGCCGGCGAGGGTCAGTGATGCCTGCACGATGTAGCTGTCGTCGCCGTCGCGGTCGTAGAGGGTGTGGAACAGCAGCCCGGTTTGCAGCGCGGTCAGCGGCCACACATCGGTCATCGCCGGGAACTCCCGCGCCCAACCATCGATATCGGTCTGCGAGACCGCGACCAGCGGGAAATCGGACGGGGTGAAACCGCCTGCGCCGTCGGTGCGCAGATGCGCTGCCAGACTGTGCAGCGCCCGCACCCACAGATCGGCCAGTTCCGACACCTCGTCGGCGTCCATGACGCCGGTCGCGTACTCCCAGGTGGCCTCGAGCTCGAGCCCGTCGGGACCGGGCACCGCGATCGCGTTCACATCCACGATCGCGGGCAACGACATCCGAGGATCGGTGGTCGCGGTGAGGGAGGTGAATTCGGTGGTGGGTGTCCACGCCCCCGAGTGGTCGCCGACACCCACCCGCCCCAGATAATTGAAACTGATCTGGGGCTCCGACGCGGTCCCGAGCTCGGCACTGCCCACGGGGTCGAGATAACGCAGCATGCCGTAACCGATCCCGTTGTCCGGGACCGCGCGTAATTGTTCCTTCACCTGTTTGATCGCCGCCCCCGCTGCGGGGCCGCCGGTGAAGGCATCATCGAGATCGACGCCGGACAGGTCGAGCCGGACCGGGAATCGGGTGGTGAACCAGCCGACGGTAGCGCTCAGATCCGCACCCGGCACCGCCTGCTCCTCACGGCCGTGCCCTTCCAGCGAAATCAGTTCCGTCCCCGCGGTGTCACCGCGGCGGGTCCGCCACTGCGCCGTGGCCAGGGCCAGCGCCGCCAACAGCGGGTCGTTGGCGCTGCCGTGGAACCGGGCCGGGATGCCGGTGAGGACGGCGTCGGTGATGTCCGCGGGAAGACGCAACCGGATCCGGTCGGCGGTGGCCATGACGTCGCGTTCGGGGTCGAGCGGCCGTGACCCGAGCAACCGGTTTCCCTGGGCGAGAACGGTTTTCCAGCGTTCCAGTTCCGCCGGGCGTCGGGCGGCGGCCTGTTCGGTCAGGCCGTGGACCCAGCTCCGCACCGAGGTTGTTCCTGTGCCGGGCTGCGGGTCCTCGCCGGTGGATACCTGTAGCCAGGTGCGGGCCAGGTCGGTGAGCAGGATCCGCCATGACACGGCGTCGACGGCGAGGTGATGAACCACCAGCCACAGCAGGTCCGGTCCCGCGCCGGTGCCGTCCTGGAGCCGGACAGCCTGCACGAGGACACCAGCGGCGGGGTCGAGGCGGTCGGCGGCGTGCTGTAGGTGCCGGTCGACTTCGGCGGCGTCGCGGTGACGCAGTGTCACATCGGTGATGACGGAGTCGGCATCGATGGTTCCCGGGGCAGGCACTTCGAGCCGGTGCTCGTCGGAGTCATCGACGTGCAGGACGGCGCGCAGCATGTCGTGACGATCCAGCAGGGCCTGCAGGGCGCGTGCCAGATGTGCCGGGTCGCGCCGGTCGGGTAGTTCGACGAGAGTGGCCTGCGCGAACCGGTCGTAATGCCCGCGGCCGAGCATGGCGTGCACGATCGGCGACAGCGGGATCGGTCCGACACCGCCGCCGGGGAGTTCGCGCAGCTGCGGGGCGCCACCGGCCTCGGCGGCCATGGCGGCCAGGCCCGCGACGGTCTTGTGCTCGAACACGTCCTGGGTGGAGAAACCCAGCCCGACGGCTTTCGCACGCGCCACCAGCTGGATCGAGAGGATGCTGTCACCGCCCAGGGCGAAGAAGCTGTCGTCGGCGCCGACCTGGGGGACACCGAGGATCTCGCTGAACAGGCCGGCCATCAGGATCTCACGATCCGTTTCCGGGTCGCGACCGGCCGGAACCGCCCCGAATTCCGGTTCCGGCAACGCGGCGCGATCGAGTTTGCCGAACGCGTTCACCGGGAGCCGGTCCAGCGGCACGATCACCGCCGGAACCATGTGCGGCGGCAGCGATTCGCGGGCGAACAGTTGCAGCTGCGCGGGATCCACGCGGTGATCCTCGACGGCGACGACATAGGAAGCCAGGACGGTGGTACCGGCATTGTTGTGCACGGGGACGGTGACCGACAGGTCGACATCCGGATGGGCGGTGAGGGCGGCGTCGATCTCGGCCGGTTCGATCCGGTAGCCACGGATCTTCACCTGAAAATCGCTGCGGCCCAACAGTTCCAGCGAAACCCCCGAATCCTCCGCGACCCAGCGAGCCAGATCGCCGGTGCGATACATCCGCTGCCCCGGATCGCCGTAGGGGTCGGCGACGAAACGGGCAGCGGTGTCGGCGAAGCGCCGGTTGTAGCCGCGGGCCAGGCCCGGCCCGGCCAGATACAGTTCGCCCGCCGTGCCGACCGGCACCGGCTGCAGGCCACGGTCCAGCACCATCGCCGCCACACCACGGACGGGGCCGCCGACGGTGAGGCCGCGGCCGGGCCGGATCCGCGCGCCCGCGGCGGTCACCGTGGCCTCGGTCGGCCCGTATTCGTTGACCATCGCGCAGTGCCGCGACCAGCGGTCGATCACATGCGGCGGGCATACGTCACCCCCGACCACCACCACCCGCAGCTCGGTCAGCGGATGCGGGTCGACGGTCGCCAGCATCGCCGGCGTCAACGTCAGATGGGTGACGTGCTCATCGGCCAGCAGTCGGGTGAGCCGGTCACCACCGATCACCTCCGGCGGCACGACCACCAGCGTGGCCGCGTTGGCGAAACAGGTCAGGAACTGTTCGAAGGAGGCATCGAAAGCGGGTGAGAGGGCATAGGACACCCGTGATCGTGGGCTCAGAGCGTAGGCGTCGCTGCGGTCGGCGACCAGATTCGCCAGGCCACGGTGGGTCACCTGCACACCCTTGGGCACACCGGTGGAACCGGAGGTGTAGGTGATGTAGGCGAGGTCGCCGACGTGCAACGGGCGGAGGCGGTCGGCGTCGGTGACCGGTTCGTCACCGCTGTCGGCGCAGGCGTCGCGGATCGCGGGATCGTCGAGGACCAGCGCGGGCGCGGTGCGTGGGAGCCGGTCCCGGACGGCGTCGAGCGTGACGACCATCCGGGCACCGCTGTCGGCGATGATGTGCTCGATGCGCTTCGCCGGATAGTCCGGGTCGACCTGCACGATCGCGGCCCCGGATTTCGCGACCGCCCACGCCGCGACGACCGACTCTGCCGAACGGCGCATGGCGATCGCCACCGCTGTCCCCGGCCCGCAACCGCGCCCGATCAGGTACCGGGCGAGCCGGGTGGAGCGGGTGTGCAGCTCGCGATAGGTCAGTGTGGTGGTGGCCGCGGCGACGGCGGTAGCGGCCGGGTCGTGGTGTGCCCCGGCGGTGAGGATATCCGGGAGCAGCCGGTCACCGACGGGTTCCGGTCCTCGCACAGGCAGCAGCGCGGCCTGTTCCGCCGGTTCCAGCAGCGGCAGGGTGCTGACGGGGCGTTCCGGCCCGCCGGCGAGGAATTCGTCCAGGAACCGCAGGAACCGGGCGTGATGAGCGGTCAGCTCGTCGCCGCTGTACACGCTCGGGTTGCCCTGGAAATCTATGTGGGTGCTGTCGCGGCCCGCGCCGGGATAGATATTGACGAACAGGTCCGACGTGGGCCCCGAGGTCAGCACATGCAGCCGGCCGACGGTGGCGCCGAGCACGATCTCGTTGCTCACCATCATCAGGTTGATCGCCGGCCCGAACGACGCGGTTTCGTCACGGGCGATCCCCATATCGCGGAAGATGTCCTCCTGCCGGTACCGCTGCCGCCGCAGCGCGCTGGTCAGCTCGCTCTGCACGGCGGTGATCACCGCACCCGTCCGGTTCCCGGCGACGGGCACCCGCAGCGGCACCACATTGGCGACCATCCCGCCGGACCGTCGCAGCACCGCGGAATGGCGACCCGAGACCGGCAGACTCAGCAACACTTCGTCGCTGCCGGTCATCCGAGCCAGGTAGGCGGCGAACGCGGCGACGATCACCGGCGTGACGCTGGTGCCGCGGTCGGCGACGACCCGGTCGAGCTGTCGAGCGGTGTGGTCGGGCAGGGTCGCGCTGACGAGCGTCGGGTGAATGGTCGGTGTGCCGCCGTGACCCGCGAGGCCGACGACAGGTGGGGCGCCGTCGAGGTGTTCGGTCCAGTAGTCACGGTCGTTGTCGAACCGGGTCGAACCCCGGTACGCCAGGTCCTGGTCCACGATTTCGCTCAGGTCCTTCGCAGTGGACGCCGGGGCCTGCTCCCCCGACACCCACGCGTTGTACAGCTCGACGATCCGCTGCATCATCGTGACCGCGGCGAAACCGTCGAGCACGATATGGTGAGCGCGCTGATACCACAGGTAGTGGTCGTTACCGGTTTGGAAGACAACGCATTTCATCAGCCGGTCGTTGCGCAGATCCAGTGGCGCGGAATAGTCGCGGACCATGAGGTCGTGTGCGGTGGCCACCGGGTCGTCGTCCCCGCGTAGATCGAGCACCGACACCGGTGAGGGCAGGTCTTCGTCGACGACCTGATACGGCTCACCGTCGACCTCGACCAGCCGCACGTGCGCGCACCCGAACTCGCGCCCGGCGGTTTTACAGGCGGCGACGAGCCCATCGATGTCGACGGGCCCGTCGATCTCGACATACTGTGCCACCGAAATCGGGGATTCGCGGGCCAGGTGCTGCGCGAACCAGATCCCACGCTGCGCCGCGGACAGCGGCAGGACATCGTGAGGTCGCGGACCGGAACCATTGCCATTGCCGATGTGTGGGTGCGCGCCGTTACCCGGCGCGGAAACGGACTGCTCCCAGCTGCTGTCCAAATGGTGCTTCGACTGGGTCATGTGGACCTCCGTGTATTGCGTCATTCCAGGAGCAGGCCGATAAATCGGACAGTTTCTGCTCCCGCAAAACATGCGGCACCACCGGAGATGAAAGCGGATTCAGCAAAATGGCATGGCGCACCGACCGCAGGGAATGCGGTGCGCGATTACTTCGGCTTTCGGCAGTGGTGAATTGTCTGGCGTACCTGTAATAGATCACCTTCGAATAATCGTTAACCGTTCACGCAAAAGCGGCTGTCGCGAAGATTCATGTCCCGGGTCGCGGGCGTGAAACGCGCGGCCGACCCGCCGGCGCGACAGACACGCGCAGGTCACAGCAGTGTCACTACCCTTGACAAGCAGGAAGTGAACGGGGGTGGAAGTCATCGGCAGCACCGGATCGCCTCCTGGGACATGGTGTGGCCGGTCCCAGCGTGTTCCAGCATGATTCGACGACCACACTGTCGCCGAATGCGCGCTATGTATTCCCCACAACCCCGACAATTGGAGGACTCAACCGTTACGCCCGATATGCCGGTTACGGCATTTTCGGACCGGCAGTTGCCGGGATATTCTCGCATCCTGGCAACCAGCTCAGAAACCCATAATAAGCAAGTTTAGACACGCGGCGCAATGGGTATCGAGCCTGCTCTGTTGCACGCCGCTGTGGCGGTAGTTGAAAACGCAAGGCCGTGCCGAGAACTCATGAATATTCGCCTCGTCCGATGACGATGAACGAGCGGTGGGATCCGGCCGGTACCGATCCCGCCTCCCCGCTGCGCCGCCCCACCACCCAGAGCGGCGATCGCGGATTTGTGTCCCCGGTCTCGCTTGGGCTGTGCGGCCAGCACAAACCGGCTGGACTCAGAATGTCCGAGTCAGTACGTGAGGGTGCCAGCGGCAGATGCCGAGAGCGAAGCGGAGGTCGAAGCT
The DNA here is from genome assembly GCF_053605015.1 of Nocardia sp. NPDC003979. Classification (NCBI taxonomy): domain Bacteria; kingdom Bacillati; phylum Actinomycetota; class Actinomycetes; order Mycobacteriales; family Nocardiaceae; genus Nocardia; species Nocardia sp. NPDC003979. Next base: position 178,510 of record NZ_JBSGIJ010000004.1, read on the forward strand.
GTTGGTGTCCACGGTGATTCCGTAGCGGGTGGTGATCTGTTGGATGCGGTATTGGATGGTGTTGCGATGCACGTCGAGAGTGCGGGCGGTGCGCGAGTAGCTGGCGCCCTCGGTCAGGAAGACATCGAGGGTGTGGCGTAGGAGTTCCTTCTTGGCGCCGGCACCCGCCAGGGCGCCGAGGGTGCGGCGGACCAGGGCGGAGAGCTCGTCGGGATCGTCGGTGAGCAGGGCGAAGGGGGCGACGGCGTCGTAGGCCACGACCGGCGGCGCGGTGAGACCCGCCGAGACGGCGAGATCCTTCGCGCGGGCGGCGTTGCGGGTGGAACGGCGAAAGCCCGGCAGGCCTTCGCCGAGCGAACCGAGCGCGACACGCACCGGCAGCCCGGATGCGACGACCTGCGCGGCCAGTTCATCGATCGCCTGCCCCTCGTCGACCGGGAACCAGATCCGCAGCGCCCGATCTCCCGTCGAGGCCACCAGGCCACGCCCGACGGTCCGCAACGCGGCCGCCACCACCTGACGTGCCTGTTCCAGTGCTCGTGTCGCCTCGGCCCCCGCGACGGTGGGCGGTGTCCAGATCTCCACGGCGAGATGACTTCGGTCGAGGCGGTATTCGAGCGCTTCCTCGGCCGCGGGCACATCCACGTCGTCGCTGTCGAGGAGCCGGGCGATCCACTGCTGGCGCGCGGCCTGCCTGCTGCTGAGCCAGCGATCGCGTTCGGCCTCGTAGATCCGGCCCATGGACGAGTTCAGGCGGTCGAGGTAGATGCTGGCGAAGCGCAGGAGTTCGGCGATGCGGGCGTTGTGGTCGGTACCCGGCGTGGCCAGGATGAGTCCGATGGCGGCGTCGAGCAGCCGGTACTGGCCGAGGCCGTAGGCACGCAGCAGCACGGTCAGCGGCACGCCGCGCCGGGCGAGTCGCTGCGCGTAGGCGGCCGCGCCCGGGGGTGGGCCGACGGCCGCGGGGTCGATGTTGTTGGCGAGTACGTGCTGCACGGCGGCGATGTTCTCGGCGATGCTCGCCGCACGCATGTCTCCCAGGTCCGCGGCGATGTCGTCGACGGGAATCATCTGCTCGGTGACGTGGATGAGGTCCTCGGTGATGCCGGCGGTCAGCGGCGCCAGTGCGTGCCCGACCCAGGTGAGGGTTCCGTATGTCGCCACGTGCCTGCTCCGTTCGCTGCCCAAATTCCGCCGACCGTATTGTGCCATCCGCACAAATTCGGGCTCCAGGTAGCTTTTTGGGCTGGCAAACAGACCGGAGATGTGTCATAGCCGCGTGTCGTGTGGTGTCATGGTCGCCGAACACCCTGGTCCACCCCCGGTAGATCCAGAATCCGCGCAGGGTTCGTGGGTCGTTCAGGCAGTGGTGGGCCGGACAGGTGAGGATGTTGTACTCGGATGGGTGAAGTTCGTCGGTCGCCGCGTGGTCGAGGCAATCGGAAGCCGGGCGCTCCCCTCTTCGCACAGCTGCTGACCGCCGCGGTGGACACCGCCGCCGACGCGATCGCCCTGTCCTTCTCCCCCGCCGACGGTGCCCGCCGCGAGCTCACCTACACCGAACTCGACGAGTACTCCGCCCGGCTGGCGCGAGAGCTGCTCGCCCGTGGTGTCGGCCCGGGCGACGTGGTGGCGCTCGGCTTCACCCGCTCGATCGAATCGGTGGCCGCGGTCTGGGCGGTCGCCAAGACCGGTGCCGCCTACGTGCCCGCCGATCCGTCGTTACCCGCCGAGCGCATCGCCTACCTGCTGGCCGACTCCGGCGCGGTCCTCGGCCTCACCTGCGCGGCACACCGGCCGACCCTCGGTGAGTCGATCGTCTGGCTCGAGCTCGATTCCGACGCCGAACGGATCGCCGCCCAACCGGCGCATCCGATCTCGTATCTGGACCGGGTGCGCCCGCTGACCGACCAGCACCCCGCCTACGTCATCTACACCTCCGGATCCACCGGCAGACCCAAGGGCGTGGTCGTCACACATACCGGCCTGGCCGGTCTGGTCGCGGCGGCCCGCGAACGATATGCGGTCGATGCCTCGGCACGAGTGCTGCACGTGTGTTCCCCGAATTTCGACGTATCCGTGCTGGAACTGCTGGTGGCGTTCAACTCCGGTGCCACACTCGTTGTCGCGCCGCCACAGGTCTACGCGGGCCCGGAGCTGGCCGAGCTGATCGCCCGGGAACGGGTGACGCACATGCTCATCACCCCGGCAGCCCTGGAATCGGTGGACCCGCGCGGGCTCGACGAGTTACGGGTCGTGGTGGTCGCCGGTGATGCCTTCGGGCCGACACTGGTGCGGCGCTGGGCGCAAGGCCGCGCGTTCTTCAACGGGTACGGCCCCACCGAGGCGACCGTGCTGGCCACCGGCAGCGCCGCGCTGGCACCCGGTGAGCCGGTGACGATCGGGTCCGCCTTCCCCGCGATCGGTGCGGTGGTGCTCGACGCGCGATTGCGTCCCGTCCCCGTCGGGGTGGCCGGTGAGCTGTATCTGTCGGGTCCGGCGCTGGCGCAGAATTACCGCGGCAGGCCGGGGCTCACGGCCGAACGGTTCGTCGCCGCACCGTTCGCAGCGCCCGGAGCGCGGATGTATCGCACGGGTGACCTCGTTCGGCGCACGGAAACCGGCGACTTCGAATACCTGGGCCGGTCGGATTTCCAGGTGAAGATCCGCGGTTTCCGGGTGGAACTGGGCGAGATCGACGCGGCCCTCACCGCGCACCCGGATGTCGACTACGCCGTCACCATCGGCGCGAAAGCCGACTCCGGGGCGACCGCGCTCGTCTCGTATGTGCTCGCCGAGCAGGGTGCCGCGATCGACCCCGAGGAATTGATCCATTTCGTCGGGTCCTCCCTGCCGGGGCATATGGTGCCCACACTCGTGGTGGCGCTCGACGAGATCCCGCTGACCCCGAACGGCAAACTGGACCGCAACGCCCTACCCGCACCGGTTTTCGCCGCCGCGACTTCCCGCGCACCCGAGGGGCCGGTGGAAACGGCGATCGCCGAACTGTTCGCCCAGATCCTCGGCGTGGAGCGGGTCGGTGCCGAGGATTCGTTCTTCGCCGCCGGTGGCGACAGCATCCTGTCGATCCAGCTGGTGACCCGCGCACGCCACGCGGGCATCTCGTTCACCCCGCAGCAGGTGTTCGAGCACCGCACCGTGGCCGGGTTGGCGCGGGTCGCCGCGCTCGGCGCCGACGCCGCTCCGGCGCTTCCCGAATTGCCCGGTGGCGGGGTGGGTGAGGTCGCGCTGACACCGGTGCTCGCCGCCACCCTCGCCGACGGCCGCGTGTTCGCCAGATTCACCCAGCAGATGGTGCTCGCCCTCCCCGAGGGCATCGATCGGCCGACGCTGGTTCGCATCCTGACCGCTGTCGTCGATCATCACGACATGCTGCGCGCCGGGGTGCGCGAGAGCGACGGGCAGTGGTCGCTCGATGTGCTGCCGCCGGGCGGGGTCCCGGTTGACGACCTGCTGCGGCGTTTCGAAGGGTCCGAGGACATCGCCGACGTGGCGATGGATTCCGTCCTCGCGTCACTGGATCCGTGCGACCACCGGATGATCGGTTTCGCGTGGCTGACCCGCGACGACGGCCCCGACGGTCTGATCGTGGCAGCCAACCACCTCGTGATCGACGGCGTCTCGTGGCGAATCCTGCTGTCGGACCTGGTGACCGCATGGGCGCAGCACGCGGCAGGTCAACCGATCGCGCTACCCGCGGTCGGTACGTCGTTCCGTCGATGGGCGCACGGATTGGTCGAGTCCGCACCACAGCACCGCAACGAACTCGACCACTGGCAGCGAACCATGGGGGCTGCCGACCCGCTGCTGGGAAAACGTGGGCTGGATCCGGTTATCGACACCGCATCGACTGTGCGCACGTTCAGCGTCGAGATCCCCGCCGACATCACCCGTGCCGTGCTCACCGACCTGCCCGCCCGCTACCGGGCAGGCGCCGAAGACGGCCTGCTCGCCGCGCTGGCCATGGCGGTGCGGAGCTGGCGGGCCCGTCGAGGCGTGCACGCGTCCACCACCCGGGTGCGCCTGGAAGGCCACGGGCGTGAGGAATCCGCCGTCGACGGCGCCGACCTGACGCGGACCGTCGGCTGGTTCACCAGCATGTATCCGGTGGCGCTCGACCTGGGCGAGGTCGACGCCGACCGGGCATGGCGACCGGGCGCGCAGACCGCGTCGGTGGTCAAGGCCGTCAAGGAGCAGTTGCGCGCGGTGCCACACCGCGGCATCGGTTTCGGCATGCTGCGCCACCTGGACCCCGCGACCGAGCTACCGGGTTCGCTGGGCCAGGTCGGGTTCAACTACCTCGGCCGCATCTCCACCGGCGACGCCACCGACCACAGCTGGTTGCCGACCGCGGACTGGGGTGAACCGGCCGCCGACCAGGATCCGCAGCTGCCCGCGGCCGCCGTTGTCGACATCAACGCGGTAGCGGTCGGCACGGAAGACGGTGTGCTGCTTCGTGCTTCGTTCTCCTACGCGTCGCTGATCCTGGACGAGGCGGACGTGCGGGAGCTGGCCGACTGCTGGACCTCGGCGTTGACGGTGCTCGCCGAACACCTGGACCATCCGGCCGCCGGTGGCCTGTCGCCCGCCGATGTGCCGTTGGTCGACGTCACCCAGGCCGAACTCGACGACTGGCAGCGCACCCGGCCCGGCCTCAGCGATGTGGTGCCGTTGGCGCCCTTGCAGCTCGGGTTGCTGTTCCTGGCGCAGGTGTCGCCGACCGACCCGTACCTGGTGCAGCTGGCGGTCGAGATGACCGGTGCGGTCGACCTCGAGCGGCTGCGCCGGGCGGCGGGGGCGGTGCTGGACCGGCACGGCATCCTGCGCACCGCCTTCACGACGACAACGGCCGGTACCCCGGTCGGTTTCGTGGTCGAGGACGTGACGGTGCCCTGGCGCGTCGTCGACACCGACCGCCCCGACCCGCACGCACTGCTCGCCGCCGAATCCCGCATCGGGTTCGACCTGACCGCCCCACCCCTGCTCCGGTTCACCGTCTATCGCGGGCCGGCGAGCCTGCACCTGGTGGTGACCGCACATCACCTGCTGGTCGACGGCTGGTCCATGCCGTTGCTCATGCGCGAACTGCTCGTCTGCTACGCCGCCGACGGTGCGCCCACACTGCTTCCGCACGTGCGCCCCTACCGCGACTACCTCGCCTGGCTCGCCGACCAGGACCGCACCGCCGCCCTCGAGAGCTGGCGCGCTGCCCTGGACGGGCACGAGCCGAGCCTGCTCACCGCCACCGTCCCACCCACCAATGCCGCACCCGGCCACGGGATGTCGGTCGTGGAGTTGTCGCGCGACGCCGCCCAGGAACTCGCCGGTTTCGCCGCCGCCACCGAGGTCACCGTCAACACGGTGTTCCAGACCGCATGGGGACTGGTCCTGGCCGGGGCGCTGGGTCGTGACGATGTGCTGTTCGGCGCGGTGGTGTCCGGACGCCCACCACAGCTCGACGGTGTGGACGGCATGGTCGGCCTGTTCGCCAACACCATTCCCGTCCGGGTACGAATCGGCGAGAACGCGTCGTTGCGGGAGTTGTTGTCGCGGGTGCAGTCCGAACAGATCGCGCTGCTGGGCGGTCACCATCTGGGGCTGACCGATATCCAGCGGGTCGCGGGCGCCGGGGAACTGTTCGACACACTCATGGCATACGAGTCGTACCCGGTGGATACCGAAGGGATGCGACAGGCACACGGCTCGATCGACGGTCTCGAGATCGTCGACGTGCAGGCCGCCAACGCCACCCATTACCCCGTGGCGGTCGGCGTCGAGGTCGGTGCGGGAATCCGGGTCGGGTTGCAGTACCGGCTCGAGGCGATCGGCGCGGATATCGCCGAGGCACTGGCGAACCGGTTGCGCACAGTCCTCGACGTCATCGTGCACTCCCCCGAACGCACCGCCGGTGAGCTGCTGGGAACCCTTGCCCGCCACCGTGATCCGATCTCCGACGTGACGTACTGGCGTGCGGTGCTCACCGACCTGCCATTGGAGTTGCCGCTGCCGACGGAGCGTCCCCACTGGGTTTCGTCGGACCGCAGTGCCGGGCACCTCACGAAGCGGCCCGGACGGGTGGACGTCGCTGTTCCCGCCGAAGTGTGCCGAGGGGTACGCGACACCGCCCGCGCCTACGACACCACGGCGTTCAGCGTTGTGTATGCGGCCTTCGCGACACTGCTGGCACGACTGTCGGGCACCGACGACATCGTCATCGCAGCCCCGTATTCTTCTGCCGAACACCGCGTACTGCGTCTGCGCGTCCTCGGCGCCGCCGAGTTCGAGCGCCTGCTCACCGACGCATCAATGGTCGTCGACGAAGCCGTGGCGCGACCAGGGATGACTATCGATGAGATGGTGGCGCGGCACTCCGCCCACGCGGACCACTGCGCCCCGCACCTCAGCGAACCCGAGTCGACGGAAAGCCACCACGCGGCGGCACCACACCCGCTGCTTCGCGTCATGCTCCGTCCGGCCACCACACGTCACAGTGACGAGACGTCCTTCGACCTGACGTTGTCGGTCGACACCGACGTGATGGACAACCACACCGAACCCACCGAAATCGGCGCCGAATTCACCTACGACACAGCATTGTTCGATCAGCAGACGATCGAGTCCTTCGCCGAGCGCCTGGTTCGCCTCCTGGCGGCCGCCGTCGAGAACCCGAAAACCCCTGTCGGTGACTTGCCGATCCTCAGCACCGCCGAACACACGGCACTGCTCACCCGCCCCAGCGCCGAGACACCGACATCGCTGTTCCCCGACCTGGTGACCACGGGCGCGACTCTCGGACCGGACCGCGTCGCGATCCGCTACAACGGGCACTCGACCACCTACGCCGAGCTGACCGAGCACACCGCACGCCTGGCCCGCGAACTCATCGCGCACGGCGTAGGCCCGGAAGTCCCTGTCGCCGTGGCACTTCCACGCTCCTACGAGATGGTCGCCGCCGCCGTCGCGATCACCACGGCAGGCGGTGTGTTCGTGCCGATGGACCCGGCCAATCCCGTCCAGCGCCTGCACCACCTCGTCACCGATTCGGGCGCCACGATCGGCATCACCGTCGGCGCCCACCTCGATCATCTGCCCACCGACATCACCTGGTTGGTCCTCGACGACCCCGCTTTCGCCGAGTCCTGCACTGCCCGGTCGAGTACCCCGATCACCGACCGTCACCGCCGCACCCCGCTGCGCGCCGACCACCCGGCCTACATCATCTACACCTCCGGTTCCACGGGCCTGCCCAAGGGCGTCACAGTGACGCATGCCGGCCTGGGTCCGCTGGTGGCCGAGGCGGTCGAGCGCTACCGCCTCGGGCCGAATCACCGCTTCCTGCATATCTGCTCGCCCTGGTTCGACCCGTCGGTGCTCGAGTGGCTGTGTGCCTTCTCGACCGGCGCGACCTTGGTGATCGTGGGGTCCGACATCGTGGGTGGGGTCGAACTGGCCGATCTGCTCGCGGCCGAGGCGGTGACGCACGCGATCATCACCCCGGCCGTGCTCGGCACCCTCGACCCGGCCGGTCTGGACGCCCTCGTGTCCCTGTCGGTCGGTGGTGACGTGACCACACCGGAACTGCTGTCGAAATGGCAGGGCCCGCACCGCCGCTACCTCAACGGGTACGGACCCACCGAGACCACCATCATCTCCACCTACGCCGAACTGATTGCGGGACAACCGATCACGATCGGCACCCCGGTGCGGGGCACACATGCCGTGATCCTCGACGCACGGCTGAAGCCGGTCGCACCGGGGGTCACGGGTGAGCTGTATCTGGCGGGCCCGGCCCTGGCCCGCGGATACCGCAACCAGCCCGTCACCACCTCGGCCCGTTTCGTCGCCGACCCGTGGGGTCCCCCCGGCAGCCGCATGTACCGGACCGGTGACCTGGTTCGTCTGCGCGCGACCGGTGACCTCGAGTACATGAGCCGCGCCGACACCCAGCTGAAGGTGCGTGGTTTCCGCATCGAACCGGGCGAGATCGATGCCGTGCTGACCGGGCACACCGACGTCGAGTGCGCCGTCACCGTCGGCAGACGCACGCCCGCCGGCTCGACCGCCCTGGTGTCGTATGTGCTTGCGGCACACGATGCCACGCCCGATCCAGCGAGCCTGATCGACTACGCGGCAGGCCATCTGCCCGCCCATGCGGTGCCGTCGGCGATCGTGATCATGGATGCCTGGCCGTTGACCTCCAACGGCAAACTCGACCGCAAAGCCCTGCCCGACCCGATGACCGTCACCGAGACGACCACCGCGCCGAGAGGTGCGATGCAAACCCGCCTGGCCGACCTGTTCGCCCGCGTACTCGGGCTGTCGTCGGTCGGGGCGGACGAATCGTTCTTCGCGATCGGTGGCGACAGCATCCTGTCGATCCAACTGGTGTCGCTGGCCCGCACCGCGGGCATCACCTTCTCCACCCGAGACGTTTTCGAGCACCGCACCGTCGCCGCCCTGGCCCGGGTCGCGACCACCGACGGCCCGGCCACGATCACCCTGGCCGAACTCCCCGGCGGCGGTGTCGGCGATGTTCCGCTGACACCCGTGCTCACCGAATCCCTGTCCACCGGATCCAGTGACCGCTTCGCCCAGACGATGGTGCTGGCCCTGCCCGACGGCATCGACCGTGCCGGTTTGGTCGCCACCATCGCCGCCGTCGTGGCGCGCCACGACATGTTGCGTGCCAGGCTGCGTGATCTCGACGGCGGATGGCAGCTCGAGGTCCTGGAACCACACGCGGTGCCGGTCGACGACCTGATCGGCGAGATCGAAGCGGGCGACGACCTCACCGGCATCGGTACCCGGGCGATGAATGCCGCGCTGACAACGCTGGATCCGGCGGCGGCCCGCATGATCGCGTTCACCTGGGTTCGTGGCAACGGCGGCGGTGACGTGCTCGCGGTCGCCGCGCACCACTACGTCATCGACGGTGTCTCGTGGCGCATCCTGCTGCCCGACCTGATCCTGGCCTGGGCGCAACACAGTGCCGGACAGCCGATCGCGCTGCCGCCGATCGGCACCTCGTTCCGGCGCTGGGCCCACGCACTGACCACCGTGGACCGCACCGCCGAACTGCCCTACTGGCGGCGCACTCTCGCGACCATCGACCCGCTGCTGGGTGCCCGTGCCCTCGATCGCACGGTCGACACCGAGGCGACCACGCGCTCGATCACCGTGCAGATCCCGCCCGAGGTGACCGACCCCCTGCTCACGACCTTGCCCGCCCTGTACCGGGCCGGCGCCGACCACGGGCTGCTCGCCGCACTCGCGCTCGCGGTGCGGGTGTGGCGTGCCCGTCGCGGTGTCGACGCGCCCGCACTGCGGCTGCGGCTCGAGGGCCACGGCAGACAGGAAGACGTCGTCCCCGGCGCCGACCTCACCCGCACGGTCGGCTGGTTCACCACCGTCTACCCCGTCGTGCTCGACCTGACGGAGCTGCGACCGGCGAGTTTCGACGACGAAGCGCTCGCCGCGACCATGCGCACGATCAAGGAACAACTGCTCGCCGTGCCCGACAACGGCATCGGTTTCGGGCTGCTGCGCAGCGCCGGGCACCTCGCGACCGAATCGGTGGCCCAGATCGGATTCAACTACCTCGGTCGCGCGGTGACCACCGGCCCCGCCGACGGCGACTGGCTGCCCACCGACGACCTCGGCGACATCGACGTCGACCACGACCCCACCCTGCCCGCGAACGCTGTCCTCGACATCAACACCATCGCGGTCGCCACCGAAACCGGGCTGCGACTGCAAGCCGACTTCCGCTACGCCACCGGCATTCTCGACGAATCCGAGGTTCGGGAGCTGGCCGACATCTGGTCGGACTGGCTGGCCGCACTCGCCGATCACACCGACTACCCGCAGGCGGGTGGACCGACACCGTCCGATGTGCCGCTGGTCCAGGTGTCGCAAACCGAACTCGACACCTGGCGGCGCGACCACCCCGGACTGTCGGACGTGCTACCGCTCTCACCGCTCCAGCATTCGCTGCTCGCGCTGGGCGACATGCTCGAGGAATCGGTACACGCCTACGTCATCCAGCTCATGGTCGACCTCACCGGCGAGCTCGACATCGACCGGTTGCGTCGCGCCGCGGCCGCTGTCCTCACCCGGCACGCGAACCTGCGTTCGGCATTCGTCACCACTCCCGACGGCACGCCCGTGCAGGTCGTCGCCGACAATGTCGAGGCACCGGTGCGGGTGGTCGACACGACCGAGGCCGAGCTGGCCGGTCTGCTCGCCACCGACCAGGCGGCCGGATTCGATCCGGCGGTCGCGCCGCTGCTGCGCTTCACGGTGTACCGCACCGGTTCCGGACGCAACCGCCTGGTGCTGACCGGGCATCACATCCTGCTCGACGGCTGGTCCATGCCGTTGCTGATGAAGGAACTGCTCGTCCTCTACACCACCGGTGGAGACGCGAGCGTCCTGCCCGAGGTGCGTCCCTACCGCGACTACCTCGACTGGCTCAGCCGCCAGGACCGGACCGTCGCCGAGCAGGCGTGGTCGGACCTGCTGCACGGGGTCGAACCGACCATGCTCGCCCCCGAACTGACCTGGCCACGCCCCACCGGAACCGGTTACGGGCTGTGCGAATTCGAGCTCGACGCCACCGCCACCGCCGCGCTCACCACCTTCGCCGCGTCGGTCGAGGTCACCGCCAATACGGTATTCCAGACCGCGTGGGCGCTGGTTCTCGCCGCGAGTACCGGTCGCGACGACATCGTGTTCGGCGCCACCGTATCCGGGCGCCCACCGCAGCTCGACGGTGTCGGCGACATGATCGGCCTGTTCGTCGACGCCGTTCCGGTGCGCGTGCGCATCGACGGTGCGGTCGGCGAGCTGATCCGCGCGGTGCAGACCGAGCAGGCCACCCTGCTCGACCACCATCACCTCGGGCTCGGCGCCATCCAAAGGGTCGCCGGTCGTGGCGAATTGTTCGACACCATGCTGGCGTTCGAGTCCTACCCCGTCGATGTCGAGGGTCTGCAGCAGGCCGGTGGGGCGCTCGACGGTCTGCGCATCGATGACCTGCAAGGCGCCGACCACACCCACTATCCGATCACCGTCCTGGTCTTCCTCGGCGCCCGCACCCAGGTTCAGGTCAAATACCGGCGTGATCTGGTGTCGGACGAGGTGGCGCGCGCCGTCACCGACCGGCTGCGCACCGCCCTGTCCGAACTGATCGTCACCGACGAATCCGCGCGACGCATGCGACCGGTGCATGCGATCGACATCGTGACAACGCTCGGCGCAGACCCGACCGACCCGATCACCCGGTCCCGGTTCTGGCGAACCACCCTTGCCGATCTTCCCGGTCACCTCGCCCTCCCCACCGAAGCATTCGTCGACGTCTTCGCCGATCCCGACCCGACCCGACCCGCGGATGCGGCGGTGCGGACCATGCACCCGCATCGCAGGAGCGACCGAGCGATCGGGCCACGACCGGCTACGACCGGAGCCCAGCACCACGAGACCGGACGGCAACCGGACGGCCGGGAGTTCGAGACCTTCCCCCGCGAACCAGGTGGCCGGACCGACTGCCCGGGGCCTGCCCACCGGCACACCGACTTCGCGGTCCCGACGACAACGTATCAGGACCTGCGCCGACTGGCCGCCGGCGCCGACGTCAGCTGGTCCAGTGCGATCGGCGCCGCCGTATCGGTGCTCATCGCACGACTCACCGGCTCCGACGACATCGTGCTCCACGCGTCGGATCTGCTGCTGCGCACCCACATCGACCCCACCGAACCGTTCCGCATGCTGCTCGGCCGCGTACACCGAGCCGCGGACCGCGCCTACGCGCATGCCGGAATCCCGGTCGAGGACCTGACCTCGATACTCGGCGTGGAAAGCGGCTCGCTGGGGCGGATCCGTCTCGAACTGCGCAACTCCGCGTACCCGCACGATGATTCGGCGGTGTCGTCCTGCCCGGCACATGATCTCACGGTGGTGGTGGCCGAGTCGGCCACCGGAATGTCGGTCGACGTCGGCGGCCCGGGTATCGATGTGGATGCGGCGAGGGCGCTCGCCCACCGCCTGATCGGTCTGCTCGGCGATGTCACCCGCCGCCCGAGCACCCCGGTAGGTGATCTGTCGGTGCAGGTACCGGGCGAGGACCGGCTCCTCGAACGCATCGGCACCGGACCCCGGCACCGCTGCGCCCGCACCCTGGCCCAGCTCCTGGTCCGCGGCACCGGTTTCGGTCAACGCCGAATCGCGGTGCGCGACAACGGAACCGACTACAGCTACGGCACCCTCGACGCCGACTCGTCCAGGTTGGCGCGGGTGCTGATCGCCGAGGGCGTCGGCCCCGAAACCGTCGTCGCTTGCGCGATCCCCCGCTCCTACGCGGCGATCCTCGCGCTGTGGGCGGTCGCGAAAGCGGGCGGGGTGTACCTGCCCGTCGATCCGAACTACCCCGACGACCGCATCCGGCATATGCTCGCCGATTCCGGCGCCCCGGTGGGCCTGACCATCGCCGCCCACGCCCACGTCCTCCCGGAAACGGTGCGCCCGTTGATCCTCGATGACCCGGCCGCGCGGGTCCGGGTGGCGGCATCCGCGTCGACCCCGGTGCGTGACCGGCACCGTCGCAGGCCGCTGCGTCGCGACAACGCCGCCTATCTGATCTACACCTCCGGCTCCACCGGCACCCCGAAGGGTGTGTGTGTCACCCACACCGGCCTGGCCGCTCTCGTCGCACACTCGGCGAACCTGATGCGTCTACGTCACGACGACCGCATGCTGCACGTGTGCTCACCCAGCTTCGACCAGTCGATCGAGGAGATCACCACCGCCTTCCACCGGGGCGCCACCCTCGTCATCGCACCACCGGACAGCTTCGGCGGCGCCGAACTCGACGAGCTGCTGCGCACCGAACGCGTCACCCACACGATCATCACCCCCGCACTGCTGAGCACCCTCGATCCCGCCGGACTGCCCGACCTGCGTTGTGTGTCGGCCGGCGGTGAGGCCGTAGCGCCGGAACTGTTGTCCGAGTGGGCATCCGGTCGCACCTTCCTCAACGGATACGGCCCGACCGAGGCCACCATCGGTGCCACCTACACCGTTCTGCGTGCCGGTGAACACATCACCATCGGCACCCCCGTACCCAACATGCGGGCACTCGTCCTCGACGCCCGGCTGCGGCCGGTGCCCGTCGGCGTCACCGGCGAGCTGTACCTGACCGGGCCCGGCCTGGCGCGTGGTTACGGCGGTCGCGGCGCGACCACCGCCGAACGTTTCGTGGCCTGCCCGTGGAGCGAGACCGGTGCGCGCATGTACCGCACTGGTGACCTGGTGCGCTGGGTACGCAAGGACCGTTACGAGCTGGAATACCTGGGTCGCGGCGACTTCCAGATCAAGATCCGCGGCTTCCGCATCGAACCCGGCGAGGTCGATGCCGTGCTGGTGCGCCACCCCCAGGTGAGTTTCGCGCTCACCCTCGGCACCGAGAACCCGGCAGGCGAGACGGTGCTGGTGTCGTACGTGACCGGTCGCGCCCCCGATGCCGGTGCCCTGACCCGATGGGCGGCGACGCTGTTGCCCGCGCACATGGTGCCCGCGGCGGTGGTCGTGCTCGATCGTGTCCCGGTGTCGGCCACCGGCAAGATCGACCGGACAGCGCTGCCCGCACCCGAATTCGTCAGCCGCCGCTACCGTGAGCCGTCCACCGGGCCCGAGCGCACGGTCGCCGCGATCTTCGCCGACGTCCTCGGCGTCGAACGGGTCGGTGCCGACGACAACTTCTTCGACCTCGGTGGCAACTCCCTGCTCGCCACCCGGCTGGCGGCACGCCTGAGCGCCGCGGTCGGTACCCGGGTGCCGGTGCGGTCGCTGTTCGCCGCACCGACTGTCGCCGGATGCGCCGCCGCGATCAGCGCCTCGGCGCAGGCACAGACCCGGCCCGCGCTGTGCGCCCGGCCACGGCCGGAACGCATTCCGCTCTCACCCGCCCAGCAGCGCATGTGGTTCTTGAACCGGTTCGACACCGCGACCGCCGCGTACACCATTCCCGTCGTCTTGCGCCTGACCGGTGCGCTCGATACCGCCGCGCTGGTTGCCGCGTTCACCGATGTCGTCGCCCGCCACGAGATCCTGCGCACCGTGTACCCGATGCTCGATCAGACACCGGCGCAGGTCGTGCTGCCCGCCGACCATCCCGACGTGCCACGGTTGGTGCTCGCACCCGCCCCCGCGGACCCGAATGCCGCTGTCGCGGAACTTGTTTCGGCGCCGTTCGACGTGACCATCGAGGTGCCGTTGCGCGCCGCCCTGTTCGAAACCGGCGACGAACACATCCTGGTCGTCGCCGTGCACCACATCGCCGGTGACGGTTTCTCCGGTGGCCCGCTCACCCGCGACCTGGTCTCGGCCTACGGTGCCCGCGTCGACGGTCACGCCCCCACCTGGACGCCACTGCCCGTGCAGTACGCCGACTACGCCATCTGGCAGCAGAACCTGCTCGGCGACGAAACCGACCCCACCTCCACCGCCGCCACCCAACTCGCCTACTGGCAGCGCGAGCTGGCGGATCTGCCCGACCAGCTCGAGCTGCCCCGCGACCGCCCGCGCCCCGCGGTCCAGACGTATGCCGGTGGCCGGGTGCCGTTCACCCTCGACGCCGCCACCCACACCGCCCTGACCGAACTGTCGCGCACCCACGGCGCGACCCTGTTCATGGCCGTGCACACCGCCTTCGCCGTGGTGCTGTCGCGCCTGTCGGGCAGCACCGACATCGCCATCGGCACACCCGTCGCCGGTCGTGGCGACGCGGTGCTCGACGACCTGATCGGCATGTTCGTCAACACCCTCGTCTTCCGCACCCGCGTCGACCACCGCGCGAGCTTCACCGACCTGCTCACCCGGCAACGCGACATCGACCTGCAGGCCTTCGCCCACGCCGACATCCCCTTCGAACGGCTCGTCGAGGTCCTCAACCCCGCCCGATCCACCGCCCGGCATCCGCTGTTCCAGGTCGGGTTGTCGTTCCAGAACCTCGGACAGGTCAGCATGGATCTGCCCGAGGTCGGCGTCAGTTCGGTGGAGCTGGATCGCGAACTGTCCCAGTTCGATCTGCATCTGATCGTCGCCGACCGCTACAGCGGCGACGGTGCCCCGGCCGGTATCGGCGGGTACTGCACCTACGCCACCGACCTGTTCGACGCGGCCACCGTCGCGGGATTCCTCGACCGGCTCACCCGGCTGCTCTCCGCGGTACTCACCGACCCGAACCGGCCCCTGCACACCGTCGACCTGCTCGACCCCGACGAACGCACCCGTGTCCTGCACACCTGGAATCACACTGTGCGACACGGTGATCCGGCCGCCACGCTGGCCTCGCTGCGTGCGGCCACCGTCCGGTCCACCCCGGACGCGGTCGCGCTGGTCGCCGACGGTGTGCGCTTGACCTTCGCCGAACTCGACGCGCGCGTCAACCGGTTGGCCCGCCACCTGGTCGCCGCCGGCGTCGGGCCGGGAACACGGGTCGCGCTCGCTATGCGGCGGTCGGTGGACCTGGTCGTCGCGATGTACGCGGTCACGGCCGCCGGTGGTGCGTACGTGCCCGTCGACCCGGACCAACCGCAGGCACGCACCCGCTACATCCTCGACACCGCGGCCCCGCTGCTGACCCTCACCCACGCCGACACCTGGCTCGCCGCGACCGGTTCGCACGATGCCGTGTCGGTCGAGCAGCTGGATCTTGGCGGCTACTCGCCGCGACCGCTCGTGGATGCCGAACGGGTAGCCCCCGTCCGGGCGACGGACACCGCCTACGTGATCTTCACGTCGGGATCGACCGGACGCCCCAAGGGGGTCGCGGTGCCGCACGCCGCGATCGTCAACCAGTTGCGCTGGAAGACCATCGAATTCGGTCTCGGCGCCGACGATGCCGTGCTACTGAAGACCGCCGCGACCTTCGACCTGTCGGTGTGGGAGTTCTGGTCCACCGCGGTGAGCGGTGGGCGCATCGTGCTCGCGTCCGCGGGCGGACACCGCGACCCCGCCTACCTGGCGGAGCTGATGCGCACCGAGAACGTCACCACCCTGCACGCCGTGCCCTCGATGCTCGATGCCCTGCTCACCGAGGAACTGCCCAGCTCGCTGCGCCGCGTCCTCGCCATCGGTGAGGCACTGCCGGTGTCCCTGGCGCGGCGCATCCAGACCGCGGCGCCACAGGCCGCGCTGTTCAACGTGTACGGACCCACCGAGGCCGCCGTATCGATCACCAGTCACCGGGTGACATCGCGCGACACCGTCACCGTGCCGATCGGCCGGCCCGTCCACAACAGCCGGGTCTACGTTCTCGACGCACACCTGAACCCCGTTCCCGCCGGGGTCACCGGCGAGTTGTACCTCGGCGGAACACAATTGGCCACCGGGTACCTGGCCCGCCCCGATCTCACCGCCGAAAGGTTCGTCGCCGACCCCTTCACTCCGGGCGAACGCATGTACCGCACCGGCGACCTCGCGGCCTGGACCGCCGACGGCGAACTCGACTACCGAGGCCGCACCGACTTCCAGACCAAGATCCGCGGCTTCCGCATCGAGCTCACCGAGATCGACTCGGTCCTCACCGAACATCCCGATGTGGCGTCCGCCGTCACCCTCGGCCGCGCCAATCAGACCGGCGAGACCGTGCTGGTGTCCTATGTCGTCGCCGGACAAGGCAAGTCGGTCACCGTCGAACGGCTCACCGAGTGGGCCGCCCACCAGCTGCCCACCCACATGATGCCCGAGTCGATCGTGGTCCTGGACCGGATTCCGCTCACCGCGCACGGCAAACTCGACCGCGACGCCTTGCCCGCGCCGACGTTCACCGCCCGCACCTACCGTGCTCCGGCCGGTGCGGTGGAGCAGACGGTGTGCGCGGTCTTCGCCGACGTACTCCGCCTGGACCGGGTCGGCATGGACGACCACTTCTTCGAACTCGGCGGCACCTCACTGCTCGCCACCCGCCTGGCCACCCAGCTCGGCGACGCGCTCGCCGCGACCGTCCCCGTCACCTGGATCTTCACCGCCCCCGCCCCCGCCGGGATCCTCACCGCGCTACGGGCGGCCGGTACGGACTCCACCGGCCCCGACACCGCCTTCGACATCCTGCTCCCCTTGCGCACCACCGGCACCGGCGAACCCCTGTTCTGCGTACACCCCATCAGCGGCCTGGCCTGGTCGTTCAGTGGTCTCACCGCACACCTGGACCGCCCCGTCTACGGTCTGCAATCACCGGCACTGAGTTCCACCGAGCCGCTGCCGGATTCGATCGAACAATGGGCACTGCTCTACCTCAAGCACCTACGCGCCGTGCAACCCGAGGGGCCCTACCACCTGCTCGGCTGGTCGCTGGGTGGCGTGATCGCCCACGCCATGGCGGTGCAATTGCAGGAAGACGGGGAACAGGTCGCGCTGCTCGGCATGCTCGACAGCCGCCTCACCAGCGCCTCACCCGCGACGGCCACCGAAGCCACCGCCGCCGACCTCCTCGGCGGGTTCGCCGGCGAGGGCGACGAAACCGACGCGCGGGCCCTGGTCCGCCGACTGTGCGCGTTGTCGGCACCCGACGTGCCCGTCGACGAAGCACGCATCGACAGGATCATCGACGGTGCGACCACCTCCATCACACTCGACGCCGCCTACCGGCCCCGCCCCTTCCACGGCCCCCTCACCTACTTCACCGCCACCGACGACCCCACCGGCTCCACCGGTGCGACATCGTGGGCGGACGCGATCACCGACGCAGTGCACAACCACCCGATCGCAGCCACCCACTGGCGAATGACCGAACCCGCCGCCCTCGCCGAAATCGCCCGAATCCTGCGCGGTCTCGGCGGCTGATGTTGCTTGACCTGGGCCAGCGAAAATCGCGTCGAGGATGCCATGGTCGTCGGCCGACGCAGCGGTCCGATCGGTGATCGCTGGTCTCGCCACCAGGGGCAAGTTGAGCTCTGCAAGCCTGCTTATCTCATACGCGAGTTGCTGTTCCGTCCGGCCAGAGGGCGCCCCCCACTCGTCCTCGAGATGAAAGATCTGGCCAAGCGGAAGCCCTACAGCCAGCGGAACCAGCCTTCTTTGACGTAGCGATCGGTGCCCTCGACCAGATACCAGGTCGTGTCGGTGCCCCATGAGGTTCGTCGGTAGCCACCGGCGCCGGTCGCGCCGAGGATGAAATCCCAGGTGCCACCGATCTGTGTCGCCGGATCCTTACTGATCGGCAGCTTTTTGCCGCCGTACCAGCTCCATTCGCTGAACTTCATCTCCCTGGCATCGAAGAAGTGTTCGCACAGGGCGGCATAGCCGATCAGCTCGCCGGTCGCCGGGCGTGCGTCGACGATCTTGTTACGCTTCTCGCGCTCGATCTCGTACCACGGCCTGCCATCGATGGCGACGGTCACCGGCGGCGTCGGGGCGCGATCGACCCAGAAGAAGGTCCGACCGTCGTCACCGGAGAACAGCAACCACTGGCCGGGCCGCGTGGTGGCCACCAGCACGGCCGTCGACCCGACCTTGAATCGATAACAGGGGTACTGGCGCGACTCGCCACCCAGTTCGCCGTGAGTCTCCTCGTAGCGGTCATCGAAGATCGCGCCCAAGCTCGCCCACCGTTTCGACTCGGCCGTCGTCGCACCTTGGGAGACCAGTTGCCAGACGGTGGAATCGACGTTCAGCAGGCGCTTCAACTTCTGGATCTCGGGCACATGAACGATCACGTCGGGTGTCGCGATCACCTCGAGCCGAGCGGCGGGCGCACTACCGGCGAGAGCGGTCGACAAGGTGGCGGCGGCGTTGATCGTGCGTAGGGTCTGTTGCGACAACATCTCAGATCCTTTCCATGAAAAAGGTACGTTCGATGGTCGAGCGGCTCGTGAGAGCAAAGATGATCGCGAACAGTCAGGCGGCGGATTCCGCGTCGGGCTCGAGTTCACCCAGCAGGCACGTGAACAGCGTCACGAACTCGTCGAGGGTCAGCTTGCCGTCGCCATCGACGTCGACCGGCGCGATCAGGTCCCGGGCCTGCCCGGTGGTGTAGAACTCGCCGAGCCGGGACGCGATCCCGGTCAGCTCTTCGACTGAAACGGCCTGATCACCATCGGTGTCGAGAGCGTAGAAGGCATCCTCGACCGGACTGTTGCCGTCCTCGACCCGCACCTGGGTACGCACGGCGTCGAACTCCGTCAGCGAGATCAGCCCGTCGCCGTCGGTGTCACCCGCCGCGACGAACTCCGCGGCCTCGGCCTCGGCGAGCGTCAATCCCCAACTGTTGAGCGTGCGGAGCAGATCGGCCGCCGAGATCAAGCCGTCGAAGTCGCTGTCACACGCGACGAACAGATAATCCCCGTCCGAACGACGCCACGCCGGGTCGTTATCGGCGTCGAGGTCGGAAGCTAGCGCATCCTCTGGAATTGTCATCACATACCCCTGCTCATCGATCCTTGGTCCGATAGACAGCGTTGTGCGCGAAAATCTTTGCACACCAGTAGGACAGCGGTGCTGGAGGGTTGCTTCACCGCCGGTCCACTGCCGTCATCTGCTGGTCACCACGGGCACCCGAACTACGGAGCTTCCTCCATCGAAAGCCGAAACGGCCGCTACCGGGCCGTCTCACCGCGTTCGACGCCGAACGCTGGGACCCACGACATCAAGGCACGCCAGTGTGCCGAGATCTGGACTGAGTCGTCAGATCTGGTGTGACCAGGCGATGAAGAACAGCGTGCCCGCCGCCGTGAGCAGCACGGCGAGCGGGACCGGCCACCACGACCGGTGACCGCCCAGCACGGTGTGGATCAACCGGACCTGCAACCGCCCCAGCGCCGCGACAACCGCGAGGAACAGTGGTGCGAGGAGTACCGCGAGCAGCGCGTGCACCGCCCACGCACCGGCCAGAGTCGGCCCGCCCCAGGCATTCCGGTACCCGTCGCCCACCAGCAGCGGGTAGGCCAGACCGCGAACGAGCACCAGCACGCTCAACAGCACCAGGAACCAGCCGACGACACCCACCCCCGCCGACAGCACCGAATGCACCAGGCACCGGGGCAGCGACACACCATGAGCACCCACCGGTTCCCGCAGCATCCGCCGCGCGACCCGCACCCGGGTACGGACCCGGGTGAAAGCCAGCGGCACCGCGACCAGCTCGAAGCTCGCCGAGCGGGCCGCCGCGGCGATCACCGCAGAGCCCCCGAGGCGGCGAGGTCGTCGAAGAGCAACTGGTCGACCGGCGGAACCAGATCCCGGTCGCCGAATCCGAACCACGCCAATGCCTCGATCTCGCTGCTCGCCGTCAACACGCCCCGGTACTCGGCGGTGTAACAGGCCATCCGCACCACGGTGTCCTCGTCGTGGGAAACAGGTGCCTCATAGGTGCCCACATGGACCGCGGTCTCGGTCGACAACTCCACGGTCAGTTCCTCGGCCACCTCACGCACCAGCGTCTCGAGATCCGTTTCCGCGCCCTCGCGTTTGCCGCCGGGAATGTAGAAGACATCCTTGCCGCGCGGGCGGGCACACAGGATGCGCCCGTTGTCGATCAGGACCCAGGCCACGGTGTCGATCAGCTGCCGAATGGGAGACTCCACGGCCCGCAGCCTAACCCCACCCGCGCCAACCGGGCACGGCCGCGCGGCTCAATGCCCGGGCAGCACGCAGGCCGTGTCCAAGCCGAGGACCCGGTTGAGGCGGCCGAAAGCCAGCCACGAACCGATACTCATACTCAACTCGACCACCTCGGGCTGGGTGTAATGGGCGAACATGCGGGCCCAGAAGTCGTCGTCGAGGCCGTGATGATCGGTGGCATAGCGCTCGGCGTATTCGGCCGCCAAACGGGTCCGCTCGTCGAACAGGTCGGTGTCGCGCCAGTCGGTGACCGCGGCGGCGAACTCCGGTTCGACCTTCACCCCGTCGCGTTCGGTGCGCCAGTCCTGACAGAACAGGCACCCGTTGATCTGGGCGATGCGCAACCGCGCCGCCTCGAACTCCCGCAGCCCGAGCGTGGAGTGCTCGTACACCGACAGCGAGAACGCCGCGGCCGCGACACCGATACCGGGCACCATCTCGCCCCACACATACCCGATGGGATCCTTGCCCTGCGGCACGTCGATGATCATGGGATCTTCCTTCCGAGTTTGCCGACCGCGGCGCGCAACGGAACCTCGAGCGCGTCGTAGAGACCTGGTTCGGCGGCGACCAGCCAGTCGATCGCGTTGACCAATCTGCCCACCGCCGTGGCATTTCCGCCCGCCGCCCGGTTGCCGCCCTCGTCGGTGGCGGCCACATTCACCTCGATGCGCGGGCTGCCCTCGATGATCACCCGGTGCGCACCCTCCCCGTCGGGTGGCGAGGGCCAGTCCGGGGCGCAGGCCGGGTGGATACGGGTGACATGTTCGATGACGATGCGTGCCTCGCCCTCGACGATGCCCTGCACCTCGAAACGCACCGCCCCCTGCGTGCCCGCCGCGAATTCACCCATCCGCACCGTCTGCACAGTGGCATCGAGTGCACGCCGCTCGACGGTCTCGCGGACATCGTCCAGTTCCACGTCCAGTGCCCTGGCCAGCAACCGGATCTGCCCGCCCCACACCATCGTCGGCACCGAGGGCAACAGCATCGGTGGCTGATAGTCCATCGGCTGCCCCATCCCCACCAGGTATCGCACCGAGTCGGGTTGGTCGTAGGTGGAGTAGTCGAAGATCTCCTGGCAGCGCACCACGTCCAAGGTGCCCGCGAGCCCGCTGATCAGCACCGGCAGCACGTCGTTGCCCCAACCGGGGTCGACGCCGGACACGAACAGCGAACCACCGCCGTCCTCGATCGCCGCCAGCACCGGGTCACGGATCTCGGCCGGCGCGTTACGGGGGTCGTAGAGGGCGTAGAGCGCGGGCGTCACGACCACGGCACCGGCCCGGATCGCGCGCACGATGTCGGCGAGCGCGTCGTCGGGGCGGATATCGCCGGAGGCCGCGTACACCACCGCGCGGGGGCTGTTCGCGAGCACGGCGTCGATGTCATCGGTCGCGCGCACGCCGAGCTCGGTGTCGAGACCGGCGAGTTCACCGGCATCGCGGCCGACCTTCGCGGCGTCGTGGACGAGCACCGCGGACAGTTCCAGCGCCGGATGAGCGGTGACGCAACGGATGGCCGCGCGACCGACATTGCCGGTGCCCCAGACGATCGTGGGGATCATCACCTCACCGTAGCAAGCGCTTGGTTCGCCCGTGGCGGATCGCGAAACCGGATTCGAGCCACCGCCCCGATGTGACGGCGTGCCGATTACGCGATGCGCACGGTGAGGTCGCTGCCGATCGCGGTGGCGAGCCGCTCCACCGCCGCACCCAACGCCCGCTTCGGCAACCGCGCGCCGTCGAACGGCGTGACCACCACCTGCTCACCCTGCTGTTCCCAGGTACCCGCGATCCGGCCGCCCACCAGCACCAGCGGTGAGATCCAACCGGCCGTCCTGCTGACCTTCGCCCGATACTCGGCCGCCAGGAGCGCGGTGTCGCCGGTGCCGGGGCCCAGAACGTACTGGTCGAACGGCCCGAGCAGATGGATCGCATCATCCGAGGTCGCGGCCGTGAGTTCGTCGACGAATTCGGTGGGCAGCCACCCTTTTCGACCTTCCACCTCGATCTCGGTCAACTCGTCGCCCAGTGCCGCGAACCATCCACGCACCACCGTCTTACGCAAGCTGTTGCGGCTGAGCCATGCATCGAAGGACTCCGGCGTCGCCGGACCGTAGGCGCCCAGGTACGCCCGGATCAGCCCGGGCGCCGCCACGTCGGGCTCGGGCAGGCCGGACCAGCCGGCCACCAAGTTCCCCGGCGAAGTGAAGGTGATCTTGGTGCCACGCATCGGACCGTGACACAACGCCCCCTGCCACGCCAGCGGCTTGAGCACCGCACCCCACCCCGACCGCAACTGCTCCCCCAGATGCCCGAACCCCGGCTCGGCAAGCACCGCCTCCACCAACTCCTCGCGCGTGAGCACCTGCTCCGCCAGCACCCCCGACACCACCTCCACCAACGCCGCAACCTGCTCCGGAGTGGCACCGAACGTCTTCACCCACGAGGCCTTCTCCCACGTCCGAGCCGACCCCATCAACGCCAACGCCGCCGCGGCCTGCCCCGGCACCATCGCATGCAATGTCCCCCGCATCGCCCACGTCTTCACCAACCCACCCGCCGAAAGCGCTTCCCCCACAGCGTTGCCCGCCCCACCCCGCACCGCAACAGCAGTCTCGGCCGCCGACCCCACCTGCGCCTGCACCCCCACCAGTCGCCCCACGATCTCCTCGACACCCCCACCACCCCGTGGCGCCACGAACTGTCGCCTCAACCGCCACGCAAAGACCTGTTCCCACCCGACACTCACCATGCGCACCAACCTCTTTCACCGACGGTCCCGATCCCCATCTCAGCAGAGGGGTCCGACAACCTACCCCTCGCGAGTGCGATGCGGACATTGCGTGTCGTGCGTTCACTCTCGCTGGTGCAGGCGCGGGCGATGGCCGAAGAATTGCGCGGGTCAGGGCTGGAGGGCACGCGGGCTGAGATCGAAGCTGTCGCGCGCCCGCTTCGAGGTTCGGGAGTGGTCGTGAGTATCCGGAAACTTCACGAGGGTTAGTGTTCGCCGAGCATTTGCGGACGGCTCCTGGAGGGTCTCGTTCTTGTCGGACATCGATGCGAACATATGTTCGTGTCCGACTCCGCTGCCCCGCGCCGCCTACGCATCCAGTCCCGCGACGAAGCCTCGATCCTGCATGCCGATCTGGATTCGTTCTATGCCTCGGTCGAGCAGCGGGATCAGCCGTGGTTGCGGGGTAAGCCGGTGCTCGTCGGCGGTGGGGTGGTGCTGGCCGCCAGTTATGAGGCCAAGGCGTTCGGGGTGCGGACGCCGATGAACGCGAGTCAGGCGTTGCGGGTGTGTCCGCAGGCGGTGGTGGTGCCGCCGCGGATGTCGGCCTATGCCGAGGCGAGCAAGGCGGTGTTCGCGATCTTCCACGACACCACTCCGATCGTGGAGGGCATCTCCATCGACGAGGCGTTCCTCGACGTCGGTGGATTGCGGCGGATCAGCGGGGAACCGGTCGACATCGCCCGAAGGTTGCGTGAACGCATCCGCACGGAGGTGGGGTTGCCCATCTCCGTCGGCATCGCCCGCAACAAATTCCTGGCCAAAGTCGCTTCCGCCGTCGCCAAACCCGACGGTTTACGCCTGGTCGACCCCGGCGGAGAACTCGACTTCCTGCACCCGCTGCCGGTCGAACGATTATGGGGCGTAGGCAAAGTCACCGCCGCCACCCTGCACGCCAACAACATCACCCGCGTCGGTCAACTCGCCGAACTCGGCGAAGCCCACCTGCGCGCCATCCTCGGCCCTGCCGCCGCCCGCCACCTGTTCGCCCTGTCGTGGGCCCGCGACCCACGCCGCGTGGAAACCGGCAAACGCCGCCGCTCCATCGGTGCCCAACGGGCGCTGGGCCGCCGCCACCGCGAACCCGACGAGATCGCCGCCTACCTCGACGGACTCACCGACCGCCTCGGCCGCCGCCTGCGCGCCGCCGACCGGGTTTGCCGAACGGTGGTGCTGCGCTTACGTTTCGACGATTTCACCCGCGCCACCCGCTCGCACACCCTGGTCGAGGCCACAGATGCCACCACCGCCATCCGCCAGGCTGCCCACCGCCTACTCGACACCGCCACACCACTGATCGCCGAACGTGGCATCACCCTCATCGGCCTGTCGCTGACCAACCTCGACGACGCCGACACCATGCAGCTGACCCTCCCGCTGGAACCCCGCGCCGACAACACTCTCGACGCCACCCTCGACGACCTGCGCCGCCGCTTCGGCTCCGCCGCCGTCACCCGCGCGGCCCTGCTCGATCGCGGCGAGGGCCTGTCGGTGCCGCTGTTGCCCGATTGACCCCGGCACGACATCCCACCCGTACATACGGCATCCTTGCTGCCGGGGGCGTCAGGGTCCTCCGTCCATCCACCATGAAGAGGACTGCCGCAATGCACTACGCGATCATCGGGTTCCTGACCCTTGCCCTGTGGGTGTACTGCCTCGTCGACATCGTCACCAGCCCCGACGACGGCATCCGCCACCTGCCGAAGATGGGGTGGCTGATCGTCGTCGTTCTGCTGCCGACCATCGGCGCACTGCTGTGGTTGTTCGCCGGACGCCCGATCGGCCCGTCGCGCCCGGCGTCCAACACCCGCTTCAGCGAGTACGACCGGCCCGGCCGCCACATCGCCACCAACCCCGACGACGACGAGGCCTTCCTGCGTGGCCTGCGCGAGCGCGCCGAACAGCAGCGCCGCGAGGCCCGCAGGCAACAGCAGCAGGACAACGACGAGGTCTGATCACAGATTGCGTTTGGGCCGTTTGTCCATCAACCGCAGGATCAACGGTGTGAAGATCAGCTGCATCGCCAGCTCCATCTTCCCGCCCGGCACCACGATGCAGTTGGGCCGCGACATGAACGAATCGTGCAGCATCGATAGCAGATACGGGAAGTCGATCACCTTCGGATCGGCGAACCGGATCACCACGAAACTCTCGTCGGCGGTCGGGATGCTGCGCGCGATGAACGGATTGGACGTGTCGACCGTCGGCACCCGCTGGAAATTCACGTAGGTCCGGGAGAACTGCGGGCAGATGTATTTCACGTAGTCGGGCATGCGGCGCAGGATCGTATCGATCACCGCCTCACTGGAATACCCGCGGTGGGTCTTGTCGCGATACACCTTCTGGATCCACTCGAGGTTGATGATCGGCACCACCCCCACCAGCAGGTCGGTGTGCTGGGCGATGTTCACCGAATCGGTCACGGCCGCACCGTGCAGGCCCTCGTAGAACAGCAGATCGCTTCCTGGCGCGAGTTCCTCCCACGGGGTGAACGTGCCCGCCGGCTGCCCGTAGGGTTTGGCCTCCTCGTCGTCGTGCAGGTACTTGCGCACCTGCCCGACACCGCTTTCGCCGTACTCCCGGAACAGCGCCTCGAGCTCGGGCAGCAGATTCGCGTCCTCCCCGAAATGAGAGAACGTGGTGTTGGCCCGCGCTTCGGCCTCGGCCATCGCCAGTTTCATCTCCGCCCGGTCGTAGCGATGGAACGAATCGCCCTCCACCACCACCGCACTGATCCCCTCGCGGCGGAAGATCTCCTCGAAAGTGCGTGTCACACTGGTCGTTCCCGCACCGGAGGACCCGGTGATCGCGACGACAGGATGTTTGACCGACATAGGGCGGCTCCTAGGTGCGCTGGTCGTGCTTGGCCGGCCGGAACAGCGAACGCGTCCCGAACAGCGAACTGTCGAAGCTGGGGCCCTCGTCGGGCTCGGTGTGATACCGCTCGACCCGCAACACCTCGTTACGGGACCCGAAGATGAACGGCACCCGCTGATGCACCTGCGTCGGCGGCACCAGCATCACCCGGTCGTGCCCGGTGGTGGCGGCCCCACCCGCCTGCTCGACGATGAACGCGATCGGATTGGCGCCGTACAGCAGCGAAACCCGCCCCGGCCGTGCCGGATTGCGGGTATCACGCGGGTACAGATACATGCCGCCCCTGGTCAGGATGTGGAAGGTGTCGGCAACCAGCGACGCCACCCAGCGCATGTTGAAATCACGGCCCCTCGGCCCGTCCACCCCTTCCAGGCACTCCTGCACATACCGGCGCACCGGCCGCTCCCAGAACCTTTCGTTGGCGGCGTTGATGGCGAAACCCGAAGTGTCCTGCGGGATCCGCATGCGCGGGTGGGTGAGCACGAACGCGCCGATCTCCCGGTCGAGGGTGAACCCGTCGACGCCGCTGCCGGTGGTGAGCACCAGCATCGTTGCAGGCCCGTACAGGGTGAACCCCGCGCACACCTGCCGCACACCGGGCTGCAGGAAGTCGGCGTCGCACGGTTCGGCAGTGCCCTCGAGCACCTCCTGCGGCGCGCGCAGAATGCTGAAGATCGAACCCACCGGCAGATTCACGTCGATATTGCTCGACCCGTCCAGAGCGTCGAACGCCAGCAGGTACTTGCCGCGCCGCTGGGTGGCCGGCACCGCCAACGCGGTGGCACGCTGCTCGGACAGCAACCCCGACAGGTGACCGGTCCACTGGGTCTGAGCCACCATGATCTCGTCGGTCAACGCGTCGAGACGGTCGCTCGCCGACAGCGGCCCGTCCTCGCGTCCCGGAATCGCCCCGCGCGTCACCTGATTGGCGATGATCTTGGTGGCGGTGGCGACCACATTCACCAGCGCGGAGAATTCCCCCGACGACCCAGGATGACGGTGTTCCTCCTCGATCGTGTAGCGGGTCAGCGTTTTCAAACTGGTCGGCATGGCGAGGCACCCACCTCCTCGAAAACGCTGCTGCCCAACACGTCCTCGGCGCACAACGTGACCAGATCCTCGCGCGACAACGGCCGCCCCGCTTCCACCAGTCGCTTGGCCTGGCGCAATCGGCACCGATCGATCGCATTGCGCACACTGCGCGCGTTGGAGAACCGGGGTCGCGTCATCCGCACCGTCAGATACCGGGAGAACGCCTCGCGCGCCGCGGCGTCGAAAACGAAATTCTCCGCCGCCACCATGAGTTCCGCGATGGCGAGCAATTCCTCCTGGGTGTAATCGACGAACTCCAGATGATGCGCCACCCGCGACGACAACCCCGGATTGGCCGAGAAGAACTTGTCCATCCGATCCGGGTAGCCGGCGAAGATCACCACCAGATTCGCCCGCTCGTTCTCCATCTCCTGCAGCAGGATCTCGATCACCTCCTGCCCGTAATCGCGTTCGTTCTCCGGACGGAACAGGTAATAGGCCTCATCGATGAACAACACGCCACCGGCGGCCTTGGCGATCGCCTCCTTGGTCTTCGGGGCGGTGTGGCCGATGAACTGACCGACGAGATCGTCGCGGGTCACCGTGTGCACCTTCGGTTTACGGATATAGCCCAGCGCGTGCAGCATCTGCGCCATCCGCAACGCCACCGTCGTCTTGCCGGTGCCCGGTGGGCCGGTGAAACTCATGTGCATCGTCGGGCGCGACGATTCGAGACCGAACCGGCGGCGCGCGCGATCGATCATCAACAGCGCCGCGATCTCACGCACCCGCAGCTTCACATTCGCCAGCCCGATCAGTTCGGCATCCAGCGCGGTCAGGGTCTCGGCCACATCGTGACCGGCCAGATCCTGCGAAAGATCCAGCAGCGCATCGGCATCGAGCAGTTCCTCGGTCTGCGCCACGTCCTCGGCCGGACGAGACGGCCGGACGTCGGTGACGCCCGGCCGCTGCAGCCGGAAACCGTTGGCGGTTCCCTCAGCCCCCATACCGCTGTCCCTGCGGACGTTCGGTGGCGTAGGAGCGCACGCTGTAAACCTGGCGGCGGTCGGCGCCCTCGGCGCGAGCCAGTTCGAAACCAGGCTCCTCGGCCGGACGCTGCACCAGGAAACTCAGCGCCGTCGTCTGCTTGGTGTAGGTGGCGTCATAGGCGTTGACCCGCACATAGTGCCGCGGAAACGTCGACCGGCAGGCATTGATCTCGGCGAGCACCCCGTCGGGTTCGTCCAGATCGAACAGCGGCAGACCCCACATCTCCCAGTAGGTGTTGCGCGGATGCGGATCGTCGGTGTACTCGATCGACACCGGCCAGTTGTTGAGCAGCGCATACCGCACCTGGGCGGCGATCTCGGTGTCGGTGAGTTCGGGCAGGTACGAGAACGTCCCGTGTCGCAAATACATGACCGGTCTCCCTACAGGCTCGGCGTCGGCACCGCGTCGGGTGCGTCGGTGGACGTGTAATCGAAGGTGACATCACCCCAGGTCGACAGCGCGACCTCGAGCGGGCGGCACGTCGAGGCCGCCGTCCGCAGCACATCGGGACCTTCTTTGAGCAGGTCACGGCCCTCGTTGCGGGCCTTGACCACTGCCTCGAGCGCCACCCGGTTGGCTTCGGCGCCCGCCGCGATACCGAGCGGATGACCGATCGTTCCGCCACCGAACTGCAGGATCACATCGTCGCCGAACAGGTCGAGCAGCTGATGCATCTGACCCGCGTGGATACCGCCGGAGGCCACCGGCATCACACCGGGCAGGCTGGCCCACTCCTGATCGAAGAAGATCCCGTTGCTCAGCTGCGCCGGAATGTGGTTCTCGCGCAAGGTGTCGTAGAAACCGCGGGTCGTCGCTGGATCGCCTTCCAATTTGCCCACCACGGTTCCCGCGTGCAGATGATCCACCCC
The DNA here is from genome assembly GCF_053605015.1 of Nocardia sp. NPDC003979. Taxonomy (NCBI): domain Bacteria; kingdom Bacillati; phylum Actinomycetota; class Actinomycetes; order Mycobacteriales; family Nocardiaceae; genus Nocardia; species Nocardia sp. NPDC003979. The sequence continues at coordinate 207,771 of NZ_JBSGIJ010000004.1, forward strand.
GATCAGCCGGCACCATTTGGCCAGCACCCGGAAACTCACCCCGTGCGTCTTCTGCCGGGTGAACGTCGAATGCCCGGCCCGGTGCAGATGCAGCAGCACGCCGTTGCGGCGCGCCCACTTCGACATCGACTGCATCGCCGTATAACCCACGGTCAGGTCCATCATGATGACGACCGACCCGATTTCCTTGGCGAACTCGGCCCGCTCGTACATGTCCTCCATGGTCGCGGCGGTGACATTGAGGTAATGGCCTTTGATCTCGCCCGTTTCGGCCATCGCCCGGTTCACCCCCTCCATCGCGAACAGGTACCGGTCGCGCCAGCGCATGAAAGGCTGCGAATTGATGTTCTCGTCGTCCTTGGTGAAATCGAGGCCACCCTTACAGGCCTCGTAGATCACGCGCCCGTAATTGCGGGCCGACAAACCGAGCTTCGGTTTCACCGTGGCACCGAGCAGTGGTCTGCCGTATTTGTTGAGGTATTCGCGTTCCATCACCGTGCCGTGCGGCGGGCCCTGGAAGGTTTTCACATACGCCACCGGAATGCGCATGTCCTCGAGGCGCAATGCCAGCAATGGTTTGAACCCGAACACATTGCCGATCACCGAGGAGGTGAGGTTGGTGATCGACCCTTCTTCGAAAAGGTCCAGATCGTAGGCGATATAGGCGAAGTACTCGCCCTCGCGCCCCGGCACCGGGTCGACCCGGTAGCACTTGGCCTGATACTTCGAATGCGCGGTGAGCCGGTCGGTCCACACGACAGTCCAAGTGGCAGTGGAGGATTCACCCGCCACCGCGGCCGCCGCCTCGATCGGGTCGACACCGGGCTGCGGGGTCACCCGGAACACGGCGAGCACGTCGGTGTCGGCGGGCACGTAGTCGGGCGAGTAATAGCCCATCGAGGCATAGGACTGTACACCCGGATCCCAACGATCCCGTTCGGTTTCTTCCGCCATGGTTCCTCCTGTGGAATCCGCTGTCCCGTAGCGAATTCCAGGATGGGGGGCGTCGGCCGGGGAAACAATCAGAATGTTTCCGACAACGCTCAACCGAAACGTTGAGTTTGCTACCGTCGGGTATGGGCAGGGTCAGTTCGGGTCGGATGGAAACTTTCCTCGCTGTCGCCCGCCTGGGATCCATCCGCCGTGCCGCGGCACAACTCCACGTCACCGAAGCCGCCGTCTCGGCCGCTGTCACCCATGTCGAAAAGCAGCTCGGCGCCAAACTGATCGTTCGTTCAGGACGGGGTATCGCGCTCAGCGAAGCGGGCCGCGTGTACGCCGAATACTGCCGGGGGATCCTCGGTTTGATGAAGGAGGCGCACGCCGCCGTCCGTCAGGCCGACGCCGGGCGATTACGCATCGGCGTCGTGGCCACCGCGGGCGAATCCGTGGTGCTGCGGCCGCTCGCCTCGTTTCGCCGCCGCTACCCCGATGTGGAACTGAGCCTGTCGATCCAGCCGCGCGACGTGCTGTTCCTCGAATTGCAGCACCACGAAACCGATCTCGTCATCGCCGGCCGACCACCCCACGACGCGGGCTTGGTCATCCAGGCACGCCGCCCCAGCACCCTGGTTGTCGTCGGCACCGACAACCCCGACCCGCGCCACACCACCTGGCTGCTGCGCGGCACCGGTTCGGGCACCCGCGAAGCCACCCTCGCCCTGCTCGACCGCCTCCAGATCGACCCGCCCACCCTCACGCTCGGCTCCCACGGTGCCGTCATCGCCGCCGCCCGCGAAGGCCTCGGCATCACCCTGATCCACTCCGACGCCGTCGGCGAACACCTCCGCTCCGGCGCCCTGCACACCATCGACGTCCCCGGCACCCCGCTCGACCGCCCCTGGCACGCCGTCACCACCCCCACCCCCACCCTCACCACCCGCCTGTTCCTCGCCCACCTCATCGACCCCGCCGAAACAGGCCCCGCCGACGCCTTCCACGCCGCCATCGGCCCGTGATCACCGCCTCGCCGAGGCGGTCCGCGATCGGAGCCGTGGTGCTCGGACAGGTGGTCGACTGCTGCCGGTCGATCAGCGCGAGGCGCTGTGGTTGAAATTCAGCGCAATCACCCCGGCCGCCTTGAAGGTGGCGGTCGGCAAGGTGTGCGCGGTGTCGGGTAAGCCGTGGAGTGACGTGCTCGGCAAGGACCCGCAGAACTACCTCGCCCTGCCCGATCAACCGTGGCTCGACGGCATCAACTCCGGTGACGGCGTCGTGCGCCAGTTCGTCGCGGTGCCGATGGGGCTCGGCGCGACCGTCGAAGGGCAGGTCACCGGTGCCGAGCAGTGGGGTGGGGTGCAACTGGCGGTGCACGGGCTCACCGAAACGGCGCTGGCGATCTGGCGCAGGCAGCAGGAGCAGGCACGCCCGCGGCATTTGCCGACTCCTCCACCGGGCGGTAATCCACCCTGGGCGACAACTGCTTACAGCGCTCCGATGCCGGTGAGTGCCCCGCCGTACGGTGCCGCGGTCGCAGGTGCGCCTGCGGGAAGTCCGGTCGGCGCTCCCCCTCCCGTAGCGCCCGGCAGTGCGCCCACCCCGTCCGCCGCACCCAGGCCGTCCGGTGCACCACGCGGCGCCCCCGCCGGAAAAGCCCGGGGCCACGCGCGCCCGCAAGCCAGATCGATGGGGCTCGGCGCCGGCGGCACGATGCGCCAGGAGATCTACGCCGACCACCGCCCCGTCGACGACTACCGCCGCGAAGCCGACGCCCGGATCTTCGTCCACCTCGCTTCCGCCGCCGAGTGGGAACAGATCACCGGCGAACCGGCCCCCTCCACCCCCGTCACCGCGCAGTCCTACGCCGAACACGGCCTTCCCTGGTTCGAGTATTACGCCGCCGACACAGAAGACCTCGCCCCGGCCGCCGAGCTCGCCGCCGTCGAACCCACCGGCAACTGGCTGGCCGACGAACAGCCGAACCCGCCGATCGAAGACGATCTTCCGGTGATTCCATTGGGCGACAAGACAGTTGAAGACGGGAACTGGTAGCGCACGGTCGCGGTCGGCAGGGCTGCGCCCGCAGCTTCTCATCGGCGCCGAGTCGAAGATCGGAGTTCTCCGGCAGCCGATCCTGGGCCGCCAGTTCCTCGGCTAGCAACTCGGCGAAGGCATCGCTGCCGGTGGGCGAGGGCAATATCGACGGGCATACGGCCGCAATTCAGCCACCTCACGTCAAGGCGGGCCTAGGGGTTCGATTCCCCTAGGCCCCACAGTCAGTGCTCGACGGAGTCGACCAGCGCCCGGTACACCCAATTGTGGGCGCGTCCCACGGTGATACGCGCACCGAGAAGCTGTTCTGTCAAAGTCCAATACCGGTGGATTCGCTGATCGCTGTCGGTCGCGTCGTTCAGTAGTTGTGCACGGAAACTTGGCGTATCTCGTTCACCGCGCGCGCCGGCATGCGCGTCGACGAACCGATCGAGTTCGTCACCGCCGCGTGGCCGCACACCGTCGGTAACCAGGGGCACCACGTCGGCCATCACGTCACCGATCTGTCCGTAGAGGCTGCGAGGTTCACGAATCCGATCGGCAGATCCACGCCAGTACTGCCGGCGCACAACGCGGTTCAGTTCCGGGTCGGAGACCATCGCGACCAGCTCGGCATAGGCGACGACCTCCTCGACGGACGGATCACCGGGCGGCTCCGGCACATTCCAGTAGATCCACCCTTCGACATCGCCCGGCGGTATCGGCGCGAGTGCCCGCAACCAGAACCGCATCAGACAGTCGTGCGCCGCCCCGCCGTTCTGCGCGGCCGCCAGCAGAGCCAGCCGCTCGGCCCGGCTCGCAGGGGACGCGTCTTCGACTGCCCGCAGGCAGGCGCGCCGCCAGGCCAGAGTTCGCATCTCGACATCGAGGCGGGAACTTTCGGCAGCAGTCACCTCGGCGATCGACCGCTCACCCCGCAACACCTCGGTAATCGACCCCAACCCGAGCCCGAGCGCCCGCAACCGCTTGATCAGCAACACCCGTTCGACGGCCGGCTCCGCGTCGAACAGCCGATGCCCACCGACACTGCGCCGAGCATCCAGAATGCCCTCGTCGCAGTAGAACCGAATGGTCCGGACCGCGAGCCCGGTGCTGCGCGCCAACTCCCCGATACTCACCAACGTTGCCTGTGTGTTGTCGGTCACAACCAGTTGAACCTCCACCCCGGTGGAGCTCTTACGGTACTGCACGTACGTAATCACCTCGAACGAAGGACAATTCGTGGCAACCACGCAGCAGGAGATCATCGCGGGCATCGCCGACATCATCGAGGAGGTGACCGGCATCGAAGCCGCCGAGGTGACTCCGGAGAAGTCCTTCATCGAAGACCTCGAGATCGATTCCCTGTCCCTCGTGGAGATCGCCGTCCAACTCGAGGACAAGTACGCCGTGAAGATCCCAGACGAGGACCTGTCGAGCCTGCGCACCGTCGGTGACGCCGTCACCTACGTCCAGAAGATGGAGGCCGAACAACCCGGGCTCGCCGCCGAAATGGCCGCCAAGCTCAAAGACGAGCCGGCCCGCTAGGAGCACACCGGCGAATAGGCGGGCGGTGGTGGGAGATTCGGATATCGGCTGTTCGGCCGAACCCGCCACCACGCCCGCCGACCCGACGTACGATCCGTCTGTGGCCGAATCAGATCGTTCCACCCCGCTGCGTGTGCTGGTCTACAGCAATGACGCCGATACCCGTCAACAGGTGATTCTTGCGCTGGGGCCACGCCCCCGGCCGGATCTACCGGAGCTCGACTACCTCGAGGTCGCGACCGCGCCGGTCGTCATCGAGCAGATGGATGCCGGTGGGATCGATCTCGCGATTCTCGACGGGGAGTCCGTGCCCGCGGGCGGTCTCGGGATCGCCAAGCAGCTCAAGGACGAGATCGAGCAGTGCCCGCCGGTTGTCGTGCTCACCGGGCGGCCCGACGATGCCTGGCTGGCCAACTGGTCGCGGGCCGAGGCCTCGGTGTCGCACCCGATCGACGCCATGCAGCTCACCCGCGCGGTCGCGGGCGTGCTCAACGCGCGCTGAGCGCAGTGTCCCGTTCCGTCGGATAGTCGACGTCACCCCCATCCCCACAGAACCACTGGTAACCCCAGTGGTTCTGTTGTGTGTGCACCGAGCGGATTACCACCGTTTCGCTCATGAATCTCGGTACTGAATTCGATCAAACGGTCCCCTGGAAACGCGCGGCGCACCCCTGAAACCGCGATAGTCTGTGCTCTAGCTCACACGAGCGCGGGTTCTGTATAACGCTCCGCCATCGCTGCACAGCGGGCGAGGCCCCGGTTCGGCGGACAACGTTGTCGGCCCCGTCTCGCCGAAAGCTGCCGTCCGCGGCCGCGCCACACGGCACGGCCTGCTCCAGCGAGGAGGGGAAGTGCAGTCGTGAACATCGAAGTGCCCGCACTCGTACTCGGCGCCATCGCCGCGGCGTTCGCGGTGTTCTCCGTCATCATGGCGGCGCTCGTCGGCCCGAGGCGATACAACCGGGCCAAGCTCGAACCCTACGAATGCGGCATCGAACCCACGCCACACGCCGTCGCCGGTGGGCCGGGAGACGTTGGGGGACAACGCTTCCCGGTGAAGTACTACCTCACCGCGATGCTGTTCATCATCTTCGACATCGAGATCGTGTTCCTCTACCCGTGGGCCGTCCATTTCGACGCCCTCGGGTTGTTCGGGTTCGCCGCGATGGCGCTGTTCATCGTCAATGTGTCGGTCGCCTACGCCTACGAATGGCGCCGCGGCGGCCTCAGCTGGGAATGAGTGGGAAATAATGGGTCTCGAAGAGAAACTGCCCAGCGGGTTCCTGCTGAGCACCGTCGAGGATTTCGCCGGATACCTGCGTAAAGGGTCGCTGTGGCCGGCCACCTTCGGCCTGGCCTGCTGCGCGATCGAGATGATGGCCACCGGCGCCGGACGATTCGACATCGCCCGCTTCGGCATGGAAGCCTTCCGCGCCTCGCCCCGCCAGGCCGATCTGATGATCGTCGCAGGCCGGGTGAGCCAGAAGATGGCACCGGTACTGCGCCAGGTCTACGACCAGATGACCGAACCCAAATGGGTGCTGGCCATGGGTGTCTGCGCGTCCTCGGGCGGAATGTTCAACAACTACGCCATCGTGCAGGGCGTCGACCACGTGGTCCCGGTCGACATCTACCTGCCCGGCTGCCCACCCCGCCCCGAGATGCTGCTCAACGCCATCCTCGCGTTGCACGCCAAGATCGCCGAGATGCCGATGGGCGTCAACCGCGAGGAAGCGATCCGCGCCGCCGAACAGGCCGCGCTCGCCAGCACCCCGACCATCCGCATGGAGGGTCTGCTGCGATGACCTTCGACTCCCCCGACAACACCGACAACACTGCGGGGCAGGGCATTCCGGAGGAAACCCCGGAAGCGCCCAAGCATCGCAAACCGGCCGAGGACGAGGTGATCGGCACCCGCCACGGCATGTTCGGCGTGCACGGCACCGGCGACACGTCCGGCTACGGCGGCCTGGTCACCCCGGTCGTGCTGCCCGGCGGCACACCGCCCCCGTACGGCGGCTGGTTCGACGCCTTCGTCGGCACGCTGCGCGCCGCCCTCACCCACCGCGTCATCGCCTTCGACACCGTCATCGAGAAGATCGTCGTCTTCCGCGGCGAACTCACCCTGCACGTGCGCCGCGAACATCTCGTCGACGTGGCGAGTGCCCTGCGCGACGACAGCTCGCTGCGCTTCGAACTGTGCCTCGGCGTGAGCGGGGTGCACTACCCCGACGAAACCGGGCGTGAACTGCACGCCGTGTACCACTTGATGTCGATCACCCACAGCCGTCGGGTCCGCATCGAGGTCTCGGTCCCCGATGCCGACCCACACATCCCGTCGCTGTTCTCGGTGTATCCGACCGTCGACTGGCACGAACGCGAAACCTACGACTTCTTCGGCATCCTCTTCGACGGGCACCCCTCGCTCACCCGCATCACCATGCCCGACGACTGGCGGGGCCACCCGCAGCGCAAGGACTACCCGCTCGGCGGGATCCCGGTGGAGTACAAGGGCGCGCGCATACCGCCGCCCGACGAGCGGAGGACCTACAGCTGATGACCGACACCGATTTCCGCCGTGACGAACCGCGGGTCGTCACCGTGGCGGGCCAGGACTGGGACCAGGTCGGCGAGGTGCTCGACGGTGCCGGTGAGGAACGCATCGTCGTCAACATGGGCCCCCAGCACCCCTCCACGCACGGGGTGCTGCGCCTGATCCTCGAGATCGAGGGCGAAACCGTCACCGAGGCCCGCTGCGGCATCGGCTACCTGCACACCGGCATCGAGAAGAACCTGGAATTCCGCAACTGGACCCAGGGCGTCACGTTCGTGACCCGCATGGACTACCTGTCCCCGTTCTTCAACGAGACCGCCTACTGCCTCGGCGTGGAGAAACTGCTCGACATCACCGAGCAGATCCCCGAACGCGCCACCGTGGTTCGCGTGCTGCTGATGGAGCTCAACCGCATCTCCTCGCACCTGGTGGCCCTCGCGACCGGCGGCATGGAACTGGGCGCGCTCACCCCGATGCTGTTCGGCTTCCGTGAACGCGAACTCATCCTCGACGTCTTCGAAACCATCACCGGTCTGCGGATGAACCATGCCTTCATCCGTCCCGGCGGCCTCGCCCAGGACCTGCCCGACGACGGTGTCACCAAGGTGCGCGAACTCCTCGACATCATGCCGGGCCGGTTGCGCGACATGGAGCACCTGCTCAGCGCCAACCCGATCTGGAAGAAGCGCACCCAGGACATCGGCTACCTCGACCTCACCGGCTGCATGGCCCTCGGCATCACGGGGCCGGTACTGCGAGCCACCGGTCTGCCCCACGACCTGCGCAAGTCCGATCCGTACTGCGGGTACGAGAACTACGAATTCGACATCCCCACCACCACCGGCTGCGACTGCTACGGCCGCTACCTCATCCGGGTGGCCGAGATGCGCGAGTCGCTCAAGATCGTCGAACAATGCCTCGACCGGTTGCGCCCCGGCCCGGTGATGATCGACGACAAGAAGATCGCCTGGCCCGCCGACCTGAAACTGGGCCCCGACGGGCTCGGCAACTCCCCCGAACACATCGGCAAGATCATGGGCACCTCCATGGAGTCGCTGATCCACCACTTCAAGATCGTCACCGAGGGCATCAGAGTGCCTGCCGGGCAGGTGTATTCGGCTGTCGAGTCACCACGCGGCGAACTGGGCGTGCACATGGTCAGCGACGGCAGCACCCGCCCGTATCGGGTGCACTACCGCGACCCCTCGTTCACCAACCTGCAGGCGGTCGCCGCGATGTGCGAGGGCGGCATGGTCGCCGACGTCATCGCCTCCGTCGCCAGCATCGACCCCGTCATGGGAGGGGTAGACCGATGACCGAAAAGCCCGCGAGCCCAACGGTTCTGCTGAATCTCACCGTCCGGCCCGAACCGTATCCGCCGCATATTCGCCAGCGTCTCGAGCTCGACGCCAAGGACATCATCACCCGCTACCCGCATCCGCGTTCGGCCCTGCTGCCACTGTTGCATCTGGTGCAAGCCGAGGACGGATATGTTACCGGCACCGGGATCGACTTCTGTGCCGAGCAATTGGGGCTCACCGGTGCCGAGGTCACCGCCGTCGCCACCTTCTATTCGATGTACCGCCGCACCCCTACCGGCGACTATCACGTGGGCGTGTGCACCAACACGCTGTGCGCGGTACTCGGCGGCGACGCGATCTACGAAGCGCTGCAACAGCACCTGGGCATCGGCCACGGCCAGACCACTCCAGACGGCGCCGTCACCCTCGAACACATCGAGTGCAACGCCGCCTGCGACTACGCGCCGGTGATGATGGTGAACTGGGAGTTCTTCGACAACCAGACCCCCGAATCGGCCATCGAGGTCACCGACGCGCTGCGTGCCGGGCATCAGGTGCGGCCCAGCCGTGGCGCCCCGCTCTGCACGTTCCGCGAGACCGCCCGAATCCTCGCCGGTTTCCCCGACAAACGACCGGGTGCCCTCGATGGCGCTCCCGGCGAGCCCACGCTGGCGGGATTGCGCATCGCCGACGGTGCGGCCTCAGCCCCTGAAACAGGCTTCCCGGCAATGGATTCCGGAGACGGCGAGGGCGCGCGATGACGACGCTCACCCCTGTACTGAGCCGCGACTGGGATCGTCCGCAGTCCTGGACGCTCGACACCTATTCCAGCACAGGCGGTTACGAAGGTCTGCGGGCCGCGCTGCGGATGCAGCCCGACGACGTCATCCAAACGGTCAAGGACGCGGGCCTGCGCGGACGCGGCGGCGCCGGTTTCCCCACCGGGATGAAGTGGTCGTTCATCCCGCAGGGCCCGGGCCCCGACGGCACGATCAAACCGCACTACCTCGTCGTCAACGCGGACGAGTCCGAACCGGGCACCTGCAAAGACATCCCGCTCATGCTGGCCACTCCGCACACTCTGATCGAGGGGGTGGTGATCGCGGCCTACGCCATTCGCGCGAACACCGCCTTCATCTACGTGCGTGGTGAAGTGGTCCCGGTGCTGCGCCGCCTGCAGGCCGCCGTCGCCGAGGCGTACGCCGCCGGATTCCTCGGCAACGACGTTCTCGGCTCGGGTTTCGACCTGGAACTGATCGTGCACGCCGGCGCGGGCGCCTACATCTGCGGCGAGGAAACCGCTCTGCTCGATTCGCTCGAGGGACGCCGCGGCCAGCCACGGCTACGGCCACCGTTCCCCGCCGTCGCCGGTCTCTACGCCTGCCCGACGGTGGTCAACAATGTGGAATCCATCGCGTCGGTGCCCTCGATCCTGCGCAACGGCACCGATTGGTTCCGCTCGATGGGCAGCGAGAAGTCGCCCGGCTTCACCCTCTACTCGCTCTCGGGCCACGTCGCCCGGCCCGGCCAGTACGAGGCGCCGCTCGGCATCACCCTGCGCGAACTGCTCGACTATGCCGGCGGTGTGCGTGCCGGGCACACCCTGAAGTTCTGGACACCCGGTGGTTCCTCGACACCGCTGTTCACCGCCGAGCACCTCGATGTCGCCCTCGACTACGAAGGTGTCGCCGCCGCCGGTTCCATGCTGGGCACCAAGGCATTGCAGATCTTCGACGACACCACCTGCGTGGTGCGGGCGGTGCTGCGCTGGACCGAGTTCTACGCCCACGAGTCCTGCGGCAAATGCACACCGTGCCGCGAAGGCACCTACTGGCTGGTGCAACTGCTGCACCGGCTCGAGGCGGGCCAGGGCACCGAGGCCGACCTCGACAAGCTCGCCGACATCGCCGACAACATCAACGGCAAATCGTTCTGCGCGCTCGGTGACGGCGCGGCCAGCCCGATCTTCTCCTCGCTGAAGTACTTCCGTGAGGAATACCTCGAGCATCAGCGTCGCGGCGGCTGCCCGTTCGACCCGGCCCGCGCCACGGCGTGGGCCTCAGGAAAGGCGACCCGATGACAGCGATCGCGCCCGGCAACAACTCCGGCGTAGTGCCCGCCGATCTGGTGAACGTCACCATCGACGACACCACCATCCAGGTCCCCGCAGGCACCCTGGTGATCCGCGCGGCCGAACTGATCGGCGTGCAGATCCCCCGCTTCTGCGACCACCCACTGCTCGACCCCGTCGGTGCGTGTCGTCAGTGCATCGTCGAGGTCGAAGGCCAGCGGAAACCGGTGGCCTCCTGCACGATTCCCGTCACCGACGGCATGGTGGTGCGCACCCAGCTCAGCTCCCCGGTCGCCGAGAAGGCTCAGCGCGGGGTGATGGAACTGCTGCTCATCAACCACCCCCTGGATTGCCCGGTATGCGACAAGGGCGGCGAATGCCCGTTGCAGAACCAGGCCATGTCCACCGGCAGCGCCGAATCCCGCTTCGAAGGTGAGAAACGCACCTACCCGAAGCCCATACCGTTGTCGTCGGCGGTGCTGCTCGACCGGGAACGGTGCGTCCTGTGCGCGCGGTGCACCCGGTTCTCCCAGCAGGTGGCCGGTGACCCGTTCATCGAACTGATGGATCGTGGTGCGCTGCAACAGGTCGGTATCGCCCAGGCCGAACCGCTCGACTCGTACTTCTCCGGCAACACCGTGCAGATCTGCCCGGTCGGCGCGCTCACCGGCACCTCCTACCGGTTCCGCGCCCGCCCCTTCGACCTGGTCTCCACACCCAGTGTGTGCGAGCACTGCGCGTCGGGCTGCGCGCAACGCACCGATCACCGGCGCGGGAAGGTGTTGCGACGCTTGGCCGGCGACGACCCGCAGGTCAACGAGGAATGGAACTGCGACAAGGGCCGCTGGGCCTTCGCCTACGCCACCGAACGCGACCGCCTCACCACCCCACTGGTGCGTGGCTGGGACGGCGTGCTCGCCCCCGCCTCCTGGCCCCAGGCCCTCGCCGCCGCCGCGACCGGGTTGCAGGCCGCCATCGGCAACGCCGGTGTGCTGGTCGGTGGGCGCGTCACCGAGGAAGAGGCCTACGCGTACAGCAAGTTCGCGCGAATGGTGCTGTCAACCAACGACATCGACTTCCGCGCCCGCGTGCACTCCGAGGAGGAGGAACAGTTCCTCGCCGCGTGCGTCGCCGGACGCGGCATCGATGTGGATTACACGGCGCTGAGCAAAGCGCCCGCGGTGCTGCTGGTCGGTTTCGAACCCGAAGAGGAATCACCGATCGTCTACCTGCGCCTGCGCAAAGCCGTACGCACTCGAGGTCTGCGGGTGGTGTCGTTGGCGCCGTTCGCTTCTCGAGGGCTCGAACGTCTCTCCGGTGCCCTCATCCAGACCCCTCCGTGCGCCGAGGCCGAGGTCCTCGACGCCGTGCTGGGCGAAACCTCGCCGGACGCGGCCGAACTCATGAACCTGCTGCGCACGCCCGGCGCGGTCGTCATGGCGGGCGAACGGCTCGCAGGCAGCCCGGGCGCCTTGTCGGCGGTGCTGCGGTTGGCCGAGGCCACCGGCGCCGCGCTCGCCTGGGTGCCACGCCGGGCCGGTGAGCGCGGAGCACTCGAAGCAGGCGCATTGCCCAGTCTGCTGCCCGGTGGCAGGCCCGTCGTCGATCCGACCGCGCGCCAGCAGGTTCGTCACCGCTGGCAGAGTGGCGAACTGCCCGACGGTCCCGGACGCGACACCTCGGCGATCCTCGCGGGCGCCGCCCAGTTCGGCGCACTGGTGATCGGCGGCGTGGATCCCGCCGACCTGCCCGACCCCGCCGCCGCCCTGGCCGCGATCGATGCCGCCCGGTTCGTGGTGAGCCTCGAACAACGCCACAGCAGCGTCACCGAACGCGCCGACGTCGTGTTCCCCGTTGCCACCGTCGTCGAGAAGGCGGGCACCTTCCGCACTTGGGAAGGCAGACCGCGTCCGTTCGCCGCCGCACCCCTGGATACCACACGCCGCGTCGCCGCACCCCTGTCGGACCTGCGCGTATTGAATTCCCTGTCCGTCGAAATGGGTGTCCCGATCGCGCTGCCCGATGCCGCCGCGGCCCGCGCCGAACTCGACGCTCTCGGGGGTTGGAGCGACGGTGAGCCGATCGACGCACCCGAATTCTCGAGCCACCCCAGACCCACACCCGGTCCCGGTACGGCGGTGCTGGCCGGGTGGCGGATGCTGCTCGACGCCGGTCGCCTGCAGGACGGCGAACCCAACCTCGCCGGTGTCGCGCGACCACCGGTCGCCCGGCTCTCGGCCGCCACCGCCGCCGAGATCGAAGCCGACGACGCCGACCACATCATCGTCGCCACCGACCGCGGCGAGATCACCGTGCCGCTGATGATCACCGATCTGCCCGACCGGGTGGTGTGGCTGCCGCTGCACTCGGCCGGTTGCACGGTCGGTACCACCCTCGGCGTGACGCCCGGCGCCGTGGTGCGCCTGCGCCGCGCCGACGACAGGATGAAGGAACACCGCCATGAGTGATCGTGTGCTACTCCTCGCGGCCGACGCCGGGCCGGTGTTCGGCACCGACCCGCTGTGGCTGGTCGTGGTCAAGGCGCTGGCGGTGTTCGTCTACCTGATGCTCGTCCCGTTGGTCGCGGTGTACGCCGAACGCAAGGTCGTCGCCTGGATGCAGATGCGGGTCGGCCCCAACCGGGTCGGCCCGGGCGGCATGTTCCAGTCGATCGCCGACGGCGTGAAGATGGCGCTCAAGGAAGACATCATCCCCGCCATCGTCGACAAGCCGATCTACGTGCTCGCACCGATCATCTCGGTGATCCCGGCGTTCATGGCGTTCGCGGTGATCCCGTTCGGCCCGGAGGTGTCGATCTTCGGCACTCGCACCGCGCTGCAACTCACCGACATGCCCGTCGGCGTGCTCTACATCCTGGCCATCACCTCCATCGGCGTGTACGGCATCGTGCTGGCCGGCTGGTCGTCGAACTCGACGTATCCGCTGCTCGGCGGGCTGCGTTCGACCGCACAGGTGATCTCCTACGAGATCGCGATGGCCCTGACCTTCGCCACGGTGTTCCTGCTCTCGGGCACCATGGCGACCTCCGGCATCGTCACCGCCCAGGAGGGCACCTGGTACGTCTTCCTGTTGCTGCCGTCGTTCCTGATCTACTGCGTGGCGATGGTCGGTGAGACCAACCGGGCACCGTTCGACCTGCCCGAAGCCGAGGGTGAGCTCGTCGGTGGCTTCCACACCGAGTACTCCTCGCTGAAGTTCGCGATGTTCATGCTCGCCGAATACGTCAACATGGCAACGGTTTCGGCGCTCGCCACCACCCTGTTCCTCGGCGGGTGGCGCGCACCGTTCCCGATCAGCCTGTGGGAGGGCGCCAACTCCGGGTGGTGGCCGGTGCTGTGGTTCACCGCCAAGGTGTGGACGTTCTTGTTCGTATTCGTCTGGCTGCGCGGCACCCTGCCCCGCCTGCGCTACGACCAGTTCATGAACCTCGGCTGGAAACTGCTCATCCCCACCTCGCTGGTGTGGGTCATGGTCGTGGCCGGTGCACGGGTGCTCGACATCGAGGGCATTCCCGGGCAGACACCCATCCTGGTCGGCACCGGCATCGTCGTCACCCTCGGACTGATCGGCATGTTCGTGCGGGCAGGCCGCACGAAGGGCTTGCCGCCGCTGCCGGAGGAACCCGCCGGCTCGCCGGTATTCCTCGGCTTCCCGGTGCCGCCGATCCCACCGCGCACCGCCGACGCCGAACCGCGGATCGGGCTGCTCGATCCCTTCGCCGGGTTCGCCGTCACCGGGGCGACCATGTTCAAGAAGCCCAACACCGAGTTCTACCCGGAACAGAAGGTGCCGACCGCCCCGCGCTATCACGGTCGCCACCAGCTCAACCGCTACGCCGACGGCCTCGAGAAGTGCATCGGCTGCGAGCTGTGCGCCTGGGCGTGCCCGGCCGACGCCATCTACGTCGAAGGCGGCGACAACACCGAGGACGAACGTTTCTCCCCCGGTGAACGCTACGGGCGCGTGTACCAGATCAACTACCTGCGCTGCATCGGCTGCGGCCTGTGCATCGAGGCCTGCCCCACCCGGGCGCTCACCATGACCAACGAATACGAACTCACCGACGACAACCGCGCGGACCTGATCTACGAGAAGGACCGGCTGCTGGCGCCGATGGAGCCCGGCATGGTCGCTCCGCCGCACGCGATGGCGCCTGGCACCGACGCCGCCGACTACTACCTCGGTCGCGTCGGACCAGCGGCGTCCGAAGAGGAGGTCCTGCGATGAACACCCTGCTGGCCGCCGACATCGCCGCCACCTCCACCGGGGAGGCCGTGCTGTTCTGGGTGCTCGCCCCCATCGCCGTGCTCGGCGCGCTCGGCATGGTGACCGCGGCCAAGGCCGTGCACTCGGCACTGTGCCTGGCCGCGACCATGATCGCGCTCGCCGTGTTCTACATCGCCCAGGACGCCCTGTTCCTCGGTGTGGTGCAAATCGTGGTGTACACGGGCGCGGTGATGATGCTGTTCCTGTTCGTGCTGATGCTCGTCGGTGTCGACTCGGCCGAATCACTGCGCGAAACCCTGCGCGGGCAACGCATCGCGGCCGCGATCGTCGGCCTCGGATTCGGCTTCCTGCTCATCGGCGGCATCGGGTCGGCTTTGGGTGGCGACGGAACCCGCTTCGCGGGCAACGGTTTCGGTGAACGCGATGTGATCGCCGAACTCGCCGAACTGATCTTCCTGCGCTACGTCTGGGCGTTCGAACTCACCGGCGCCCTGCTCATCACCGCGACCATCGGCGCCATGGTGCTGGCTCACCGCGAACACTTCACGCCGCGCCGCGGTCAGCGCGAGATGTCACGTGACCGTTTCCGTACCGGCGGTGAACGCGCCACCCCGCAGCCGACACCGGGCGTCTTCGCCCGGCACAACGCCGTCGACAGCCCGGCCCTGCTGCCCGACGGTTCCTACGCCGAACACTCGGTGAGCACCATTCTGCGCCACCGCCGCACCCGCGCCCACGAAGAAGCGCTGTTCCTGGCGGCGGGCGCGGCACGCGGCGACAACCCGACGGCCGACGAGGAAGGCAAGCGGTGAACCCCCAGAACTACCTGTTCCTGTCCGCGCTGTTGTTCACCATCGGCGCCGCCGGAGTGCTGTTGCGGCGCAACGCGATCGTGGTGTTCATGTGTGTGGAGCTCATGCTCAACGCGGTGAACCTGGCCTTCGTCACCTTCGCCCGGCTGCACAGCGACCTCGACGGTCAGGTGATCGCCTTCTTCACCATGGTCGTGGCCGCCGCCGAGGTCGTCGTCGGTCTGGCGATCATCATGACGATCTTCCGTGCCCGCCGGTCGACCTCGGTCGACGCCGCCAACCTGCTGAAGTTCTGACATGGGTACCGCAACGTTGTGGCTGCTGCCCGCGATCCCACTCCTCGGCGCGATCGTTCTGCTGTTGCTCGGGCGCCGCGCCGACGGCTGGGGGCACTACCTCGGTACGGCCGCCGCGCTCGGTTCGTTCGTCGTCGCGATCGTCGCGTTCGTCGGCATGCTCGGTCGCGCCGACGCCGACCGGGCCCAGCATCTGGAGCTGTTCACCTGGGTGCCGGTGGCGCAGATGCAGGTCGCGTTCGGCCTGCAACTCGATCAGCTGTCGATCTGCTTCGCGCTGCTCATCACCGGCGTCGGCTCCCTGATCCACGTTTATTCGATCGGCTACATGAGCCATGATCCGGGCAGGCGCCGCTTCTTCGGCTACCTCAACCTGTTCCTGGCCGCCATGCTGGTGCTCGTCCTGGCCGACAACTTCCTCGTGCTGTACCTCGGCTGGGAAGGTGTGGGTCTGGCGTCGTACCTGCTGATCGGGTTCTGGTACGAGAAGCCTTCCGCCGCAACGGCTGCCAAGAAGGCATTCGTGGTGAACCGGGTCGGTGACATGGGTCTTGCCATCGCCATGATGGTCATGTTCGCGACCTTCGGCTCCTTCGACTTCCGCACCGTGTTCGCGGCGGCGCCGGGTGCGAGCGAAGGCACGCTCACATTCATCGGGTTGATGCTGCTGCTCGCGGCGTGCGGTAAATCCGCGCAGGTGCCGCTGCAGTCCTGGCTCGGTGACGCCATGGAAGGCCCGACGCCGGTGTCGGCGCTCATCCACGCCGCCACCATGGTCACCGCCGGTGTGTACCTGATCGCGCGCGCCAACCCGATCTACGATCTGGCCCCCGGCGCCCAGGCCGCTGTGCTTGCCGTCGGCGCGGTGACGTTGCTGTTCGGCGCGATCATCGGCTGCGCCAAGGACGACATCAAAAAGGCGCTGGCCGCCTCGACGATGAGCCAGATCGGCTACATGATCCTCGCGGTCGGTCTCGGTCCCGCCGGCTACGCCTTCGCGATCATGCACCTGCTCACCCACGGCTTCTTCAAAGCCGGGCTGTTCCTCGGTGCCGGATCGGTGATGCACGCGATGAACGACGAAACCGATATGCGCCGCTACGGCGGCCTTCGTACCCTGATGCCGATCACCTTCGTCACCTTCGGGCTCGGCTACCTGGCGATCATCGGCGTGCCACCGCTGTCGGGCTTCTTCTCCAAGGACAAGATCATCGAGGCCGCCTTCGACCACGGCGGAACCATCGGTGTCCTGCTCGGGGTGGTCACCCTGCTCGGCGCCGGGCTCACCGCGTTCTACATGACCCGGGTCATGTTGATGACGTTCTTCGGTGAGCGCCGTTGGAAACCCGACACCCACCCGCACGAATCACCCGCGGTGATGACCGGGCCGATGATCCTGCTCGCCCTCGGGTCCGTGTTCGCCGGTGGACTGTTCGTATGGGGCTCGTCGCTGGTGCACTGGCTCGAACCCGTCGTCGGTTCGCACCACGCCGAACCCGTCGTCCCGCCCATCGTCGTCACCGGACTCGCGTTGACGGTGGTCGCGATCGGTGTCGCCGTGGCCTACCGCAAGTACGCCGAGTCGGCCGTTCCCGAGGTCGCGCCGGAGCCGGTCACCGTGCTCACCCGCGCCGCACGCAAGGATCTCTACGGTGATGCCGTGAACGAGGCGGCGTTCGAACGTCCCGGCCGCTACCTCACCCGGGCGCTGGTATTCGTCGATGCCAAGGGTGTCGACGGGATCGTCAACGGGACGGCTGCCGCCATCGGCGGGCTGTCGGCCCGAACCCGGCGCGTGCAAACAGGTTTCGTCCGCTCGTATGCCCTGTCCATGTTCACCGGCGCGGCCCTGGTGGCCGCTGCCCTGCTCGCGGTGAGGTTCTGGTGAACTCGTTTCCCTGGCTGACGACGCTCTGGCTCGCCCCCGCGATCGGTGCTGTCGCGGTGCTCGCGGTACCCGCCGCCCAGCGCACCCTGGCTCGCGCGCTCGCGTTCACGGTGTCGTTCGGTGTGCTCGTCCTCGCCGTCGTGCTCGCGGTGAATTTCCGGCCCGGCGGTGAGCAGTACCAATTCGTCGAATCCCACGAGTGGATCCCGGCGTTCGGGGTGGGTTACACCCTCGGCCTCGACGGCATCGCCACCGTCCTGGTTTTGCTCACCGCGCTGCTCGTTCCGCTGCTGGTCCTGGCGGGCTGGAACGACGACAGCGGCGACGGCCGCAAGAACACCCACCTGTACATGGCGTTGATGCTGCTGGTCGAGTCGATGGTGCTGATCTCGTTCCTCGCCCTCGACATCTTGCTGTTCTACATCTTCTTCGAAGCCATGCTGATCCCGATGTACTTCCTCATCGGCGGCTTCGGCGCCCGCACCACCGACGCCGCCGTGCGCGCGCAACGCTCGCGCGCGGCGGTGAAGTTCCTGCTGTACAACCTGTTCGGTGGGTTGATCATGCTGGCCGCGGTGATCGGGTTGTACGTGCTCACCGCCCGCGCCGGTCTCGGTCAGGGCTCGGCGGGCACCTTCGATCTGCGGGTGGTGGTCGAGGCGGCCAACAACGGTGAGCTCGGCGGTAGTACGGCGGTCTTGAACGCCCTGTTCCTCGGTTTCATGTTCGCCTTCGCGGTGAAGGCTCCCCTGTGGCCGCTGCACACCTGGCTGCCCGATGCCGCCGTGTCGGCCACCCCGTCGAGCGCGGTGCTGATGATGGCGGTGGTCGACAAGGTCGGCACCTTCGGCATGCTGCGCTACTGCCTGCTGCTGTTTCCGCTGGCCTCCGACACCTTCGCTCCGCTCGTCATCACCCTCGCGGTGATCGGTGTGCTCTACGGCGCGCTGCTCGCGATCGGGCAGACCGACGTGATGCGCCTGATCGCCTACACCTCCATCTCGCACTTCGGGTTCATCATCCTCGGCATCTTCGCCATGACCTCCCAGGCACAGTCCGGTGCCACGCTGTACATGGTGAACCACGGATTGTCCACGGCCGCACTGTTTCTCATTGCCGGATTCCTCGTCAGCAGGCGCGGCAGCCGGATGATCGCCGATTTCGGCGGCGTGCAGAAGGTGGCCCCCGTGCTGGCGGGCACGTTCTTCATCGCCGGATTGGCCACCCTGTCGCTGCCCGGACTCGCTCCGTTCGTCAGCGAATTCCTGGTACTGGTCGGCACGTTCAGCCGGTACGAGGTGGCCGCGGTGGTGGCGACCGGCGCGCTGGTCCTTGCCGCGATCTACGTGCTGTGGCTCTACCAGCGACTGATGACCGGCCCGCTGCGTGAGGGCAACGAGAACCTGCGCGATCTGGTGCCGCGTGAACTCGCCGTGGTCGTCCCGTTGCTCGTCGCCCTGCTGGTGCTCGGCCTGTACCCGAAGCCGATGCTCGATCTGGTGAATCCCGCGGTGGGACAGACCTTGTCGACCATCGGTAAGCAGGATCCGGCGCCGAAGGTCCCCGCTCCCGAAGCAGCCCCCACCGGCGGACACAAATGAGGACGGACTCCGTGACCATCAACGAGCTCGCGGCCCCGCTGACCGCGCCGAGCATCGAATACCACCTGCTCGCACCGATGCTGATCGTGTTCACCGTCGGCGTCGTCGGTGTGCTGGTCGAGGCGTTCGCGCCCCGCGCCTACCGGTACGGCACCCATGTGGTGCTCGGCATCGCCGGTGTGCTCGCCGCGCTGGTCGCCGTGGTGCTGCTCGCCGGCACCGAGGCCACCGCCGTGGTCGGCGCCGTCGCGATCGACGGTGTCACCTTGTTTCTGCAGGGCACCATTCTCGTGATCGGGCTGCTCGGACTGCTGCTGATCGCCGAACGCGGTGCGGTACGGCGCGTGCGCAGCGGGCCGGGCACCTGGAGCCGGACCGCTGCCGTCCTCGAACGCGGTGTCGACGCCTTCACCCCGCAGGCATCGTCGGTCCCGGGCAGTGCCAACGAACTCGCCGCTGTGCGGGCGGGCGTGTCGACCACCGAGGTCTTCCCGCTGACCATGCTGGCTCTGGGCGGGTTGCTGCTGTTTCCGGCGTCCAACGATCTGCTCACCATGTTCGTCGCGCTGGAGGTGCTGTCGCTGCCGCTGTATCTGCTGTGCGGACTCGCCCGGCGCAGGCGGTTGCTGTCACAGGAAGCGGCACTGAAGTACTTCCTGCTCGGTGCGTTCTCCTCGGCGTTCTTCCTCTACGGTGTCGCCCTGCTCTACGGGCAGACCGGCACCGTCTCGTTGCCGGAAATCGGTGCGGCACTGGACAAGCAGGGCGACGACGCCACTCTCGCCCTGCTCGGTATCGCGATGCTCGCGGTGGGACTGCTGTTCAAGATCGGTGCCGTGCCGTTCCAGGCGTGGGTGCCCGACGTGTATCAGGGCGCACCGACCCCGATCACCGCGTTCATGGCGGCCGCGACCAAGATCGCCGCGGTCGGGGCGACCTTGCGGGTGCTGATGGTGGGAACCGGTGCGCTCAGCGACGATTGGCGGCCCGTGCTCGCCGCCGTCGCGGTGGCGACGATGGTGGTCGGCGCGGTCATGGCGGTCACCCAGACCGATGTGAAACGGATGCTCGCCTACTCCTCCATCGCGCACGCCGGGTTCCTGCTCGTCGGCATGACCGCCGCCGATTCCGCAGGGCTGGCTGCGGTGATGTTCTATCTGCTGGCCTACGGTCTCGGCACCGTCGGTGCGTTCGCGGTGGTCAGTCTGGTGCGCGACGGTTCCGGCGACGAGGCGACCGCCATGCCGCAGTGGGCCGGTCTCGGTAAGCGGTCCCCCTGGCTGGCCTCGGTTTTCGCGCTGTTGCTGCTGTCGTTCGCCGGGCTTCCGTTGACCAGCGGATTCGTCAGCAAGTTCGCGGTATTCGCCGCCGCATCCGGTGCCGACTACATCTTCCTGGTCGTCATCGGTGTCGTGTGCAGCGCCATCGCGGCGTTCTTCTACGTCCGCGTCATCGTGCTGATGTTCTTCACCGATCCGCCCGTCGACGCCCCGACCGCGACATCGCCGTTCGCGACCGTCCTCGTCGTCGCCTTCACCGCGGGCGCGACCGTGCTCCTCGGCCTGTTCCCGCAGCCCGTTCTCGACCTGGCAGAACGGGCGGCTCACTTCATCCAGTAGCGATCAGCTAGGACGCTGCGCGTACATGATGATCGCGACGCCGAGCAGGCAGACGGCCGTCCCGATCACGTCCCAGCGGTCGGGGCGGAAGCCGTCCAGTGCCATGCCCCACAGCAGGGATCCCGCGACGAACACCCCGCCGTAGGCGGCCAGGATCCGCCCGAAATCGGCGTCGGGCTGCAACGTGGCGACGAAACCGTAGAGGCCGAGGGCGATGACTCCGGCGCCGATCCACGCCACGCCCTTGTGTTCGCGCACGCCCTGCCAGACCAGCCAGGCGCCGCCGATCTCGGCAACGGCGGCCAGCGCGAACAGCAGGATGGAACGCAACACGGTCACGGGCGTACATCCCGAATTCTGATCGGCGACGGTGGCGAGGTTGCAGTGAATGCGAGCCGGCCTATCGGTGAAGGGCTCACCCGGCTGCCTCGATTGCGGCCGAGGCGCGTGAGGCGAAGGCGTCGAGTACATCGACGTGGTTCGCCGGAACACCGACTCGCATCATCAAGCCCTCCTCCTCGACAGCGAAGTCGAAGGTGAAGAACGAGCAGCAGCGACTCTCACGCTCGGAGAGCTCGCGCACCATCGCCTCGGCACCCGGATCGAGGATCACTTCGAGCCGCGTCCGATCGGGACGCCTGGTTGTGCGTGCAGAGCTGCGGAAAAGCTGGTCGAACTCGGCGACCCGGATCGGTTGCTCCGCCGTGGGCAGGGTGCACGCCGGAGACACCCAATCGCCCTGATCTGGTTGAAGCTGCATTCTTCGACGGTAACCCTGTCCCTCGGCATCGGATACACCCTTCGCCGGGCGCCGCGAGTGGCGATCAGCCGCAGAGCCCGCTGGTGATCCAGGTGCCCATGTTCGTGGCGGTCGGGGTGCCGGTGTAGGAGTAGGTGAAGGCGCGGCCCGCGGTGGTGGCGCCCGCGAGGGCGCTGAAGCCGCGGACGTTGCCGTTATGGCCGATGAAACGTGTGCCGCAAGGGAGTTGGGTGTAGCCGATGCCGAGCCCGTAGGACATGCCGTTGCCGTCGCCCATGTCGACGCCGTCGAGCATGTCGCGCAACTGGGCAGGCGGAACCACCTGGCCCGCCACCAGTGCGAGGTAGAAACGATTGAGGTCGGCGCCGGTACTGACCAGGGCGCCCGAGGCCCAGGGCAGAGACGGCTCCATGAGGGTTTCGTCGGTGACGTTTCCGTCGACCGTGGTGTAACCGGACAGATGGGGTCGGCGCAGACCGGTTTCGCCGGTGGCGGGCAGATAGGTGTGTGTCAGGCCGAGCGGGGTGATGATGCGGTCGGCGAGCTCGGTGGCGTACGAGCGCCCGGTGACAGCTTCGATCAGCATTCCCGCCACCAGGTAGTTGGTGTTGTTGTACTGGAAGCGGGTGCCGGGAGCCGACTCGGCGGGTGACTGCAGGATGATCGCCATCTCCTCCTCGGGTGTGAAGGTGCGGCCGACGACGGCCGCCTGATGCTCCGTCAGTTCGAACGAGCGCGGAACCGGCAATCCGCTGCGGTGACCGAGGAGCTGACGAACCGTGATCGCCTGCCCGTCCACGCCGTCACCCCGAAGCAAACCCGGCAGGTACTTCTCCACCGGAGCGTCCAACGCCATCCGCCCCTCGGCGACCAACTGCAACACCACCGCCGCCGTGAACGTCTTGGTGATGCTGCCGACCCGCACGTAGTGCGGTCGATCATCAGGGATCGATGCGCCCTCGACGAGATCGGCGACCCCGGCGCTCATCACCGCCGTCGCACCGTTGTCGGTCAGGGTGGCGACAGCGCCGACAGCTCCGGACTCGACCAACCCGGCAAGGTCGGCCCGCACCGCGTCCAGCCGCGCGGGCGCCACGGCGGGCGCCTCAGCGGAGCTCGTAGTACAGCTCGTCAGCAACAAGGCGATGGTGCAGATCGGCAGGATCAACGTACGTGTCAGCATGAGCAGACAGTAGAAAGCTCTGGTACACAGGCACATTGA
This sequence comes from Nocardia sp. NPDC003979, assembly GCF_053605015.1. Lineage (NCBI taxonomy): Bacteria > Bacillati > Actinomycetota > Actinomycetes > Mycobacteriales > Nocardiaceae > Nocardia > Nocardia sp. NPDC003979. The sequence goes on from NZ_JBSGIJ010000004.1 coordinate 230,661, forward strand.
ACTGCGGTACTACCTGCTGTCAGACCGCCGTACCCCTAGGGAGGTGTCAGCAGGCGAAATAGACGAGACCCTTCGCACGTCCCGGCCGCCGTCGTGAACGACAACGTAGCGCCGCGGGTCGCGAAGTCGTACTGGCGCGGCAACGAACACGCCATCGAGGGGTGACCTTCGCGCACGCGGATAGATGGCCCAGATCCTCCCTCTGGGAGGAGCAGGCCCCCAAGGCTCACCGGGACAGACAGGCGGCGAGCCACAGATGCGCGGGGGGCGTCATGGGAACATTCAGCGTCATGGGAACATTCAAAGGGCTGTGCGGCGAGCAACCGGGCTCACGGCTCGTCGAGCGCTTCTTGCAGGCGGGCGGCGAAAGTGGCTGGTTCGTTGACGAATCCGGTGTGGTCGCCGGGGAACAGGACCGGGTCGACGCCGAGCGCCGAGGCCAGTTGGCGGGAGGTGCGGTCGCAGAGCTGGCCGGCGTAGTCGGTGCCGATGCCTACGATGACGCGGGTGGGGATCGTGCGGAGCAGGGGCGGATCGGGCACCCATGCGGTGGTGTGGCGCAGTTCGTGGGTGAGCCAGTAGCGTTCGCTCGCCACCTGGCGTGGGTCGCGATCGGCGCCGAACATCTGCTCGAGGACCGGGTCGGGAATCGGAATATCGGCTTGGGCGAAGAACTTCCGCCACGCGCCGAGTACATCGCCGTCGGTGTAGGTGGCGATGATGTCGTCGGTGCGGGCCCGCTGAGCGTCGGCGTCGGGGAGCAGTTCGCGCAGCGGAGGTTCGTGGGCGACGACCGTGGTGACCAGGTCGGGGTGATTCTGGGCCAGGGCGAGCGCGGACACGGCGCCGCCGCTGGAACCGAACACCACCGCCGGGCCCGCGTCGAGATGGGTGACGAGCCGGGCCAGGTCGTCGGCGCGGGCCGCGACGGTGGAGTCCTGATCCGGGTCGTTCAGGGAGCTGGCGTTGTGACCGCGCGGGTCGGTGGTGAGGATCGTGTTGGTGGTGGCGAGCTGCTCGGCCAGCGGGGCGAACGCAGCGGCGTTCATCGGTGCGCCGACGAGCACCATCAGCGGTCCCGACCCCCTGACCTCGTAGTACAGACGGGCATCAGGCACCACGAGGGTGCCGGTGGTGACGGCGGAACTGGCGGTCATGAGCCTCTCCCGGATCTCGGCCTACAGGTAGCACCCATAAAGACGGTGCCCACCGCCAGAACTCATCGCTGCCCGCGAAAGTTTTTTCGCCCCGGGATTTCCGCAGGTCAGCGGACCGAACTCAGTTGTAGGACTTGGCGACCCCGTCGAGCAGGTTTTCCAGCGTCTCGTACGCGGGTACGTCGACCACGTCGATCAGGTCGGCGGGAACCGGCACCTTGCGCTCGGCGGCCACGGCGGTGAACTGCGCGTTGTCACCCGTTCGGAAACCGTGTTCGGCGGCGAGACGACGCAGTTCGGCGTTCTCGGTGAGCAGCTTGCCGATCCGGTCGCCGGTATCGGTGAACGGGACCAGCGTGTGGCTCGACAGCACGGTGGGTGTCGGATAGGTGAGAACCATGTCATCGGTGATGCGTCCCTGCCCCGCCGCCTCGACGAACTGGGCCTCGTAGATGCACACCATCGGCGTCGGGCCCATCCCGTTGGTCAGGTACTGGGTGAAGGGCCCTTCGCTGCTGTTGTCGGTGTAGCCCTGGGCGAGGAACAGTTTCGACAGCGTCGGAAGTACGTGCTGTTCGGCGGTGCCGCCGCGCACGATGGTGTGATCGTTGGCCACATAGCCGGCGATGGCCATGTACATCGCGGCGGAGTTCGACGTACGCGGGTCGGTGGTGGAGACCAAGATGTTCTTGGCCACCGGGTAGGTCGTGTTTCCGGGCAGGTCGTCCCACTGCACGCCCTGGGCGGTGAGTTCGAGGTAGCGCTGCATGTCGAAGGTCGCGACCGGGCCGGGCTTGATGACGCCCGCCGCGGTGAGCAGGTCGGCGATCGGCCGGTAGGTGGCGATCGCGATCGGCGAGGAGAAAGGCGTATACCCGGCGGTGACATTGCGCAATCGCTGAATGCGTTCGGCGGCCGGCTTGCTCGACGGAAACGCGAAATCGAAGCTGTCGAGGTTCACCTCGGTGGCGATCTGCCGCGATCCCGCAGGCTGCACCTCCACCCGGATCCCGTTGTCGGTGAGCACCTTGACAACCCGCTCATCGGCGAAGAACGACATCTTCTCCGACCCGACCACACCGCGCACCACGGTGACCGCGCCGACCGGTGCGGCGGCCGGGCTTTCGGCGCTGCTCGGCCACAGCGTCATCCCGGCGGCCACGATCGCCACCGCCCCGACCGCACCGACCGACAGCGAAACGAGCTTCCGCCTGCTCACCAACGGCGCGACAGGCTCCTCCTCGGCGGCGACCGGTTCGGCCGGCTGTTCGGCGGCGGCAGGGCGCGCGGTCGGCGCGGGCACTCGCACGGTCGGGTCGGAATCGGCGAGTTCGTTGCGCACGATCCGCTCCACCAGGATCGGCACGAACTCACGGATGGGCTTGCCCTCGAAGCGGGTGTGCGCGGCACCGACGGCCGAGGTCACCTGCTCGACGGGAACATTGTCCGACAGATCTTCGACCAGGCTTTCGGTCATGCGCCGCATGGCCTGCTTCTCACGTTCGACGGCATCGGCAGCTACGCCGGGGATTACGCGCGACACCACAATTCTCCTGGTCATACTTCGGGGCTGCGGACGCGGCGCGCGGCGACCTGCGCACGCCGCGGGCCACGCTACCGGCGCGCAGCACAGTTACCCCAGCTGTGAACGGCCCGGCACGCAGAGTTCAGCACCCGCTCCGTTTCCGGCAACGTCATGTTGTCCCGATGTTCGTCCACCGCCGCGAAAAGTGCACTGCGGGTGTGGGATTGGGTCTCAGCGGTCGGCGACGGCCTGGGTGTTCACCGTGGGGGCGGGCGCGGTGGCGGTGTGTGTGGCCCGCACGATACCGGCGGCGAGCAGGTCGAGCACGCCGATCACGATCAGTCCGGCGCCGGTCATCGTCGCCAGGCCGGTGACGGTCTTGAAGGTCATGGCGATGATCGTGATCCCGATCGCGAGGGTGCCGAGCCCGCAGAGCTCGGCGGTCCAGCTGTCGGCGCGATCGTCGTCCCACACCGCGACGAGTGCGAGCACGATCCCCCGCACCGTCCACCCGAGCCCGATCCACAGGGCGAGCAGTTCGATGTTCCCACCACTGAACGCCAGCACGGCCAGCACGGACGTGAGCGCGGCACTCACCAGCACCAGCACCCGAAGCAGGAACCCGATCCGCGCCCACAACGCCAGGAACCCCTGCAGGAGCGCGCTGATCACCAGGGCGATCCCGAAGATCAAGGCCAGCGTCGATTCGTCGCGCCCGGGCCACAGCAACGTCACCACCCCGAGCACGAACGACGCCCCGCCCGCGATCACCATCGCCTGCCGGGTCCCCCCGCTGTGCTGCCCCTCCCCGTCGGTCAAGGACATGCCGCCCACCCTATGCCCGATGAGCCCCGGTGCGCCTCAACCACCGTGGCGTGGCGGCAGCGCCTACGGTCGTCGTGCGTACTGATCCACGTAGGGCCGATGCGAACGCGCGGCGAGCTCGGCCATCAAATCGTCGGTCGCGACCCTGACCTGCGCACGATCCAGCGGCGGAAAGTAGCGCGGCGCACCGAAAACGACGCGAACCCGAGCCGGCCGCAACATCCGCCGTCCACGAGGATTGACGAAATCCGTCCCCGACAGCGACACCGGCACCACCGGCGCCCCGGTTTGCATCGCGACCCGGATCACGCCGGTTCGTCCGCGATAGACGCGACCGTCGGGCGAACGTGTCCCCTCCGGATGTATCCCCCACACGCCCCCGTCCGACAGGATCCCCACGGCCGCCTCGAGTGCGGCGCTCGACGCTGATCCGCCGGACCTGTCGACTGCCACCTGCCCGGTCGCGGTCATCACCCACCGTTCGATCCGTCCACGCGTACCGGTGCCCGTGAAGTACTCCTGTTTGGCGATGAAGGTGATGCGTCGCGGCAGGACCAGTGCCAGGTACAGCGAATCGACTGCCGCCAGGTGATTCGCGGCGACGATCACCGGCCCCGTCGGCGGCACATGATGCAGTCCTTCGACTTTCGGCCTTCCCAGCACTCGGAGCACCGGTCCGAGCAGTACGTACTTCAGCAACCAGAACCACATGGACATCCCCATCCGACGAAGGTAGACACTGTCTACCGCATGTCGTAGACAGTGTCTACTCATCGCGGGTGGACACAGGGGCGACAATGTCGGGCATGGTTGACGAGGATTCGTTGCGTGATCGGCTGGTCACCGCCGGTGCCGAACTGCTGGAACAGGTCGGTGCGGCAAACCTCGGATTGCGGGCGATCGCGCGCCGAGCGGGCGTGTCGCACGGTGCGCCCCGCCGATACTTTCCGACACACGCCGCCCTGCTCAGCGCCGTAGCGGCACGCGGATTCGCCGACCTGCTGGCCAGTTTCTCCTCCTGCGCGCACGACACGCCGCGAGTGCGGATCGAGCGGATGTCGACGGAGTATGTGAGTTTCGCCGTCGAGCGGCCCGAGATGTTCACGCTGATGTTCCGGCACGATCTGCTCGAGGGTTCCGGGCAGAACCTCCGGCAGCAGACCGTGCCGATCTACCGGGAATGGGCCGAACTGGTCGATAGGTGTTGTCCCGGTGACACTTCCCGGGCGCTGGGGTTGTGGACCAGCGTCCACGGAATCGCGGTGCTCGCCGCGAATCGGAGCCTGGAATTGATCGCGCCGGAGGCGCAACCGCGCGCACTGGTCCTCGGATCCGTGGCCCGTCACCTCGGACCGGCGTCCTGACCTATCGCTTCTTCGACACGTGCATGGTGATCCTCGCGGTGACGAAGGCGTTGCCGTCGGCGTCGAGGACGTCGACCGGGACGACGAGTTCGGTGGGGTCGTCGCCGAATTCGGGGATCGGGTCGAGGTGGGCTACGGCGGTGACGGCTGTGGTGGCCTTGGATTTGTATTCACGGTCATCCCGACCGGGATCCACCGGTGGGTGGCGGGGATGGTCGCGTCGGTCATCATGCCGCCGGCGAGTTCGGCCATATTGCAGGACGCGATGGCATGGTAGGTGCCCAGGTGATTGTGGACGCTGCGACGATTGGGTGCGGTGACGCGGCACAGTCCCGGACGCAACTCCTGGATCAGGGGGTGCACGCTGCGGAAATAGGGCGCTTTGAAACACAGCGCCTGCGCGAACAGCCAGTTGCCGAAAGGCAGGCGTTGCAGCGTGTTCCAGAGCGCGAGGTTGGTACTGGCCGCCTCGGTGGTCATGGTCGACATACTCCGGTCTCGTCTCAGCGCAGGGCCGCGGCGACGGCGGCGTACATGGTGTTCTTGATGGCGGCGAGGGTGGCGGGGTTCTTGCCGAGGATCGGGGTGAGCTTGGTGGCTGCGTCGGCGACGAGTTCGGCTTCGGTGGCCGTGGCGTCGACGAGGCCGGCGGCGAGGGCATCGGGACCGCCGAAGCGGTGGCCGGTGGTCATGGCGGTGACCGCGGCCTGCGGGCCGAGTTTGGCTTGGATGAGGGCGGCCATGCCGGGGGTGAAGGGGATGTCGATGTCGACCTCGGGGAAGCAATAGTAGCCGCGGTCCGCACGCATGATCCGGAAGTCGTGGGCGATGGCCAGCATGGCGCCCGCGCCGAAGGCGTGGCCGTTGACGGCGGCGACGGTCGGCAGCGGGAAAGTGAGGATGCGGGCGAACAGTTCCTGCACCCGGCCGACGTACCATTCGCCTCGGTCGCCGTTGGCCATCAGCCATTCCAGGTCGAGCCCGTTGGAATAGAACTTGCCGCTGCCGACGGTGATCAGGCCCTGCGCTTCCTGCTCGATGGTGTCGAGCTGGGCGTTCACGCTGTCGATCCAGTCCGGGGAGAACCGGTTTTCGTTGTCGCCGAGGGTGAGCACGGCGATCTTGTCCTCGTAATGCACTGTCACGGTCATGGTGTTGCCTCTCATTTCTTGGGGGTGGAGTCGTCAAGGGGCAGGGCGAGAACGGCGCGGACGGCGGCGGCAAGCCGCTGGCGCACCGCGGTTTCGGGGTCGCGGCGGCCACGCAGCAGCAGGGCGGTCGGCAGTTCGACCACGCAATCGCGGACGACGGTCACCGCTTCCCGATCGCCCCGCCCGTAGACGCCGCGCGCCAGGTCGACAAGCAGTCCGGTGAGCAGGTCGTCGAGCCGTTGCAGTTCTTCGGCGATGTCGCCGGGGATCTCGCTCGATCCGAGCAGTTCCTGCCGGGACACGGTCAACAGGAAACGCCCCGATACGGGGTGCTCCAGCAGGAATTCCGCCGGTGTATCGGCGGCCGCCACCACCGCTTCGATCGCATGTTCCGGCGCGGAGCTGGTCGCCAGCGCCCGGTCGACAGCTCGACGTTGCAGCTCGAGGAACCGTTGCGCGGCGCGCAGCCAGGTGCGCCCCAACAGCCCGGCGCGTGACCCGAAGGCGTGATAGATCGCCCCGTTCGACACACCGGTCGCCTCCGACAGCGCCCGCACGGTGACAGCGGCGGGACCGGAGTCGACGGCCATTGTCTCGGCGGCATCCAACAGGTGGTCTAGATCGTGTATCCGGGGGCGGGGCATGGACCGAGATTAACAGAGCGTCCGCTCTGTAACAATCCACGCGGGACAAGACGGCTGACAGGCGCCGACAACCGGAGCGGATCGAGGCCAATAGAGAGCACCCGCTCCGATATTTCGATCTCGACGGGTCAAAAAAGTTCAGATACATTCCGTTTCATAGTTGTGAAACAATTTGTCTCATAAGTAGGAGTCCCATGAGACCACCGGATCCGCGCGCCGAGCGCACCCGGAGTTCCGCTCTCGCGTCAGCCCGCGAACTGCTGGTCGAACAGGGCCTGGCAGGGCTCACTCACGGTGCCGTCGCGGCCCGCAGCGGGGTCAGCCGCGCCACGCTGTACCGGCACTGGCCCGAACCCGCCGATCTCGTCTGCGATGCCGTCGCCTGGCATATCGAGGCGGTGCGACCCGAACCGACCGGCGACCTACGCGCCGACCTGCTCGCCGTGCTTTCCGCGACGCGCGCGATGCTCCACGAACCGGTGATGGAACAGGCCATGCGCGTCATCATCGAAAGAGCCGGAGTCGATCCGCGTTTCGCGGAGGTGAAGGTGAGCCTGCACCGGTCCGGAACCGGAGCGGCTCGCGCGATCCTGGCCGAGGCCATCGCTCGCGCCGAACTACCGGCGGGACTGGACATCGAGCTCGCGGTCGATCAATTGCACGGCCCGTTGTTCTTCCGTCGACTCGTGGCCCATCGAACGTTCGATCTCGATTACGTCCGCCGTGTCATCGACCAATTCCTGCGCTCTCACCAGCCCGAAAGCCAACACCCGCAAGGACACACATGATCACGCTCGGAAACGTCTCCCGCCTGCTCGCCGGAATCGTCGCGCTCGCCACCATATTCGGGGCGCTACTCGCCGACTTCCTGATCCCGGCCGGCGCGGCACAACACCTGCGCAACGACGCCTGGCCGCCACACGCGAAGTTCCACGACGCCCAATACATCGTCATGTCGCTCCTGCTCGGCGTCATCGCCCTGATCCTGCTCGTGCGACGGGGAGGCGACCGCTTCCCTACGCTCGGCTCGGCCTGCGCGATCCTTGCCGTTCCATGGCTCGCACTCCTGGGCGCGCTGCTCTTCCCCGGAACCGCCATCCAGGACCCTGAGTTCGACAACCCGTCGCCCCTCGGCCTGCACCCCCAGGTACTCCTGTCGCTGATCCTGCTGGCCCTCCTGCTCGCTGCCGTACTGCTCGCCGCCAGGAAGCAGCCGGGCACGGCTCGAAGTGGATTCGGAGCGTAAGGGGTTCAGAAGAACCAGCCCAGTTCGGGAGCGCGCGATGTCGTGAAGGCTTCGGTGAAAGCGGCGAGGGTGGCGGGGCTCTCGGAGTGGAGCCGGTGGGCGGTGGCGTAGGCGGTGGCTCGGTGGGCGCCGAAGTAGAGGCCCGCGAGGACGTTGATGTCACACGTCAGGGCGGGGCGACGAGTGGTCGGGGTGCATTCGGCGTGGCCGTCGCGGATGCGGAGGGCGAAGGTGCCGCCCGCGTCGCGGAATGGGTCGTGGACCGCGATGACCGTGTCGAGGTCGTGCCGGTAGGTGCGGGCGGTGAGGGCTGCGGGGACGTCCATGAGGCGGGCCCACAGGGAATCGCCACGGTGGGTCAGCTGAACGGCGCGCGGGTTCGTCAGGAAGTAGGGCAGCGGGTCGTCGTCGGCGACCTCGGCTTCGACGGTGTCGACGAGGTCCATGCCGAGCAGAACCCGCCACAGGGCGATGTGGGCTTCCGTAGTGACGGCGCGCCATTCGGCGACGACGGTGGTCGATTTTCCGTCGTCGTAGCGGCGGCGATACAGGGCGTAACCGTCGGCGTGGAGTAGCACGAACAGGGAGGTGGCGTTCCCGCGATGGCGTTGCGGATCGGTGAAGACGAGGTCCCATTTCGCATCGGGACGCCGCTGGGCACCGGGCGTGCGGGCTTGCCATCGGTCGTAGACGGCGCGGATGTGGTCGGCGGCCTCGTCGAGGGTGCTGAGGACGACACCACCGGGATCCGGTGTATCGGCGCGGAATTCCGCCTTGCGCCGATCCACGACCACCGTGTTGTCGAAGATCGCCGTCTCGTACCCGAACCGGCCGTAGATCGACCCTTCACTGGCCGTGAAGATCGTCAACGGCAGTCCGTCCGCCTCGGTGCGCTCGTGTTGCGCCGAGTACAGGGCGCGCAGGATGCCGCGTCGCCGGTGCGTCGGCGCCACCGCAACGCCCGACACGCCGCAAGCCGCCACGCTGCGCTCCCCCGGCACCGTGACGCTCATGGTGATGTCGACCGTGTGCCCGACGACCCGATCTCCGTCGACCGCCACCAATGACCTTTCCACCGGAAAGATCCGCAGCTTGTGCTCGAGCTCGGCCTCCTCGTACCGCATCCCGAACCCGGTCTCCTGCAACAGCACGATCGCTTCCGCGTCCGCGCGAGTAGCTTCCCGTACCCGAATCGTCTGCACCGAAGTCATGCACCGCACCCTCCCACGCGGGGCCGCCGATCACACCTGATTTTCCTCCGGCGCCGTTGCGCGCGTCCGCACGCTGACGACCTCCACCACCGAACGACGCACTCCGGCAAGCACATACGGTGCCGCGACCGCGCCCACCGCATCGGGGAGCGGGTCCACGGGGAGGCGGTGGATGCGTAGCGTCAGCTCCGATGACACCGGGAGGTCGGTGTGGGTGTCGGTGTCGAGCGGCTGTACCGAGTTGTCCGGTACGTCGACCCGACGCACCGCCACGGAGGAGTCGAGGGTGTCGCTGTAGTTCTGGGCCTGGGCGGTCGCCCGGCCGGCGAGGAGGTCGACGACGGCGTTCACCGCCACCGGATCCCGGGTGGCATCATAGGCCCATCGCCGTCCGAGGACACCGTGTTCCATGGTGCCGACCAAGCCTTCGTCGGCGCCGTGCAGTGGCGCACCTCGGTATGTCAGCGGGACATGGTAGAGCTGCGGGCCGGTGGCCGAGTCGTCGATCAGGAGCATGAATTCGATGCCGACTACGCCGTCGGGATCGTCGAGCCGGAAACCGCCCGCTTTGCTCAGGCGCGGGGTGGTGCCGCGATACCACCGCCGTGTCGGCAACCATGCTTCCAGCAGCTCGAGCTTGCTCGGGGTCAGAGTGGTCTGGTGAACGATCGCCATAGCGCAGGCTACATCCGAGCCGTCATCGCGCGCAGGTCCGGCAGCGAGCCGATGCGCTGGGTGACCGGGCGGCCGGGGGCCGCGGCCTGGGGTGAGCCGGTCGTGCGCAGCAAGGTGCGAACCGATTCGGGGGTCGCTCGGCCGGGGCCGGTGGACCGGATGCCCTGATAGGCGGCGATCGCGCCCACGACGATCGGTGACGCGCTCGAGGTGCCGCTGAATTCGTCGGTGTACCAGAGGTCTTCGTCGTCACCACCCTGCAGGTCCCCGTAACCGGTGGTGGTCACCTCGCGCCCCCAGCCCTGCACGTCGAGGCGGGCACCGTAGTTGGAGAAGTCCAGGCGGGCGCGCGCCGGGCCGTGGTCACGGCCGTGCAGTCCGGGCGGTGGTGCGCCGGCACCGACGATGATCGCCCCGGAGTCGTTGTTACGGAACGGGTTTCGCCAATCGGCGGGAAAGTCGGCCGGTCGGGTGTCGTAGATCGGTGCGTCCAGGTCCTCCGCACCGTTGCCCGCGGCTTCCACCACGATCACGCCGCGCCCGAGCGCGTAGCGAACGGCGGCGAAATCGTCGGGCCACCACTCGACGGCGATGTAGCCGCGCTGATCCGGGGTCGCCCGGTAGTCGAATCGGGGTCCGGGCCGGTGCAGTTCGATGAGCAGGACGTCGCCGGGGTCGAGTGCGTCGGCGGCGGAACGGATGGCCGTCGCCGAACCGATCCCGAAGATCGAGATCGCCCGGATGTGCGCCTCGGGCGCGATACCGGTGATGCCGAACGGATTCAGATCGCCGCTGATCTCCCCTGCCACCGCCGTGCCGTGGTCGCGCCAACCCCGATCCGTCGACGCCGTTCCACCGATCATCCCGCCCTGGTTGTGGCGCAGATCCTCGTGGGTGAATCGCCACGCGCCCTCGATGTCGATGACCCGCACGCCGGTGCCGAGACCACCGGGCCGGGTATGCGCCCAGGTCGCGTCGATCCCGTTCGGTGCGGCATCCAGGTACGCCTGCCTGCTGCGGAAATCCGGCGTCACCGATGGTGCCTCCGGGGCACGGGCGACGGTCGTGCCCGGCGCGAGCGGCGGCTCGGCGGCGGGTTTCACGTATGCCGCGCTGACAGTGTCTTCGGCGCGCAACCGGTCGGCCACCTCGGTCAAGTCCCCGACCGCGCCGACGACTCGGTGATAGCCGAGGTAGGAACCGGCCTGCGCGGCCTGCGGTGTGTCGGCGAGTTTGCCCGCGAGCCGGTTGCCTGGTCCGAAGATCGGCACCAGGTGCGCGTCGCCGGGCAGCAGACCGTCTACCCGACCGCGCACCGCACTGGTCTCACGCAGGGCGGCCGGTGTCAGATCGGGCCCGGTCGGGGCGGTGACGACGATCAGTTCCGCAGGCGACACGGCTGGCGCGGGCGTCCCCGAGTTGCGCTGCCTGCTGGATCGGGTGGAGGCCATGGCTACCAGTGAACAGGGCTTGCGCGCACACCGCCACCGTTGTGCCGCATCAGCTTTCGCGACACGCCGATCATTTGACCACGGCCACCGCTCCGGCCACCGCGATCGCACCCACATACAGCAGCACCAGGCGGGTATCGCGCAACCAGCACCGGCTGCGCCGCAGTCCGGCCCGCCACGCCCGCCAGTAACCGGCGAACGCCAGCGCACCGAACGCGGCGACCGCCCACGGACCGAACAACCAGGTGAGCAGTGCGGCGGTCGCCACCACACACAGGGTCAGCGGGTCGTGCGGTGGACGCGCGCGCACCGCTTCCTCGTAGTAGACGCCACGCTCCGAACTCACCGCACCTCCATCGGCAGCAGGTTCCGCCCGGCCGGGGCCGCCACCGGCAACCGCTGCCGGGACAGTGCCGGCCAGGCCTGCACCGCGCAGAACGGGGCACATTGGTCGGCGTCGGAACGGGTGCCGACGTGCACACAGCACTGGGTGAGCCGTTCCTCGATCATCGTCGAGATGTCCATGAACGGTTTCACCGTCACCCGCACGACCCGCTCCCCCAGCAGCTTCCGCAGCCGTGCGCGCCTGCCCGGCAGCGCCGAGGACGCCAGCGTCAGCAACGTGGACATGCCAAGGTCACAGTGCTGGCAGATGTTCTCCCACACCTTCCCGATCTCCGGATGCGACAGCGAGGACTGCTCCGACAAGAGCCCGAGCAGCGACTCGCGCACCGCTACCCGCAGCTCGGCGGGCAGATCCGTATCGGCGATGCGGTTCGACACCAGTCCCAGTTGCGACTTCAACCGGTCGTGGCCGATCAGCGACACCAGTGAGCGCCATCGCCCGGCGTCGTCGCGCAGCAGGTAACCGACCGAGCAGCAGTGCGGGTGCGAGCACGGCAGGGCGGTGAGGTCGCGCCAGGTGACCTGACCACCGGTTTGCGGACCGAGCCTGCGCAGCACACCGGTATGGGTGAGGCGGCGCATCGGGTCGATGACTCCGGAACGACCGGAACCGAATTGAGGCTGGATCGACACGCCACCGACGAACGGGGTGTCCATCGCCGTGCGCAGCACCGCCCCGATCTCGTCGTCGTTCACGTCGAGCGCCACGGTCATGACCAGGGTGGTGAACACACCCGCTTGCGAAAGGCGTTGCAGTGCTTGCTGTTTACGCATCCGCAGATCGCCACCGCGATGATGGCGTGAGGCCTGAGCCGATTCGCCGTCGTACTGCAGGTACACCTCGACCCGGTCGCGATGCGCACCGACCAGGGCCAGCAGCTCGTCGTCCACGGCCAGGCGAACACCGTTGGTGTTGAGCAGGATCCGGGTGATCGGCCGGGCGGTCAGCTCGGCGAACAACCGGGGCAGCTCGGGATGCAGGGTGGGTTCACCGCCGCTGAGCATCAGCACGTCCAGGCGCCCGTCTTCCCTGGCCAACCGCTGATCGACGTTGGCGAGCACGTCCTCGACCGCGACGACGCCGCGCAGTTCCGGCGACGAATCGGCGAAACAGGTCGGGCAGCGCAGGTTGCAGCTGTCGATGATGTCCTCGAGCAGGATGCAGGTGTGCTGGGTCTGCATCTCGGGCAGACCGCGCAGATACGCCGCGGGCACCGGGTCGAAATTGCCCGGCACATCGGGACGGTGGGCCTTGGTCGGTGCGGTCCACTCCTCGAGATAGGCCAGGATCTCGGGATCCTCGTCGTAGAGGGTGCGCACCATGCCATGACGCGGGCAGCCGCGTTCGAGCCACACCTGACCGTCGCGCTCGGCCAACCACCCCGACAACCGTGCGACCTCCGGCAGCGGACGGTCGTCGTGGCAGCGCGGGCAGAACGCGGTGACGTAGCGCAGGATGCGGTCGCCGCGCAGCGGCATCCCGGTCACGGCGCCATTCCGAACGTGTCGGTGTACAGGTAGGGATTGACCGCGGTGCAGAACCCGGCGGTGCACACTGTCGTCAACGCCCAGCCGATCATCAGGCCGAGCCCGAAGCCCTTCCACACGGGCTTACGCAACCGGATCAGCGCCCACCCACCGCCGAACGCCGCCCCGGCACTCACCAGGGCGGCGAGCCCGAACAGCACGCGTGCGGCGGTGGCGTCGGCGGTCGAGGCGGCCAGCATCAGCACGACGAAGCCCGCCATGGCGTTGACACCGATGAACGACAGCGCACCGGCGACCGCCATCGCTGCGACCTGGCCACCCTGCCCCGGCGGATTCGCCCCGGGCGGTGGCGGTGGTGGTGCGGGCGGATAGTTCATACCGCGACCTTTCGTCGGAGAACGCCCTCGTAGTACCCGCGCCGCCAGCCGATGCTCAGACGCACCGCGACCAGGACGAGTCCAGGGAGCAGAAACCATTGCGGGCGAGTCAGATCCAGCCATACCGTGTCGTTGGCGCGGGTGAACTCGACGAGGAACCGGAAGACGGCATACGCGCCGACATAGAGCGTGAACAGCTCACCGGGCGTGGTGATGCGGTCACGTAGCCACCACAGCGTCACGAACGCGGTGAGCTGGAACAGGATTTCGTAGACGAAGCTCGGATGCATCGCCACGCCGGCCGCACAGCCGGGACATTGGGCCACGGTCCCCGGAGCGTGGATGCCCCACGGTAATCGGGTCGGGCGACCGGGTGCCTCGGTGAGCAGACAGCCCACGCGTCCGACAGCCATCCCGAGCGCGACAGCGGGGGCGAACAGGTCTCCGGTGCGTTCGCGGTAGCCGATAATCCGTTTGGCGACGAGCACACCCACATAGGCGCCGAGCAGGCCACCGAGCACACTGCGCGCACCGAAGAGCCAGCTCTCGAGTGGATCGAGGGTTTCGGCCAGGCTCGACAACCGCATGCCGAGCGCCCCACCGACGAGCGCACCGGTCACCGCGACCAGCGACTCCTCGCGCAGCGCGTCACGGCGTCGGCATTCGGCGACGAAGACCACGGCTGCGACAGCGACGCCGAGCGCGACGAAGAACCCGTGCGTCGGGATCCCCCAGTACAGCTCTGGCACCATGGCGAAAGGTTAGCCGTCCGGTAGCGCCGCGCGGATGAGTGAAACTACGCGCGTCTGATCGGACCCGGATCTGGGTACTCCTCCGGCATCGGTGAATGAGGATGCCGCAGTGAGTGTTTCGATTAGAATCATTCCAGGGTGAGTTCCTCGGTCACCCCGTGCCGATTGTCGGTACAAGCGTGAATCATCTCGGTAGTTCCACCATTTCCCGGAATTCCATCGGATACGCAGTCATGCAGGGGGTCATCATGTCTACCGCTGTCGATTTCGCGGCGCGGCTCATCAACCCGGCGGCCATCGCCGAAGCAGGTCATTCGGCTGTGCTCGCCTACGTGTCGCCGAGCAGACCCGGTGCGAATTTCGGGGCCAAACCGATCACCGCCGACTACGCCCGAGCTCTCGCGGCGGCGGGGCTCGACATCGTGTCGATCTGGCAGTACGGCAAGCCGGGTGACCCGACCCCCTCGGACTGGACCACCGGGTTCGACGGTGGCAGGCGCATGGCCGAACAGGCCCTCGCCACCCATCTGAGCCTCGGCGCACCACGCGAGGCGCCGATCTTCTTCGCCGTCGACGAGGACATCTCGCTGGCGCAGTGGAACAACACCGCCGTCGAATTCTTCCGCGGGGTCAACGCGGTGCTCGGCGTGGCGTGGACCGGGATCTACGGGCACTCGCGGGTGTGCGCGTGGGCCATCGAGGACGGGGTGATCGGCACCCGCGGCGAATTCAGCTGGGCCTGGCAGACGCGGGCGTGGTCGGGAACCGAACGCGAACCACGCGCGGTGCTGTACCAGCGGGTGATCGACACCCCCAGCAATCCCGGGCCGCTCATCGACGGCACCCACGTCGACGTCAACGACATTCTCGCCCCCGATTTCGGCCAGTGGAGTAAGGACCGTTCCGTGACGATTCCGCAGTTCACCGAGCTCGACCGCCTCGGCCCGTCGCACTCACCGCGCGAGGGCGCCCGCATCACCAACTTCCTGCTGCACACCCAGGAAGGCAACGGCACCGCCGAATCCCTTGCCGCCTACCTCAACAACCCGTCCAACGGGGTGTCCTACCACTACACGCTGCGCGACGGTGTGGTGGCGCGGGTGGTGCCCGAGGAACTGGCCGCGTGGTCGGTGTTGTCGGCCAATCCGTTCACGGTGAATTTGTGTTTCGCGGGGAGCCGTGTCGCGTGGTCACGCGAGCAGTGGCTGGCCATCGACGGTGACCTGCGGATCGCGGCCTACCTCGCTGTTCGCAGCGCCCACCGGCACGGGTACTCCACCCAGGTGATCGCACCCCCGTACCACGTGGCCGAGGGGATCAGCGACCACAACTATGTGACGAGGGCACTCGGCATCGGCTCGCACACCGATGTGGGGCCGAACTTTCCCTGGGACGTCTTCGCCTCGCACGTGGCGGGTTTCGCGGGGTCGCGCCCCAACGCCATCGACGACCGAGCGGCCGCCTCGCCGTGGCTGGGTGTCCGGCGCACCGACGGCGAGATCGCCACACCGGACGGGCTCGGCCGCTTCGCCGAGTTCGAACACGGCTACGTGTACTGGCACCCGTCCACCGGCGCCTATGCCATCCCGACCGCGATCATGGCCAAATACGCCGAATCGGGCTGGGAGGCCGGGCCGCTCGGCTACCCGATCGCCGAACACGCACAGCTGCCCGACCCGCGTGGCACCGGACCCGCTGTGGCGCAGGCGTTTCAGGGCGGCGCGATCTACCGGCGCGCCGGGCAGCCCGCCTACCGGGTGCACGGCGCGATCGGTGAACGTTGGCGGGCATCGGGTTTCGAGAACGGCGAGCTCGGCTGGCCGGCCTCCGACGAGGTCGCCCACGACGACGGCCGGTATCAGGAGTTCGAGTTCGGGCGGATCTATTGGGCACCGCAGCAGATCATCGCGCTGCGGCACTCGGGGGATCCGGACACGCCGCTGGACCGGCCCGCGTAGCGCGGGCCGAGGTGTCGGCGGGGTCAGGCCAGAAGTAGGGCGAGGGTGGTGGCCGCGGCGCCGAGCAGTAGGGCCGCGACCACCACGATCGCGATGATTCTGGTGCGGGACGACGGTCCGGTGTAGGTGTCGTCGTCGTTCAACATGTCGGCGAGGTCGACGGCCGCGAATTCGCGGGTCGTCTCCAAGGGTCCGGGCTGCTCGGTCATGTGCGCTGACGCTAGTCGAGTGTGCTGATCGCCGCTGCCGATACCCCGGCCGTATCCGTGGACCGGGTGGCGGCGAGGAGTTCGTCGAGTTGGCGTTCGGCGCGTTCGGCGCGGGCCAGGGTTTGTGCGCGGGCGTCGTCGAGGGCGGCGAGGCGTTCGGCGGTTTCGGCTCTGACCCGCTCGAGTGCCGCTTCGGATTCGACGCGGCGGGCCTCGGCCTCGGTGGCGGTGGTGCGCCGCAGCTCCGCCAATTCGCTTCGGGTGCGGTCGAGTTCGGTGCGGGTCGTCTCCAATTCCGCGCGGGCACGGCGCCACTCCTCGCGGGCCTCGTTGGCGGCTTCGACCCGTTCGGCGGCGGCGAGTTCGGCCCGCTGGGTCGCCCGGTCGGCATCGGCGGCCCGCTGCACGGCGAGGTCGCGTTCGGCATGGGCGGCGTTGATGCGGGCTTCGGCGTCGCGGCGCACCTGGGTGATCTCGGTGTCGGCGCGTTGCTCGGCGCGCGCCACCTCCTCGGCGGCTTCCTCGCGGATGCGTTCGATTCTTTCGGCGGCGTCGCGTTCGGCCTGACGCACCTGTGCTTCGGCGGCGCTTCGGGCGGCGAACACGTCGTCGGCGGCTTGCTTGGTGAGGCGCTCCAACTCGGCCAGCGCTTCGTCGCGAGCGGTCTGCGCGGCGGTGATGAGCTGTTCGGCTTGTTCGGCCACACTTGCCGCGTCCTCGGCGGCCGATTCCGCGTACGCCCGCGCTTCCTCCGCGTCCCGCCGTGCCTGTTCGGCGGCAACCACTTTCACGTCCGCTTCGGCGATCCGCTGCGCGGCATCCGCCTGCACTGCCTGGACCTGTGCCTCGGCGACCGACGGGTCACCGATAGTCGCGAGTTCCGCGACCGCGGCGTTCAGCGTGGTTCCCAGTTGTTCGGCCAACCCACGGAATTGCCCGAGCAGCTCGTCGGCTCGCAGCCGCGCGACGGTCACCGGCCCTTGCGCAGCCGTCACAGTGACGGTTTCTCCCCCACCCGCCGACTCTTGTTGCTGTCGTTGCCTTTCCCGCCACGCGCGCCATCGGGTGTGGTCGGGGTGGTCGCAGTATTCCGACGGTCGGCCGGGGCCACCGTTGCGGGTGATGGGGCGGGCACATCCTGGGTAGTTGCAGACGCTCGACACGACTGAATCGTAGCGTTTGTTTCGTTGTTGCGTTACATATTGCACGAAACGAATTACGTGTCGTCCCTGGAAGTCTCGACTCTTCAGGGTGTGGTTCTGACCGCCGATAAGTGAACATTATCGGCGGTCAACCATCCCGCCCGCTGCTCACAAGCTAGACGATATTCTGTTTGCGTTTGGTCGCACGTGACGCTACGGAATCAAACGAAAGTGATCGAAAAACTGTGCTCGGCTGGACGCTCGTACCAATCGCTGCCGACGAATCTCTTTGTGCACCCACCGATCGACGGACGAATTGAGGTTGCGCCCAAGATCAACGTCGGTATACGCTTCTGAACATGTTCAGTGAACATGTTCAGTCACGGTCGCAACAACAAGCAGCGACGCGACAGAAGGTCTTGGCGGCAGCCGAACGGCTCTTCCGCGCCCAAGGCTTCAAGGCGACCACGATCCGACAGATCGCCGCCGAAGCGAACGTCAGCACCGGGACCGTCATGGCGGCCGGCGAAAAGGACGCGCTACTCGTCTCGATCTTCGAAAACTGGATCACCTCGGTGCACAACAGCAGACAAACCGAACTCGCCCCCTCCCCGACGACCGCGACCGCCGAGGACGTGCTGAAGCTCTTCGAGCCCTTCGTCGGATACTTCGCGCTCGATTCCGAGCTCTCACGCGAGTACCTGGCGATCCTCGTCCGCGGAACCCACGAGTCGGTGATCTTTCGGGACCTCGCGCTGGCTCTGCTGGGCGAACTCGAAACCGTGCTCGCTCGATCGGCGCTGCCCAGCAGCCAGATCGGTCACGGCGCTCGGACCATCTATCTCGCCTACCTCGGCTTACTGATGACCGCGTCCAGCGGTGCCATCGCGATGCCGGAGGCGGCCGAGCAACTACGACAGACCATTGAATTCGTCATCACACACCCGCAAGGAAACCGATGATCCACGCTCCCCAACCATGGTGGCTACCAGCGCTACTCGCGCTTTCACTGTTCTCGGACGCACTCATGTCCGTGCGTCCACCGATGTTCATTCAGCGATGCCTCGACGGCGTCCGCTTTCCTCGCGACTGGTGGTGGACGCTGATCACCATCAAGCTCGCGGCCACAGCCGGGCTCCTGGTCGGATTGAAGTATCCCGGTGCCGGGTTCGCCACCGCGGTCGCCGCGGTCGGCTATTTCGTGTGCGCCGCAATCGCCCACTACCGCGCCCGGTTCCTCGGATCGGAGTTCTGGATCAACTGCCTCGGCATGTTGGCTCTGTCGGTGGCGGCGGCGGTCACATACGTGGTGTGAGGTGAAATCGAGGGATGAACAACCCCAGCCGCTACGGCGCCATCGCGTTCTCGGAGGCCAGTGCGCAACGCCAAAGTGTTACCGGCAGCATCAATTGGTACCAGGACCAGATGGCCGTCGGTGACGACATCGGCGAGCCCGAGGAACTGGACGGGCCCACCGCAGCGCTGATCCGGTCCACCGACTCGCTGTTCATCGCGACCGTCACACCGTCGGGCTGGCCTTACCTGCAGCACCGTGGTGGTCCGCCGGGTTTCGTCAAGGTTCTCGATTCGTGGACGATCGCCTTGGGCGACTACTCCGGTAATCAACAGTTCGTCACCCTCGGCAATCTCGACCACGACGACCGGGTGGCGCTGTTCTTCATCGACTACCCGACCCGCACCCGGGTGAAGGTCTTCGGCCGTGCCGAAATCATCGAGCGGGCCGACGATCCCGGGTTCGTCGAACAGATGCTCACCACCGATCAGGGTGTCATCCGCACACGCTGTGACCGGGCGTTCCGGATCCGCGTCGAAGCCCTCGACCGCAATTGCATCAAGAACATCCCGGTGAAATACAGCAGTGAACGCATGGCCGAATCTCTTCGCCTCGCCCGCGCACCACTGACCGAGGAGATCGAACAGCTACGTCGGCGAAACCAGGAACTCGAGGACGAGATCGCACGCCTGCGCGAGCAATAACGGGATCCAGAACAGGAGCCGCGCCGCCACCTTCGGACGCGCGCCGGTGTCACCGCATCGGGCGTGGCGGGCTAGTCGCGGATAGTCGAGATCGGTGGCATCCTCGCCGCCCTTGGGGTAGGAGTGGAGGTGAACAGAGGGGGAAGCTGTGGGGGAACGGATCAGTTCGTCGTCGGAGGCGCGCTCGCGGGAGGGAACGCGACGGGTGCGAACAAGTCGGGAGTGGTTGGACCACTTCCGTGACAATGCCGCCAGGCAGCGGACGATTCCGTGGCAGGAGAACGGGATCGGTGCCGATGCTGCCGAGCTCGCGCCGATTCGCCGCTCATTACAGGGCTGGCAGCTCGGCGAGACTTCCGACGGTCGGCATCTGGCCGCGGCAGCCGATCGATTCGCCACCGAGACCGACGACCCTGCCTATCGCGAGGTCATCGCGCTGTTCATCCGTGAGGAGCAACGCCACGGCGCTCTGCTCGGGCGCATCCTCGACGACGCGGGAATTCCTCGCCGACAGGCCGACTGGGGCGACAGCCTGTTTCGCCGCCTGCGGTACAGCATCACCGACATCGAGGTATGGACGACACCGGTCGTCATGGTCGAAACCCTCGCGATGATCTACTACAACGCGATCCGGCGGGCTACCACGTCACCGGTTATCCGCGCGGTGTGCGCCCAGATCCTGGCCGACGAGGTCCCCCACGTCCAGCTGCAATGCGAACGCCTGGCCATCTTGCTGGTCACGCACTCACGCACCCGGTTCCACCTCACCATGATCGGCCACCGCATCCTGTTCGCCGTCGTCATGGCGCTGGTCTGGGCCGGTCATCATCGCGCGCTGCGCGCCGGTGGATTCACCTGGAACCACTACCGCAAGGCCGCCTACGCCAGAATGAACCGCGCCTGGCAGCGCATGGATCCCGAGCACTACACATGGCCTGCGAAGACTCGGTCGTAAACCTGTCACCGATGAGTATGCGGCTCCCGGGTCGTCAATACCGACATGACGACACACAAGCTCGAACTCCCCGACGCAACACTCACCTACGACGTCCAGGGTCCACTGCCCACCACCGATGGGCGGCCGCCGCTGCTGATGACCGGTCTCCCGATGGCCGCCGACGGTTTCGCCGCGCTCGCCGCGCACTTCCCCGATCGCACGGTCGTCACCTACGACCCGCGCGGGCTGGGACGCAGTGTGCGGTCCGACGGTGAGGTCGACAATGTGCCGACCGTACATGCCGAAGACGTGCACGCCGTGATCGAGGCGCTCGGTGCCGGGCCGGTGGAGCTGTTCGCCAGCAGTGGCGGCGCGATCGTCGCGTTGGCGCTGGTGACCGCGCATCCCGAGGACGTGACCACTTTGGTTGCGCACGAACCGCCGCTGCTGACCGTGCTTCCCGATGCCGCGGCTGCCGAGCGTGCGGCCGACGGGTATCGCGCCGCGTATGCGGCCAAGGGGTTCGGTGCGGGCATGGCGACCTTCATCGCCATGACCTCGTGGGAGGGCGAATTCACCGACGGCTATTTCGCCGCGCCAGACGCCGATCCCGCGATGTTCGGCCTGCCGGTCGAAGACGACGGCGCCCGCGATCACCCGCTGTTGTCGGAGCGTTCCCTGCCAGCCCTCGCCTACCGCGCCGATATCGCCGCACTCACCGCGGCACCGACCCGCATCGTCGTCGGCTACGGCGAGGAATCGTCGGGCACTGTCACCGAACGCACCTCGTCGGCGCTGGCCGACCAACTCGGCGTGCAACCGGTTGTCTTCCCCAGCCATCACGGTGGTTTCACCGGCCCCGAGGCCGGCTATCCGGGACAGCCGGAGGCGTTCGCCCACGTTCTCCGGGAAGTCATCGACCCGCTCGGCTAGCGACGACCTCGTTCACCGCATCGGGCCGATACCCAACGACCCCTTCGACCAGGTCGCCGACTGCTCCTCCACCGCCTCCACATAACCTTCGGGATCCTTGTCGACGGGGCGCACGCCCGCGTAATGGCGCGCCTCGTACGCGGCGAATTCGACGGCGAGCCGGTGACGTTCGCCGAGGCCGGCGAGGCGGCGGAAATCGGTGAGTCCCTCGCGTTCCTCCTCGGCCATGTGATCGCCGTTCGCGGTGTTCGCGGCAGCCACGGCGGCGAACCAGTCGGGCGATCCGACCTTGTGACGTGCCACCTCTCCTACCGCATCGCGGATGTCGTTGTGGTCACCGATCGCGTCGAGCGTTTCGTCCTCCACCCGGCGGGTGCGGCGTGCGGAGATTCCGACCCGAAGCAGTTCCGGGTAGAAGATCTCCTCCTCGGCCTGGGCATGTAGTTCGAGAAAGGCCGCGAGCCGTTCCCAGATCGCCGCGAGAACATCGACGTCCTTCGGGTCTATCTGCTCGAGTATCGCGAACAACCGCCGTTGTTCACGATGGTCGTCGAGGATCAATTCGGTGATGTCCACGCATTCCTCCTGGCTCGAATCAGGCAGTCATCGCAGGTCACTGGGCTATCGAACGCGGAGGCGGTCACCGACCGCCGCTGTCGCCAACAATAGCCAGGTTGCCTGCGTTCGGTGTCGGATAGCGTGGCAGCGACCGTCCGGCGCGGACGTGCGCGTTTTCTGGAGAGCTGTGCTGTGGTGTCCTTTGCCTTGCTCGTGGTCGCGGGTATCGAATTGTTGTGTGTCGGGCTGCTGTGGATGCGTGCAGCGCGACGGATGCGCGTGCTCGTGCTGGGCCTGGTCGGCGTCGGAATCGCTTATGACTCAGCCATTTTCGGGCTCGGTGCCCTGATCGGTGAAGGAGCGGTGCTGTATGGGCTGAGTATCGGCCGGTTCATCGGTCACGCGCTGCTCACGCCGCTGCTGGTGTTGTGGGCCGTCGACCGGGTGGATGCCGGGCTGTGGTGGCGACGTGCCGCGTTTGTTCTCACCGCATTGCTGGTGGTGTGGGGTGTACTCGGTGAGTTGGCCCATGTGCGACTCGTGCCACGAACATTCGCCGACACCCTGCGCTACGGCTCGGAACACCCGGCGATACCGATCCCCGCGCTGGTGGTCTCCGCCGTGCTGTTCGCCGCGACAGTGCTGTTGTGGCGCAACGAGCGGTTGCGTTTTCCTCTGATCGGCATCGTCTTGCTAGTCGTGGCTTCCGGCGCGGGGGCGGCATGTCCCCCGCTGGGCAACGTCGGTGAGGCGATCATGATCGCGGCACTGACCGGTACCGAGTTGGTCCTGGTCGGCAGGGCGGCTGCCGACAGTCGGGGCATCGGCGGGCCCGCGCCGATTCGGACCGGGCGGTGACATGCTCTACACCTACCGGGTCACCAAGTACGACCCCGACGATCGAGACGAGCACGGCCGCTATCTCGGCGCCGAGGACACCGACAGCGACCACGGCGCGGTCGAATCCGCCTATTTGCGGGCAGTGGCCGCCTTCGCCGACGATGCAGGCGTCGACCGGCTGGCGATCCGGGAACCGCAGATCGGCGCTGTCGACGCCCATTGTCTAGCCGGGCTCTTCCCACCCGACCTCGCCGGATTCCACGATGGAGCGGAGATACCGATAGCAGTCGGCCTGGAGTTGGTTCGCGCCATGCTTCGCGACAACGGCGCCTGGTGCCGCTTGGAAGTGGAAGACGTGTTCACGGTCCACGTCGGGTGGGACCAGTACGTGTATATCGGAGCCGATCACGCATGCGAAAGGGCGTTGTCACGCACACACGCACTCGGGTTGTTCGCCGAGCGGCTCACGGCGTCCCCCTACGATGCGGTTCTCGACGACCAACCCCGCGAGCAACGACCGGCCGACGACACTTTCTGGGCCCAGCTTGGTCGGCACCTCGCCACGCATAAGGCTCTCATCCTCGAAGAGGGATACGTCGTTGGCGCGTCCCGTTGGCACCGCCTCACCGATGACACGATGGATGCGGTGCGCGCCGAACTCACCCCGCGTTCTCGACTCATCGTCTGGCCGGACCTGTCCGGCAATGTCGAGGAAGTCCTCGCCCGCCTCCCTGTAGAAGGTCTGATCGAACTGATCTGGGAGGACGAACACGGACGAATCAGCAGCACGATCGCGGACGACACCGAGTTCGACGAGCTCGCAGCCATGGTCGCCCGTGCACGGGCGGCGACCGCACTGTCCGTGGACATGGACGGGCGACGCCCCTTGTTCGCCGCCGTCCTGCCCGACAGCGACGGCGTCCTACGCGCACGGTGGCGTACCGACGCCACACCCGGCGATTGCGGGGAAGGCGATTGTCAGGACGACGCCTAGGCTCGTCAGTATGACGGCGGAACGCGCTGACGAGCCGAAATTCCTCGGACGAGAGCACTACCGCGCAGGCCGAGGTGGGTGGACCGTCGGAACCGCCGAACCGCGATCACCCGAGGCGGCTGCCCTGCTTCGCCTGTTTCTGGCCGAAATGATCACGCGGTACTACCAGCGCCCCACCGACGACGGGGAGATCGACAGGCACCTCGCGCAGGGTCACGGCAGTGACGACCTGCGACCACCGACCGGATTGCTGCTTCTCGCACGCCGACGTGGTGAGTCCGCGGGTTGTGTCGGTCTGCGGCGCCTCGATACCCGCACGATGGAGCTCACGCGGATGTTCGTTCGGCCGGACGCGCGCGGCGAGGGTGGTGCCGCGGTGCTGCTCGACGCTGCCGAGGACTCCGCGCGCCGTTTGGGCGCGCACAGGATCCGGCTCAACACTCGTAAAGATCTGGTCGAGGCCCGCAGGCTGTATGCCCGGCGCGGATACGCCGAAATCGCGGCTTATGGCGACGATCCCCTGGCCGACCACTGGTTCGAGAAGCGAATCCGAGTAGATCCGCCAGGGCTGACGAACACCGGCATTGTGCTTCTCTGAGAGCAACCCGGGACGGTGGCGGCTTTCTTGCACTGAATGCATCGATGCGCACAGTGCTAGCCGCCACCGGATCAGCGAATGAGCTGATCCTCCAAAGAGGTCGGCAGGGTGACGTCGAGGATCGACTCCTGCTTCGCCTCGCCGAGGGTTTTCACCACGGATGCCGCGGGACTGACGAACACCTGTGGGTAGTCGATCTCGCCGATTGCGGGATCGACGGCCCAGGCCAGTCGTTCCTCGGTGAGGGAGAACTCGACGGTGATGCCCTCCTTGTTGCCGCGCGGGTCCTGACGGTGCCAACCACCCTCGAGATAGACGGCGACCAGGCCGTGGAGAACGTGGCCGTCGTCGTCCGCGAGCTTCTGGTAGCACAGCCCGGTGGGAATGCCCGCGCTGCGCAGGAGGGCGGTGAGGAGGTGGGATTTCGCGTAGCAGAGGCCGACTCGTTCACGGGCCACCTCCCCGGCGGTCAGGGTGACCCTGGGGTCCTGGACGTCGTAGGAGTGGTCGACTTCGTCGCGGACCCAGTCGAAGGCCGCGCGGGCGAAGTCCACCTCGTCGGGGGCATTTCGTCGCAGGTCGCGCACGATGGCGGTCACCGCGTCGTCGTCGAGTTGGATGATGGAGTCGCCCTCGAGGTACGCCTGCGGGTTCTGCGCCTCAGGAACCCAGGATTGTTGTGTCACAGCGGAAATCTACTGTCCGCCGCTGTCTGTCGGAACCTCCATTTCGCGACCGGGCGACGCCGAGCGGGTAGTCATCGACGCCGCAGAGTGGCGTCGAGGATCGACGGTGGCGTGTCGTACTTCTCCTCGGCCGCGAGATCGACTCCCGGAGAAACGATTTCGTCGATCTCGTCGAGGACTTCGGCCGACAGGACGGTATCGGCGGCGGCGAGCTGCGAATGCAGATGCGCCATGGTTCGCGGGCCGATGATCGCGCTGGTCACGGCACGGTGGGCGGTGACGAATCCGAGCGCCAGTTGAATCATCGTCAACCCGGCCTCGTCGGCGACCGTCGCCAGCCGCTCGACAGCCTCGAGTTTGGCCCGGTTGGCGGGCACATCGAGATCGAAACGATGGGGCATGAATCCGGAACGGCTGGTGGTGATCTCGCGGCCCGCGCGGATGGCGCCCGACAACCAGCCCGAGGCCAGCGGGCTCCAGGCGAGCACACCGAGGCCGTATTCCTCGGTCACCGGAAGCACATGGGATTCGATGCCGCGTTGCAGGATCGAATAGCAGGGTTGTTCGGTGACGTAGCGGCTCAGGTGATGCTCACGGGCCGACCATTGCGCCTGCACGATGCGGTAGGCGGGGAAGGTCGATGAACCGAAATAGCGGATCTTCCCGGCCCGCTGCAGGTCGGTGAGTGCCGAGAGCGTCTCCTCGTCACTGGTGTTCGGATCCCAGCGGTGGATTTGATAGAGGTCCACGTGATCGACGTCGAGGCGGCGCAGGCTGTCTTCCAGCGCGGTCACCAGCCAGCGGCGTGAGCTTCCCCGCCGGTTGGGGTCCTCGCCCATCGGTAGATAGGCCTTGGTGGCGATGACCAGGTCGTCGCGGCGACCGGCGATGGCCTTACCGACCATTTCCTCGGATTGGCCGTCGCTGTAGGCGTCGGCGGTGTCGATCAGATTGATCCCGGCCTCGATCGCGGCATCGACGATCGCGGTGGCCTCGTCCTGGCCGGTGTTGCCGATCCGGCCGAAGTTCATTGCGCCGAGCGCCAGGGTGCTGACCTGCACGCCGGTGCGGCCCAAGGTGCGGTACTGCATAGGTTTTCCTCTCCCGGAGGTATCCTGCATGAAACGGAACGTTGTTCCGATAACCAACATACGGAACAGTGTTCCGTTTTTCAAGCGATCCGATGGAGGGAACGCCACGTGGCAGCCAGGGACCCCGGAACGGCGAAGACGCCGCGCAAACGCGCCGATGCCGAGCGGAACGAAAGAACCCTCCTCGACGCGGCCGCCGCGACCTTCGTCGCCTCCGGAGTAGACGCCCCGGTTCGCGAGATCGCCGCGGCGGCCGGTGTCGGCGTCGGCACGATCTATCGGCATTTCCCGACCCGAGCCGACCTCATCGTCGCGGTCTATCGACATCAGGTCGAGGCCTGCGCACAGGCCGCACCGCAGCTGCTGGCCAGCACCGAACCCTATGAGGCGCTGACCAGGTGGATCGACCTGTTCACCGACTTCCTGGTCACCAAGCACGGTCTCGCCGCGGCACTGCAGTCCGACGACCCGACCTTCCAGGCCCTGCACGCCAACTTCCTCGACCGGCTGCTGCCCGCGTGCGGCGAGTTGCTCGATGCCGCCGCGGCGGCCGGTGAGATCCGCACCGACATCGACCCCTACCTGTTGCTGCGTGGCATCGGCAATGTGTGCATCGGTGCGGAGAGCGACCAGCGCTATGACGCGCGGCGCGTCGTCGAACTCCTCGTCGCCGGATTACGCCTGCACCGGTGAACCCCGATTTACGGGCGGCCGCGAGACACGACAAAGCCCGTGTGGGCCGCCGGATTCGGCGCCCCACACAGGCTTCGAAAAAACTAGCGCGACAACGCGACTCGGTGCGCCATACCCATCAGGGTGGCCAGTTCGGCACTCTCGGCCTCGGTGAGGACTGCGAAGAACGGGGAAACCAGTTCGTCGGTGAGTTTCTCGGCCGCCGCCCAGCGCTGCCGCATGTCCTCGGTGATCGGTTCGAAGGGTTCGGTCCAGCCGAGCCGCTGCGCATGGGTGGGACCGTCGGCGATCGGGGAACCGGCGATGAGCACGGCCTGCAGCGGAGTGAGGCCCTGGGCGAGGACGGCGACCAGATGCAGACCGCCCCGCAGCTCACGCAGGATGTGGGTGAGCTGCAGGACCGCCGCGCGACTGTCGTCGGGCAGTGACATGGCCCGCCAGCCCGCGAACAGGGGAACGGCGGTGGGCTCGGCCGCGTCGGCGACCTTGCCGAGCAGTTCCGCGAGGCGTTCGGGTCGATCGAAGCCGGCGAGTTTCCGGCGGCCGAATTCGTGGCACGCGGCGAGATAGCCGGTGGCCGCTTCGGCGGCGGGCAGGGGAACGGATTTCCATGCGGCACGGATACATTCGGGTTCGAAGAAGCCGAACGCGCCGACCACGACGTCGGCGTCGACCTCGCCGAGCACTCCCCCTCGGCCGCGCGTGTAGGGGCCGTGGAATCCGGGCACCCCGACGTCGGTCCCGAACTGCCGCGCTTCGCGCGACATCATGAACGCCCCACCGAGTTCGAGGACCTGTTGTTTGACTGCCGACATGATCTGACACCTTCCGCTGTTTCTGCGATCGCAGCAGACTTTAGTTGACAATAGTCAGAGAGGGAAGGGGTTTCGCGCGATGAGTTCGGCGTCCGGCTGCCGTCTGCACTGATAAAGCCGACGCGACCCGAGGAGCCCACCGTGAGCGCCACCTATACCTTCGACGTGTTCTCCACCCTGGACGGCTTCGCCTCCACCAGCGGCGACTGGGGCGGATACTGGGGCAAACAGGGCCCCGAACTGCTCGACCACCGCCTCGACCTCTACCGCGACGAGCAGCGGATGATCTTCGGCGCCAACACCTATCGTGAGTTCACCGAACTGGTGGCCGGGGCGTCGGAAAACCCGGAGATCTTCGACCCGTGGGTCGTCCGGATGATGAACATGCCGCTGACCGTGGTGTCGAGCACGCTGCGCGAACCTCTCGACTGGCACGACGCGCACGTCGTCGCGGGCGACGCGGTGGACATCGTCGCCCGGCTCAAAGCCGAATCCGACATCCCACTGCGCTCGCACGGCAGCCTGTCGCTGAACCGGACGCTGATGGCAGCGGGCTTGGTCGACCGGGTGCAGGTGACAGTGTTCCCGGTGATCACCGGCAAGACCGGGCAGCAACCCATCTTCCGCAACGCCGCCGACTTCGACCTCGAACTGCTCGAGAGCCGCACCCTCGACGGCAACACCCAGGAACTTGTCTACGCGCCGACGCTGCACTCCTGAACGTTAGAGTTTCCCAGGGTGTGAGCAGGCCCTCAACGGTTGCTGATTGGTTCCCCGTCGACGGGGCATTCCGCTCTCAGGACTGTGTTGTCCCTGCGAAAGGATGCGCTCGATGAACCAGCCAGACCGCGATTTCCCGGATGAATCACGCACGATCAGGCCGCACGCGGGCGAATCTATCGAGGACACGAGGAACTGGCCCGGCCTGATCTTGATCGGGGTCGGGTTGGCGTTGCTCGGCATCACCCTCACCGCCGCCGGCTACGGATTCGGCGGTTGGGCGGTCATCGGCGGCCTGGCCTGCGTGGCGTGCCTGCTCGCGGGGACTGCGCTGGTCGTGGCCGAGCACCGGCGGGTGAAGGCGCAGAAATGATGATTCTCCGGGCGCCGGGTGTGTACCGACCCCAGGCCGATACATGGATGCTTGCCGATGCGCTGCGCGCGGTGCCCCACCTGCGCAACGGTCGGGTTCTCGAACTGTGCGCGGGCACCGGTGCCGTCACGTTGGCCGCGGCGAAAGCGGGGGCCGCGAGCGTGACGGCCGTCGATCTGTCGCGACGTGCGTTGGCCTCGACCTGGCTGAACTGCCGTTTGCGCGGTGTGGCCGTGCAGTTGCTGCACGGTGACTTCTCCGCCGCGGCGCGATTGCCGCGCTTCGACGTGGTGCTGGCGAACCCGCCGTACGTGCCCGCCGAACGCGAGGTGGGACGCGGCCGGGCGCTGGCCTGGGACGCGGGCCCCACCGGACGCAGCGTGCTCGACCGGTTGTGTGCGACCCTGCCCGATCTGCTCACCGACAACGGGGTCGGCCTGATCGTGCACTCGGCGATCAGCGACCCCGACCGCAGCCTGGACCAGTTGCGGGCGGGCGGTGCCGAGGCACAGGTGGTAGCGGTGGACAAGGTGCCGTTCGGACCGGTGCTGCGGTCGCGGGCGCGGCGGTTGGCGGCACGTGGACTGATCACGAAGGACCAGCGTGACGAGGAATTGGTGGTGATCCGTGTCGAACGAAACTGCTGCCCCGCCGTCGGGGAACCCGCCTGACCGCAGGCGGGTTGTCCTCACCGACGGGCCTGCCCTGATCGAAGGCCCGGTCGACCTGGTGACCCGTGAGGGAACGGTGCTGCACTGTGACCGTTTCCAGGTCGCGTTGTGCCTGTGCAAGCGCTCGGCCACCTACCCGCTGTGCGATACCAGCCACCGGCGCCGACGCCGGCGTACCAACGAAAGCAGCACCTGATGACCAGCACTGTCACCCTCGGGCGCGTCCTGCCCGCCCCCCGAGGCGAACTGTCGGCCGCCCTGGTCGAAACACTCACGCGCGCACCGGGTTCGGCTGTTCCGGCCGACCCCGGCACCGACCCCTACGGTGAGGACGCCGCACTGGCGTTGCACACGTGCTACGAACTTCACTACCAGGGCTTCGCCGGAGTAGACGAGGACTGGGAGTGGGATCCGGGGCTGTTGGGCCTGCGCCGAGGTCTCGAACAGCGCTTCCTCGCCGCCATGCGGGCCGAGGTGCCCGGCGGTGACGACGTGGACGCCGAACTCGACCGGTTGCTCGAGCCGTCGGCGCCCGGCGGGATCGCGGCTTACCTCGCCGAGCAGGGCACGCGCGAGCAGTTGCGCGAGTACTTCGTGCACCGCTCGATCTACCACCACATCGAGGCCGACCCCTACGCCTGGGTGATCCCCCGCCTGCGTGGGCAGGCGAAAGCCGCGCTGGTCGCTGTCGAATTCGACGAATACGGCAGCGGCCACGGCGACCGTGTACACGCGCGCCTCTACGCGGATCTGCTCGCGGGTGCCGGTCTGGAACCCGGCTACCTGCACTATCTCGACGAGGTGCCCGCTCCCATGCTGGTTCTGGTGAACATGATGTCGCTATTCGGTCTGCACCGTGGTCTGCGCGCCGCGTCGGTCGGCCATTTCGCGGCCAACGAGATCACCTCCTCACCGGCGTCGGCTCGCCTGGCGGAGCTGGCCCGCACCCTGCTCCCCCACCCCGCCTGTATCGGCTTCTACACCGAGCACGTCGAAGCCGACGCCGTGCACGAACAGGTGATGCGGCGCGACGTCATCGCCGAATTGCTGCGCACCGAACCCGATTCGGCCGCGAGCATCGTTTTCGGGATCCAGGCCACCGACCTGCTCGAGGACCGGTTCGCCGATCAGGTGCTCGAGTGCTGGCGCGCCGGGCGCGGTTCACTGCTCAGTGAACTGCAGGGACCCGCCGTACCCGGGTGAAGGTGATCGTCACCGGGAACCCGTCGAGCTCACCGCGATCACGGTCCGAACCGGTGCTCAGATGATCGGTGATGCTGTGTAGCACGTTCCAGCCGAAGGCGTTCTCGTCGACCGGGTCGGGCTCCACGCACAGTGCCTGCACGGCGATCCGCAGGCGGAAACCGTCGGCGTTGACATCGCAGTGCAGGCGGGTGCCGGGTACGGCGGCGAAGATCAGGCTGGTCGCCGCCTCGTCGACCGCGACCCGGATATCGGCGATTTCGTCGGGCGTGAAGCCGGCCAGGTGGGCGGCCGTTTCGGCGACCGCCCGCACCATGACCAGTTGTCCGAGGTCGGCGTCGATCCGCAGGTGGGTCGAGGTCGCGTGGGCCGAATCCGCGACGGTCCGCTCGCTCGAAGCCACGACGTAGCCTCCTCACCGATATCGGGTGGTTCCGGGTGGGTCGATCCCACTGCGCCTACCCGCCGGTCGGCCGATCAAACATCCACGGGGTGTTCGGAGGCGTCGTCGACGCAGCTGTAGTGACGGAACAGGGGGCGCACGCCCGCCAGCTCCAAGGCGCGTTCCACCTCCAGGCTACCGATGAGCAGCCGCAGCTCGACCCCATGCTGCCAGGCGTTGGCTTTGGCGGGTCCGAGCAATGCGGCCAGCCGGATACTGAGGAAATCGGTGCCACGCAGGTCGAGCACCACCACTTGGGCGCCAGAACGCACCGCACGGTCGAGCAGGGCACAGAATTGCGGCTGCCTTGCCGCGTCCAGTTCACTTCCCGCCCGCAACACCCAGCAGCCTTGTCTGCCGGGATCGACGCGGAGCAGGGCTTCGTCGTGCGCCGCGGAGCCGCGGTACCAACGCAACCTGCTCGAGCGTCGCGGGTCCGTGACGACAGACATAGAACCTCCTGGACGACAGGGGATTCCGGATTTTCATGCCACCGCCCAACCGACGTTCCGGATGTGGATAGCACGAATACCGGGGTCGGCTGGAAGTCTCAACCTAAGGCAATTCTGGCACGCGGGGCCGCTGGTGTCACGGCAGAGGTGTCGGCTCCGTGAGTGCCTGCTCGCGCAGCGAGGTCAAGGTGCGCGACAGGATGCGCGAGACCTGCATCTGGGACACACCGAGGTGTTCGGCGATCTGGTTCTGGGTCTTGCACTCGAAGAACCGCATGATCAGCACGTCGCGCTCTTCTTCGGGCAGGGCCGCGATCAGCGGGCGCACCGCCATCGCATCCTCGGTGAGCTCGTAGCAGTGTTCCTCGGCGCCGAGGGTCTCGGTGATCGGCTGCGAGGAGTTGTCGCGGTCGTCCTGGGTGACCCCGTCGATGGAGTTGGTCTGGTAGCCGTTGCCCGCGACCAGCGCGCGGGTGACCTCGACCAGGTCGACCTCGAGTTCGTCGGCGAGTTCGCGGGCGTTGGGCACGCGGCCGAGTCGCTGCGACAGTTCCTCGGTGGCCGGACCGATCCGCAGCTGGATCTCCTTGAGCCTGCGCGGGACGCGCACAGCCCAGGTGTGGTCGCGGAAATGCCTGCGCACCTCGCCCATGATGGTCGGGATCGCGAAGGAGAGGAACGAGGAGCCGCGGCTGACGTCGTACCGGTCGACAGCGAGCACGAGCCCTACGCGTGCGGTCTGTTCGAGGTCGTCGAAGAGTTCACCGCGCCCGGCGAATTTGCGGGCGATGTGGTCTGCCAAGGGAAGGCACAGCCTGATCACCTCTTCGCGGAGAGGTTCACGCTGGGGGTCGTTCGCGGAAAGTGCCTGCAGCTTCTCGAACCATGGCTCGATGTTGTCGTAGCTGTCACCTTTCGAGTGGGAGCGTCGGACAGTCGAGTCGTTGGCTGTAGTCGCTTGAGCAGTCGTCATCACATGTGCCTCCGATTCCGTGGGGTCGGATGCTTCTGGATTACCCGATCTGTATGCGGATTAAGCCTACGCTTTCGGTCCCTGTCTCCGCATCATCCACCGTTCGGCCCGTGCGAACGGCGGATCCAGCCGAATTCCACGGTGGTCGGATAGCCGTTGCGGGCCGCGTCGAACGGGCCGTATTCGGTGCGCAGCGCGTCGGTGAGGGTGGCGACGACATGCCAGCCGAAGGCGTCCTCATCGATCGCTTCGTCGGTGCGCGCCACGGTCGAGACCCGTGCTCCGAGTGCCCCGCCGCCACCGGTGAACGCGCAATCGATCAAGGCCTCCGGTGCGGCGGCTAGGACGAGGGCGGTCACCACCTCGTCGAGCGCCAGCAGCAGATCAGTGACCTCGTCGAGCGCGAAACCGCCTACCAGCAGGACTGTTTCGGCCAGCGCGTGGACCATGGTGAGCTGCTCGAGCTCCGCCGGTACCTGAAACCCGACCGTTGTCGACCGGGGCGCGGTCTCGCGATCCTCCGCTCGCATGCCGCCTCCCTGTGTTGCCTGTCGTGGTCGCAGGTTACCCGACCGTGACGTCGTCTAGTCCGTGCCCTTCTCGTGCTGCTCGGCCCGTTCGTGGACGGTGAGCAGCAGATGATCGAAGCGGGTGCGCAGAGCGCCGGACACATCGGTGAGCGAACCGAGTTCGGCGACCAGGCGCCCGGCCAGCGCACGGAGCTTGGTGTTGGTTTCCTGTGAGCGCCAGGTGAGTACGTCGAACGCTTTCTCGGCGCTGATTCCGTAGACGAGCATCACCGCGCCCTTGGCCTGTTCGATCACGGCGCGCGACGCGTAGAGGCTCGGCAGTTCGTCGTCGAGGGTTTCCTTGCGCCGCCGCTCGAGGGTGTCGGTGACATCGATGTAGTAGCCGGTGGTGCCGATGACGGTTCCGTGGTCGTCGACCATCTGATCGGCCACGACGATCACGTCGTGCACGACGCCGGTGGTGTCGAGGATGCGGTGGGTGCTGCAGAACGGTTCGCCCTCGGTGACCGACTTCTCGATCATGGTGGCGACGTGGGCGCGGTCGTCGGGGTGCTTGTGCGACAACAACAGTGCGGTCGTGGGGTGGACGGTGCCCGGCTCATATCCGTGGATGCGGGCGACCTCGTCGGACCATTCCCAGCGCTGGTCGGCGAACCAGAACTTGAATCCGCCCGCGTCCTGCGCCCTGCCCTCGCCGAGCACGCGCCGCAGTGACTGCGCGCCGCCGGTCGGAAGACCCTCACTCTGCTTCATCACTGAAGTATCTCGCGACCGGGACACGTGGACGCGCTCAGTGCCCGATCGCGTCCGCTCACCCGGCGCGGCGCTCAACACGATGCCGCCGCGCCCGGTTCGGGCAGTGGTTCGCCCGGTGTGGGAATCGGGGGAAACGGGTCGGGAACATCCGGCGGTGGTGGTTGCCCTGGGCCCGGTCCGGGTGGTGGGTCTCCAGGCAGCGGATGGCCCGGCTCCGGTGGCGGTGGTGGCCGACCGGGATCCGGCGGCGGCGCCGGGTCCGGGGTGGGCGGAATCGGGTCTCGCGGTTCGGGAATCGGCGGGCTGGTCCACCTCGGGGTGGTCATCGCAGCCTCCTCACAGGTCGGAAACGGCGGTCGTCGGGCAGGTACCCCGTGTGGGAGCAGCTACACACCGTCGTTTCGTCCGCAACCGATCGGCTATTACCTCGGCATGGACCACAGCACAGCCCCGCTCGTCGCCGCGGTCGCCGACTACCGCAACAAACACCGGTACGGGTTCACCCCGCCCGGGCACCGGCAGGGTCGCGGTGTGGACGACCGGGTGCTCGCGGCGCTCGGTGCGGACGCCTTCTCCGCCGACCTGCTGGCCAACGGCGGCCTCGACGACCGGCTTTCGCGCAACGGTTACCTCACCGAGGCCGAGGATCTGATGGCCGACGCCGTCGGCGCCGAGACCGCGTTCTTCTCCACCTGCGGCAGTTCGCTGTCGGTCAAGGCGGCGATGATGGCGGTGGCCGGTGGCAAGGACGGCGGCTTGCTGGTGGCACGCGACAGCCACAAGTCGATCGTCGCCGGCCTGGTCTTCTCCGGTGTCGAGCCGCATTGGATCAGCCCGCGCTGGGACGCCGAACGCCACTTCTCCCATCCGCCGTCACCGGAGCAGGTGGAACAAGCCTGGCAGGAGCACCCGGACGCGGCGGGCGCGGTGATCGTGTGCCCGAGCCCGTACGGCACCTGTGCGGATCTGCGTGGCATCACCGAGGTCTGCCACGCCCGCGGCAAACCGGTCATCGTCGACGAAGCGTGGGGCGCGCATCTGCCCTTTCATCCCGAATTGCCCACGTGGGCAATGGATGTGGGTGCCGACGTGTGCGTGGTGAGCGTGCACAAGATGGGCATGGGATTCGAACAGGGTTCGGTGTTCCATCTGCAGGGCGACCTCGTGGATCCGGGCCGGTTGCGACGGTGCGCCGATCTGCTGATGACGACCAGCCCGAACGTGCTGATCTACGCCGCGCTGGACGGATGGCGAAGGCAGATGGTCGAATTCGGGCACGACCTGCTCGGGCAGGCACTCGATCTGGCCAAACGCACCCGCGCCGAGATCGATCGGATCAGCGGCCTGACGGTGATGCACGACGAGCTGCTCGGGGTGGAGGCCTCCCACGACCTGGATCTGCTGCAAATCCTCGTCGATGTCTCCGAGACGGGTGCCACCGGGTACGAGGTGGCCGACTGGCTGCGCGAACACCACCATCTCGATGTGGGCCTCAGCGATCACCGGCGGGTCCTGGCGACGATGTCGACGGCCGACGACGACACCTCCGCCGAGGCCCTCATCGACGCGCTCGCGCTGTGGCGCCGAGCCGGTCTGGACCCCACACCACACCACATCACGCTGCCGTCCCCGCGGGATCTGCAGCTCGACTCGGTGATGCTGCCGCGTGACGCCTTCTTCGCGCCCACCGAGATGGTGCCCATCGACAAGGCGCCGGGCCGGATCGCCGCCGAACAGCTCACGCCGTACCCGCCGGGCATTCCCGCGATCGTGCCGGGTGAACGGATCGGTGACACGGTCGTGGAGTACCTGCGTTCCGGTGTCGAGGCGGGGATGAATGTGCCCGATGCCAGTGATCCGCAGTTGCACAACATCCGGGTTGTCCGCCAGTCCTGATCGTCGAGCGAGAGGAAGTGTTGTCGTGGCCGCCGAACAGTTGCGCGCAGTGGCGCTGGTCTGCACATTGAAGCCGTCGCCCGCCGAATCCAGCAGTCAGCTCATGGCCGACCAAGTGCTGGCCGAGCTGGCCGCCCACGATGTGGCCGGGTCGACGGTGCGTATCGCCGATTTCGAGGTGCGGCCGGGGGTGAGTGCCGACGAGGGCGAGGGCGACGAGTGGCCGCAGATCCGGCGCCGCATCATCGACGCCGACATCGTCCTGCTCGCGACGCCCACCTGGTTGGGTCATCTGTCCTCGGTGGCCCAGCGCGCGCTGGAACGTCTGGATGCCGAACTGTCCGATACCGACGACGCGGGCAGGCCCGTCATGCTGGGCAAGGTCGGGATCGCGGCCGTTGTCGGGAACGAGGACGGTGCGCACAAGATCGTGGCCGACACCTTCCAGGCTCTCGACGACATCGGATTCACCATTCCGGCCCAGGGCTGCACCTACTGGAACGGGGAGGCGATGGGCGGCACCGACTTCAAGGATCTGCCCGACACCCCGGAGGCGGTGCGCAAGACCACGGCCGCGATGGCGCGTAATGCCGCGCATCTGGCGCGGTTGTTGCGGGCGAACCAGTACCCGGCCTACCAGTGAGCCACCGGTAGGCCGGGTCGAGGTCAGAGAATCGGGCGTCCACCGGTGACGGCGATACGGGCACCGGAGATGTAGCTGCCGTCGTCGGCGGCGAGCAGCACATAGGCGGGAGCCAGTTCGGCGGGCTGACCGGCCCGCCCGAGCGGGGTGTCGTCACCGAACTTGCTCACCTTCTCCGTCGGGAACGTCGACGGGATCAGCGGTGTCCAGATCGGGCCGGGGGCCACGCTGTTGACCCGGATTCCCTTCTCCCCCAGCATCTGCGCCAGGCTGGCCGAGAAATTGGCGATGGCGGCCTTGGTGGCCGCATACGGCGCCAGCGTCGGGGAGGGCATGTCGGAGTTCACCGACGAACTGCCGATGATCGACGAACCGGGGCGCATATGGGGCAGCGCCGCCTTCACCAGGTGGAAGTAGGCACCGACATTGAGGGCGAAGGTGTAGGCGAATTCCTCGTCGCTGATCTCGGTGATGTCGTCGTGCGACATCTGGAAGGCGGCATTGCTCACCAGCACGTCGACTCGACCGAATTCCTCCACGGCCTTGTCGATGACCGCACGGCAGTGCGCGGCGTCGGAAAGGTCACCGGCCATCAGCACGGCACGGCGGCCGGCCTGGGTCACCAGGTCGGCCACTTCTTTCGCGTCGTCGTGTTCGTCGAGATAGGAAATGAGGACATCGGCGCCTTCACGGGCGTAGGCGATGGCGACCGCGCGTCCGATCCCGCTGTCGGCACCGGTGACGACAGCGGCTTTGCCCGTCAATTTGCCCGATCCCTGGTAACTGTTCTCCCCGCAATCGGGCACGGGGTCCATTTTCGATTGGATGCCGGGAACCTGCTGCTGCTGTTCGGGAAATCCCATGATCGAAGTCCTCCTCGCCGGGAACGGGGTCTCCGATCGGACTACCTCCCACCAGCAAAGGCAAACAGGTCAGTGCCCGCACGGGTCGCGTAATCGCAGCCCTTCGCGGGCTTTGATCCGGCGGTGTTCGGCGAGCACGATACCCACGCCGCCGAGCAGACACACTACGCACAGAATTCCGGCGATCACCGCCCAACCTTCGAATCCGTATCCGGCCGCGGTGAGGGTGAGTGCCAGCAACACGACGCCGAGGCCGATCAAGATCAGCCCGGGCCAGTTCCAAGCGTCTTCGATGGATTCGCCGACATGCGAGCGGGTAGTGCGTTCGGTGTCGGGAAATTTGTGATGATGAGGGAGAGCGGCATCGTTCATGGCCGGGCCGTCCTTTCGATGGGATCCGCTGGTCTGCGCGTACCCCTGATCCGACAGCCCAATCGTGTGGTTTGCCGACTCCTCGAGGCGGTATCCGCCAGTAGGTGTTCTCCCGATGCGAGCACGTCGATCCAGGACAGAAGGGTTGCGCATAGATGACAGAGCAGCAGCACATTCCCCCGGAGTTCACGCGCCCGCCGGTGCCGCCGGACGAAGACGGCGGGCAGTGCGAGCCGCCCGGCCCGAATCCGGATCAACAGGGCCCCGAGCTGCGCAGTCCCACCGGTGCACCCATTCCGGGTGAGGCGAATATCCGGGCTCAGCAGGGCGACGCGCTCACCACTCCGCAAGGGTTGCGTCAAGCCGATACCGATCATCAGCTCAAAGCCGGACCCCGTGGTCCGGTGTTGCTGCAGGATTTCCACCTGCGCGAGAAGATCACCCATTTCGATCACGAACGCATTCCGGAGCGGGCGGTGCACGCGCGTGGTGTCGGTGCGCACGGTGTCTTCGAGTCCAATGGTGCCGCCGCCTCGCTGACTCGGGCCAAATTCCTCGCTGCCGGCGCTCGCACACCGGTGTTCGTACGATTCTCCACGGTGCTCGGTTCGCGTGGTTCGGCCGACACCGTGCGCGATACGCGCGGTTTCGCGACGAAGTTCTACACCGAGGAAGGCGTGTACGACCTCGTCGGCAACAACATTCCGGTGTTCTTCATCCAGGAGGCGATCAAGTTTCCCGATGTGGTGCACGCGGCCAAACCGCATCCGGACCGGGAGATCCCGCAGGCGCAGTCCGCGCACGACACGTTCTGGGATTTCGTCTCCCTGCATACCGAGGCCACCGCGCACACCTTCTGGAATATGTCCGACCGTGCGTTGCCGCGGTCGCTGCGGATGATGGAGGGATTCGGTGTCCACACCTTCCGGTTGGTCGCCGCCGACGGTGCCACGAGCCTGGTGAAGTTCCATTGGAAGCCGCGCCTGGGTGTGCATTCGATGCTGTGGGAGGAAACGCAGCTCACCGCGGGATTCGATCCCGATTTCCATCGCCGCGATCTGGCGGATGCGATCGAGGCGGGGTATTTCCCGGAGTGGGATCTGGGTGTTCAGGTCTTTCCCGACACCCCCGAGCAGGTGTTCGAAGACATCGATCTGCTCGATCCGACCAAGCTCGTGCCGGAGGAATTGGTTCCGGTGCAGGTGATCGGCACCTTGCGGCTGACGGCGAATCCGGTGAATTTCTTCGCCGAGACCGAACAGGTGGCGTTCTGCCCGAGTCATCTGGTTCCCGGTATCGAGGTGACCGACGACCCGCTGTTGCAGGGCCGGTTGTTCTCCTACCTCGACACCCAGCTCAGCCGGCTCGGCGGACCGAATTTCGCGCAGCTGCCGATCAATACGCCTCACACCGCGGTCAACGACATGTTCCGCGACGGCATGCACCAGACCGCCGTGCACACCGGCCTGGCACCCTACAAACCGAATTCGCTCGACGGCGGGTGCCCGTACGCGGCGAGTTTCGCCGGTGAGGCCTATGTCGAATCGCCGACTCCGATTCCGCCGCCGCAGGCGAAGCTGCGCACCTCGGCGAACACCGACAAAGCGCAGGTGTCGTTTGCCGATCACTTCTCGCAGCCGCGCATGTTCTATCGCAGCCTCACCCACGGTGAGCAGCACCGCCTGGCCGATGCCTTCGCGTTCGAACTGGGTAAGTGCACATCGGTGACGATTCGCGAACGCGCGGTGCAGATGCTGGTCAACGTGGACGAACAGCTGGCCGGGTATGTGGCCAATCAGCTCGGTGTCGATGTGCCCGCGCCGACGGCGAACACCGTCGAGCTGGCGCCGAGTCCGGCGCTGTCGCAGAAGCGCGGTGCGTTCCCTGTCGACGGACGAACCGTGGCGGTACTGGTGGACGAGACCAGTTCCGGTGGAGCGGTGCAGCAGGTGTGCGCCGATCTGGAACAGGCCAAGGTGCGGCCGTTGCTGGTCGCCGCGCACGGTGGCGAAGTGGAGGGCCGCAAGGTCGACCGCACGTTCGCCACGATGCGCTCGATCGAGTTCGACGCGTTGCTCGCGTTGGGCGCGCCGATCGATCCGCGGGTGGATGTGCTGGTCAACGAGATGTGGCGGCACGGGAAGGCGATCGCGGCGGTCGGTGCGGCGGCGAGTCTGCTGCAGCGCAACGGTGTCGATGCCGACGCGCCGGGTGTGACCGTGGCCGAGGCGCCGCAGACCGTGACACAGGTGGTCACCGACCTGGCTGAGCACCGCGCGTGGGATCGGATCGAACCGCGCGGATGAGCCTGTCGCGCCCGGTCCGCACCACGGGCCGGGCGCGCCGGTGTCAGTCTCCTGGCACCTCGCTCTGCCGCTCGGGCGGGACCAGATAGGCGCGCAGATCGTCGATCTTGGATTCGATCCGTTCGGCGTTCTCGGCATCGACCCGGAAAATCCAGTGCTTGGCCCCGAGCAGCAGTACGGCCTGGAAGACCAGCTGGAACCATTCGCTCTGCCAGTTCTCGAAGGTGCTGGCCAGGAACTCCGGCCAATACCCCGACCACTGGAAGGGTTGGCCCTGCTGTTGCTGAGTGTTGCGATACTCGATGAGCTGGAACACGAACTGCGCGCCCCACGAGCCGATGAACAGCAACATCAGCAGGTAGACAGCTCCCCAGCGACGAAAATGTGCCATGAACGGCAGATACCCGGCAAACCGGTGGCGACACAACCGGGCCGTCCGCCCGCAGGGCGTGGTTCCCGAT
Source organism: Nocardia sp. NPDC003979 (assembly GCF_053605015.1). Lineage (NCBI taxonomy): Bacteria > Bacillati > Actinomycetota > Actinomycetes > Mycobacteriales > Nocardiaceae > Nocardia > Nocardia sp. NPDC003979. The sequence goes on from NZ_JBSGIJ010000004.1 coordinate 271,045, forward strand.
GCACGCCGATCTGTGCCGTCGCGGAGGGCGCGCTGTTAGGTTCGGATGATGGTGCCGATCCCCCACGCGATCGCCTTCGCCGGTGCGGCGTTGCTCATCATCGTGATCCCCGGCCCGAATGTGCTGTTCGCGATCGGGCGCGCGCTGACGCTGGGGCGCAGGCAGGCACTGCTGTCGGTCCTCGGCTCGGTCGCCGGTTCGGTCATCCCCTTGGCCGTGGTCGCTCTCGGACTCGGCGCTGTGCTGATGACCTCGACGATCCTGTTCACGGCGGTCAAGGTGATCGGCGCGCTCTATCTGATCTACCTGGGTATCACGGCGATCCGTGACCGCAAGAAGCTGGTGCTCACCGCGAGCACCGACGGCGGTGGCCGGTCGATGCGGCAAGGTTTCATCGTCGGCGCCACCAACCCGAAGACAGCGGTGTTCTTCGGCGCGGTCCTGCCGCAGTTCACCGCCACCGACGCCGGACCGCTGCCGGTGCAGATGCTGATTCTCGGCGCGATCTTCCTCCTCATCCAGCTGACCTGCGACGGCGTGTGGGCCGTCGTCGCGGCGACCGCGCGGGGATGGTTCGCGCGGTCGCCGCGCCGGCTCGAGGCGGTGGGCGGTGTCGGTGGAGCGATGGTCGTCGGTGTCGGGGCCGGTGTCGCGCTCGCGCGCTGACCTGTGCGGTCAGTCGCGGGTGAGGATGAAGAAGTACGGGTCCGGGAGGCGGCGGTAGTCCATGATGCCCAGGACCGTGGTGGGGTCGACGCGGCGGAAGGTGTCGATGATCGGCAGATGGTCGTAGACCATCGCGGTGGTGACGGTGCCCCGATGGTTGATCTCCCGCAGGCGGGCCCGAGGCCGGGCGGTGCGCAGCGTCGGTGCCAGCAGGTCCAGGCGTCGGCGGGTCTGCTCCACGAGGGCGGTGGGGATCTTGTCGACCAGTCCCAGGGGGATGCGTTTCGGGTCGACCGGGAAGATGTCGCCCTTGGGGGTCGCGAACAGCAGCGGGTGAACGTCGTCTGGGCCGTCGAATTGTTTGCCGTACCAACCGGAGGCAGCGAGCAGGCCGTCGAGCCGGTGGCCGGTGGCCAGTTCGCGGCCGTGCCAACGGCCGGTGAGCTCGGTGGGCGCGACGGGTGGGAGGCTGTCGAACAGGGCGAGCGCGTCGTCGCGGCGGCAGGCGGGTTCGAGTGCTGCCAGACGGTCGGCGGCGGACATGGGGGCTCCTCTCAGACGGGCAGGCGCAGGGCGCCGGGGGCGTCCGCGGGGACGGCCGGGCGGCGTGGCGCGACGGGGGTGATGCGCCGGTAGGCGGCCCCGAGTTCGGGGCGTGGGTCGGGCTCACCTTTGTTGGGCCAGAACGCCATGGCGCGTTCGGCCTGGGCGGTGATGGTCAGTGACGGGTTCACACCGAGGTTGGCGGTGATGGCGCTGCCGTCGGCGATGTGCAGCCCCGGGTACCCGTACACACGCTGGTAGGGGTCGATGACACCGGTGTCGCGGGAATCGCCGATGGTGCAGCCGCCGATGTAGTGGGCGGTGGCGGGGATGTTGAAGATGTCGGTGGCGATATTGCCCGTGATGGCGTCGGATTTGTCGGCGTAACGGCGGGCGATGTCGTGGGCGAGCGGGATCCACTCCGGATTGGGTTCTCCCGCACCCTGTTTGGTGACCAGTCGTCGCCCCTTCAGATAAGAGGTGAGCGAATTGTCCAGCGATTGCATCACCAGCAGGATCACCGATCGCTCCGACGCGCCGCGCGCGTTCTGCGAGCGCAGGAACTGCACCGGATGCAGCAGCATGGTCAGCAGCAGTCGCAGGAACCGGAACGCCCCGCCGTCGACCATCGGCACCGTCTGCACGAACAGCGCGTTCTGCCCCTTGCCGTAGGTGCAGACCTCCACGTGGGTCTGTGGTTCGGGGTGGATCGAGGACGTGATGGCCACGCCCTGGGCGAAGTCGCGGCGGGTCTTGCTGGTGACGCCGATGATCGCCTCGGAATTGCTGCGCGTCAATTCGCCGACACGCGAAGACAATTCGGGCAGGGTGCCGTTACGGCGCAGGGTGTGCAGCAGCTTCTGGGTGCCGAGCGCGGCGGCCGCGAACACCACCTGTTCGGCGGTGAAGGTGCGGCGGTCCTTGCGCAGCAGGCCGTTGGAGCGCACGGTCTCCACCCGGTATCCGCCTGCGCCGTCGGGGGTCACCGAGGTGACCGTCGTCAGCGGATGCACCTGCGCGCCCTGGCTTTCGGCCAGGTGCAGGTAGTTCAGGGTGGTGGTGTTCTTGGCGTTGTGTTTGCAGCCGGTGAAGCATTCCGAGCAGTGGATGCAGCCCGCGCGGCGCGGTCCGGCGCCACCGAAGTAGGGGTCCTCCACCTCGACCCCTTCGGCGCCTTCGTTGAAGAACACGCCCACGTGGGTGCGGTGGAAGGTGTCGGCCACACCGAGGTCGGTGGCGACTTGCAGCAGCACGTCGTCCTTGGGCCCCAGCTTCGGGTTCTCGACCACGCCGAGCATCCGTTTGGCCTGGTCGTAGTAGGGGGCGAGTTCGGATTTCCAGTCGGTGATGTGTGACCAGGCGCGGTCGCGGTAGAACTCGGGCAGCGGCTCGTAGAGGGTGTTGCCGTAGATGAGCGAACCACCGCCCACACCGGAACCGCTGAACACCAGGCACTTGCCGAGCGCGCTGATGCGCTGCGGCCCGGTCAGCCCGAGACGCGGTGCCCAAATCGCTTTGGGCACATTCCAGTTCGTCTTCGGGTAGTCCTCGGCGTTCCAGCGGCGCCCGGATTCGAGCACACCCACCCGGTAGCCCTTCTCGGTCAGGCGAAGGGCGGTCACGCTGCCGCCGAATCCGGAGCCGACGACGATCACGTCGTAGTCGTAGCTGGTCATGGAACCATCACCTCGTAGTCGGCGGGATCGAACCGCGCCTGTTTGCGGTATTGGACTCCCAGCAGGGGCCAGTTGGTGGTGATGCGGCCGTCGGCCTGGCGGTACCAGGACGAACACCGGCTCCACACACTGTCTGCCAGGAGTTCCTGAATGCGGGCGTCGTAGGCCTTCTCCACCTCGGGACGCACGGCGAGGGGCCGACCGGTCGCCGCGAGATGGGCGACGTAGCGGCCGAGGTATTCGGCCTGTGCCTCGAGGAAGTAGATGATCGAGCCGCCACCGGTGTTGGTGTTGGGCCCGTACATGATGAACAGATTCGGGAATCGGGGCACGGTGACGCCGTAGTAGGCGCGCGCTCCCGCCTGCCATTCCTGGCCGAGCGTGCGGCCGCCCGCTCCGGTGATCGTCATGGGCGCCAGGAACTCGGTGGTCTTGAAACCGGTCCCCCAGATGATGACGTCCACCGCGTGCTCACGTCCGTCGACGGTGCGGACACCGGTGGGCGTGATCTCGCTGATCGTCTGGGTGCACAGTTCCACGTTCGGCTCGGCGAGCGCGGGAAGGTAGTTGTCGGAGAACAGGATTCGTTTACAGCCGACGTCGTAGTCGGGCCATACCTTCTCGAACAGTCCCGGGACCGCCTTGGTCTGGCGGCGCATGTGCCACTTCGACCAGGCCCGGATGGCACGGGCCAGGGGCCGGGCGTAGACCCAGGCCAGGCTGAGCCCTTCGACGACGCCGTACCAGGTGCCGCGTTCGGCCAGCTCGGTGGCGGGCACCTTCTCGAACATCCGGTGGTGCAGGCGCCCGAATTCACGGTCCGGACGCGGAATGATGTAGGGCGCGGTGCGCTGGAAGACAGTCAGATTGCCCACCCGCGGCTGGATCTCGGGGACGAATTGGATCGCACTGGCACCGGTACCGATCACCGCGACCCGTTTGCCGGTGAGGTCCACGTCGTGGTTCCACTGCGCGGAGTGGAAACTGCTGCCCGCGAAGGTTTCCCGTCCCGGAATGTCGGGCAGGGCCGGGCGCGAGAGCTGCCCGACAGCGGAGACCACGACGTCGACGACCACGGTCTCGCCGCCGGCCAGTGACACCGTCCACTTGCCGGTCGCGTCGTCGTAGACGGCGCCGAGCACCTCGGTGCCCAGGCGCAGGTGGCGGCGCACATCGTAGGTGTCCACGATCCCGCGGATGTAGTCGAGGATCGCTGGTTGCCGCGAGAACCGGTGCGGCCAGCGCGGATTGGGTGCGAAGGAGAACGAGTAGAACGGCGAGGGCACGTCACAGGCAGCACCGGGATAGGTGTTGTCGCGCCAGACCCCACCCACCTCGTCGGCCTTCTCGAACACGACGATGTCGTCGAAGCCCCGCTTCTTCAGTTCGATGACGGCGGCCAGGCCGCCGAAACCGCTGCCGATGACCGCGATGGACGGTGTCATGCGTTCCTCTCGAGGATCAGACGCGCGCAGTCACGCGGCGCGTCGCTGAACGGCAGGTGCCCGCAGCCGGGCAGGTCGACGTGCCGGGCGAACGGCAGCACGGTGCGGGCGCGGGCGCTCTGGGTGCGGTGCACGAGGACGACGTCGCGGGTGCCCCAGGCGATCGTCACCGGGATGTCGGTGAGCGCGCCGAAGTCCTGGTCCGGTGTCAGCACGTAGTTGTCGAAGTCGTCGCGGGCGGCGGTGAACGCGCTCGCCCCGGCGATTCCGGCCAGGTCGAGGCGCGCGGCGGCCGGGGTGACCAGGGCCGGGCGGCCGAACATGGCCGAGAGCAGCAGCACCCGTCCCGCCCGGTTGTCCATCGATCGAGCCAGGACCGGGCCCGCTGCCCGCGCGGCGCCGCGCATGCCGGTGAGCAGCGTCTTGGTCCATCGCAGTCCGGCGCGGTCGTAGAAACCGATCGGGGAGAACGCGGTGACCGCCGAGGCGATACCGGTGCGACCGAGTTCCAGCGCGATCCCGCCACCCATCGAACTGCCCACCAGGTGGGGGCGCTCGATCTCGTTGTCGGACAACCACTGCGCGAGCCACGTCGCGTACCCGCGTGGTCCAGGTTCCACCCCGCGAACGAGTGGGGACTCGCCGAAGCCGGGCAGGTCGAGCGCGATCACCTCGTGGTCGGCGGCCAGCGCGTCGATGATCGGGGCGAATACCTGCCATCGGCTGCCGAGACCGTGAACCAGCACGATCGGTGCGCCGGTTCCGCGGCGGTGGTGGGAGATCTGCGTCATCGCAGCCCTTCGTGCAGGAAACAGTTACTGCGTACGGTTTCTTGATTTCACCAGCCCGGGGCTCCCTCGTCAATAGCGAGTTATGGCCGGGTGTGCCGGAGACCGCGCTCACAGTATCGCGCAACTATTCGGCAGGGCGTACGATTTCTTGCGTGACCGAGCAACGCCCCCGCCGCACCCAGGCGCAGCGCCGCGCCTCGACCCGGGCCCGCATTCTGGCCTGTACCGCCGAGTGCCTGCTCGAAAGCGGCTACGCGGCAACGACGGTGAGCGCCGTGCAGGAACGCGCCGGATTGGCGCGCGGCACCGTGCAGCACCACTTCCCCACCCGTGCCGAGCTGCTCGTCGCGGCCACCACCCAGGTGGTCGACCAGCGGCTCGAGCAGTTCCGCCGCGAGGCCGAGCTGCTCCCGCCGGGACGCGACCGGCTGCAGTCGGTGGTCGATCTGGCCTGGCGCGACCTGAACAGCCCGGCCTTCTTCACCGCCCTCGACCTGTGGGTGGCCGCGCGCACCGACGCCGAACTGCGCGACCGGCTCGTGCACGAGGAACAGCGGGTGTTCACCGAGATGCGCAGGCTCTACCTGGAGGTGCTCGGCGAGCCCTATGCCGCCGACCCGCGCGCGGAGCTGCTGGTGGAGTTCACCATCGACCTGCTCACCGGCCTGTCGATGACGGCCATGCTCACCGGCACCCTCGGCGAACGCGAGGCCGTGGTCCGTCGCTGGAAACGCGCACTCGCGGTGCTGGTCGGTCAGCTGCCAAGCGAGGAACTGCTCGACGGGAGCCCGTTGCCGCTCACCGCGTCAGCGGGCTGAGCCCTTGGTGTCGCGGTTGACGACACCCACCGACGACAGCCCGTGCCAGCACAGCGTCACGGTCATCTCGACGGCCTCGTGCTTGGGGATCGGGCGGCCCGCGTCGAGCCAGTGCCGTGCGGTGGAGTGACTGGCGCCCACGAGGCTGAACGCGCAGGCGAAGGCGCGCACGTCGTCCATGCCCGCGGCGCGCAGCTCGGCGCTGACCAGGACCGCACAGGTGTTCATGGCGTCACGCACCCGCCACTGCACGCACGGTTCGCTCGGCACCGGTGATTCGAAGACCAGCGTGTGCCCGCCCGCGTCCTCGTCGACGAAATCGAAGTAGGCGCCGACCGCGCGGCGCACCTTCTGTTCGCCCTTGGTGCCTGCCAGCGCGTTGCGCACACCTTCGACCATGCGGTCGAGGTAGCGCTGCAGGACCGCCAGGTAGAGGTCGAGTTTGCTCGCGTAGTGGGTGTAGAGGACCGGTTTGCTCATGCCCGCGCGGCTGCCGATGTCTTCCATGCTCGTGCCGTGGTAACCGTAGGCGACGAACACGTCACGGGCGGCGTCGAGCACCACCTGGCGCCGTTGGGCACGGGCGGCGTCCACACTCGCTGCGGGTTCGGTCGCGAGGTCTTCGCTGTGGAGAATCGTCATGCGTTGTCCTCGGTCTCGCGGGTCGGGCCGTTCACCATGTCAGCACCGGCTTGATGACCTTACCGGTGCGCTGATCGTGCACAGCGGCGGCAATGTCGGAAGCGGGGTAGCGGCTGACGAGCCGATCGACCGGGAAGCGGCCCTGCGCGTGCAGGTCCAGCAGGTGGGGAATGAAGGTGGCGGCGACGCTGTCGCCTTCGAGGCAGCCGCGAATCGTCTTGCCCTGCAAGACGATCTCGCCGACATCGATGGGCGGGGCACCGCGGCCGAGACCGACGGCGACCACGGTGGCGCCGATGCCGAGGGCGGCGACCGCGTCGCCGAGCACGGCCGGTATTCCCGTGGTGTCCACCGCGTGGGTCGCGCCGCCGCCGGTGAGCTCACGCACCCGTGCCGCCGTCGCTTCCCCGGCCGGGTCGACGGCGGCGCGGGCACCGAGCTCGAGGGCGAGTTCCCTGCGCGAGGAGGATGTTTCGACGACGACCACCTCGACGTCGGGCACCGTGCGTGCGGCGAGCAGGGCGGCCATGCCGACCGCGCCCGCGCCGTAGACGACGAGGCGGGCGCCGGGTTCGGGGCGAAGCACATTGAGGACCGCGCCGGCTCCGGTCTGGAATCCACATCCGAACGGTGCGGCCAGCGCCGGGTCGATCGCCGGGTCGACGACCACGGTGTTGTCCTCGCTGCTCAGCGCGTAGCCGGCCAGACTGGACTGCCCGAAGAACCCGGACAGCACCGGTGCCCCGTCGACCAGTACCCGAGGGGTGTCGTCGGCGCGGCGCCCGAAGTTGTTCAGCGTGGTCGCGTGCAGGCAGTAGGCGGGTCGGCCCGCGCCGCAGTTGGCGCAGTCGCCGCAGTGGCGAAAAGTGAGCACGACGTGGTCTCCCGGCCGGGCGGCGCGCACTCCCGGCCCGACGGCCTCCACCACCCCGGCACCTTCGTGCCCGAGCAGGATCGGCCGGTCCGCCGCACCGGCGCGGCGGGTGGCCAGGTCGGTGTGGCAGATGCCGGTGGCGGCCATCCGGACCAGGATCTCCCCGGCGCGCGGCTCATCGATCTCGACCGTCTCGACGGAGAAGTCCGCCGCCGGATCACGCGACAGCACCGCCGTGGTGCGCATCAGCTGTCCCGTTCCAGCAGGAAGTAGAAGTACTGCCCGCCCGCCAGGACCAGTTCGGGGCGGCCGTTCATGATGCCCATCAGAGTGTTGTCGTCGAGCCATTTGAAGTGGTCGAACACCGGACGCCCGTCGTAGACCATCGTGGCGGTGACCTCACCGCGGAACTCGATGTTCCACAGCGTCGCCTCACCCTGCCCCATCTCGACATTGGAGAACAGGGTGCCGTCCTCGGCGCGGCAGATCAGTGGCTTGGCGTCGTCGAGGGCCAGGAAGGTCTTGCCGTACCAGCGGCTGGCGGGCAGAGCTTTGCACAGCCGGTGACCGGTCTGGAAGGCGTCGCCGCGCCACTGCCCGAGGATGTCCTCGGCGCGCGCCGGGCGTAGCCGCGTCCAGATCTCGTCGAGTTCGGCGGTGGACACACCCTCGTTCTGTGCCCGGAGTTGTTGCCAGCGTGGCTGTTCGGCCATGGGTGTCCTCGTCTCGCGGTTACCCGAACCAGGTGGTTCGGGATTGACCATAGTTCCGAACCAGATGGTTCGGCAAGGGGTAACATCCAGCGCATGCGAGCGGCAGGTGAGGCAACCAGGGAGCGAATTCTCGCCGCGGCCAAGGCGGAATTCGCCGAGTTCGGCATCGCGGGGGCGCGGATCAATCGGATCGCCGAGGCCGCGCATGCCAGCAAGGACCGCCTCTACGCCTATTTCCCCGGCAAGAAGGATCTCTACGCCGCCGTCACCGAACGCTGGGCCAGCGAAGCCTCCGCCCGCACGGCCATGCGCGCCGAGGATCTGCCCGGGTACGTCGGACGCCTCTTCGATCATTTCCTCGCCAATCCCGACGATGCCCGCCTGCAGGCCTGGGCCGATCTGGAACCGGCCGAGGAGGAGGTGGCGCGCGCGTTGCGCGAGATGGTGGCGAGCAAGCTGGCCGAGTTGCGGCGCGGGCAGCGCGAGGGGCTGGTGACCCCCGATATCCCGGCGGCGTTGCTGCTGCGCATGCTCACCGACCTGGCCCGCACCACCGCCGTCCATGCCGCTCAGGCCGGTGGTGAGCATGTCGCGACCCAGCGCGCGGCGACCGTGCTCGCGGCCGCGCGCATGGTCGCCCCCTAGCCGCCGGGGACGGTTTCGACCTGCAGCAATTGCCGGGCGATCAGGTCGGTGAGATGAGCTCGGGTGGTCTCGAATTCCCCGCGCAACCAGGCCGCGACGAGCTCGAGCGTGCCGCTGACCACCGTGTAGGCGGCCATGTCGGTGTCCAGCGGCGTCGACATCGGCGAGGGGTGCAGTTCGCGGCTGACCGCGGCCATGGCGCGGGCGATGGCGTGCTGGGTGGCGAGCCGGGCCCGCTGGAGGGCTTCGGTGCTGTGGGCGTTGAGCAGCAGCGCGTGGCGGCGTGGGTCGTCGAGCAGGAAGCCCAGCGCGGCATCGGCGGCGGCATGGACCTGGCTGCGGACGTCGGGTTCGGCCGCGTGGGTGGCAGCGACGACGGCGGCGATGCCCTCGGCGGTGAGCTCTTCGACGAGAGTGGTGAGCACGGCGTCGCGATCGGCGAACTGTTCGTAGAAGTAGCGGTCGTTGAGCTTGGCCCGAGCACAGACCGCGCGTTTGGTGACGGCGGCGGCACCGTCGGCGGCGAGCAGGTCGAGGGCGGCGTCGAGCAGGGCCGCGCGCCGGCGTGCGCGGCGTTCGTCGGCCGCCACTCCCCCGTAGGCGCGGGGGGACGTCGCGGTGTCCTCGCTCTTGACCATGACCCCATTGTGGTGCACGCTGACACCACACGAGTTTCTGGTGTCGCCTGGCACCAGAATTGCGGAGGGGTGCCGACCGTGCCCATGCGGTCGCGGCGCCGGAACAAAGGAGTTCACCGATGACCTGTCCCGTGTCTCATCAGCCCGCCTCTACCGAGGATGGTGTGCCGCACGATGTTTCGGCTGCCGTCGAGAGATTCGAGCGGGTCGGCGGTTCGGTCCTGTTCGGGCTGTTCGCCGTCGGGCTGTTCGACCAGCCGATGCTGCCGCCGGTGTCGGCGGCGCTCGAGGCGACGGGGCGGTCCAGGTATGAGCCGTGGGCGCGCGCGGTGCGCACCGCCGCCGCCGACCAGCTCATCTACCACGGCACCGAGGCCGACGCGGCCGCCGAGGCCGAGCGCCTGATGCTGCTGCACCGTGCGGTCAAGGGTGTCGGTCCCGACGGGCAACGCTATTCGGCGCTCGAGCCGCAGGCCTGGAACTGGATTCTGTACTCGACATTCTTCGTTCAGCGCGGCGCCTTTATCGCACTGACCGGCACCGAGCCGACGGCCGCGCAGAACCAGGCCATCTGGGATCACTACCGGCGCAAGACAATCGGACTGCACCTGCGCGGCCGCAACGCCCCGATCGAGGACTACCGCGAACTGGTCGCCCACTACAAACGGATGGCCGCCGAGGAATTGCGGGTGACCCCGGCCCTCGAGGCGGCCACCGCGTCGGTGCGCCGGGCACCGCGCCCGGATTTCCTGCCCGCGCTCACCGGTCCGCTGTGGCGGGTGGGTTCGCCGGTGCTGAGCCATGTGGTGATGCTGCTCGGGTGCGGCATCATGCACCCGCAGGTGCGGGCCCGCATGCCGATCACCTGGACAGCCCGCCACGACACCGAGTTCCGGGTACTCACCGCGCTGCTGCGGACCGCGTTCGACCGGCTGCCCGCCACCGTCACCGATTCACCGATGGCTCGCAACCGCCGCCGCTACGAACGGCTGGCAGGCAAGTACCGCCGGGTCGGGCTCACCTCGTTCGCCCCCGACCCGGCGTTGCGGCCCGGCGGCTACGCCGAGACCGAGTCGGTGTCGAGCAGTCCGAGCTGAGCCAGGTCGCGCACGTACTTGTCGATCAGGTCGCGTCCCAGCTGGGGAATGTCCTGGGCGCCACCGATGTCGGCGGCCCGCACGGCGGCCCGGAAGCCGTCGGCGGGCAGCGCCGAGCCGGCCAGCGGGCGGGCCGGATGCCGGTAGGCGTGCAGCAACGGCAGCAGGGTGTGTTTGCGTCGCGGTTCGGGTAGGGCTTTCAGGGCGGTGGTGAAGCGGTCGAACCATTCGTCGTAGTCGTCGATGCGGTCGATGTGGTGGCCGGCCTCGATCAGCCAGTCGACGAAGTCGTCGAGGCAGATGCCGTCGTCGTGGGGGTTCACGACATCGTAGGTGCGGTACCCGGCGGTCGGGGCCAGTGCGGTGATCGCGGCGGCGACGAAGTCGGCGGGCAGCCCGTCGTAGTGCGCACGACGGCGCCTGCCCTCGGAGGCGGTGCGGTAGAACGACTTCGGTGCCAATCCGGTGACGAGCACACTGAGCAGCAATCGGGTGAAGACGTCGGGCACGTTGAGCTGACCACGGTAGCGGCGGTGGGCCAGGATCATGTCCGACCGGAACACCGCGACAGCAAGCCCGAACCGGTCGGCGGCTTCGCGCAGCAGTACCTCACCGGCCCATTTGCTGTTGCCGTAACCGTTGGCGTAGCCGGTGTCGAGGCGGCGCACGGGGCTCATTGTCCGTACGTCACCGTCCTCGGTGAAGTCGGGGATCTGGGCGGCGACGGCCACCGTCGACAGGTAGCTGACCGGCTTGCGGGAGGTGGTCGCGGCCAACCGGATGATCTCGGCGGTGCCGACCACGTTGGGTCCGAACAGCTGGTGGTAGGGCAGCATGTGGTTGACCAACGCCGCCGAGTGCACGATCAGGTCCACGTCGCGGGCCAGCCGCTGCCATACCTGCTGGGGCAGACCGAGTTCCGGTGCGCCGATGTCGCCGGGCAGTACCTCGAGGGCGCGGTCGGCGAGGGCCCGGAAGTGCTCGGTCAAGGTGGGGTCGCTGTCGTAGGCCGCGTCGAGGCGGGCGCGCGCCGAATCGGCGTCGACGCCGCGCACTACACAGATCACGGTGCCACCGAGCGGGGCGAGGCGTTCGAGCAGTTCCAGCAGCAGGAATCGGCCGAGGTAGCCGTTGGCGCCGGTGAGCAGCACGGTCCGCGCGGGCGTCGCGGCCCTCGGCAGGTCGGAGGCGGCGGTGATGGTGCCGGTGTCGAGGAATTTGTCCAGGGTCAGGTCTGCTGCCCGGATCTCGGTGGCGCCGCGACCGTGGATCGTCTCGGCATCGAGGGTCGCGGTACCCGCGGTGATGTAGCGGGTGAGTGCGGCCAGCGTGCTGTCGGGGCCGAGCAGGACGTTGACGGGGACGTCGACGTCGAGGAGTTCGCGCAGCAGTGTCGAATACGACAGCGCCGCAAGCGAATCACCGCCCAGGTCGGAGAATCGGGTGTCGGCGCGCAGGGCGGCGGGATCGCAGCCGAGTATCGCGCCCGCGGCCCGGGCGACGACCTCGGACACGGCGAGGCCGGGGGCGTCGGCACGTAGCCGGCGCAGTTCGTCGTCCTGTCGTTCGGCCAGCTCGTCGTAGAGCTGTTCCAGGTGCTGTCCGTAGCGCTCTTTCAGCTTGGGGCGCAACAGCTTTCCCACTCCGGAGAGCAGGCCGTTGTCGACGGTGAACGGTTCGGGTTCGACGAGGAACGCGCGCGGGATCTCGTACGGTTCCAGCTGTGCCCGCACCGCAGCCCGGTACAGTGCGTCGCTGATCGTGGCATGGGCCTGTTCGGCGGGTAGCGGGCGGGCCGGGACGACGACGGCGAGCAGGAACGCGCGGTCGCTGCTGCCGTAGACATAGATCTGATGGATCGGGTCCTCGCCGGCGAAAACGGATTCCAGGCGCGAGACCGTCACGAATTCACCCTGCGACAGCTTGATGACGTTGTTGCGCCGGTCGACATAGGTCAGCCGGTCGGGTGCAAGTTCGGCGACGATGTCGCCGGTGCGGCAGAAACCGTCGGCGTCGAACACCTCGGCGGTGACCTCGGGGCGCCGGTAGTAGCCGGCGATCATGGTGGTGGTCTTGAGCAGCAGTTCGCCACGCGGGTACGGCTTGTCGGTGCCGAAGTAGCCGAGTTCGGGGACGTCGACGAGCTTGTAGTCCAGCACCGGCGGGCGCATGACCCGGGTGTCGAAGATGACGCCACCACCGGTCTCGGTCGACCCGTAGCCGTCGTGCAGACGCAGCTCGAGCACCGATTCGACGAACGCGCGCAGCTCCGGTGCGATCGGGGCGCTGCCGCACGACACCGTCAGCAGGCGACCACCCAGGAGTTGTTCGCGCAGTGACGTTTTCACCTGGCCGTCGGTGAGTTCTGGGTGATGTTCGCGGGTGCGGCGGTAGTGCTGCTGGATCATCTCGCACACGCGCGGGACGAGGAAGATCTCGGTGGGCCGCACCAGGGCGATGTCGTCGAAGAGTGTCGAAGTGTCCGGTGCGGCGGTGAAGTAGGCGGTACCACCCCGGGCGAGGGCGGCGTTGAGGGTGAGCCTGGCCGCGATGTGGCTCATCGGCAGGAAATTCAGGTTGATGACCGCGTACGGACGCACCGGCTGCCACCCCGCGGCGACGAGGCGGCGGGTGTACATCGCACCCTTGGGTGTTCCGGTGCTGCCGGAGGTGTAGATCAGCAGGGCCAGCGCGTCGTCGTCGGGTTCCACACGGGGGGCGGGCTCGACGGTCAGTCCCTGTTCGACAGTGTCGGCGAGAGTGCGTATTCCGGGGAAGTCGTGGCGCGCTTCGTCGAGTAGCTCGCGATGCCGGTGGTCGTCGGCGAAGAAGTCGAAGACCACGAGTGTCGTGGCACCCGGGGAAACCACCTCGACAGCTGTCCCGAGATACGCGATGTCGACCGCGAGGACCTTCGGTGTGGTCTCGTCGAGAATCGAACGCAGCTGGGTCGAGCTCGCGCCCGACTGCAGCGGCACGGCCACCGCTCCGAGGTGGATCACGGCCAGGTCGAGCACCGTGTAATCGACCCCGGTGAATCCGAGCATCGCCACGAAGTCCCCGGCGCGCACCCCGTCGGCGTACCAGGCCGCCGCCACCGCCCGCGCCCGGTCCCACAGTGTGCGATAGGTGATCGTCTCGAAGTCGGGGACGATCCGCCGCACCGCTCCCCCGGCGTCGGGCACGAGTTCGGTGCGCCGGAACCCGAGCGCGGGCCGGTCGGCGTACCCGGTCATCGCCGCCTCGACGATCTCACCGAGCGGCAAGCCGGGTGTGGTGACGGTGGCGTGCACCTCGTCCGAGGGGCGCGCGGCCCTGACCTGCGGGTCCTCGGTGAGCAGGGCGGTGAGTCGCCGCGCACCGGTGTCCTGGTCGAGGCTCATCCGGCGTTCTCCGTCCTGGTCTGCCCGTCGGCCGGGCCGGCGATGCGTACGCCTTGCCACGCACGGCGGATGGCCGGGTCGGGATCGATGAGGACGCGGGTCGGGTGGTCGAAGATCTGGGTGGCGCGGTGGTCGGTGGTGTAGGCGGGCCAGGCGGGCAGGGGGCTGCCGGTGCGGGCGAAGCTGAGCCAGTTGTCCTGCATGGCGCGCTGGACGGCGAGGAACGCCCGGTACCCGCCCGCCGCGGTCATCATGCGCCCGACCGGAGTGTTCACCCAGCCGAAGACGGGGATCAGGTCGAGGGCGTGGGTGGCACCGAAACCGGCCAGTCGCAGTGCGCGCGGGGCGAAGTCGAAACGGTAGGCGTAGGTGGGCGCATGGGGGCTGTGTCCTTCGAGGACCTCGAGGGTGGGGCGCAGGAACATGAAGTCGCCGCCGATGCGCACGGCGGTCGCCGGGCTCGGGTAGCCGGGGTAGCAGGCGGCGACACGTTCGAGGGCACCGGCTTCGCAGCGGGCGAAGGTCGTGGTGAGCTGGTCCTCGGTGTGCGGTACCGCTTTCACGAAACGCTGGAACAGGGTCGCCTCGTCGCGGTTGGTGCCGACGATCAGCGGTACCCGGTGGGCGCGGCCCGCGACGATCGCGTCCAGCGGCGCCTCGGGCAGGAACTCGCCGTCGGCGACGGGGGCGTAGGCGAAGCTGCCGGGTTCCTCGCGCATGGCCCGGCCGAGGGCGCGGTCGGTGGCCCGGCACAGCGCGCTCGCCGAGGTGGTGGTGAGGGCGGCGACGGCGTCGGCCGGGTCGGCACCCAGTCGCTCGAGGCAGCGACGGGCGAAACGGTGCGCGTCCTGGCGGGTCATCGTCCAGTCGGCGGGGGCGCTCTGGGCGATGGCGCGGTGGAACAGGCCGCGTGCGGCGGGGGTGGCCATCAAGCTCACCACGGCGTGCGCGCCCGCCGATTCGCCGAAGATCGTCACATTGCCGGGGTGCCACCGAAGGCGGCGATATTGCGCTGCACCCACTCCAGTGCGGCCACCTGGTCGCGGAGTCCGAGGTTCGCGTCGAAAGGGCGCTCCGGCGTGGAGAATTCGCTGTAGTCGACATAGCCGAGACCGCCGAGCCGGTAGTTCACCGACACCACGATCACGTCGCCACGGACCGCGAGGCGGGCACCGGAGTACATGCTCGAGGTGCCGATGACATATCCGCCGCCGTGGATGAACACCATCACCGGACGCGGTGTATCCGACGATGCCGCCGGGGCGGTGACGTTCAAGGTGAGGCAGTCCTCGCCCACCGGCTGCCAGGTGCGCGGGCCGATCCGGGCACCGCTGGGGTGCTGGGTCGCCGCGAAACGGAAGCGGTCGGCCTCGCGCACGCCGGTCCAGGGGCGCACCGGCTGGGGTGCGCGCAGGCGCAGGTCGCCGACAGGAGGAGCCGCGTACGGTAGGGCGCGCCAGCGCACGACACTGCGGCCCGCTCGACCGCGCACGACTCCGTCGGCGGTCACGATCTCGATGGGCATCATCCCTTCACAGTACGTGGTACCGCCGGTACCGCGTGGGTGGTTCGGTACGACGGGTTACCGGATTTCCCACGACCTAGGATGGGACGATGGCCGCCGAACCGAGCGACCCGGAGCAGGCGCCGCTCGCGGCGGGCGAGGCGGGCACCCTCGCCGAACTCGATGCGCTGGTGTCCTCGTGCCGGGCCTGTCCCCGTCTGGTCGCCTGGCGCGAGCAGGTGGCGCGGGAGAAACGGGCCGCGTTCCGCGACGAGGACTACTGGGGCAGGCCGGTGCCCGGTTTCGGGCCCGCCGATGCCCGAATCCTGGTGGTCGGGTTGGCACCGGCCGCGCACGGCGGCAACCGGACCGGGCGCATGTTCACCGGCGACGAGAGCGGCAATGTCCTGTTCGCGGCCCTGCACGCGGTGGGCCTGTCGACCGGTTCGCACCCGGTCCGCGCCGACGACGGCATCGAACTGATCGACCTGCGCGTCACCGCTCCCGTGCACTGCGCACCGCCACAGAACAAACCCACCCGCGACGAAACCCTGCGCTGCGCACCGTATCTGAGCCGGGAGATGGGACTGCTCGCCACCACCTTGAAGGTGATCGTCGTCCTCGGTGCCTTCGGCTGGCAGGCGTTGTTCACCGTTCTCGCCGAAGGCGGCTGGACCATACCCCGCCCGCGCCCCCGCTTCGGCCACGGCGCCCAGGTGGTCCTCACCCACCCGGACGGGCGAACGGTGACGGTACTCGGCTGCTATCACGTGAGCCAGCGCAACACCTTCACCGGCATGCTGACCCCCGCCATGGTGCGCGATGTGCTGCGGCAGGCCAAGGCGATCGCTTGCTCCTGACCGGCCACGACGCGAAATCCGGTCGGGGTGGTTCGGGTGGGGAAGGTCGGGTATGCGCGCGGTGTGAACAGCATTCGAGAGATCGCGGAAAGGCGCGGGCCCTTCGCTGTCGTGTACATGGATGCCTCACACGACACCGAGGACGCCGCGCATCAACTGGAGCTGCGACGACGGTCCATCAGCGGTCGGCTGCGGAAAGCGGGAGCGAGCGCGGAGATGATCGCGCTGTTCGACCGGGCCGTCGCCGAGGGTCCGCCCGGGCGTGGGCGGGCCGGACGGGTGTTGATCATCGACGATCACACCGTCCATGCCGACGAGCTGCTGCCCGAACCACCGGCTCGGGAGGTGGTGCGGGTGTCGCCGCTGCCCTATCTGCTGCCGTTGCTGCGCCACCACGAGGAGCTGATCCCGCATGTGGTCGCGGTGGTGGACAAGGTCGGCTGCGACCTGACCGTCGTGGACGAGAACGGGTCGGTCACCGAACGCAGCGTCGACCAGAACCCGTATCCGGTGCACAAAACCGGCGGCGGGGCATGGGCGCACCGTTCCATGCAGCAACGCGTCGAGGAAACGACCCGGCGGACCATCGACGAACTCGCCGAGCAGGTGCGCACCGAGGCCGAGCAGGTGCATGCCGAGGTGATCGTGGTCGCCGGTGAGGTCAGCGCCCGCAACGCCCTGCACCACGCACTGCCCGACCACGGGCCGACGGTGGTCGAGGTCGAGGCGGGAGCGCGCGCCGCGGGCGGCGACCCGGGCGAGCTCGACGCCGCCGTCCACCGCGTGGTCGCCGAACAGGCCCGCCACGACATCGAGGAGGTCCTCGACACCGTCGCCGCCGAGATCGCCCGCCCCGAAGGCCTGGCGGTGTCCGGTCTCGACGCGACCGCCGAGGCGTTGCGGATGGCGCGCGTGGACCGGTTGCTCATCGACCCGGACCGGCTCGGTGACCGCACCGTGCTGGTCGGCGCCGACCGGGCACAGGTGAGCGTCGACCTGCACGCCCCGGCCGGCTGGACCGGCAGCACCGCCCCACGACAGTCCTGCCGCGCCGACGAGGCACTGCCCGTCGCGGCGATCCTGACCGGTGCCGAGGTCATCGTCACCGGCGGTGTGCCGTCCGAGGACGGTGTCGCCGCCCTGGTCCGGCACCGCTGAAATTCACAAGGAGGCACGATGGTCATCGAACGAGGCAACACCAAGCACGGTCCGGTCCACGACGAGGAACTCGCGCACGAGCTGGACGGCACGATCAAGGGCAACCGGTCGAGCCGGGCCGAGGAGTGGCGCGATCCGGAGCCACCCGCCGACGACGACCCCGAAACCGGCATCCGCCCCGACACCCGTACACAGTGACCTGGGTCGAGGACCGGATCGGGCAGCTGCTGCACAAGGTCGCGCCAACGGCGAGGGCCGGCGTGCACGCGGTGACGATCGCGCGCCCCCGCGCGGACGTCGAACAGTTCTGGCTCGATCCGATGAACCTGTCCGCCGCGTTGGACGGCATCGCCCACGTGGAATCGACCGCCCCGGACCGGTTGACGTGGTCGTTCGTCGAAAACACCGCCGCCGCCGCGCAGTGGGTGAGCCGCACCGTGCGCGCCCCCGGCGAGATCCGCTTCGTCGGCGGCCGTGACCCGGCCGGCCGGTCCCAGATCCGGCTGACCTTCGCCGACGCCCCCGGTGACCTGGGTACAGAGGTGACCATCCGGGTCACCAGCCCGCTGCCCGAACAGCTCACCGGGCATGCCGCGTTCACCGCCCTCTACCGGGCGCGCGCAATTCTGCAGACCGGGGAGGCACCGACACTGACCCACAATCCGAGCGGACGCGAGCAGGAGGACTGATGCGAGCACTGTGCTGGAACGGCGTGAACGATCTGGCCGTGGAGACGGTGCCCGATCCCCGCCTGGTCAACCCGCACGATGTGATCGTGGCGGTCCGGTTGAGTACCACCTGCGGTTCGGATCTGCATTTCATCGACGGCTACCTGCCCGGTATGCGCGAAGGTGACGTGATCGGGCACGAATTCATGGGCGAGGTGCTCGAGGTCGGCGGCGCGGTGGAGCGGATCGCCGTCGGCGACCGGGTGGTCGTGCCGTCGTTCATCGGGTGCGGCGCGTGCTGGTACTGCGGGGCGCAGCGGTATTCGGCCTGTGACACCACCAACCCGAATGCCGCGGTGCAACAACCGATCCTGGGTTTCCCGTCCGGCGGGATCTACGGCTACACCCATCCCTTCGGCGGCTATCAGGGCTCGCACGCCGAATACATCCGGGTGCCTTTCGGTGATGTGAACTGTTTCCCGATTCCGGAGTCGATCACCGACGAGCAGGCCCTGTTCTGTTCCGACGCACTGCCGACCGGGCTCATGGGCGCCGACTTCTGCGACATCTCCCCCGGCGACACCGTCGCGGTCTGGGGCAGCGGCGGCGTCGGATTGATGGCCGCCCACACCAGCCGTCTGCTCGGCGCGGGCCGGGTGATCGTGATCGACCGCGTCCCCGAACGCCTCGAGCTGGCGCGCAGGCACGCGGGCGCCGACACCATCGACTACACCAGTGTCGACAGCGTCCCAGCGACCCTGCGCGAGATGACCGGCGGGCGTGGGCCCGACGCCTGCATCGACGCGGTCGGGATGGAAGCGCACGGCACCGGCGTGCAGCACCTCTACGACCGGGCCAAACAGTTGCTGCGACTGGAAACCGACCGGGCCACCGCGTTGCGCGAGGCGATCATGTCGTGCCGCAAGACCGGCGTGGTGTCGGTGCTCGGGGTCTACGGCGTGACCGACAAATTCCCGATGGGTGTGCTCACCAACAAGGGGCTGACGCTGCGCACCGCCCAGCAGTCCGGGCAGCGCGACGTCTCCCGCATGTTCGAGTTCATCACCAGCGGTCAGCTCGACCCGTCGTATCTGATCACCCATGATCTGCCGCTGTCGGACGCGGTCGCCGGCTACGACATCTTCAAGAACGACAAGAGCGACTGCGTGCGCGCGGTCTTCCGGCCGTGACGTTCAGCGGTGGGCGTGGCGGGTGAGCTGGTCGACCGGGTCGTGTCCGCCGACGCCGGAGGCGAATTCGCGGTAGCGCAATGTGCCACCGGCGTCGGCGGCCAGCGGTGGGGTGTCACCGCCCGCGCCGTCGCCGAATCCGTGCAGCACCTCGGTGAGCGCGTCGGCGGCGCTGATCCTCGGCGTCCAGCCGAGTTCGGTGCGGGCGCGGGTGGTGTCGAGCAGCGGTAGATGCATCATCGCGTCGAACAGTTCCGGCGTGGCCGGGACCAGCCGCAACCACCCATGTAGGCGGCGGCGGGCCAGCCTTCGGTCGGCCAGCTCTCGGTGACGGGTTCGTCGTCCCCGCGCGGTGCGTACGCCCCGACCGAGGACGCGTGGATCAGCGCGGGCACCTCTGCCTCGGCGACGGCGGCCAGTACCCGTTCGGTGCCGTCGACATTGGTGTGCCAGGTGTCGAGCGGTCGGTGCGTCGGCTGGAACACCCAGGCCAGGTGCACCACCGCATCCGCGCCACTGAACAACGAGACCAGATCGGCGTCACGCACGTCGGCGCCGACCCAGTCCACCCCCGCGAGCCCACGGTCGGGTTTGCGCCGCGCCACTCCCTGCACCGACGTCACCGCCGGTGTGGTGGTCAGTGCGTCGACCACCGCCGTGCCGACATTGCCTGTCGCTCCCGTCACGACCACACGCATCGCACACCTCCTCGGCTCGGTTCGCACCCTCGCCATACCCGCGCCGGTGCCGCCGACACCGATCCGCCCGGATCTGTTTGACCCGCCGCGCAGGTGGAATCGCTTCGACGACGACCACCGCCCGAGGGAGGACGCCCATGCCGTTCGACCAGACCGATCCAGGCTTTCGCGGACCAGGCCCCGAATCCGTCGATCACGTCGCCGCGCGCCGCCCGCGTGTCGTCGTCCTGGGTGATGCCGTGCTCGACGTGTGGAAATGGGGACGCTGCCACCGGCTGTGCCGGGAGGGCCCGGTGCCGGTGGTCGATGTCGCCGAGACCGCGAAAGTGCCTGGGGCGGCGGCGAATACAGCGGTCAACCTCGCCGCGCTCGGCGCGCGGGTGCAAATGGTCGCCGCGGTAGGCGACGACGACGCAGGCCACGACCTTCGCGACGCGTTGCGCCGCGCGGGAGTGGGAACCGACACCGTGGTCGCCGATCCGGCCCGACCCACCGAGGTGAAGGTGCGGGTGATGGCCGACGAGCAGATCCTGCTGCGCTACGACGAGGACTGTGCCCCGGTGCCCACCGACACCACCGCCCTGCTCGCCGCGCTCGACACCGCCCTCGCCGATGCCGACGCGCTGCTGATCTGCGATTACGGCGTCACCCTCGACGACACGATCCGCGACGCCCTGTGCGCGCGCCGCGACAGCCTCCCGCTGCTGGTACTCGACGCGCACGCACCGGCCCGCTGGCAGGCGCTGCGGCCCGACCTGGTGACACCCAACGCCGAGGAGGCCGCAACCCTGCTCGACACGACGGCGCACACCGATCACGCGCAACTGTTCATCGACCACCGCGACGAACTGATGGCCCGCACCGGAGCGGCCGCGGTGGTGGTCACCCTCGACAAGGACGGCACCGTCCTGCTCGTGGACGGCAAGCCCGCGCACCGGACCTGGGCGGTGGCCGTGCCGGAGAACCGGTCGGCCGGTGCCGGTGACACCTTCGTCGCCGCCCTCACCGCCGCCGTGCTCGACGCGATGCCGCTGACCGGCGCGGTCGAATTCGCCCAGGCGGCTGCCGATGTGGTGTTGCGCAGCCCGGGTACCTCGGTGTGCCGGTGTCCCGATCTGCGTGCCCGCCTCGGCGGCGAGGGCTCCGGGGTCCTCTCGCGCGACCAGTTCATCGCGACCGTGCGCCGCGAGCGCGCCGAGGGCGCACGGGTGGTGTTCACCAACGGCTGCTTCGACGTGCTGCACGCCGGTCACATCGCCTGCCTCAACGAGGCAAAGAGCCTGGGCGACATCCTGGTGGTCGCCGTGAACTCCGACAGCAGTGTGCGCCGCCTCAAGGGCCCCGAGCGGCCCGTGAACACCGCGGGCGACCGGTGCGCCGTGCTGGCCGCCCTGAGCTGTGTGGATCATGTGACCGTCTTCGACGAGGACACCCCCGCCGAGCTGCTGCGCGCCACCGAGCCCCAGCTGTATGTCAAAGGCGGCGACTACAGCCCCGACATGCTGCCCGAGACCGCCGTCGTCACCGGATACGGCGGGCAGGTCCGGGTCCTGAACTACCTCGCCGACCACTCCACGACGACGATGATCGACCGCATCCGCGGCCGCGTGGGAGAACGATGAGCGATGCCGGTACGGATCCGCACCCGGCGCGGGGCACACCTGGCGTCACCGACGACGGTCCCCGACCGTGGCGTCGAGGCCTAGGGTGTCGTGCCACCGCGGTTCCGGCCGCAGTGCGGTGACAACGCCTGCGGAGCCGAGGAATTCGTCGATCTCACGGCACACCTCCTCGACGGTGACCGAGGCGACGATCGAGTCGTCGTGTTCGCAGCGTGGGGCGCCCTCGTCTGTGAGGGTGGCACCGCAGACCTGGCAGCGCGTGGTCCACGCGGTCAGCACCCGGTCGTTGGCGCGGCTGAGTGGTCCGGCGTTGACGAGGTTGCCGATCCAGAAGATCCCGACCGTCGGGATGCCGAGCGCTTTGGCCAGATGCCGTGGCCCGCTGTCGTTGCCGACGAAAACCGTTGTCCGCGTAAGCAACCCGCACAGCTCGGTCATGTCGGCATCGACGAGGCAGTGCACGTGGCGGGTGTCGCAGCCGCCGACCCGGTCCAGGATTTCGCGCAGCAGCGGACGGTCGTCGTGGGTGCCGATCACATGAACGGTGGCCCCACCGTGCACACAATGCTCGATGACTTCCGCGAATTTGCGCACGGGCCAGCGTCTTCGGGGGTCGGTCGCCGAGGGGTGAACTGTGACAACGGGGCCCGTCGTCTGCCCGACGAGCCGTTCGGCGGCCGCCTCGTCGTCGGGGGTGACGCTGATCCTCGGTTCGAGAGTGACCGGTGCGGCCCCGGCCAGCCCGACCACCTCGAGCGCACGGATCATCTCGTGCTGGTAGTACCGGAACGGGGTGGTCCTGGTCAGTTCGATGGCGCCGTCGGCGCGGGAACCGACCGTCCACCGAGCTCCCGTGCGGCGCAGGAACCGGTTCGACCAGGCACCACCGCCGTGCAGCTGAACCCCCAGATCGAACCGCTCCCTTGCGGTTTCGTAGAGCAGCGCGTCCTCGGCGGGTGAGCCCTGCGGTGGGAGCACCCGCACGTCGTGCACCGGTCCCGGCCGTGATCGCAGCAGCGCGGCATGCAGGGCCGAACCGAACAGGGTGATCCGCGCCGACGGGTAGGTCGCGGCCAGCGCCTCGATCGCGGGCAGGGCGAGCAGCAAGTCGCCCAGACCACCACCGCGCAACACCACGATGCGTTCGACATCCGGGAGCGGCCGCGAGATGGGCCCGAGAACGCTGTCGCCGGACGCGGTCGTCATCTCGGCACTCCTTACCCGATGTTCTGTGGTGGCGGTGATCGGCACCGGCCGCAGTACCCCACCGGCGCGTCCCGAAACAGTCGGGCGAAACCGGCACGCCGCTGTTTGACCCACTTCTCCCCGGGCATAGCGCCCAGCGAGAACCGGTCACCCCGCAAGCGGTGTGTTCCCCGGCCGCCGCTCGCCCGACGAACGGAGTCCGCGTTGAAGATCGCCATGGTTTCCGAACACGCGAGTCCGCTGGCGCCGCTCGGCGGCACCGATGCCGGGGGTCAGAACGTCCACGTCGCCGCCCTCTCGGCCACCCTCGCCCAGCGCGGGCACCAGGTGATC
Organism: Nocardia sp. NPDC003979; assembly: GCF_053605015.1. Lineage (NCBI taxonomy): Bacteria > Bacillati > Actinomycetota > Actinomycetes > Mycobacteriales > Nocardiaceae > Nocardia > Nocardia sp. NPDC003979. The sequence continues at coordinate 294,215 of NZ_JBSGIJ010000004.1, forward strand.
GTCTATACCAGACACGACGGAACCCACCGCGAACGCACGGTCGACACCGACGACGGCTACCGCGTCGTGCATGTCCCCGCCGGCCCGCCGCGCCCCATCCCCAAGGACGAAATCCTGCCTCACCTGGGTGAATTCGCCGCGTTCCTGCGCGACGACTGGGCCCGCGAGCATCCGGACGTGGTGCACGCGCACTTCTGGATGTCGGGCATGGCCGCCGAACTCGCCGCCCACGGCACCGGCATCCCCGTCCTGGTCACCTTCCACGCGCTCGGCACCGTCAAACACCGGTACCAGGGCCGCGCCGACACCAGCCCACCCGCGCGTATCCGCATCGAACGCCTCGTCGCGTCGCGGTCGGCGCGGGTCGTCGCCACCTGCTCCGACGAGGTCGGCGAACTCACCAAGATGGGGGTGCCACCGCATCACGTGTCGGTGGTTCCGTGCGGCGTGGACCTCGACCTGTTCACCCCCGACGGCCCGGTCGCCGAACGCGGCGCACCGCACCGCATCCTGTCGGTCGGGCGGATGGTGCCACGCAAAGGCTACGACCTGGCCATCGCCGCGCTGCGCGAGTTACCCGACACCGAACTCGTCATCGCGGGCGGCGCCGACGACAAGGGCAAGACCCACGCCGAGGCGCGACGGCTGCGCGATTGTGCGCAACGCATCGGCGTCGGCGACCGGGTGCACCTGCTCGGGTCGGTCGAGCACACCGCCATGCCGGAATTGATCCGCTCCGCCGATGTCGTGGCCTGCACACCCTGGTACGAGCCGTTCGGCATCGTGCCGCTCGAGGCGATGGGCTGCGCGCGACCCGTGGTCGCCACCGCTGTCGGCGGCATGCTCGACACCGTCGTCGACGGTGTCACCGGCGCCCTGGTGGCACCGAACTCCCCCGAGGCCCTGGCCGCCGCGATCCGTCCGCTGCTCGACAACCCGCACCTGGCCGCCTCCCGAGGCGCGGCCGGGCGACGTCGAGCCGAGAACTCCTACTCCTGGGAGCGAGTCGGAACCCGAACCCTCACCGCCTACCGCAAAGTATCCGCGCGCCGCGTCGACCGGGCCGCGATGTCGGCATGACCCCGCTGAAAGGAGTTCCATCCTCGTGAACCCGTCAACACGCCCGCTCGGCACCGTCCTCGTCACCGGCGGATCCTCAGGTCTCGGCGCCGCGACCGTCGCCGCGATCCGCGCCGGAGGCGGCACACCCGTGGTGCTCGACCGCAACGCCCCCGCCGACGGAATCGACTGGGAACAAACAGATCTCGCCGACACCGCTGCCGCGACGGCCGCAGTCGAACGGGTACTCGACCGCACCGGTGGTCGCCTCGACGCGGTGTTCACCGCCGCGGGCACCGACGCGTGCGGCCCGCTCGACAGCGTGTCTGCCGAGAAGTGGGAAAACGTGGTCAAGGTGAATCTGTTCGGCACCGCCGCCGTCGTCCGTGCGGCGCTGCCCGCCCTGCGCGCGAGCAAAGGCACCGTCGTGACCTGCGCCTCCACCCTCGGCATGCGCGCGCTGCCCGACGCCACCGCCTACTGCGCGTCGAAATTCGGCGTCGTCGGCTTCACCCGCGCCCTGGCCGCCGAGACCGCGGGCGAGGTCGGCGTGACCCTGTTGGTGCCCGGCGGTATGGACACCGCGTTCTTCGACGACCGCACCCCGCAGTACCAGCCCCCGGCCGACGCGAAACTCAACCGGCCCGAAGACGTCGCCGCCGCGGTCGTTTTCGCGCTCTCCCAACCACCGGGCTGTCAGGTGCGCGAACTGATGGTGTGCCCGTCGACGGAGCCGTCGTGGCCATGACGACGATTCTCGCCTGGCATGTGCACGGGTCCTGGATGAGTTCGTTCGTCCAGGGACCGCACCGCTACCTGATCCCGCACGACCCACGCTGGGGCGGGTGGGCGCTCGGCCGGTGCGGGCGACCGTGGCCGGTCGGCGCCGAGGAGATCGCCCCCGAGGCGCTCGCCGACGAACACGTGGATGTCGTTGTGGCCCAACGCCCCCGCGAACTGGAACTGGCCCAACGCTGGCTCGGCCGCATCCCCGGTGTCGAGGTCCCCCTGATCTATGTCGAACACAACACCCCGTCCGGGCACGCCGCGACCACCCGGCACCCCATGGCCGACCGCGACGACCTCACCCTGGTTCATGTCACCGAGTTCAATCGGTTGATGTGGGACAACGGGCACACCAGGGTGCGCGTCGTCCCCCACGGGGTCCTCGATCCCGGCCCCCTCTACACCGGCGAACTCGAGCGGGCCGCCACCATCGTCAACGAACCGGTGCGCCGCTGGCGCGTGACCGGCACCGATCTGCTCGCCGAACTCTCCGACACCACCCCGATCGATGTGTTCGGGATGGAGACCGACCACGTGCACACCGCGGTCGACCGGCCGAAAGAGCGTGTGTGCGGGCACGGCGACCTGCGCCAGGACCGCCTGCACGCCGAAGTCGCGCGCCGCCGCGTGTTCGTGCATACCCCGCGCTGGACCTCGCTGGGCTTGTCGGTGCTCGAGGCCATGCATATCGGGATGCCGGTCGTCGCCGTCGCCACCACGGAGGCGGCGGCCGCGGTCCCGCCCGAGGCCGGAGTGGTGTCCACCGATGTGTCGGTCCTGGGCCGAGCACTGCAGCGTTTCGTGGCCGAACCCGATCTGGCCCAGCTCGCCGGCAAAGCCGCACGCCAGTGGGCGCAGACCAATTTCGGCATCGAACAGTTCGTCGAACGCTGGAACGAACTACTCGCCGACACCGTCGAGGGTGCGCGGCGATGAGGCATGTGCTGGTGGCCCGGCTCGACAGCGCGGGCGACGTGCTGCTCACCGGGCCCGCCGTCCGGGCGGTCGCGGCGGGGTCCGACAAGGTCACCTTCCTCGCCGGGCCACGCGGTGCGGCAGCGGCCCGCCTGCTGCCGGGGGTGGACGAGGTCGTCGAATTCCACGCCGGGTGGGTCGATTTCGACGCGCCACCGGTCACCGCAGATGTCATCGACGCACTGCTCGACACCCTGCGCGCCGTCGCACCGACCGAGGCCGTCATCTTCACCTCGTTCCACCAGTCACCCCTGCCGTTGGCGCTGGTGCTGCGCATGGCAGGGGTCGGTCGTATCGCGGGCATCAGCGTCGACTACCCGGGCTCACTGCTCGATCTGCGCGACACCCGCGACGAGGACCGGCCCGAACAGATCCGCGATCTTGCCCTGGCCGAAGCCGCCGGGTTCCCCGGTGACTCCGAGCAGCTCCGGATCCGCGAGGACCTGCTGCCCGACGTCGGTACCCGCACCGGCGGACCCGGCTACATCGTCGTCCATCCCGGTGCCGCCGTACCGGCCCGCCGGCCTACATCGGAACGGATGAGAACCCATGTGGCAGCCCTGGTCCGGGCCGGGTACCGGGTACTGGTCACCGGTGGTCCCGACGAGCACACCGCCTTCGTCGCCGACGGGCTGGCCACCGACCTCGGCGGCCGCACCGACCTCGCCACGCTGGCTGCGATACTGCGCGACGCCGACGTCGTCGTCGCCCCCAACACCGGACCCGCCCACCTGGCCGTCGCGGTCGGCACACCCGTGGTCTCGCTGTTCGCACCGGTCGTCCCGGCCGCGCGGTGGGCGCCCTACGGTGTGCCGGTCGTGGTGCTCGGCCGGCCCGCGGCGTGCGAAGGCACCAGAGCCCGCACCTGCCCGGTCCCGGGACACCCGTGCCTCGACACCATCACCTCCGAGGAGATCGTCGACGCGGTGGACACACTGTGCGCCCGACCCGCCGACACGAGGCGGCCCGCATGAACACTCGCTCACTCCCCACCACACGAACGAACAAACTCGATCGAAACGGTCGATCGCGTTCCGCCCCTCCTGCAGCCGTGCTCTTCGATCGTGATGCGACGCTCATCGACGATGTCCCCTACCTCGGCGACCCGGCACTGGTGCGCCCCGTGCCCGGTGCCGCCGACGCATTGGCCCGGTTGCGCGCCGAAGGGATCCCGATCGGTGTGGTGAGCAACCAGTCCGGCATCGCCCGTGGCCTCATCACCCACGCCCAGGTCCGTGCGGTCAACGCCGCCGTCGAACAGCTACTCGGCCCGTTCGGCACCTGGCAGATCTGCCCGCACGGTCCCGACGACGGCTGCACATGCCGCAAACCCGCCCCGGGCATGGTCTTTCGTGCCACCGAAGAACTCGGGGTCGCGCCCGCCGACTGTGTCCTGATCGGTGATATCGGCGCCGATATCGAGGCCGCTCAGGCCGCCGGATGCGCCGCGATCCTGGTGCCGACCCCCATCACCCGGCGTGCGGAGATCGACCACGCGCGCGCCACCGCCCTCGTCGCCCAGGACCTGCCGACCGCCGTCGCCCTCGCCATGACGGGCGCCGCACGAAAGGAGCCCGCGCCATGAACAATCCACCCGGCACCCGCCACCTGGTCGCCGAGACCGGTGCGAACCTCGAACACCACTTCGGTGCGCTCGGCGCCGCCCTGGAACGCAACCGGACCGCCTCGATCCGCCGCATCTGGTCCTGGGGCGAACAACTCGCCGACATCTACCAACGCAACGGGCGACTGTTCACCTGCGGAAACGGTGGCAGCGCCGCCGAAGCCCAGCACCTCAGCGCCGAACTCACCGGCCGGTTCCGCACCGAACGCCGGCCGTTGGCCGCGATCGCCCTGCACTGCGACACCTCCGCGACCACCGCCATCGTCAACGACTACGGCATCGAGGAGATGTTCGCCCGCCAGCTGCGCGCCCACGGCCGCCCCGGCGACGCCCTCGTCGTGCTCTCCACCAGCGGCAGCAGCCCCAACGTCGTCGCCACCGCCAAAGCCGCCCACGAAATGGGCATCACCACCTGGGCGCTGACCGGCCCACCACCGAACACCCTCGCCTCGGTCTGCGACGACGCGATCGCCGTCGAAGCCGACAGCACCGCCACCGTGCAGGAAATGCACCTCGTGCTCGTCCACGCCCTGTGCACCGCCCTCGATGCCGCATTGGAGGCACTGTGACCGCCCATCCAGGACCGATCGTCGTGCTCGGTGACGTCTTCCTCGACATCGACGTCGACGGTCACTGCGAACGCTACAGCCAGGACGACGCCCCGATCGTCGACGTCACCACCACCCGCTACCGCCCCGGCGGGGCGGGTCTGGCCGCCCGCCTCGCCGCGGGCGACGCCGACGAGGTGGTCCTCGTGGGCGGTTTCGCCAACGACCACGCCGGACACCAGTTGCGCGCACTGCTCGAACCGTACGTGCAGGTCATCGGTGTGCCTCTGCACGGTTCGACGGTGTGCAAGCAGCGGGTGCGCGCCGACGGACGCTGCACCGACGGTGAGGATCCCGTGGTGATCGCCCGCTGCGATTCGGGTACCGGCAAGGTGGCGCCGGGGCCGATCCCCACCGATATCGACAGCGTCCTGGCCCGCGCCTCGGGTGTGCTGGTGTCCGACTACGGCCGCGGCATGACCTCGCACCCGCAGATCCGTGGTCTGCTGCGCACCCTCGCCCCACGCATCCCGGTGGTGTGGGACCCGCACCCGCTGGGCTCGCTACCGATCCCCGACACCGCCATCGTCACCCCCAACCGCAGCGAGGCATTGCGATTGCTCGATTCGGCCTCCTCGATCCGCGACACGAGCACCCTGGCCCGCCTGTGGTCGGCGCGGGCGGTCGGAGTCACCCTCGGGGCCGAGGGCGCCTATCTGTGCGGTGCGGAATTCCCGGCCGGGATGCGTATACAGGTGCCACCGGGGCGCCGTGCCCCCGAGGGCGTCGATATCTGCGGGGCCGGTGACCGATTCGCCGCGGCCGTCACCGTGGTGCTGGCCGAAGGCGAGTCGACCGAACCCGCGGTCCGCCACGCGGTGAGCGCGGCCGCCGAATTCGTGTGCAACGGTGCGGCGTCCTCGCTCGCCGAGCCCGAACCAGCCGTGACCGACGCGATGGCGGAGGTGGTCGGGTGGCGGTGATCCCGGCGCTGCGCGCCACTGAACGCGCGTTTACCACCCAGCTCAGCGGGCATGCGCCCGTCGTCCAGGCAAGCGGGCCGGGCACACCCGGCCCATCCGAAAGGAGCACGCCGTGTCCACACGTGTAGGCAGAACGGGTTCGGCCCGCTCACCGATCCAGCTGGCCTCGCTGGCCGTCGGCGCGGTCTTCCTGCTGGTCGGTGTCCTCGGATTCATCCCCGGCATCACCACCGACTACGACCACCTGCAGTGGGCAGGACACGAATCGCACGCGAAGCTGTTCGGCGTGTTCGCCGTGTCGGTGCTGCACAACATCGTGCACCTCGTCTTCGGCATCCTCGGCCTGCTCGCCGCCGCGAGCGCCGCGACCGCGCGGACGTTCCTGATCGGCGGCGGTGTCGTCTACCTCGTCCTGTGGCTCTACGGATTGCTGATCGACGAGCACAGCGACGCCAACTTCGTCCCGCTCAACGACGCCGACAACTGGCTGCACCTGGGCCTCGGGCTCGGCATGATCGCCCTGGGCGCCCTGCTGCCCCGCACCGTCGCGACTACCGTGGACCGCCGCCGATGATCGACAAAGCGACCCTCACCGACCTTCCGAACACCTTGGTACGCACCGCTTTCCAGGCCGGTGCCAAGGTCAGGCACGCGCGGGTGTTCCATCCGCGCGGCCTGCGCCTGGCCGGACGCTTCCACGCCGCCGCCGACTTCGTGCCCTGGTTCGGGCCGGGCGAACGCGCCGTCATCGGCAGACTGTCCAAAGGCATCGGCACCCCGACCGGCATCCCCGACGTACTCGGCCTGGCCTTCCGTGTCCTCGACCGCGACGACCACCCCTGGGACTTCGCCCTGGCCACCACCGGACGCGGCACCCTCGGCCGGTTCGTCATCACCGCCGCACGCGGCTGGGACCGCGCCTGCTTCGGTTCGCTGATGCCCTACCGCTTCGGCGACGACGCACCGGTCTGGTTGTTCGCCGAACCCCTCGACGACCTGCCCGGCACCGCCTCCCTGCAAGCACTGCGCGACCACCTCGACAACGATCACCTCCTGCGGTTCTCCCTCACCGCCGAATCGCTCGGCGGAGACCCGATCCCCGTCGGCGAACTCGACCTGCGCCGCGCCGAACCCGGCGAATACCGCACCGACTTCTTCGACCCGATCCTCAACCGCCCGTCCGGTGTCGCCCTGGTCCCGCACGCGCTCGACCGGTTCCGCGAAAGCGCCTACACCGGAAGCAGGCGCGGCCGAACAGACGAAACCGACCATCCCCCAACATGATTCCTGTTTCCCCGCCGCCCACCGGGTATGCCGACCACATGACCACAACCGCCGCACCCCCCACCACCTCCCCCGAGGAGATCGCCGACGCGGTGCGCTGCGCGCGCGCCGCCCAACTCGGCTGGGCAAGCGTCCCACCCGCCGACCGCGCCGGGATGCTCCGCGCCGCCGCAGCGGCCGTGCGCGCCCACGCCGACGACCTCGCAACCACCCTCGAATCCGAAACCGGACGCCCCGCCGCCTCCGGACGCGAGGGCGTCCTCGCGGGTGCGTCCACCCTCGACCAGTACGCCGAACTCGGCCCCCTGCATCGCGGCAAATCGCTGCAGGGCTCCCCCGAGGCCACCGACTTCATGATCCCGGAACCACGCGGTGTGGTCGTCGCTCTCACCCCGTGGAACGACCCGGTCGCCATCGCCTGCGGGCTGCTCGGCGCCGCCGTCGTCACCGGAAACACGGTGCTGCACAAGCCGAGCGAACGGTGTCCCCGCACCGGCGAACTCCTCGGACAGATCATGTCGCCCCACTTCCCCGACGCGGTCCTCGCCACCGTCACCGGTGGTGGCGACATCGGCGCCCTGCTCGCGTCCTCCCCCGAGGTCGACGTCATCGCCCATGTCGGCAGCAGCGAGACCGGACAGCGCATCGCCGCCGCGGCCGCCCGCACCGGCGCCAAGGTGCTGCTCGAGAACGGCGGCAACGACCCACTGCTCATCGACGCCGACGTCGACCCCGAATGGGCCGCCGAACAGGCCGCGCTCGGCGCGTTCGCCAACGCGGGCCAGATCTGCACCTCGGTCGAACGCATCTACGTCCACACCGCCGTCGCCCCCCGCTTCCTCGAAGCACTGTGCGCCCGCGCCGCCGCATGGAACGAACACCCGCAACCACTCGTCGACGCCCGCCAACGCGCCCACGTCCACGATCACGTCGCCGACGCCGTCGACCACGGCGCCCGCGTCCTCGTCGGCGGCCACATCCCCGACGGGCCCGACGCGACCTACCCGGCCACCGTCCTCACCGACTGCCTGCCCCAGATGCGGGTGCTGCGCGAGGAAACCTTCGGCCCGGTCGCCCCGGTCCGGGTGGTCCCCGACTTCGACACCGGGCTCGACGAAGCCGCCACCGGTGAATACGGCCTCGCCGCCACCGTCCTGACAGGTTCCATGGACCACGCCCAAAGAGCCTGGCGCACTTTGCCTGTCGCAACCGTGAAGATCAACGCCGTCTTCGGTGGCGCCCCCGGCGGAGCCGCCCAACCCCGCGGCCGTTCCGGCAACGGCTTCGGCTACGGCCCCGAACTGCTCGACGAAATGACCACCGTGAAAGTCGTCCACGTGAGGAGTGCACCATGCCCCAGCAGCCACTGACCGGTAAGCGCGTCGCCATCCTGGCCACCGACGGCGTCGAACAGGTCGAACTCGTGCAACCCCGCGCCGCCGTCGAAGACGCGGGCGCGACCACCACCCTGCTCTCCCTGGAATCGGGCAGCATCCAGGCGATGAACCACGACGTCGAGAAGGGCGACACCTTCACCGTGGACCAGGTCGTCAGCCAGGCCAGCCCCGACGACTACGACGCCCTCATCCTGCCCGGCGGCACCACCAACCCCGACAAACTCCGCCAGGACTCCTCGGCGGTCGGCTTCGTGAAGCAGTTCGCGGCGACCGGCAAACCCATCGGCGTCATCTGCCACGGCCCCTGGACCCTCGTCGAGGCCGACGCGGTACGCGGCCGCACCCTCACCGGCTACCCCAGTGTGCGCACCGACATCCGCAACGCGGGCGGCACCGTCGTCGACGAGGAGGTCGTCACCGACAACGGGCTCGTCTCGAGCCGCAACCCCGACGATTTGCCGGCCTTCTGCGCGAAGATCGTCGAGGAATTCGCGGAAGGCCGACACTGACCGACACCAAGGGTGAACCCGGGCCGGGGCCTTTAACGCGGTAGCGCAGACATCAGGAGATCGGGGGGCTCGGTGGAGGGTGCACCCCCGGACCATCCCAGGGACCAGTACAACCCCGACCGGCACGACGTCGGCAGACGAAGCCCTGGCCCGCCTGCGTGCGTACTGTTATGCCAAGCCGACGACCCGTTCGACAAGAAAACGCTCGTCGGCCGACATTTCCTCCCGATCGGTCCTAGCCCTCCGTATTCACCGCCCGCCCGAACGCGTCGTCGCCTCGCAGGTCACGGCTGGATCCCGAATTTCGGCATCGAGTCGGTCACAGTCCATGACAGCGGCGTACCGGCGTGCTCAAATGGGTAGTACCAGCCGATCTTGAGGATCCAGGACCGGTCGGCGCAGCGCGCGAGGCCTGCCGGTGCCGAGGAAATCGAGTACTCGTGAACACCCATTCCAGCCACGTACGACGATACGAACTACCCGCCTTCGACGGCGAACCACCGGATGTGTCGGCGCGCGTGAGTGCCGACCTCGAGACCCGGTCGAACGCGATCGTCCTGTACGTGCGCGGCGACATCGACGCCTACACCATCACCCGCTGGCGCCGCGTCCTCGACGACGCCTTCCAGCGAGCATCGGATTGCAGGCAGTTGGTCGTCGACCTCGACGAGGTCACCTTCATGTCGTGCCGATCGATCATCGATCTGGCCTGTCGCGCCCAGCAACACGACACCATCCGGGTGAGCGTGGTCAAAGCCGCGCCTTCGGTCGTCGACCGCATCATCACCGCCGCCGGACTCGCCCAGTGGCTGACCCTGCACACAGACCTGGCCGACGTCATCTCGACGTCGACCGATCCGCCCCGACCGAGCCTGCGTGTGTGGACACACCGCGAACCCGACCGGGGCACCCCAACACATCAGTGAAGAAGCAGTTCAGTTCTCTCGAGGAAGTTGTGCAATGCGCTATTCCGATCATCCTGTCTTCGACACCACCGAACCGGCCACCGAGCCCGACGCCACCGTTGTCAGCTGGCCCGAACCGAGCCCACTGCAGTCGTGGTGGAACGACATCATGCAGGGCGTGAAGCCACCGCGCACCCGAACCGGCGGCCAGAAATCCTCACCTCTGCCGCAGAACTAGCCCGATCGGCACCGCAGGGCCCGTCCGCCCTGCGGTGCCGTCCGGACTGGTCACCCGGTCACCGTGGTACCAGCGGAAATCATCAGATACGCGGTCATCAGGATGAACAGGAACCATCCTGCCCCCTGCCACACCCGCCACGACCGCCCGTCGCGATAACGCTGATAGGTGTGCACAAAAGCACCGATCCCACCGGCCAGCAACACCAGCGACGGACCGATCATCATGGCAGCCTGCGCCGGGGTATCGCACACGTGAGTCTGCGCGCCCGCACAATTCTTGCGCGTCGCTGCCCAGAAGTTCACTGCGGCGAAGACGATCGCCGAGAAGCCGATCACACACACGCCGTAGAGCACGGCGCGACCATATGTCTGGTCGTCACCACCGCCGCGGGCGGTCATCTCAGGACCGCGCCCGCGCGGTCGCGCGCCGGTTGGCCTTCTCGATCGCCTCGACCAGTTCCTCCTTGGTCATCCGCCACCTTCCGGTGATCGACAACCGCCCGGCGACATCGATGAGGTGACTCTTGGTCGCATTCGCGTTCACCCCTTCGGCGCTCTCACCGCGCGGCGTCCGACCGCCGGAAGCAGCCCGCGAATCCGACGGCCCCCTGGTACCTTTCGGCTCCCAGTGATCCCCCACCTTCTCGAAACTGTGCTTCAAAGCGCTGTAGGCGACCCGGTTGGCGCGTTCCTCCGTGCCGTATTCGTCCAGCGCCGCGTCGTGGGCCTTGGCGAACGTCCGCTGTGCCTTCGCGCTGGAACGCTGCAACGTACTCGGCAGCTCCGATGTCCGCGCCCGGCCCGAGCTCGTGGTCTTCGGCATCTCACAGCCTTTCTCTCGCGGTCACTGTGGCGCTACCCGGGCCGGAGCAGCTGAAACCCGCAGATCGAACCGAAAATAACGGTTTAGTAACCCCGGTTCCTGGCAACTATGAAGATATGACCCACTCACGTAATCGGACACCGAATACGACGAGTACGGATCTGACCAGCACCGGCATCATGTTGGCCACCTGCGTGTTCTTCTTGTTCGGTCTCACGACCCTCACCGGATCCCTGGCCGTCGCCGTTCTCGGCGCGCTCGGTCTGGCCGCCGCGACCAAGATGGTCGGCCTCGACCACCTCTGACCCGCGCGCCTACTCGATCAAGTTCGCGCTCTTCAACCACTCGTAGGCGACATCGGCCGGGTCCTCCCCGTCGATGTCCACGCGACCGTTGAGCTCACGCATCAGATCGTCGGTGAGCCGCTCGGAGATGGCGCCGAGCAGCGGACGCAGCTGCGGATGCGCCTCGATCACCGCACCACGCACCACAGCGGTCCCGCTGTAGGGCAGAAAGAACTTCTTGTCGTCTTCCAGCACAACCAGATTCAGGTTCTTCACCCGACCGTCGGTGGTGTAGACCATGCCGAACCGGCACGGCTCACCCTTGGCGGTCGCGGTGTAGACGACCCCCGCGTCCATCCTGGTGACATTGCCCGCGGGCACCCCGTTGGGATCGTTGTAGGGAATGCCGTACTTCGCCAGCATCGGAATGAAACCGTCCGAGCGACTGAAGAATTCGTCGTCGACACAGAACGTGCGCTCCGCTACCGGCAGCTGCGCGACCTCCGACAACGATCGCACCCCCAACCGTTCGGCCGTCGGCGTCGAGGCGGCGAAAGCGTAGGTGTCGTTGAAATTCGCGGGCGCCAACCACTCCAGATCGTGATCACGCTTCTCCACATCGTGCACCCGCTGCCACAACTCCTGCGGGTCGACGATCGTCTCGGTCTCGTTGTGGTAGTTCACCCACCCCGTACCCGTGTACTCCCACAGCACATCCGCGTCGCCGTTGAGCTGCGCCTGCCGCGACGACGCCGACCCCGGCGCACCCGTCAGATCCGTGATCGACGCGCCCGCCGCGGCCAGATACGTGGCGGTGATCTTGCCCAGCAGCACGCCCTCGGTGAAACTCTTCGACGTCACCGTCAGCTTCGCGCCCTCGAGCGGTCGATCGCCACCGGGCAGGCTCGCGTCGTGGAATGTCCCCGACGAGCTCACCAGCCCACACCCGGCGAGCAGCGAAACACTCGCCACCAGCGCGCACACCAGCCGTCTCATGAGATACCTCGCGGGGTCGCGGCCAGCTCCACGAGCCGGCCGAGCCAGTCGATGATCAACGCGAGCAGCCCGACGAGTACCGCACCGGAGATGAGCAACTTCGGCAAGAACAACGTGACGCCGGTCGTGATGAGCGTCCCGAGACTGGTCGCACCGATGAACGTGCTCAAGGTCGCGGTACCGACCAGGATCACCAGCGCCGTGCGCACACCGTTAAGGATCACCGGCACCGCGAGTGGCAACTCCACCTGCACCAGCGTTCGCACCCCGGAGAACCCGATCCCCCGCGACGCCTCGATCGTGCGCTGATCCACCTGCCGCAACCCGACGATCGTGTTCTGCAAAATCGGCAGGATCGCATAGACCACCAAACCGACCACCGCCGTGCGGAACCCGGTCCCCAACCAGAACGTGAAGAGCACGAGCAGACCCACCGCCGGGGCGGCCTGCCCGATATTGGCGATGTTCACCGCCAGCGGCTCGAGCCTGCGCAACGCGGGCCTGGTCAGCGCGATGCCGAGCGGAATCGCAACCACGACCACGATCAGCGTCGCCACCACGGTGAGCCGCACGTGCTCGACGATCGTGGTCTGCAGATTCGCCCAGCCCAGCGACGCCTGCTCGGTCGCGGTGAACGTCGACGCCCGGTACCACAGCACGTACCCGATACCGATCACCGCGATGATCAACGGTTCGAACCACACGTCGATCGGCAACGCGCGCAGCCGCTTCACGCCGGATCACCCGGCCCCGGCTCCGCGGCGACCACCGGGGTCGGCGTCGGATCCGAACCATCGACATAGGTCTCGTAGGACGTCTCGCCCTCGGCGTTGTGCGCCTCGGCCAGCTTGGTCTGGATCACGTCGGTCACCGCACCGATACTGAGCGAACCGACCACCCTGCCCCGCCCGTCGGTGACCAGCGTGGCGCCCTGGCTCGCCGCGAGCATCGCATCGAGGGCGTCGTTGAGCGTGGAGGACTGCGCGACCACCGGCAGCCGCCGATCCAGATAGTCCGACACCTCCGGCTTGCTCGACACCTCACGCAGCGACGGCCACGAACGGGGCCGCCCCGCCGAATCGACCACGACCACCCAGGTGTGGCCGGCGCGGGTCGCCCGGGCGATCACCTCTTTGGCTGGCTCACCGATCCGCGCGGTCGTCACCGGATCGACCTCCACATCACCCACCCGGGACACCGTCAGATATGCCAGTTTCGCGCCCGATCCCACGAATTCCTCCACGAACGGTGTCGCCGGATCGGTGAGGATCTCCTCGGGCCGCGCGTACTGCTCCACATGCCCACCCTCGGACAGGATCAGCACCCGGTCGCCGAGCTTGGTCGCCTCCTCGAAATCGTGGGTGACGACGACGATGGTCTTACCCAGCTCGTGCTGGATCGCGATCAGGCTGTCCTGCAGGCGAACCCGCGTGATCGGATCGACGGCGCCGAACGGTTCGTCCATCAGCAGCACCGGCGGATCCGCGGCGAGTGCCCGCGCCACACCCACGCGCTGCTGCTGGCCGCCGGACATGTCCTTGGGCAGCCGGTCGGCGAAGGTCGCCGAGTCCAGACCCACCAGATCGAGCAGATATTCGGTGCGCTCGGCGATGCGCTTCTTGTCCCAGCCGAGCACCCGGGGAATCGCCCCGATGTTCTTGGCCACCGACCAGTGCGGGAACAACCCACCCGACTGGATGACGTAACCGATGGACTGACGGAGCTTGTCCGGATCCTCCCTGGTCACATCACGTCCACCGATGAAGATCCGGCCCTCCGTCGGCTCGATCAACCGGTTGATCATCTTCAGGGTCGTCGTCTTCCCGCACCCCGACGGCCCGACGAAGGCGACGATCTCACCCGCCTCGATCTCGAGGTCCAGCCGCTCGACGGCCGGCTTGTCCTGCCCCTTGTACCGCTTCACGACCGAGTCGAGGACGATGGACGCGCCGGTCACGTCGCGTTCGGACGGGGTGGTCACCGTGGTCATGAGAGCCCCTTGGCAATGGTGAGTCGTCCGAGCAGGACGAGGAGCGCGTCGAACACCAACGCGACGACAACGATGAGAATGGTTCCGGTGAGCGCCATTTCGAGCGCGTTCGCGCCACCGAGCCGCGAGAGCCCGTTGAAGATGAGGGACCCGAGCCCCGGACCGAGCACGTAGGCGACGATGGCGGCGACGCCGACGATCATCTGCGTGGACACCCTGATGCCGGTGAGGATCACCGGCCAGGCGATCGGCAGCTCGACGGTGAGCAGAATCCGCCACCGCGACAACCCGATCCCCCGCGCCGACTCCACCACCGAGGCAGGTACCGAGCGCAGGCCGACGATCGCATTACCGATCACCGGCAGCGCCGCGAAGAACGCCAGCATCAGAAACGACGGAACGACACCGAGCCCGAACGGCACGAGCAGCAGGGCCAACAGCGCCAGCGACGGAATCGTCAACGCCACCCGGCTCGACGTGAGCGTCAATGCCGACGCCAGCGGCAGCCGGTACACCGCCACCGCGATCAGCACCGCGACAACGGTTCCCACCAGCACGGTCTGGAAAGCCAGCGACGCGTGCTGATAGGTGAGAAAGGTCAGCACCTCGCCCCGACCCTGGATATAGCTCCACAAATTCACGGCATTCCCATCGTCGGGCTGGACCGATTCGCGCGCGATCGCCGGATATACCTGCGGTCGCAGACTAACCGATACCGCTCGCTCGACGGCGGATTCGCGTCAGGCCGCACGGTGGGGCGCGGTGACATAGTCGCGCGCATCGCCCGCGATCACGGTGCTCGGCCGCCCGTCGACACCGACCGGGACCGGTCCGCCGAGCGTGATCCGGGTGAGCCTGCGATGCGCGCCGTCGTAATCGTCCACGGCGTAGTGCTGGGTGGCCCGGTTGTCCCAGATCGCGACATCGCCGAGCGACCAATTCCAGCGGGTCGTGTGCTCGAGGCGCGTCACCCGATCCTGGAAAAGCCTGAACAACGCCCGCGATTCGCTACTGGAGACGCCGACGATCTCCTTCACGAAGCAACCGAGCAGCAGGGCACGCTCACCGGTTTCCGGGTGCACTTCCACCACCGGATGCTCGGTCTCGAAATACGTCGACTCGAATTCGCGCCGATACGCCCGTTCGAAATCATCGGTTCGGTCCACCACGTCGGCCGCGTAGTCGTACCGATTGGTGTGCCTGGCGCGCAGATTCTCCGCGAGCAATTTCAGCGGGGCAGGCAGCGAGTCGTACGCCGCGACGGTGGACGCCCAGGTGGTCGTACCGCCGTACTCGGGCAGCGTCACCGCCCGCAGGATCGAGGCCTTCGGCACCCGGTCGACGAACGTGACATCGGTGTGCCACACATTCGACCTGGTCTGATGCGAGTCGATCGCCAGACTCTTCGCCCCGGCCGAGGTCACCGTGGGGTGCGGGGTGGTCGGTGCACCGAGGAGCTCGGCGAATTCGTACTGCCCGTCCTCGCTCAGGTGCTCCTGACCGCGGAAGAAGACCACCTTGTGTTCGGCGAGCGCGGCGCGAATGATGTCGACCGAACGCACATCGAGGTCACCACCGAGGCGGATGCCCTCGATGCGGGCACCGATGTGGGCGCCGAGCTTCACCACACGCACGGCGTCGGCTGGAACGGACATTCGAGGGCCTTTCGATCGAACCTGCGCGAACAGGACCTACGAAACCAGGCGGCGGATACAGCGAACAGCATTCTGTTCACGCTGAGCCGAAGGCGGTTTTGCCCCCCTGCGGTCCCATGAAGGCCGGCGTAGCCGGTTGTTTTGTTTAAGAATAAGAGGGATTCATAAGTAGATGCGCATATCGCGCTATCGGCATGTTATTTACTGACCTAAGCCTGGTCCGAGGCGTGCACCGCGCCAGGTAAGCACATCGACCGTCGGTCCCGGCCACTCGAATTACCTTGCCTTTCAGACGAATAGATCCGGGGCCGCGATAACCACTCCCCTCCCCCACCACATGACTGGCAGGATCGGGACGTGACTACCGCCAACCTGACCCGCTCCGAGACCACTGCGCGGTCCGCCACGGTCACCGTGCGTGACTACCGCGTCGAACTCGACCTGTCCGGCGCAGCCGACCACACTCGCCCGGGATTCACCACCACGACGACGGTCGCCTTCGACGCCACGGCGACCGAGACGTGGCTCGATTTCCTCGGTCTCGCAGTCGAATCGGTCAGCGTGAACGGACGGGAAGTGGCGGTCGACTACGACGGCGCACGGATTACCGTGACCGGCCTGTCGGCATCGAACGTCGTCGTTGTACGGGCGATCGGCGAGTACAGCCGCTCGGGTGAGGGCCTGCACCGGTTCCTCGATCCGGTCGACGGCAGCACCTACCTCTACACCCAATACGAGCCGGCGGACGCGCGCCGGGTATTCGCCTGCTTCGAGCAGCCCGATATGAAGGCACCGTTCACCTTTGTCGTCACGGCGCCCGACGGCTGGGAGGTGGTGTCGAATCGGCCCGCCGATACCGTGACCGTCGACGGCCCGGATCAGACGGTGGAGTTCTCACCGACCCTGCCGATTTCCACCTACATCACCGCGGTCGCGGCCGGTCCGTATCACCGCGTCGAATCCTCTTGGAGCCGTGGGGAACTGACGATCCCGCTCGGCGTCCTGTGCCGCGCCTCGCTGGCCGGCCATCTGGACGCGGACACGATTCTCGAGGTGACCCGCCAAGGGCTCGACTTCTTCGCCGAGCATTTCGCCTACCCGTACCCCTGGGGCAAGTACGACCAGGTGTTCGTGCCCGAATACAACCTCGGCGCCATGGAGAACCCGGGCTTGGTCACCTTCACCGAGGCCTACGTGTTCCGTGGTGCGGCGACGGCGGCGCAATACGAGGGCCGTGCGAACACGATTCTGCACGAGATGGCGCACATGTGGTTCGGCGATCTCGTCACCATGGTGTGGTGGGACGACCTGTGGCTCAAGGAGTCCTTCGCCGACTACATGGGCGCGCTGGCCAGTGCGGAGGCAACCGAGTGGACCGACGCCTGGGTGGCGTTCGCCAACCGCCGTAAGGCGTGGGCGTACCTGCAGGACCAGTTGCCGACGACGCATCCGATCGTCGCCGACATCACCGATCTCGAGGCGGCCAAGCTCAATTTCGACGGCATCACCTACGCCAAGGGCGCGAGCGTACTCAAGCAGCTCGTCGCCTATGTCGGCCGGGAGGCGTTTTTCGCGGGCGCCCGCCGCTATTTCCGGGCCCACGCGTTCGGCAACACGACCCTCGGCGACCTGCTGACGGAGTTGTCCGCCGAGTCCGGCCGCGACCTCGACGCGTGGGCGCGCGCCTGGTTGCAGACCACCGGCGTCTCCACCGTAACCCTCGACGACGACCACATCGTGCAGACCGATCCGCGCCCGCACCGGCTCGCGGTCGGTCTCTACGACTTCGACGCCGACGGCGACCTCGTCCGCCGTGACCGCGTGGAGGTCGACATCGTCGAGGAGCGCACCCCGATCACCCTCTCCCCCGCTCCCCTGCGGCTGCTCAACGACGGCGATCTCACCTACGCGAAGGTTCGTCTCGACGCCGATTCCCTGGCGACCGTGGAGCGCTCACTCGACCGCGTGGTCGACCAGCTGGCCCGTGGGCTGATCTGGTCGGCGCTGTGGAACGCCACGCGCGACGGCGAACTCGCCGTCGGCCGCTACCTGACGATGGCCCGCGACTTCGCTCCCGCCGAATCCAATACGGCCCTGCTCACGGCGGTACTCTCGAACGCCTCCTTCGCCATCGGCCACTACCTGCCGACCACCGAGCGCGACAGGTGGCGCCAGGAATGGCTCGAATCATGCTGGACGGCACTGCACTCCGCTGCGCCCGGTTCCGGCGAGCAGCTGGCGTTCGCCCGCGCGACCGCTGCTGCCGCCACCATCGACGCGGGGCGGGCCGCCGATATCCGCGACATGTTGCTCGGTGAAACTCCGGCTCCGAAGGGTCTGGCCCTTGACCCCGACCTACGGTGGGCCCTCTGGACGGCACTGGCCGCCACCGGCGCCGCGACCACCGATGAGCTGGACACCGAACTCACCCGCGACGACACCGCCTCGGGCCACACCGCTCACCTGCATGCCCTTGCCGCCCGCCCGGACCGGGACGTGAAAGCCGCCGCGTGGACGCGCATCTTCGACGACACCGCGCTCACCAACGACCACCTCGACGCCGTGATCGACGGTTTCCGCGCAGGCGACCGCCGCGACCTGATCGGCTCCTACGACGACGAGTACTTCACCCGACTGCGTCCGACCTGGGAGCAGCGCAGCATCGAGATCGCCCGCCGCATCGTCATCGGCCTCTTTCCCGCCGCCGACTCCCTGGCAGTCGTGGACAACTGGCTCGCGACGAACACCGACGCCCCCGCTGCCCTGCGCCGCCTAGTGGTCGAGCAACGCGATCATCTCGCCCGCGCGCTGCGGGTCCGCGCGCTCGGATGAAGCTCGACCGCCACGAGCCCCTGAGGTGCCGTAGGCATGTGGATCAGCCGTCGAGGAACTGGTCGGCATTGGCTTTCGCCCAGTCGCGGAAGGTGGTCGCCGGGCGGCCGGTGATGTCCTGGACGCTGGTGATCGGCAGCGTGTCGGTCGGCGGGCTGTAGCCGAGCAGGACGTTGTCGACGTACCACTCGGTGTTGTCGCCCATGCTCGGCGCCAGGGCGGCAATGGTTTCGGCCCGATCGGATCGGAGGAAGGTGAGCTCGCGGCCGATGGCATCGGCGATCTGGGCGAGTTGCTCGGCGCGGGTGAGGACTTCCGGTCCTGCCAGCGGGTAGGCACGCCCGAAATGGTCGTCGTCGAGCAGAGCGGTAGCGGCTACCGCGGCGATATCGTCCATCGCTACGGGTGCGGTGGCCGTCTCGGGGCGCGGTTCGCGAACCGTACCCGTAGCGCGGATCTGCTGTGACCAGCTGACGCTGTTCTCCATGAAGTCGGCGGGCCACAGGTGCGTCCACGCCAGCCCACTGTCCTCGACGGCGTTGCTCACGGTCCCCCACCAGCTGTCGGGTTCGCCGGACAGATCGACGACGTGGCGGACGCCGGACGCTGCCGCTCGCTCGAGCACCGCACCGACGACTTCGGGTGCCGGGGCGAGATAGATCCGGTCCACGCCGTCGAATACCCCGTCCAGGCTGTCCGGCTTACGCAGATTGCCGCGCACCGGCACCACCCCGGCGGGCAGCGCCGCCCGGTCCGGATTCACCGTCAACGCCCGGATATCGGAGACCCCTCGCGCGACCAGTTGGTCCACGACCTTGCGTCCGACACTGCCCGTTGCTCCTGTCACCAGGATCGTCATGACGTTCCTTCCGCTCGATTCCCTGAATACTCATCCTGCCGAGAAAATCCGGATCCGGCACAGAGGAATTTCGACGGCATAGCGAAACCTACGGTGTCGCAATCTCATTCGGTGAATGCGTCCATTCGGTGATGTTTTTCCGGTATGACCGCTGGTGGGTTCACATCCGGCGGGGACAGTGTGAAGATGATCTCGGGCCGAGATCCGGTCCGGCAGAGGATGTTCCGCCGGACTCCGGCGGGCAGACTGGAGGGGCAAGATGAAGAAATTCTGCGCGGTCGCTGTCCTCGCGGTCGGGGCTGTCGGCCTCACCGCCACCACCAACGCTCACGCCGCACCGTCGGCGGCCCCGGTTGTCCAGGGCACCGAGAACGGGGTGGCGTTCACCGCGGGCCCCTCGGCCGACGGTGCAGGGCTCACCACCTCGGTGGTCGACGGCACCTTCACCCTCACGGGCGGCACCGTGACCCTCACCGATCGCGAGGGCCGTGCGGTCGCGTCCATTCCGACCCGAATCGCCTCGACGGCGGGCACCTTCGACCTGGCAGCGGCGATCGCGGCCGACGGCCGCTCGCTCACCCTGACTCCGGTGGGCGCACCGGCCGCCGTCACGGCCCATACTGCCGAGTTCGTCGACGAGGCCGCCGAGACCCAGGCCCGTAAGCAGCACAATGCGGGGATCGGCGCGCTCATCGGCGCCGGAATCGGTGCTGTTCTCGGCTTCTTCCTCGGCGGCGTCGGTGCGCTGGTGACCATCCCGATCGGTGCGGGCATCGGCGCGCTGATCGGCTACTCGACACCGTAGCGAGGCGGTGGTGGCCGGCCGTCGGGCCGGCCACCACGCTCAGCGGCGCAATTCCTGCGCCTTCGACTTCACTCCCTGCACGAGCAGCCGCCATGCGCCCGGGTCACCTTGCAGCACAGCCCGTCCCAGGTCCTTGACCTGGTCGACGGTCGCGTGCGGCGGCAGGGGTGGCACCTCGGGATCGCAGCGGATATCGAGCAGCACCGGGCGATCCGCCGCCAGCGCACGGTCCCAGGCCGGGCCGATGTCCTCGGACCTGTCCACGCTGATGCCGACCATGCCCGCGCAGCGCGCCATATCGGCGTAGGAGACGTCCGGAAGTGTTTGCGATTCCTCGAATTTCGGCGCACCACCCATGGCGCGCAGTTCCCAGGTGACCATATTGAGGTCGTTGTTGTGGAACACGCACACGACCAGCCGCTGATCGGGCCACAGGTCCTGGTAGCGCTGGATGGTGAGCAGTTCGTTCAGCCCGTTCATCTGCATGGCGCCGTCACCGACGATGGCGATCACCGGCCGGTCCGGGTGCGCGAATTTGGCGCCGATCGCGTACGGCACACCGGCGCCCATGCTCGCCAGTGTGCCCGACAGCGATCCCCGCATGGTGCCGCGCATGCGAAGGCAACGGGCGTACCAGGTAGTGGAGGAACCCGAGTCGGCGGTGACGATCGCGTCGTCGGGGATGCGCTGCGAGAGTTCCCACACGATCCGCATGGGATTGGCCGGTTCGGCATCGAGCATGGACTGGTTCTCGACGGTCTGCCACCACTGCGCCACATTCGCTTCGACCGTCTCGCGCCAAGAGCGGTCGTCCTTGCGATGGAGCAGTGGAATGAGTTGGCGCAGTGTGGCCTTCGCGTCGCCGACCAGGTTCACCTCGGTCGGGTACCGCATGCCGATCAGGGCACCGTCGAGGTCGATCTGCACCGCACGGGCCTGCTCGTATTCGGGCAGGAACTGGCTGTAGGGGAAGTTGGAGCCGACGATGAGCAGGGTGTCGCAGTCGCGCATCAGCTCGTAGCTGGGGCGGGTGCCGAGCAAGCCGATCGAGCCGGTGACGAACGGTAATTCGTCGCTGAGTACGTCTTTGCCGAGCAGGGCTTTGGCGATGCCCGCACCGGTCAGTTCCGCGATCTCGAGCACCTCGTCCGCCGCGTCGCGCGCACCCTGCCCGATCAGCATGGCCACCTTGGTTCCCGCGTCGAGCACCGCCGCCGCCCGTTCCAGCTCGGATCGCACCGGCACCGAGGTGGTCAGCGGTGCGCTCGGCGGGCTGGACGGCACCTCCTTGAAGGCATGCGCGGGCGGCTCGTAGGGTTCCTCCTGCAGATCGGCCGGAATGATGACCGCTGTCGGCGCGCGGCGGGCGAGGGCAGTGCGAAATGCTCGATCCAAGGCATTGGGTAGCTGGTCGGCGACATTGACCTCGACCAGGTATTCGGATGCCACGTCCTTGAACAGCGCCTGCAGATCCACTTCCTGCTGATAGTTGCCGCCCATGGCACTGCGTGCGGTCTGCCCGACGATCGCCACCACCGGCACGTGGTCGAGCTTGGCGTCGTAGAGACCGTTGAGCAGGTGAATGGCGCCGGGGCCCGACGTCGCCGCGCACACGCCGACCCGGCCGCTGAACTTGGCATAACCCACCGCCTGGAACGCCGACATCTCCTCGTGCCTGCTCTGCACGAAACGCGGTGTGTTGTCGGCCCGTCCGAAGGCGGCGATCAGGCCGTTGATGCCGTCGCCGGGGTATCCGAAGACCTGTTCGACACCCCATTCCCGCAACCGGCGCAGCACGTAATCGCCTACCTGTTCCGACATGGTTCTCCTGTCCTCGTCAGTCGGGCCACGTTCCGGTGAGCGACTTGTAGCCCGTGGCGCCCGCCCGGTCGACGGCGGCTTTCACGAGCCCGAAGATGGCGCCCTGGAGAGCGGCGGCCAGCAGCACTTCCCGCCAGGTCGCGTTGCGGGTGGTCGAGGTCGGCGGGTCGCCGCCGTCGGCTACCGCGCCCCAGACCCGGTTGAACACCGCGCTCGCGGCGATCCCGCCGAGCACGCCGACGACCATGCCGAGCGGCTTGTACAGCGTCTTCATGCGCGCCGCCGCCGGGCGAGGAACCAGGCCAGCAGCGCGGCGAACACCGCGGCCGCCGCGACCGGAACCTGGGGTTTGCGGGCGGCCAGGTCCGCGGCCTGCCTGCCGCGGTCGACCACGGGGTCGGGGACCGTGGACTCGACCTTGCCGACCACCTGTCCGGCTTTGTCCCGTGCCTTGTCGGCGGTGTAGAGCGCCTGGTATTTGGCGTCGGTGACGCGGTGCTTGGCCGCTTCGGTGGTCTCGTGGACCTTGTCCTTGGTGCGGGCGGGGACGTCGAATTTGTCGGTCAGCTCGGCGACGGTCTCGCCGAGTTCCCGGCGGGCCTGGTCACGGTCCCGGCGCAGGGCCTCCGGGTCGTCGGTCATCGTCTGCTCCCGTCCTTGATGGTGTCGATGTCGTCCTTGATGCCGTGCACGGCTTCCCGCGGTACGGGCGGTGCGGCCGAACTGACGTTCTTCTTCCCGACGAGCGCCAGGATCGCGCCGATCACGAGCAAGGCGGCGCCGACGATCAGCGCGGCCGCCCATTCGGGCAGGACCAGCGCCAGGGCGAAGATCGCCGCGACGGTCAGCGCGATGCCGCCGTAGAACGCGACGAGTCCGCCCGCTCCGGCGATGCCGGCTCCGCGGGCGATTCCTTTTGTGCGGTCCTGCATTTCGACGCGTGCCAGCTGCAGTTCGTCGCGCACCAGGCGGGTGATCTGTTTGGTGGCGTCGTCGACGAGTTCGGTGACCGACCGGGTGTGCTGTGTGGGCGGGCCGGTCTGCGTGTGCGCCATCGCGTTACCTCCTGTCCGGGTTCTCCCGATCGTGGGCCGCTTACCCGGCACCCGGGCCGGTAAACAGTGGTTGTCGGACCCTGCTGACAGACTCTGCGCATGCGGTGGGCGGTGGCGGAGACGGGTGACGGTGGCGCTCGCCTGTGCCCGCTCGACCAGGACGGGCGTCCGGCCGGTCCGGTTGTCACGGAGCCGTCGCTGGTCGAGGCGATCCGCGCACGCCCGCACGTGGGGCGGTGGGTGTGGCGGTCCACCGCCGAGATCTACCGGCCGCTGCTCGCGGCGGGTGTGCGCGTGGAACGCTGCTACGACGTGCAGGCGGCCGAGGCGTTGCTGATCGGGTACGAGCAGGGGCAATCCGGTCAGCCTCGGTCGTTGGCGGCGGCTTGGGCGCGGCTGCGGAACCTGCCCGTCCCACCGGACGCGCCCGCGCGCAGCGCCGAGACGCAACCCTCGCTGTTCGATTCGGGTCCGATGCCGTTGCCGCCCGGCACCGATGAGCTCACCGCGCTGGTCGAGGTGTACGCGGGGCAGCTCGCGAGGACCGAGCGGACCGAACATCCTGATCGGATGCGCTTGCTGATCGCGGCCGAATCGGCGGGCATGCTGGTGGCCACCGAGATGTCGCGTGCGGGCATTCCCTGGCGGGCCGATGTGCACCGAGAACTGCTCGACACCATGCTCGGAGAACGTTTTCCCGGCGGGGCGGAGCCCCGGCGGATGGCAGAACTCGCCGACGAGGTGTCCCGCGCCTTCGGCACCCGTGTGCGGCCCGATCTCCCCCAGGACATCATCCGGGCGTTCGCGCGGGCGGGAGTCGCGCTGTCGTCCACACGCAAATGGGAATTGCAGCGCGTCGATCATCCGGCCGTCGCGCCTCTGTTGGCGTACAAGACGCTCTACCGCTTGCACACCGCGCACGGTTGGGCCTGGCTCGAGCAGTGGGTGCACGGTGGCCGGTTCCGGCCCGAGTATCTGCCGGGTGGAACGGTGTCGGGGCGGTGGACGACCAATGGTGGTGGCGCCCTGCAGATTCCGAAGGTGATCCGGCAGGCGATCCGCGCCGATCCCGGTTGGTGTCTGGTCGTGGCCGATGCCGATCAGATGGAGCCGCGCGTGCTGGCCGCCATCTCCCGTGATCGCGGTCTGATGGAAGTGGCCGGTCGCGGCGAGGACCTGTACGCGGATCTGGCGGCGCGTGGTTTCGGTGGCGACCGGGCCCAGGCCAAGCTCGCGCTGCTCGGCGCCATCTATGGCCAGACCTCCGGCGACGCGCTCACCCATCTCGCCGGTCTGCGGCGCCGATATCCGGCCGCAGTGGCCTATGTGGACGACGCGGCCTACGCCGGCGAGGAGGGTCGGCTGGTACGCACCTGGTTGGGCCGGACCTGCCCGCCGGTGTCGGCCACTCCGGAAGAGGTCGATGTGCCACCTGCCGAGCGCAGCGGTTCGGCGGCGCGCGCCAGGGGCCGTTTCACCCGCAATTTCGTGGTGCAGGGCAGTGCGGCCGACTGGGCCCTGCTTGTGCTGGCGGCGTTACGGCAGGCGATCGCGCAAATGCGCGCCGAGCTGGTGTTCTTCCAGCACGACGAGGTGATCGTGCACTGCCCGGCCGAGGAGGCGCCGGTGGTCGCCGAGGCGATCGCGGCGGCGGCCGACCTGGCGGGCAGGCTCACATTCGGGGAGACACCGGTGCGGTTCCCCTTCACCACGGCGGTGGTGCAGTGCTACGGGGATGCCAAATAGTCAGGTCATTGGCTCGGTTCGGGCAGTTGGCATTCGCCGACCTTGGGGTTCATGCCGAGATAGTTCAGCGGACCCGCCGCCACGGTGAGCGCGATGGTTCCCCAGTCGCCGCAGTTGGTCGGGGTGTCGGTGAAGTAGTCCCGCTGGAACGCCGCGACCAGCCCGGCCAGCAGCCAGGCGAGAACCAGCAGCGAGAACAGTGACTTGACGGTTTGATGAGGTGGTCGGGCCTGGATTTCTCGTACTTCGCGTACTTCTCGATCACGTCGGTTACGTCGTCCGCGCATCGTCATCGCATCCTTCCCACTCAGGGGTACCACGCGGATACCCCGTGTGATCAGCGCCAACCCTGCACGTCACACCCGATCGCAGGCGTGGCGGAAGAACTCGATCTGATCGGCGACGACGCGGGTGCGCAGCGCCGGTTCGGTGTAGAAGGTGAAGTGAGTACCAGGGTAGACGCGCAATCGGCCGTCGGGTGCTCGTTCTGCCAGCTCGCGGCTGGTGTCGAGGGGTGTCTCCCGGTCGTCGGCGGCGGCGCACACCAGCATTGGGCAGGTGAGGCGCGCGGCGGATTCGGCCGGGCGGTATCGCATCATCGACAGCAGGGCGCGCGGGGCGATGCTGTTGCGCCAGAGTGTTTCGCCGCCGCCGGTGAGGGTGGCGATGTGCCGCTCGGCGTCGGCGGAGGCGGTGACGGCGAGTTCGCCCGGTGCGCCGACCATCCGGATGTAGTAAGGCCGCATGCGGAGTTTGCCGCGCACAGTGTCCCAGATGATGGCAGCCAGCAGTGCCAGGTTGTCGGCGGCCGAGCGGCCCTCGACCTTCTCGGGGAATCCGTTGAACGGGATCTGTGCGACGACCGCGGCGATGCGCGGGTCGGTGGCGGCGACGGTGATCGCGTGGGCGCCGCCGAGCGAGTTGCCCCACAGCAGGATGCGCTCGGGGTCGATGCGGTCGTGCGCGCGGGCGAAGGCGACCGCGGCGCGCAGATCGTCGAGTTGCCCGGCGATGTCGGGGACCTGCCGCGGTTCACCCTCGCTCTCGCCGAAGCTTCGGTAGTCGAATACCAGTGTGGCCCAGCCTGCTTCGGCGAATTGTCGCGCGTGGTCGAACAGGCGGTCCATCGTTCCACTGAATCCGTGGCACAGGACGACACAGGGCAGCGATCTCCCACCCTCGGGGAGATCCAGGTAGCCGACGCACCGGCTGTTTCCGGATGGGAAGGACACTCGGGTTCGCACAGGACTTGCTCCCGCCTCACTAGACTGACTCTTGGTAAGTGATCGTAGCGTCCGAACTGACCCGAGGTAAGTGGTGCGATGACATCGGAGCGAATTCTTGCGGCCGCGCGTTCCCTGTTCGCCGCGCGCGGCTACCGGGCGACCTCGATGCAGGCCATCGCCGACGAGGTCGGCATCACCAAGGCCGCCCTCTACTACCACTTCGACTCCAAAGAGGCGATCCTGCACCAGCTCACCGTCCCCCTGCTGGACGAGCTGGAAGCGACCCTGGCCGAGGCGGAGACCGGCACCGACGCCGAGGACGTGCGGTGGCGGACCATCGAGGGGTATGTCGATGTGCATCTGCGCCACCGGCAGACGCTCACCATGCTCGTCAAAGACATGAGCCTGCTGGTCCAGGCGCCGATCGCCGACCGTTTCCGGGCGGCGATCGCGCTGGCCAACGACCTCGTCGCGGGGCCGGGAGCCGGACTGGAACAGCGCGTGCGGGCGTGTCAGGTGGTGGCCGGGCTGGCCGATCCGGTGGTGCTGTTCCGCGACGCACCGATCGAACGGCTGCGTGCCCTGATCCTGGACGGCGCGCGAGCGCTGCTCGGCGACACGGGCATTCCGGCGGCACGTGGTCCGGCCCGTGGGCGCAACGGTGGACGACCGGCGGCACTCACGGCGGAACAGGCCGAGCAGGTGCGGACGGCGCATGATTCCGGAGTCGGCGCCGAGGAACTCGCCCGGCGTTTCGGGGTGTCGCGAGCGACTGTCTATCGCGTTCTCAAAAACTAATATTCTGAGACTCGATTCTGAGACTGTGAGAAGCTGGTGCCCCGCTCGCTAGGCTGGCGGCGCCCCGCGCGAAACCCGTGCGCGATCCACCCTGAGGAGCACCATGTGGCCGTCCGATTGGCCGATGCCTGCCCGCGCCATCGCGACCACCGTCGCGGCGTCCGTCGCCGCCGCACGCACCCGCGACGAATCAGCCTTCCTCGAACACACCGCCGATCTGGCCGACTTGCCCGTCGACCAGGTGACCATCGTCTTGTCTGCCGTCATCCGTGACCTCCTCGAGGCCGCCCATCCCGACGGCCTCGCCGCCGACGACATCCGCGCCGTCCTCACCGACGTCCTGCGCGACTCGCTCCCCTGGCTCCCCACTCTCGACCCGACCGCCGTAGCCACCGCCCTCACCGGCGCCCTCGGCATCGACGAACACCCCGACCGCCCACCGACGAACCCCCACCCCGCCGCCATCCTCCTGATCGCCCACCTCTCCGAAGCAACCCGGATTCCCACCGAAGCCGGCATCACCCGCGCCATCAACGAGGTAGCCCGCGCCGAGACCATCGAAATGCCCTGAGCCCCAGTTACTCTGGTCGATGCGTCGCGCCTTCAGCGGCTGCGGATCAGGCGGGCGAGTTGGTCTCGGTCGGCTACGTCGAGTTTGATGCAGGCGCGGTAGATGTGGCCTTCGACAGTGCGGATGGAGACGCACAGGCGTTCGGCGATGGCCCGGTTGGACAGGCCTCGGGCGATCAGGGCGGCGATTTCACGTTCGCGTTCGGTGATGGGAAGTGGGCGGGCGGCGGCGGTGACGGCAGGGGTTCCCGCGTCGTCGCAGCGGGCGGCGAGGGCCGAGGCGCGGGCGGCGGCCTCGGCGCTGGGGTGGCGTCGTCCGGCGTGATCGTAGACGGGGACGGCTTGGGCGGCGGCGTCGGCGGCCGACAACAACAAGCCGGCGGCCTCGAAATCCGCGCTCACCTCGGTGAGGGCAACGGGGTCGGACTTGGCCAGCGCCGCCGCGTGCCGGGCGTAGAGCCCGGCGATCGGGCCCTGGACGCGGGCGGCGAGAGCCGTGAGCCGGGTCGCCACGGTCCGGTCACCGAACCGCGCGGCGTGGTGCAGTGCCTCGGCCTCCAACGCGAATTGGCCTGCGCGATGGGCGATATCGGCTGCCGTACGGGCCAGCTCGACCGCCGCGTGGGGTCGGTGTTCGGCCGCCGCGAGCCAGGCGCGGGCGATGACCCGCTGCGGTTCGTGCAGGGCCATATGCGGCCCCCTGTGCTCTTCGGCGTCGCCGAGGACGCGCTCGGCGTTCTCCACCTCCCCCAGTGCCGCGTAGGCGCGGGCCAACAGCAATCGCGCGGGTAGTTTCCACGGCAAAGAAGCCTCGGCATTGAGGGCGGCCAGTGCCTGTTCGAAGGCGGTGATCGCGTCGCGGAACCGCCCGCGGTAGGTGGCGACCACCCCGGCGGCGATGCGGGCCACCGCCCAGCCGGCGAACTGCCCGGCCGAGGAGAACTCGCGGTACTCGGTGGCCCGCTGTTCGGCGAGGTCGAGGTCGCCGATGGTGGTGAGGGCGAGAACGTCGCCGTAGCGGACCATCACCCGGATGAGCCCGTCGGTCGCCTTCTGCTGAGCACGGCTGCGCGCCGCGATGGGCGCGAAGTCGGCGCCACGACCGGCGACCGGCAAGGCGAGACCGAGCGCGAAGGCAGCGAAATCGACCGCCTGGCGGGGTGATTCGGGATCGGCGATGACCCGCTGCGCGGCATCGATGCCTTCGGCGATGTGGTTCTGGTGGACGGCCATCGCCGCCGCCGCGGCATCGACGGTCGATCGCAGTGCGGGGTACTCGACCCGGGCGCGCAGCAGGTCGACGAGTTCGCGGGCGTGTTCGACGTCGCCGAGCGACCAGAAGCGCAGGCTCGCCCGCACCACTCCCCACTGGACCAGTTGCAGAGGGTCGAGCCGGTCGGGGTCGAAGCGGGCCAGGATCCGGTCGGCCTCGCGTGGCCTGCCCTCCCACAGCAGCGCACGCGAGTGCAGTTCGGCGGCACGCAGCCCGCCTCCGCGTTCGCAGGCGGCTCGGGCGAGCTGCTCGCCGAGCGGCAGATTCGCCAGTGCCACAGCGTCTTTGGCTGCGTCGATGAGCAGGTCGACGTCGACGGGCCGGTCGCTGTCGACACACAACGTGGCCAACCGGATGCGATGTGCGGGCGTGGTCAGATCCCGGTCGCGCAGCGTATCGACGAGGCGTCCGCGCCGGGCGCGTGCGGCGGCGGTGCCGACGCGGCGGCGCACCACCTCGCCGAGCAGCGGGTGGCTGAACCGCACATCGACGGCCCCGTTGTGCCTGCACACCCGGATCAACGCGGTCGATTCGGCCGCGTCGACCGCCTCCACACCCACCAGTTCGCTGAGGATGTCGATATCGAGCGGCTCGTAGACGGCCAGCATCTCCAGCACGTCGAGCACCGGTTTGCCCGCCCTGGTGAGCCGTTCGTCGAGCAACGCGACGAGCCCGGAGGGCACCGCGGTCGGCCCGCGCAGCTGCCAGACCCCGTTGACATCGGTGAGGGTGCTCGCCTCCACCGCGCCCTCGACCATATTGCGCAGGAACAGCGGGTTACCGCCGGAGGACTCCCACATCACATCGGCGCTGAGCCCTTCGAGTGTTCCGCCGAGTACGGACTGCACCAGGGCGGTGCACTGCTGTTTGGTGAACGGCGCCAGCTCGATTCGTTCGAGGTAGCCGTCCTTCCACAGCGAGGTGACCGCGTCGGGTACCGGTTCGCCGCTGCGGACCGTGGCCACAACGCGGGCAGCCCGGTCGACGGCGATCTGGTGCACAAGGGTGGCCGACAAGGTGTCGAGCAGGTGGGCGTCGTCCACGCCGAGCACGGTGCCGGGCCCGGTCAGCAGGTTCTCGCGTGCGGAATGCAGGAGCGCGAGCGGGTCGCGCGACGCCGAGGCGGCGATCCAGGGCGCGAAGGCACCGAGCGGGATGGCTTGGGAGGAGGCGGTGCACGCCGCCCAGCGCACGGGATCGGGGAGGGCTGCGGTGACGAGCCGCGCGAGTGTGGTCTTGCCGACGCCTGCCGCGCCGACGAGAACCACGCCACCGGTTTCGCCGCTCGTCAGCGCGCGGTGGACAGCTTCGTACTCGGTGGGGCGATCGAGCAGCTGCCACAGTCCGCCCATGGGCGAAAAGTGTAGTTGTCCTGCGACGACGCCACAACGAAACGCGCCGGACGCGGGCGCTGGACGGGTGGGTGCGGTGCTGGTCACGGCGGCAGCTCGGTGGCGTCGCGTGGTTCGATGCGTGGCGCGTTGCCCACGTCGTGGCGGTAGTTGCTCGACGCCTCGTACACCCGCTTCTTGAGCCGGTTGATCGAGCCGAGTGGCCGGTGTTCGTCGAGGCCGCGCCAGGAGTTGAACGAGAGCACCTCGTCGCCGTAGGCGCGGCGTTGCGGAGTGTAGGGATCCTGCCGGTCGAAGCGCAGGGTCGCCACAGTTTCGTGCGCGGATTCGGTTTCGGGCCAGTCGACGGTGGCGTCTTCGATGGGCATGCTGGTGAGGTTCGTGCACAGCTGGGCGCGTAGTTCGTAGGTGGCGCCGTGGTTGGCGAAGAAGTCGATCACCGAGTTCTGGTGGGCATTCACGCCCGCCGACGTCGCGATCGGTCGGCCTTGCAGCGCAACGACTTCCGGCGACACCGGAGCATAGAGCAGTTTGGCGACGTAGTCGCCGTGACGCAGCGGCGCCGAGGTGTAGAACGTCTCGCCGAGGATATGGGTGTTCGGGGCGACGAAGACGGCGAGATTGGGTGGCACGCCCTTGCCGACGCGGCGCAGCACGTGGGTGTCGAGCGCAGCCATCAGGTCGCTACCCACCCGCAGAGCGGTATCGGGCAGCCGGGCGAGTGCCCAGGCCGTCGGCATCCCCTTGGTGAGGTAGGCATGCGCGTCGGCGAAGAGGAACTCCCGATGGGTGACCATGATGAAGTCCTGGGTGGTCGCGTCGTCGTCGGGCAGGGCGCGCGGGCCGTGCACACCGAGCACCTTGATGCCCAGCCCGCGCACGCCGCGCAACTGGTCGCTGCGGATGGCCCCGGAGGTGCTCGACAACCGGGCGATCACCGGATAGGTCGCGGGCCGGGCGAACATGCCCTGGGCAAGTTCGGGTCGCAGGCCGGCGTGGACGGTGAGTTCGCCGCGCAGGATGCCGTGGCTTTTTGCATGCGCGTCGCGCAGGCCCCGCTTGTACTTGCGGAAGGCACGTTCGTTGTTGGTGCGCAGTACCGCGATGATCCGGTCGATATCGCGCTCCTCGTCGGCACGTGGTTGTTCGAGATCGTCGCGGTAGCGCAGGTAGGTCGTCATCGGGACCTCCACGGGGCGAAGGGGTTCGCGACGCCGGTCAGGGCCGGGGCGAGGGTGGGGAAATGGCGGAGCAGCACGGTGCGCATCGTGTTGTCGCGCACCCAGGCCATGCCCGCCTCGGTGTAGATCTCGGGCCGGAAGTCGGTGGTGAAGAACCGGTCCGCCGAAAGCCTGCGCGAGGCCATCAGCACGAAGATCCGGAAAGCGGTGTCGCCGAAGCCGAAACCGGGTGGTTTGGGCTCGGCGTAGAGGCCGATCAGCAGGTCGACGTCCTCGACGGTGTCGTACACCTGCGCGAGTTCACGCGCCCAGCGCGGGTCGTCGGTGAGATCGTCGAACGAACGCGCGGGCGTCAGGCGCAGTTGCCGGCGGAACTCGTTGTAGCGCGGCACACCTCGTTCCCGCACGCGGAGGATGTCGATGGTCGCCAGGTCCAGGGGCTGGTCCTCGCCCCGGTCGAGGCGGCGCAGGTGTTCGGGGTAGTTGTGCAGGGTGAGCGCGCCCGGGTTGGCCCGGCCGAAGGAATACAGCAGCGTGTCCATCGGGTTTTCCGCCAGACGCCGGCGGATGTGGCGCACCCCGAGCTCCGGGAAGGGAAAACGGGCGAGCACTCTGTCGTCGGTGAGGCTGCGCACGGCGAGTTCGTCGGGGATCAGCGGATGCATGCGGTACACGGCGACGAATTCCTCGGTCAGCGAGTACGGGACGCCGTGGTCCTCGCGCGCGGAACCCGGTATGCCGCAGAGGACTTCGTTGTCTACGAGCCTGCCGAAGCGGCGCGCTATCCGTTCGCCGAGCAATCCGAACCAGTTGGCGCGCAGGGCGGCGACGGTGGTGGGGTGGGCGATCACGGCCGGTGTCCAGTCGACGGTGTGGATCTTGGCGATCAGGGCGGCATTGATCAGGCGGGCGGTGTCGTAGAGCCACTGGTCGTCGCGGCGGTCCGGATAACGGGCGACCAGGCGCTCGCAGATCGCGTTGTGCTCGCGCAGGAACAGCGAATGCAGCAGCGCGAGCCCCACCCAGGCGTTGGCGGCGGCAGGCGACCTGGCGACCAGGTTCTCCGCATCCAGCGGTGGCAGTCCGAGATCGTCGATAACGACCTGACCGAGTTTGCCCGAGCGCAGACGGCCCGCTGCTTCGGCAGTGCCGCCGTAGATCTGTGAGGCGTCCCACCAGTGCGATTCGCCGGTGACGAAGGTCGGCGGGTCGGCGGGATCGGGTGCGGGCACGGTTGCCGTGCGCGGGATCGTCATCGTGGGTTCGGGCCACGCGCCGTCGGCCACCGTGACCGTGAACGGTTCGGCATCGGCAGGCCGGTGACTGAACCAGTCGTGTACCTCGAACTGGATCCACGCCGCGGCAAGCAGATTCAAGGTTGTCGCCGGCCGGAACTCGTCGCGGGCGAGCAGCGTAGTGCTGACGGTGCGTGGATTGGGGTCGAGAATTCGGGCGCTGTCCTCGGGGCGGGTGTGGTCGAGGGGGATGTTGCGGCCGAATCGGCAGCCGATCGAACCCGCACGCGGGTCGCCAGGAGTGTTGTAGGTGCCGTCCAGGGTGCGCGTGCGGTGCTCGCCGGGCCGACCGGGTGAGAGCGGGCCGTCGGGGTGCGGGCCGGTGTCGAAGAGGTTCCGAGCCCGCAGTCTCGCCCGCAACCCGACGAGCACGGCCAGGCCCAGTGGCGTCGGCAAACGGAACCAACCGATCCGGCGGTCGAGGACCTCCGCCGCAGTGACCAGGGCATTCGTGATGCGAGATCGGCCGGGCGCGGTGTCACGCGCGCTGGTCTGATGAGTGGCGTCGATCATCGGGAACCTCCACGAACTCCACGCGTACGGGACCGGATCGACCCAGTTTCCGCCGCGCGTCCCCGGCTGTCACGAGTAGTCGACTACTTCAGCGCCACGGGTGAGCCGAGCGCGCCGCGATGGGGTAGCGGACTACGCGCGCGCGGCCGGGCCGGGGTGGGCGACGCTGATCCGTGGACATCGCGCCGTGTCCGCTACCAGCGACCGAAGGGGCTCCGGGTGATCACGCCGATCGAAATCAAGGTCAACCTCGACACCGATGTCGCGGTCGCGCTGCGGCACCTCGGCTGCGATCCGGCGGCGGCCGCTGTCCGCGACATCTGGTTCGCCGAACCCACCCTGGCCGGCTCACCGGACCTGCTGGCGGGCCGGATGGTCATCCGGTTGCGCAGCGGCGCCGACGACGACCTCACCGTGAAGCTGCGACCGTGTACGCTCGCCCAGTTGACCGGCCGCTGGGCACGCCCGTTCCTCGACGACGGGGTGCGGTACCGCATCGAACGCGATTGGTGCGGTACCCGGCGCATGTTGTCGGCATCGGCGATCAGTGGGTGGCCCGCCGGTTCCCTCGGTGCGTTCGTCGACCGCGGGGGCGATGTCACCGAAGCCCTCGCCTCCGCGCAGCGACAGTTCCTGGTCAGTTGCACGCCACCGGGTGTCGCGGTCGACCGGCTGCGCGCGCGGGGCCCGGTGACCGCCCTGCGGTGGACCGGTGTCGCGCTTGGCGCGTTGTGCGCCGATGTCGAACGTTGGCAGACGAGCGAGCTCGACCTGCTCGAGCTCGCGATGAAAATCACTGCGGCACCCGGGGATTCACCCGTCGACCTGCATCTGCGCGCCGCCGCCGCGCAACAGGCCCTCGAGGACACCGTGCACGGGCTCGGCCTGGAGATCGCGACCGGCGCCACCAAGACCGAGCAGGTTCTCGCCGCATCGGCTCGAACAACACGACCGGGTTCCTAGCCGGCAGGACGTCGTGGCCCGCTCGCGATCGACCTCGTTGTCGTCGACGAGCGCTGTCGCGACTGCCGCAGAACACCGGCGACCGGAACCGACCACGCTGTCGGGCCGGCCCGGCGTACCGCGACACTGCCGGGCGTTCAATTCACGATGATGAAGTTGAACAGCACCCTGATATTGCTGCTCCAGCCGACGTGATATCGCACCGAAATGGTGCCGTCGGCGTGCGGGACCACATTGAGCACCTGTGTGGTCGCCAGGCCGAGAATCGGGGTGCCGTTGTTGTCCCGCTCGGTCAGGCTCACCGCGACCTGGCTGTCGGCGCGGACCGTCGCATTCGGGAAACCGAATACCCAGGCGCCGGTGCCGTGGGTGAGCAAACCCTTCTGCGCCCAGAAGATCGAAGTGATATTCGTTTCCCCGATGGCGCGGGTGCCCATCGCCTCGACGGCGGAGTATCCCGCTTTGGTCGACTCGAAATCCGCTTCTTCCACGGTGTCCGCGCTCGCCGCGACGACCGCGTCACTGCTGTCTGCCTGCAACATTTCTCTGCCCTTTCTCGGCGGGAGAATCTCTGTCCTCCAATGGTTGCGCGCGGACCCGGTCCACCGAATGCGTAATCCACTACCCCATTGCGCACCGCCGTATTCGGGTAGTCCGCCACGCTATCGGCGTCGGCGCCATACCCCGAGGATGAGAAGTGCCGAACAATTCGGCGACTTTCGATAATTCCGGCTCGGATGGAGGAACGGCAGTGAGCGGATATTCGTTGCACATCGGTTTGAATCGGGTCGATCCCGGCGCCTACGGCGGTTGGGACGGCGCACTCGCGGGTTGCGTGAACGACGCCAATTCCATGGCGGCGCTGGCCGCCGCGCAAGGCTTCGCCACCTCGGTGACCTTGCTCGACAGCGCGGCCACCTCGTTCGCGATCATCGGCGAGATCGGTCAGCTCGCGACCAACGCGCAGGCGGGCGATCTCGTGCTCGTCACCTATTCCGGGCACGGCGGTCAGGCGTGGGACGTCGACGGCGAGGAGGACGACAATCAGGACGAGACCTGGGTGGCGTTCGACCGTCAGATCGTCGATGACGAACTGTTCCAGATGTGGCGTCAGTTCGCGGCGGGCGTGCGGGTGGTGGTGTGCTCGGACAGCTGTCACAGCGGCACCGTGGTGCGCGACGCCTTCACGCGCGACAGCCGCGCGGCCATCGCGAACGTGGCCGAGCGCGCCTACGCCGACGCACCGGCCGCGCCGACGGTGGTGCAGGGCAGCCCGAAGGCGATGCCGCGTGAGGTGCAGTCCGAGGACAACAAGCGGCGCAGGCAGCTGTACTCGTTCGTGCAGCGCTTGAGCGGCCCGCAGTCGCGTTCGGACCTGCGCGCGAGTGTGGTGCTGTTGTCGGGCTGCCAGGATTCGCAGCTGTCCTACGACGGGCCGGTCAACGGCCAGTTCACCGGGTCGCTGCTCGAGGTGTGGGCCAACGGTGCTTTCACGGGCGGGTACACCCAGTTCCATCGGCAGATCATGAACATCATGCCGCCGGATCAGGTGCCGAATCTGTACCCGCTCAACGCAGGTGCCGATTTCCTCGAACAGCGTCCGTTCACACCGTGAGAAGTGGGGGTGCGGGTAACGCCCGCACCTCTCTCACGCTCGGTACCACTCCGGGGGGATCGTCATCGTGGCGACGAAGACCGTGCGCATCCGCAATTCACCGGGTAGTTCCGCAGACTCCGGTCCCACGAGGTTCTCGGTTTCCCACAGGCGAAGGCGCAGGTGATCGGCGGTCGTGGGCAGCGTCAGCGGCGCGATACCGCCGTCCTCGGCCCGCTCGACCGTCGCGCCGACCGGCCGCCATACCGCGAGGCCCTGCTGTTCGGCCGGATCATCGACGACGAGGTCGACGGACTCGGGTGTGAGGCCCGCCGGGCAGGACTCCAGGCGCAGCTCCAGCCGGTTCAGCGGATTCGGTGACGTACCCGTGACACCGACGCGCAATTCGTTCCCCGACCGATCGACGACCACATGCCGGTCGGGCAGCAACGGCACCGCGTCGGTGACCACGATCGGCGACAAGCTCATGCCGTCGAGGCTGTGCCGCTGGTAGCGGGCCACCGCGAGCCGGACGAACGGGTGATAGGACTGATGTTCCTCCGGCACGGCGATCGCCACATCGGCGAACCACCGGTCACCTCCCGGCGACACCGAATGCGGTGCGACAGTGACGAACTCACCGAGCTCGGGGACGATCACCTCCTCCGGCTCGACGGCCGACGGGAACCACGAGGCCTGCGGGAACGACGGCAGATCCGGTGTCCCGAACAGCGGGTCGCGTCCGGCCCGGCTCACGGTGGCGGCCACCGTCGGGGTCGGATTGGCGGTCGGCGCGAGCACCACCGCCAACTGCTCCCCCTCGCCCGTTTCGTACCAGGGGCGTGCGACCTCGACCCGAATGCGGCCACTGTCCCGGCTGAATTCGAGTCGGTCCGCTCCGGCCCTCGCGACGTGCGTCGCGAGGGCGGGTACGACCCCGAGTACCGTCGGTGCCGTGGGCCGGGCGCTGGAGACGATGACGACCGGGGCTTGCGTGCGGGCGACGGCGAAGTCGGATTCGGGATCGGTTGCCGCGAAGTACTGCCGGTAGCGGCTCGCCGCCTCGAGTGTGTAGGTGATGGTGCGGTGGCGGGTGTCGCCGAATTCGTGCCTGAACCGCACCGACGGCATCTCGCCGGGCTCGACGACCTGACTGTGCAGGTCGGAGTGTGTCCTCGAGGTGTGCGCGGCGGTGGCGAGGGCGCCGGTGTCGGTGACATCGGTCCAGGCGGCGGAGAACCCGAGCCGGCCGGTGCTGTGCGGATCGAGACCCGCGTCGGTGAACAGCGGGGTGAGCAACGCGGTCGGGTCGTTGGGTTCCCGATGGGCGGCGCCTTCCGGTAACTCCCAGACAGGTTCGCGCAGTGGATGTTTCACCGCGTGCACCACGTCGACCCGCACCGGTGGCGTGACGGCGGGATTGCGCCCGAGCTTGGTGCTGTCGGGTGAGATCGTCGGTTCGCCCGCACCGCCGGCGAGCGCGTCGCTGATGGCCAGGTGGTTCGACAGTTCACCGTCCAGGGTGGAGCTCAGCTCGATCCTGGCCTGTTTGCCCTTCGCGAGCCCCACACTCAGCACGTCACCGTTCCAGCGGACCGCGATCGGTTCGACACCCGGATTATCGTGCAGTTCCACCGCTTTGGGCGCGTGCTGCGGCCATACGGGTGACCAGGCGCTGTGGTCGCCGATGGGCGCGACGAGCCCCGCCTCGCCTGCCCGCACCTGGGCGCGCACCCCGCTGGCGACCGGATCGGGCAGGCCGGCGCCGCTGCCGTCGGTGTCCATGGCCCGCTGGGCGAGCTGGAAGGACTCCTCGTCGGTGCGTTCGTCGAGCATGCGGTGCTGTTCGATCAGCGACAGCGCGGCGGTGGGTGCGCGCAGGACCCGCGTATCGCGAACCGGGTAGTCCGGGTTCTCGGCATGCAGGTCGGCGACGCCGCGGTCCACATCGCTGCGGATGACCAGCCGGGTGACCGCCGCACCAGGCGCGAGCGCGGCGGGACCGTGCACCTGTGGCGGCGGCACCGGGTCGTGCCGCAGATAGCTCACCGCCGTACTCGCCACGGTTGCGTCGTCGAGTTCGGCGGCAGTGAGCCCGCCACCGGCCATATCGGCGATACGCACCCGCACCTGATACAGGTCGGCGAAACGCAGCGCGGGCATGCTGCGCGGCGGCACCGAGTAGTTCCAGGTGAAGTCGAAAGGCAAGGGCTGCGCGGGGTTACGCGCAGGGCCGCTCGTGTCGCCGCGCAGGTTGGGCGACGGAAGCGCGAGGCTCCATCCGTCCCAGCGCAACACCACCTCGTCGGCACGCAGCTGCCCGTCGGCGCCGCGAACGGCGGCGAACGGCTTCACATGCCCCTCTTCCCGGCCCGCGACGATGTCGACACCGTTCACGCGGTAGCCGGCGTCGCGGGCGCACACCGACAGCCACGGGGCGCCCTCGCGCCGGATGTCGACGCGATAGCCGAGCACGAGGTCCTCGGCGGTGAACACGGCGTCACCGAGGTCGCGGGATCGTCGCGCACCGGCGCCGCTGCGCGCGCGGTACTCACGGCCGCGACCCGGCTGCAACAGGGTGATGCCGCTGGAACGGACCGGTGGCAGCACCGGATGCGCCGGGGCGTTGACGGCGAAATCGTGGGCGGCCTGGCGGAAACCGTCGGCGCCACCGTCGATGTCGAACGTCGCGACGGCCCAGCGACGCGGCGCGGCGGGAGCGGCGGGGTCGGTGAGCGAGACCGAGTCCGACAGGTCGAGCATGCCCGCGCGGATGCCGGAGGACGCCGCGGGATCGGGTGCGGGCCGGAAGCCGGTCGTGGTGAGTTCGTAACGGGTCCACGGTGCGGTGACCAGGTTGCGCAGGAACGGCGGATCGATGCAGCGCACACTCAGCAGCGCGGTGCCCTCGGCCAGGTCGGTCGCGGAACATCGGAGTTCGAAGACGAGGCCGAGTTCGAGCAGCACCGCCGGATGTTCGCGCAGGTTGGCGACCGTGCGGTGGAAGTCGGCGACCACCGGCGGGGGTGGTTCGTTGTCGTCGGAGACGGGTGGGGTGGCGGTGCCGTCCCAGGTGGCGAGTTGCTCGCGCACCGCCGCCTCGGTCTCCTCGGGTGGGCGTTCGGCGCCGGTGCGGGTGACGGTGCGCAAGGTCGCGGCGACCTTCGTCGCGGTCGCCGCCGTATCGGACACCTGGGGCGGGCGCACCGTGCGGTCCTCCCACTGGCGCACGAAACCCGCTTCGCCGCCGAAGAATTCGTGCCACAGCTCCGAACGCGCCCGCGCGACCAGGCGCGGCGCCGTGGCGACGACCCGCTCCCCCGCGTCGGTGCGCACGCGCAGTTCGAAACCCGTCTGGTCGTTCAGCAGCGACGGCCAGTCCGCGAGCCCGAAATCGACAAGGGTGCCTTCGGCGAACCTCGGGACGACCAGCACCCGCAACGACAGTTCGGCGCCGTCACGACCGGACGGCACTGCCACCCAGAGCATTTCACTCATCGTCCACCTCGTACACGCGTGCGATGTTGTCGGTACAGGCGCCGACGACCACCCGGCCGTCGGCGCCCGCGGCCAGCCGGCTCATCGGCATGGGCTGCAGGAACCGGTCGATCTCCCGTCCGGTGGCCGGGTCGAGCACCGCGACGACCGGGTCGTCGGCGGAGACGATCAGGGTGCCGTTCGCCGCGAACACCAGGTCGTTGACGGTGGCCCGCGCGGTGAGCCGGTGCACGAGGACCTCCCGTTCGCCGTCGATACGCCACAGGTCGACGACTTGCCCGCGTGCCGTGGCGAGCAGCCCGGCATCGGGTGCGAGCGCGAGCACCGTCACCGGGCCCGGATGCTCGATCCGCAGGCGCCGCACCCCGGTCGACGCATCGATCACCAGGGTGCTGCCGTCCTCGCTCGCGGTGACGAGCGTGTTCGCGCGGGCACACAGTCCCCGGATCTTGGCGTCGTGTTCGAACGGTGGATGCGCTTCGGTGCCGGTCGTCCCGGCCAGGATGCGCGCTTTGCGATCCAATGCCGCCGTGGCGACCCAGGCGGCCGCCGGACCGATCACCACGTGGGTGACGGCGAGTGGATGCTGATGCGACCACAGCTCGGTGACATTCTCCGGATCGGCACCCGGTATCCGATCGAACAAGCGGGCGGTGCGGTCGGCGCTCGCGGTGGCGATCCGGGTTCCGTTGTCGCTGAAGGCCACCGCGTTCACCGCCCCGTTGTGGCGCGCGGTCCACCGGGCACCGGTCAGCGTGTCGAAGTGCCTGCACCGGCCGTCACTGCTGCCGGTGACCACGCCGTGTCCGTCGGGGCTCACCGCCACGGCACCGATCGGACCGGGGTGCACCCGTTCGAGCATCAGCTCACCGGTCGCGGCGCGGAAGACGACGAGTTTCGCTTCGGCCGCGGCGGCGACGATTCCGGCCGCGCCCGCACTGGCTGCCACCGCGCCGATTCGGGCGCCGCAATCACGTCGTGACCGCGCCGGGGTGCCCAATTCGTAGACCCGGACGGCGCTTTCACCGCCGGTGACGAGCCCGGCGCCGTCCCCGGTGACCGCGAGGTGCCATACGGTGTGCCCCGGATCCGACCAGACGACCGACTCGCCGGTGGTCTCGATGACGCTCACCCCGGCCGGGTCCGTCGCGGGCGGGATCGCGACGTTCACCGCGAGCCGCTCGCCGCGCGGCAGGAAGGCACCGGCGAACGGACCGTTCCCCGGAACCGGCAGTGTCCTGCGCACGCCCCCGTCGACGACCGACAGCAGAGCGATGTCGTTGTTGCCCACGCGCACAAGGGTTTCGCGACCGGGGCTGTAGAACAGGCTCTCGAACCAGGTGTTGATGTTCGCCAGTTCCGGTGCGTCGACGGCGCCGCGCGCGACAGCCGCACCGGTCGCGTCGACCTCGAGTTCGTAGGTGGTGATGGTGCCCCAGGTGGCGCTCGCGAAGATCACGCCGTCGCCGCCGGGGGTGAATTCGGCGGCCGACGGGATGTTCGTGTGGTCCCCCAGCTGCCAGCGCGGCGTTGCCGTCGTCAGGTCGACCAGCGACGGGCAGCCCGTGCACAGCAGCGTCGAGTCGGACCGGAATCGGGGCCGGGTCATGGAGTTTCCCTGCCGGTAGAGCACCGCGCCGCTCGCCACGTCGAACACGATGTTCTGCGCGAACTCGCCGCCCGCACCGTCGTCGAGTATCCCGATGAGGGCGAGCCGGGTGCCGTCCGGACTGAGTTCGAGAAACCCGCCGCCCCGGTGCGACCACACCTCCTCGCCGCTCGCGGTGCGCAACAGTGACACCCACCGCTCCTCGGCGTCGTTCACGCCCGTGAACACGAAGGACTCGCCGTCGGTGGTGAAGACCACATCGAAGCACCTCGCGCCCGTCTCGCTCCAGAGCACCTGACCCGTGGTTCCGTCGAGCATGCTCGATCCCGGTGTGCCGCCGCCGTCGTTTCCGAACAGCGACCACCCGGTGCCCGCGAACACCCGCCTGCCGTCGTGACTCACCGCGACCCGGCTCACCGAGTGGGTCAGTGCCACATCGGCGACGATCCGGAAGTGTTCGGCTTCGTTCATTGCCCTACTCCTGCGAACGCGGCCCGGTATTCGAGCCACTGAGCCAGTGCGGTGTCACGGTCGCGCAGCGCCGGTCTGCGGGCGGCTCCGCCCGCGAGCACCCATTCGCCGCTGTCGATTTCCACGCTGTCCGACCAGAGGGTGAGGTCGACCTCGATCACCAGGGTCGCTCGGCCGACGAGGGCGTTACGTTCGGATCGGTAGGTCAGCGACAGGCACAGTTCGATCGAGACGCTGATCAGCCCGAGCACCTCGACACAGCCGCCGATGCGCAGGTACCCGCACAGAGTCACCGCGCCGTCGGATTCGAGGGTGAACCGCACGCCGCCGAGCGCGTGCACCTCACCCGAGGCGACGACGAAGTCGACGGCGACGAACGCGCCGAATTCCAGCGCCGCCTCGAAGCGGCGCAGACCGTCGCGATCGAGCTGCATCTCGAGGTAGCCGCCGCCACCGAACATCATCACCGCGAGCTGGAAGGGGTTCGCCCGGCTGGCGAAACCGAAGGTGAACCCGACCGGTCTGCCGTCGAACGGGATGTCGACGGCAGAGGTGAGGGCGATATTGCGCATCACGAACGCCCCGGCGGTGACCGGTGGCAACGGCATGGCGTAGCGGACGGTGATGCCACGAGCGCTGACGTCGAGCATCTTGCCGGTTTCACCGAGCTGAACCAGATCCTGGAGTTCCTTCAGCAGATTCAGGGCGCCGACGAACTCGACCCGGAGGCCGTCGACGGCGACCTCGGGTGCGGCGGCGCCGCGCTGGGTGAAGGTCAGTGCCGCGAAACTCAGGCGCAGCACCCGCTTGGGACCCGGCGGTAGTTCGAGGGTGAATTCCTTGACCGTGCACTGGTTTTCGTTGCGGTCGGGTGCCACGACGATGCTCAGGTCGAGCCGGGTGCCCGGTCCTGCGACGAACGTGCCGACCGACCGCAGGGCGATATCGCGCCAGTTCATGTGGACTTCCGGTGGTGCGCCCACCCGTGGTACAGCGGTGATCTCGGGTGGTAGTCGCAACTGGGTCACCAGGGTGCGTAACGGAAAGCCGAGCAGCTGGGCCTGATCCGAGGGGAATAGGGCGGCCGGGTCGATGAATCCGGTCGCCGGGTTGGGCAGTGCCCGCAGATTCACCGGGCCGAGCGTGCGGGAGATGGCGTCGGCGACATACTTGGGGGCGAGCAGACCACCCGAGCGTGCGGCGTCGCCGGCGAAGTCGATATCGCGGGCCTGATCGGGCAGCATTTCCAGCAGTATGTCGGCCGCGCCGTCGCGTAAGTAGTTCTCCGCCAGGCGAACCGAGGTGAGGCGATGGTCGCCGCGCAGCACGCGCAGTGCGGGTAGAGCGATGTCGAGCTGGGTGAGTCCGGCGCGGTACCCGTCGGCCAGGGCATGTTGCGCCGAGCCGGTGATGGTCAGGCCGTGGACCTCGTGGATGTCGCCGCGGCCAC
The DNA here is from genome assembly GCF_053605015.1 of Nocardia sp. NPDC003979. NCBI lineage: Bacteria > Bacillati > Actinomycetota > Actinomycetes > Mycobacteriales > Nocardiaceae > Nocardia > Nocardia sp. NPDC003979. The sequence continues at coordinate 337,184 of NZ_JBSGIJ010000004.1, forward strand.
GGCCACCTGCCCCCGCCAGATCCAGGGGTGTCGGTGCGACCGACACCGCGACGCTGCCGTAATCGTCTCGAAGCCGTTGCGCGAGACCGGGGTCGGTGAGCGAGGTGCCAGCGCCGAGGTCGATCTCGGCGACGAATAGCAGCGGCATCCCGAAGGTCAGCACACCGGTCGAGGTGACGCACCGGATCGGGAACCGCACCGGCGCCCCGGCCGTGGTGGTCGGCTGGAAATGCGTGGCCTGCTCGCCCACTCCGGGCAGGCCGGTGAACTGCCAACCCGGACCGGCGTTGGGCGAATCGAGGTCGGTGAACGTCGTCTGTTCGATCTCTACGGTGCCGAGTGGGAACCGGCGGCGCAGCGCGGCGTCCTCGGGTGGGTGGCGCACCGGTTCGAGAACAGTGAGTACCCCGATCCGCCGCAGCACCGCCGCTCCGCCCGCCGACGGGTCGAACTCTCTGGTGACGACCTCGAGGTATTCCGCTCGATGTCCCAGCGGGTACAGCACACCCTCGAGTCGCGAGCGCACCAGCATGTCCCGGCCGAGAACGGCGCGTTGCTCCCATTCGAACGACGTCCAGGCGCCCTTCGCGTGCAGGGTGCCCCCGAGGGTGCTCAATTCGAGACGGGACACGGTCGCCGGGCTGGTCGCGGTCTCGGCCACGAGGCGGGTGCGTACCGCGCGCGGAGTGCCGAGGGTGTTGTCGGGCCCGAATTCGGGGTCGATGGTGTTCGCAATGTCGTGGTCGACAACGCGCACCGCCAGCCGCGCATCCGAAAGAGCCACTGCCTCGGCTGTTTCCGCGTCGACCAGCCTGGTGCGCCAGAGCCCACGCACCCCGTCCGGCGTGGTGGCACCGGTATGTCGGCAGACGACCGATCCGTCGCCGGACCTGCGCGTGCCACGCCCGTCGGGCCCGCCGGGCCCTCGGTCGGAGGCGGTCACGGATGCTTCCGGCAGTGGCCCCGCACCGGGTAGCGCCCCATCGATTCGGCCCGCACGGCTGCGGGAATCCCCTCGCACCACCCTGCTACCCGGCACCAGGATCGTGCGCCAGGGAATCTCGATGGCGGTTGCGCCCGAGTCGACTACCAGTGGCACGTTCATCACGGCATCCAGAATTCCCTGGACAGTCAGAGGGATTCGCTGCCCCGATGGCACCGCCACGACGATCCGGCTGGGCCCGGCGAGCACCGCCCGCCATCCGGGAACCAGGGCTCCGGTCGTCCCCGCCGCCAGGGTCACCGGCGCGTCCGAGAACGGCGGCGAGCACTCCTCCCCCACATGTTGCGGCGGGAACAGCACGGTGAGCCGGGCGTTGTCCTCGGCGGTGAGCATGCCGGTGCCCTCGGGGACGCATCCGGTCCAGCTCACCCCGAGCACCAGGTGATCCTCGGGACGGATCAGCAGCACGTATCGCATCGGTCGTCCCTCCGCAGACCCGTGCGCTAGCCGACCGGCACGGACTCGGCGGGCCCGGCCCTCATACCCTCACCCGGCGCCGATCCGTCCTGGGCGAAGGTCACCGTCACCACCGACCCCGGCTCGGAAGTCTCGAGCGCGAGAAACGTCTGGTACAGGTCGACGCCGACATACTGGCCGCCGGGCGCACCACCGATGATCTCCACCAACGCGAGATGCAGATGCGGCGGAATACCGCCGAATCCGAGCACCGTGCCGAGGAAGTCGCCGCGCGAGACCGTCGAACCCGGTCCGAGCCCCACGGGCACATCGGTGAGGTGGGTGTAGAAACCACCCATCATGTCGTTGAGCGCGCGCATGAAAATCTGTGCGCCGTAGACCTTCCCGCTGTCGGCGGCCGGGTTGTGCGGGGTGAAGCGGGTGATGTGACCGTCGAAGGCGGCGAACACCGGTGTGCCTGCCACGCCGCCGAGGTCCATGCCGTACTCGATGTACCAGTTCGGTCCCTGATGCCCACCCTGATGGGGTCCGCCGTGCGCCTGGGTGTAGCCGGACGGGTCCACAGGGGCGGAGATGTCGACGGTGAACGCCCCGCGCGGGAGCGCACGCGGACGCCGCACCCTGCGAAACGCCGGCAGCTGAGCGGCGATCTCGGGTGGCACCTCTTCCGAATCCCAGGCCAGGCCGGCACCGGGCACCGCCCCCTCGATCTCCTGGATCTTGTCCTGCACCACCCGCATCTGGTCGTCGTCGAGATCGCCGAGGCGGGTGTCGACGGAGATGCCGAGCGCGTTCGCCACCGCATGGGCGTAGGTGGCGGGGTCGTTGCCGTCGGAGGCCGGAGCGTAGCGGGCGAATCCGTCGAGGATGGACAGATCTCGATACGACGCCGAGCGCAGCAGCTGCGCGATCGCGAAATAGCCGGCGCCCCACGAGGGGAAGACCAGGAAATTGTGCCAGTTGAACTTGCCGGGATACTGACCGTAGTCCGGGCCGCCCGGCACACCGGTGATATTGCCGGGATTGTTGTTCAGCCAGGCGAAACTGCCCTCGTGATTGCGCATGTGCGGTCGGCCACGGGCGATTTCGTCGGCATGGATCACGTAGTGGAAGATCTCCTTGCCGTGCCCGCCGTAGTCGGTGGGATCGTGCGGGTTCGTGCCGGGAAACCATTGCGCCCTCGGAATGTTCTTGTCCGTCGACGTCCGGCCGTTCCAGTACCAGACGTGGTCGCCGAGTTCGAGTGTCATGGTGCACCTGCCTTCGTGAGAGTTATGCGGACAGCGCGCCACCGATGGTGGCGGCGACGGCGGCGTGCGCGAGATATTCGGCGATGTCGTGCGCGCGTTCCTTCGGGTTCTCCACCGGGACCTCACGCAGCCCGGCACCCCACGCCTGGCTCAGCGGGCAGCCGATGGCGATGGGGTCACCCGCGTACCAGGTGTTGAGCCACTCACCGACGCGCTCGGGCCGGTTCGCCCCACCGGTGAGCAGTTTGCGGTAGACCCCGTCGAGACCGAGCGGGCTGCCCGCGGTGACCAGCATGCGCACGGTCACTTCCTGCGGCAGCTGGGTGAGCAGATCGAGGGCGACCACGGTGCCGAGGCTGTGGCTCACCAGAACCAGCTCGCCGCCGCTCGGCACGTCGGCCAGCACCGCGTCGAGCACGCCCTTGCGGACCCGTTCGTCGTCGAGGTAGGCCGCGACGTCCTTGAAGATGGCGCCGATGAGAGCCGAATCGAGTCCGCTGCGGGCGGCGATCCAGCCGAGCTGGTCGTGCAAGCGATCGAGTAGTACCGCACCGAAACCGCCGAACAGTTCGCGCGTCTGCGGGTCGGCGGGCAGGTCGGTCGGCATTCCCGCGCGGTGGGCGGCCTCGGCCACCAGGTCTTCGTAGAGGGCGGGGCCGGTGTCGACGGCTTCGCGGGTATCCATGCTCTCGACGAGGCGGTCACCGTAGAACGGGAAGTAGACGTCGGCGGGGTCGACCGGGCCGAGACCGGCCAGGGTGAGTCCCTTGTTCAGCCCGGCGGTCCAGGTGCGGCGCAGTTCGGCCGGGTCACGCCCCTGCTGACCGCGGCCGTGCAGGAACAGCACGCTGCGGCCGGCCGCCCCGAACGGTCGTCCGCGCAGCCCACGCACGGTGCTCTCCCGTACCGGAACAGGCTGTGGCACAGCTCTTGTCGTGGTCTCGACGACGGGCAGCGCCGCAGTGGGACCGAGCTCGTCGAGGAGTGCGCGCTGGGCGGGATCGAAGCTGCGCGAGCCCAGGTCGCGCAGCAGCACGCTCACCCGGGTGCCCTCGTTGGCGATCCACTCGATGGCGTCGTCACCGTCGCCGCGCTGCCACAGTTTGCCGTCCTTGCGCAGCACCCGGCCCTTGTCGTCCTTCTTCGGCACCCCGGCGTGATGCAGGGCGACGATCTCCCACTGGTCGTTGAAGACCGGCGAACCGGAGTTGCCCGGTTCGGTGTCGGAGTGGTAGTGCAGGAAATGCTCGAGCTGCAGGTCGAGCCGGTTGTCCCGGATCGAGATCTCCTTGAGCCTGCCCGAGGGATGCCCGACCACGTTCATCGCCTCGCCGATGACGATCTTGCCCGGCTCGGCGATCAGCTTGTTCCACCCGAACTCCCCACCCGGGAACGAACCGTCGGCGTTCGGCGCGACCCGCACCAGGGTGTAGTCGAGGTGCTCGCTCGTGACGAACAGATCCTCGGGCGCCAGCCGGTAGTGCACCGTCGGGCCGGGGACGTTGTTCGCCGCCACCTCGGCCCCGAACTCGACCACCACCGACGCGGCATCCGCCACCGTGGGCAGCACGTGGTTGTTGGTGAGCAACAGCTGCGGCGACACCATCGACCCGGTGCCGATGGGGATATGACGGCCGTTGTCGTTCAGCGAGATCCGGGCGACGGCCTGCGCCGCTCGGGCACCACGGGTCAGGAAGTTCACCGCCTGCAACTCGTTGGCGAAGCCGATCACCCGCTCCAGGGAGCCGATGCTGTCGACCGGGTCGTGCCTGCCCAGCTCGATCACCGCGGTGGCGGGCACCTCCCCGGTGACGAGCAATCGGTCGGCGCGAGCGACGATCTGCTCTTTCGTGTCGACGACAACCGACTCGGTGGCGGCACGTCTGCGTTCCACCTCTTCGCGTTGCTCGGCCGTGTCGGCGAACCGCCGCGATGCGGCGTCCATCTGTTCGCGCCATGCGTCCGTACGTACTTCGCTCTCGGTATCCATGGGGTCACCTCGCCCGGGGAGTGTGTGCTGGTGTTGTCAGCGTGGGCGCCTGAGCTGGTGGCGGGCACGAGTAGTGCACCACTCGAATTCCGCGCGCCCGCCGTTCAGCCGGGATAGATGGCGTGGACGGCGGCTACGTCACCGGATGAGAGCGCGGTGCGCTGGCCCATGCCGGTGCCGGGTGGCAACGGCACGCGCGCGACGATGGTCGGGCTGCCGTCTATGCTGAAAGCCGTTGGGGGGTAATGCATGATGGAGCCGAAGTCGTAGCCGCCGACATCGTCACCGTCGGTGATGTGCTGGGCGAAATTGTGGCGGTGCGCGGGGTCGACATGCGCGAGGCGCACCTCGACGAAGGCGTCGCGGTCCTGTCGGCTCTGTTCGTGCCAGAGCCCGAGCGCGTGGGCCATCTCGTGCACGACGGTGCCCACCGGGGCGGAATCGGCGAGCTCGATCGTTTGCGGACCGCCCTGCCTGCCCACCGCGGACCGGCTCGCGGTGCTCGGAACGAATCGTACGAAGTCCGGGTGCTGGGCGGTGCGTGGGACGAAGCGGATCCTGGTTCGCTCGTGCCACTGCGCGACCGCGTCGTGCACGCGGTGCGGGGCGGGCAGACCCGGATCGATCTCGAACGGCACCACCGCGCCCGGCCAGCGGAAGAATTCGCCGGTGACAACGATGCCTTCGAGTCTGCGGCGGTCGTCGATCTCGGCGAGCGTGCCGAGCACGATGTCGCCCTCGAACACGGCCAGCTCGTCGACCGCGGCGTAGCGCAGTTCGCGCACACCGTGTCCGACGCTGCCGATCGGGGTGGCGCCTGCTTCGGGGCCCGAGCGGAATTCGCCGGTGGCCTCGGTATGGGTGAAAGAGTTCTCGATGGTCATGCGCTTCAGCGTGCGGCGGCGACACCGCCTTCGCGCGCGTAGCGCACTACCCGATCAACCGCCCGGGGCCGCGGCGCGCGGCCCCGGTGCGGGCGGAATCAGAGGTTGACGCCGAAATCGCGGGCGATGCCCTCGAGACCGGAGGCGTAGCCCTGGCCGATGGCACGGAACTTCCATTCGGCGCCGTTGCGGTACAGCTCACCGAAGACCATGGCGGTTTCGGTCGAGGCGTCCTCGGACAGGTCGTAGCGGGCCAGTTCCTCGCCGTTGGCCTGGTCGACCACGCGGATGTAGGCGTTGCGGACCTGGCCGAAGGACTGGTTGCGGGTGAGGCCGTCGTAGATCGAGACGGGGAACACGATGGAGTCGATGGTCGGCGGGGTGTTGGCCAGGTCGACGTTGACGACCTCGTCGTCGCCCGCGCCCTCGCCGGTGCGGTTGTCACCGATGTGCTCGATGGAGCCTTCGGGAGACTTCAGGTTGTTGAAGAACACGAAGTGCTTGTCGGAGACGACCTTCTTGTCGGCGCCGAGCGCGATGGCGCTGGCGTCGAGGTCGAAGTCCGTGCCGGTGGTGGTCCGCAGATCCCAGCCGAGACCGACCGCCACGGCGGTGAGGTTCGGCGCCGCCTTGGTCAGCGAGACGTTGCCACCCTTGGACAAACTGACACCCATACCGATTACTCCCATCGATCAACGCGGCACAGAGGGCGCCGACGATTCGCACACTAGCACTGCGTGGCGACGCGGCGACGGCTCGCCGGGAACCCGAAAAAGTCTGGTATACAGCCGGATTCCGCTCCCGGATCAGGCCTGACCGACCCGCTCGTGCGCGGTCAGCAGCAGGTGGTCGAAGCGGGTCCGGCAACCCGGCACCTGGGGTTCGAGGCCGCGGGCGTCCGCGACCAACTGGGCAGCGAGGTCGCGGAGTTTGGTGTTCGTCTCCTGGGAGCGCCAGCGCAGCACTTTGAACGCCTGGTCGGGGCCGACGCCGTACATGAGGACGAGTACACCCTTGGCCTGTTCGATGGCGGCGCGCGCCTCGATCAGTTCGGGCAGTGTCTCGTCGAGGGTCTCCTTGCGTTCCTCTTCCAGACGCTGGGTGACGTCGATGTAGTAGCCGGTGGTGCCGATCACGGTGCCGTCGTCGTCGATGAGGTGGTCGCCGACGATGATCACCTCGTGCTCGGCGCCTCGGGTGTCGATGATGCGGTGCCTGCCGCAGACCGGCTCGCCCGCGTCGAGGGCGCAGGTGATCGCGGTGCCGAGATCCTGCTGGTCGTCGGGGTGCTTGTGCGACAGCAGCAGCTCGGTGGTCGGCTCGACCTCACCGGGGCCGTAGCCGTAGATCTCGGCGAGCTCGTCGGACCATTCCCAGCGTCCGTCGGCGAACCAGAACTGGAACGAACCGATGCCCGAGCAGGCCTCGGCGCCGATCACCTGGCTGATCGCGGTGACCGCGTCCGGTACTGATTCTTCACTCAACATCACCTACGAAGTATCCCCTATCGCACCCGGTCAGGGAGCTATCGGGCTCGAATCCCCGGATTCGATACCTATACCCCCTAGGGGTTTACTTTCCGGCCGCGAAGTCGTACCTTCAGAGCATGATCACCTCGCTGTTCGCCAACCGCGACTATCTGCGGCTCTTCACCGCCCAGATGACGGCGCTGTTCGGCACCGGATTGACCACGGTCGCACTCGGTCTGCTCGCCTACGAACTGGCGGGCGCCGACGCAGGCGCCGTGCTCGGCACCGCGCTCACCATCAAGATGCTGGTGTACGTGACCGTCGCCCCGATCGTCGCCGCCTATGCCGATCGGTTCCCGCGCAGGCTCTTCCTCGTCTCGCTCAATGCGGTGCGCGGTGCCGTGGTGCTCGCGTTGCCGTTCATCGATCAGATCTGGCACATCTACGTACTCATCGCCGTGCTGCAGACCGCCTCGGCGGCCTTCACGCCCACGTATCAGGCGGTGATCCCCGACATCCTGCCCGACGAACGCGACTACACCCGGGCGCTGTCGGCGGCCCAGCTGGCCGCGACCATGGAGACGCTGCTCAGCCCGATGCTCGCGGCGGCGGCGCTCACCCTGATCAGCTTCCACTGGCTGTTCGTCGGCACCGCCATCGGCTTCGTGGTCTCGGCCGTCCTGGTGGTGTCCACCAGGATCCCCGACGCGGGGGCGACCACCGGTGGCAGTTTCCGGCAGCGGATCGCGGTGGGAATGCGGATCTTCGCCGCGACGCCTCGACTGCGTGGGCTGCTCGGGCTGAACCTGGTGGTCGCGGCGGCGGGGTCGGTCATCATGGTCAACACCGTCAACTATGTGCGTGACACGCTCGGCGGTTCGCAGACCGGTGTCGCGATCCTGCTGGCCGCCAACGGTTTCGGCACCATGGTGGTTGCGCTGTCGTTGCCGCGGTTGCTCGATCGGGTCGGTCCCCGGCCGGTGATGCTGGGCGGTGCGGCCACCCTGATGACCGGGCTCGGCGGGGCCGTCGCGCTGTCGAACGCCGCGGCGGGACAGTGGCGCTGGATCGCGGCAGGCGCCGTGTGGGCCGTGATCGGGGCAGGCACTGCCGCCGTCCTGACCCCGACCGGGCAGATTCTGCGGCGGTCCTCGCAACCCGCCGACCGGGCCGCGTTGTTCGCCGCGCAGTTCTCGCTGTCGCACCTGGCGTGGTTGCTCACCTATCCGATCGCCGGATGGCTCACCACCGCAGCCGGTTTCACGACTACCTGGCTGGTGCTGCTCGGGCTGGCCGCCATCGGTACCACGGTCGCGCTGCGGTCCTGGCCCCGTCACGACCCGGCCGAGATCACCCACCTGCACGAGATCGGAACCATCGACCCCGCTCGCCTGGCCGATGCCGTTCGCATCACCGACCGGCTCTACCAGCACACCCATCCCTACGTCATAGACGCAGCACATCGACGGTGGCCGCGCGACTCGCACGCCCTCGCCGCCTGAGACCTGCTCATGGACTGTCGCCACATCGCTGTCCGACGCTGCCCGGACCCGGGTTCGTTCGAACAGCGGTGTGGCGAAAGCTGTTGCCGCCTAAGGTAGGGGTTTCCGCGACGATCGGTGGTGCATGAACTCCTCGTTTCTTTCCACGGCTCTGCCGCCGGCGCTGGCAGTCATCATGTTCGGGCTCGGCCTGTCGCTGACCGGGGCCGATTTCACGCGGGTCGCCCGCGCGCCGAAGGCCGTCGCGGTGGCCCTGGTGTGTCAGGTGATCGTGTTGCCCGCGGTGGCATTCGGGTTGGTGATGCTGTTCGACCTCGAGCCGTTGCTCGCGGTGGGGATGATGCTGCTCGCCGCCTCGCCGGGCGGGGCGACCGCGAATCTGTTCAGTCACCTGTTCCGTGGTGACGTGGCACTGAATGTGACGCTCACCGCGGTCAATTCGATGCTGTGTGTGGTGACCGTCCCGGTGGTCACGAATCTGGCCGTCCACCAGTTCGCCGAGAACGAGACGGGCCAGTTGGGGCTGCAATTCGGCAAGACCGTGCAGGTGATCGCGATCGTGCTGATCCCGGTCCTGATCGGCATGCAGGTGCGGCGGCGGGCGCCGGGGTTCGCGGCCCGGATGGACCTGCCGGTGCGCATCGCGTCGGTGCTGATCCTCGCGGTGATCGTGGCGGTCACGATGATCGCGGACCGGGCGGCGATCGGCGGCTACTTCCTCGATGTCGGCGCGATCACCATGGTGTTCTGTGTAGTCAGCCTCACCACGGGTTACCTGGTGCCGCTCGCGTTCGGGGTCAGCCCGCCGCAGGCGATCGCGTCAGCGATGGAGGTCGGCGTGCACAACAGCGCGATCGCCATCACCCTGGCGATCACCGTCCTCGACAGTGCGCGCATCGCGGTGCCCGCCGCCGTGTACGCCGTGCTGATGACGCCGCTGGCCACGCTGTTCGGCGCGCTCGTCAGCCGCCGGGCGGTGCACCGGGAGCCTGCGCCGGTCGCGGCGTAGTCAGCGCATGTCGCGGGGCAGCACCACGGTGAACGTGGCGCCCCGACCGGGCGTGCTCTCGACACCGACGCGCCCACCGTGGGCCGCGACCAGCGCCGCGACGATCGACAGCCCGAGACCTGAGCCTCCGCTGGACCGTGTGCGCGAGTCGTCGGTGCGATAGAACCGTTCGAACACGCGTGACGCGGCCTCGGCCGGCAGACCGGGCCCCTCGTCGACGACATCGATGGCGACCTCGTCGTCACCGGGGCGCAGACGCACGGTGACCGGGGTTCCTGGCGGAGTATGCGTGAGCGCATTGCCCAGCAGATTCGCCATGACCTGTCGCAGTCTTGCCTCGTCCCCGATCACGACCATGGCCCCGTCACCGGCGACTTCCAGTTCGATCGCGCGGGCGACGGGCTGTCCGGCGTCGCGGGCGTGGGCGTCGTCCACCGCGTCGCGCGCCAGGGCGAGCAGGTCGACGGGCGCCCGCTCGAGGGGCCGGTTGGCGTCGAGATCGGCCAGCATCAGCAGGTCACCGACCAGGCCACCCATCCGGATGGACTCGGCCTCGATCCGGCCGAACAGGGTCTCGGGGTCGGTGCGGTGCCCGTGCCGGTACAGCTCGGCGAAACCCCGGATGGTGGTGAGCGGGGTGCGCAATTCGTGGCTGGCGTCGGCGACGAACTCACGCATCCTCGCCTCGGAACGCCGCGCCGCCGCCTCGGAGGCCTCGGTCGCGGCGACGCCGTCCTGGATCCGGGTGAGCATCACATTCAGTGAGCGGGCGAGATGGTCGACCTCGGTGTCGACACCGCGCACCGGAACACGGCGGTGCAGATCGCCGTCGGCGATGGCGGCCGCTGTCTCCTCCACCGCGCGCAACGGGCGAAGGCTCCACTGCACCACCAGATACCCGACGACGCCGAGCAGCAGCAACGCGGCGACGCCCGCGACGAGCTGCACCAGAAGCAGGCCTGTGATCGTCTGCCGGGTTTCCGACAGCGACAGCCCGACGGTGACCGAGCCATGGCCGTTCGTGGTGGTCAGCACCCGCCAGTCGGTGTCGGGGCCGCTGCGGGAGCCGACCGTGCGCGGGCCACGCGCGTCACCGGTGACGTCCGGCAGTCCGGACGAGCCGTCGGTGGCGCCGGGCGACTCGAGATAGACCTCACCATCGGGCCCGGTGCGGATCTCGGCGAACCGGCGCGGCTGCTCCCCTTCCATCGGCACGACGTCCGGTGCGTCGGCGGGCACCCAGTGAGTGTTGCCCGCCGAGTCGGTGACCTGCTTCATCGCTCTCGGTTGCGCCCAGGTTCGCGCGGCATCGATCAGCTGTTCGTCGACCCGGTCGGTGAGTGAGTTCGACATCACCGAGGTGACCACCACTCCCACCGCGGTGAGCACCACCGTAGCGAGCGCGAGCAGCATGAGCACCAGCCCGACACGCAGTGGCACAGCGGCGAAACGCCGTGCGACCCGAGCCATAAGGCTCACCTCGGTTCCCGCAGCACGTACCCGACGCTGCGCAGCGTATGGATGAGTTTGGGGTCGGTGGTGTCGATCTTGCGCCGCAGATACGACACATACGACTCGACGATATTCGCGTCACCGCCGAAGTCGTAGTGCCACACGTGATCCAGGATCATCGGCTTGCTCAGCACCTTGCCCGCGTTCACCATGAAATAGCGCAGGAGCGTGAATTCGGTCGGCGACAAGCTCACCGGCTCCCCCGCCTTCCACACTTCGTGACTCTCGTCGTCGAGCTCGATGTCGGCGACGCGCAACCGGGGATTCCGTTGCGGAGCGACCGCGCCCGCACGGCGCAAAATCACCCGGATGCGGGCGATCACCTCCTCGAGACTGAACGGTTTGGTCACGTAGTCGTCGGCGCCGAGACCGAGACCGGTCAGTTTGGCCTCGGTCTGGTCACGGGCGGTCAGGAACAGCACGGGTGCCTGGACACCGTCGGCGCGCAACCTGCGCAGCAGGGTGAAGCCGTCCATGCCCGGCATCATCACGTCCACGACCAGGGCATCGGGGCGGAAGCGGCGCGCGGCGTCGAGCGCGGCCGCACCGTCGGCGGCCGTCGCCACCTCGAAACCCTGGAATCGCAGGCTGGTGCTCAGCAGCTCGACGATCATCGGCTCGTCGTCGACGACGAGGATGCGGGCTTCGGGTGGTTCGACGGTCATGGATTCAGCATGGCTGGCCCACCGCACACGGACCTGGAAGGAAACTGGGCGTTTCCTGTGAACGGGGTACGCGACGGCCTCGTGGACGTCGCGTACCCCGCCGTTCAGCTGGTCAGGTCGTAGACGGTGACGCCGTCGACCTGCACGGCGGTGAAGTTCGCCGCGACCCAGGCGGTGATCGCATCGTCGCCCCGCGCTCCTGGGCCACCGCCGCCACCCGCGATGAAGTAGTGGATCCGGCCGTCGGCCACGTACTGCCCGAACTGAGCGAGCGTAGGGAACGGGTCGCTGCCGTTGAACCCGCCAAGCGACATCACCGGCAGTTCGGTGGCCAGCTGGTAGGTGGCGGCCGAGTTCGAGCCGGTGGCCGCCGCGATCCAGGTGTAGTCGGCCGCGTCGTCGGTGAGCAGCGCGATCATCTTGTCGCTCACCTGGCTCGCTCCGCCGAGGAAGCCGCCGCCGTTCGGCACAGCATTACCGACACCCCCATCGGGCGCAGTTGCCTCGGCCGTCGCGCCCGGGACAGCACCCGGAGCAGAACCGTTGCCGGGAGCTCCGCCTGCGGGCGCGGTGCCGCCCATCGGCGCACTGTCGCGACCGCCCATTCCTCCTCTACCGTCCGGCATTTCGCCACCGGGCCCGGGCATGCCCCGTCCGCCACGGACTTCCGGTCCCGCACTGGGAATGGATCCTGTATTGACCGAGGCGATGGTCTCGGCGGTGTAGGCGGCGGGTCCGCTCAGTGCGACGGTCCCGGCGAGCAGCGCCGCGAGCGCCGACCGTTTCGGTGCGGGCGGCAACAGCAGCGCGAACGCCGCTCCGAGGCCGCCGATCAGGATCACCCATCGCAGCCAGGGCACGAAATCGCTGGTGCGCGAGAGCAATACCCAGGCCGTGGCCGTGGTCACGCCCATCGTCGCGGCGGCGCATAGGCGAGCCGTCATCCGGGCGCGGTGCTGCCAGAGCAGGACAGCGCCGATCGCGGTGAGCGCGGCGACCGCAGGCGCGAGGGCGACCGTGTAGTACTGGTGGAAGATCCCCTTCATGAAGCTGAAGACCAGCCCGGTCACGAGCAGCCAACCGCCCCAGAGCACTACCGATGCCCGTCGCAGATCGGTGCGCGGTACACGGCCGTAGAAGACCAGTGCCACGACGGTGAGAATCAGTGCGGCAGGCAGCAACCACGCGATCTGCCCGCCCTGCGCGGAGTCGAACAAGCGGGTGATGCCGGTCTGGCCCCACATTCCGTTGCCACCGGCGGGAAGTTCACCACCGGGGCCGACGCTGCCCGTCTCGTCACCACTGAGACGACCGAGGCCGTTGTAGCCGAGGGTCAGCTCGATGATCGAATTGTTCTGGGAGCCACCGAAGTACGGTCTCGAGTCGACCGGCCACAACTGCGCGATCAGCACCCACCAACCCGCACCAACCACCATCGCCGCACCGGCGGCCAACAGTTGCAGCAGCCGGGTGCCCAGCTTCGGCGGCCCCGCGAACAGGTACACCAGGGCTAGTGCAGGCAGGACGAGCAACACCTGCAGCTGTTTGGCCAGGAAGCCGAATCCCATGAACAGCCCACACAGCACCAGCCAGCGCCAACGCCCGGATTCGGTGGCCCGCAACATGGCCCAGGCCGCGGCGATCATCAGCAACACCAGCAGTGCGTCGGGGTTGTTGAAGCGGAACATCAACGCGGCCACCGGTGTCAGGGCAAGAGCGAGACCGGCGAGCAGACCGGCCGCCGCACCGTGGTAGCGGCGAACCGTCGCCCACAACAGCGCCACCGACGCGACACCGAGCAGCACCTGCGGTGCCAGCATGCTCCAGCTGCTGAATCCGAATATTCGCGCCGACAATTCCATCGGCCACAGTGCGGCGGGTGTCTTGTCGACCGTGATCGCGTTCGCCGCGTCCGACGATCCGAAGAAGAACGCCTTCCACGACACGGAGCCGGCCTGCACGGCGGCCGCGTAGAACGAGTTGGCCCAGCCGTTGGCGGTCAGGTTGCACAGGTAGGCCACCGCGGTACCGATCAGCAGCACGGCCAGAGCCGGAAATTCCCACCGTGGTCGGGTCAGCGGGGTGTCGGCTACCGGTTCGGCCGCCGGCTTCGTCATCAGCGCGGTCATCGGCGATCACCCGCACCACGGAACACCCAGCGGAGCCCGACGAAACGCGCAAGCGTCGCAACGCAATTCGCGACGACCAGCACAGCCAGCTCGAGCTGCACCGACGCGCCCGCCGCCCACCGATGCAGCGCGAACAACGACCCACTGGTGATCAGCAGACCGAACAAGAAGATCAGCAGTCCCTGAACATGGTGCGCCGCACGTCTTTCCGGGCCCCGGATGCCGAAGGTGAAGGCGCGATTGGTCGCGGTGTTCGCCACCGCCGTCACCAGCAGGGCGAGCAGATTCGCCGCCTGCGCGCCGACGGTCGGTTGCATCAGCAGATACAGCACCACGTAGGCCAGCGTCGACAGCACTCCGACGACGGCGAAACGCACCAGCTGCCCGACCATGCCCACCGGCACACCGGGGATTAGTGGTTCTCGCCCGATCGCGGCCCGCAGCTCTGCCACCGGGAGGCGCCCACTCGCCATCTCCCGGCCGACCCGCCACATCCCCAGCAGGTCCTTGCGGGCGGTGTCGACGATGTCGACGCGGCTGTCGGGATCGTCGATCCAGTCGACGGGCACCTCGTGGATGCGCAGCCCCGCCCGCTCGGCCAGCACGAGCACCTCGGTGTCGAAGAACCACTCACGATCGCGCACCAATGGCAGCAGCTCGCGCGCCACCTCGGCACGCATCGCCTTGAAGCCGCATTGAGCGTCGGAGAACCGCACCTGCAGGCAGGTGCGCAGCAGCAGGTTGTAGCCGCGCGAGATCAGCTCCCGTTTGGGCCCGCGCACCACCCGGGCCGACGTGGCGAGCCGGGAGCCGATCGCGATATCGGAATGCCCCGACATCAGCGGCGCCACGAGCGGCAACAGGGCATTGAGATCGGTCGACAGGTCGACGTCCATGTAGGCGACCACCTGGGCATCGGAGCTGCTCCACACCGAGTGCAGCGCCCGCCCCCGGCCTTTCCGGTCCAGGTGCACCACCCGCACGCCGTCGAGTTCGGCGGACAGATGTTCGGCGATCAACAGCGTGTTGTCGGTGGAAGCGTTGTCGGCGATGGTGATGCGCGCGCTGAACGGGAACCCCTCACGCAGGAAGGCGTGCAGCCTGCGCACACAGTCGGCCAGGTCGTTTTCCTCGTTGTAGACCGGGACGACCACGTCCACCCCGGGGGCGGTGATCACCTCGGTCACGGTTGCCGCCCAGGTGGCGGTCTCTGTGTCGGTCATGACACCGACAGTGACCGGCGAAGCTGGCGCACACCTGCGTCTGACCTGGGAGGTTCCTGGACGCCTCGCGCGTGGGCCCACCGAATGGCGAGGAGTGCCCGGAATAAGAGGGTTCAACCATCACGATTCGGGGTACAGAGAGCTGGATACCGCTCGCCGACCCGGCGCGCGGGGCGTCAGACGGCGTTTTCACATACTGGGAGAACACAGTGCTGAAGTTGATCGAGCTCATCAGGGGAACCGGCGCGGCCGAGGACACCGAGGGAGCACCCAGGTCCGCCGGTCACCTGCGCGCCGGTGACATCGTGCTCACCGCCAAGCGCAGCTACCGGGTGGTGAGCACCAGCTTCGCCGACGACGCGCGCCGCGCCGGTCGCGTGGTCGCCGACACCGTCGACCTGGTCACCGGGCGCCTGCGCGTCCTCGACTACCCCAGCGCCGACACGGTGGTCACGGTCAAGACCGCCTGACCGCTCACACCGGGCGGTGCCGGATACCGCGCGTTCCGAACCCTCGGGTGTGCGCTCCCTCGGTGGGTGCGACTTCTTCTTCCACCACGCGAGCCCTATCGTCACCGACGACGCGGGTGCGCTCGGCGAAGGCGATGTCACGGGTGCTGCGCACCGACAGCCTGCCCAGCGAGCTCGCGGCGAAGAACAGGATCAGCGCGCCGAGCCCGTAGAAGAACGTCAGCTGCAACAGTGCGCGCTTGACGTCCGAGCCGGCCACGGGTTCACCCATGTCCCCGAGCCGGAACCAGGCGGCCAGGAACGGTCCGATCACGAACCACGCGCCCGCCGCCACACCGAGCCACGCGCCGAAGCTCGCGACCACCCGATTGCGGCTCATCAGCATGAGCAGGCCGCCCACGATGGCGACCACACCGGGCAGCACCTGCAGCCAGCCGCGCGCCGTCGTCCAGACCCACGGTTCGTCCGGGGTGTAGGCGAAATCGAAGTACGGACCGATGAACGGTATGAGTGCGCCCCAGATACCGAGCAGCAGCACCGCCAGACCGCCCAGCGCGCCGCGACTGCGCGGGATGTGCAGCTTACCGCCGCGCCCGGCCGCGCCTTTCTCGTCGACATTCACCATGACGCCTCCCATCATCGACAACAGAGGTGGGTGGCGTGTACCCCGCGCCGGACCGAATACGCACGCACCGGGCAATCAGTGCCCCGGATACGCCGATGGGCACCGACCCGTCGGATCGGTGCCCACCTGTGAGGATCACACGCTAGGCGTTGATCGTCACCGCGTCGTCGGCGATCGAGTAGCTGATCGAACCGTTCTCGAAGTGGCTGATCTTGCCACCCTCGATGTCCTGCTCGTCGGAGGTCGGGTAGCCGAGACGGCCACCCGCGCCGCCCTCAGCCTCCCACGCCTGCCGGATCGCGCCGTAGACGGTCTTGGCTCCGGTGGGGAGCTTGAAGTAGATGACGCCGCCGGTGAACTCCTGGTACTTGCCGCCGCCCGGGGCGTCCAGTTCGGCCGAGATCGGCTCACCGAGGGGGCTCGACGCGCCACCGGCCTCGTTGTAGTGGTCGCCGATCGCTCCCGTGGCCTCGAATCCCATGAATCCAATTCCTTTCACACAGACAATCATTGGCAAAGCAGCCGCTAAGTTACCGCATCGCGGACATTTTTGGGGAAGACTCGTGCGAAGACACGACTTCGACACGAAAAGTGCTGCCTTCGGCTACTTGTCAGCATCGTGCTCGTCACATCCTGGCTACCCCAACGACATCAACGCGCCACCGCCGCCGAACCGCACGAATACGCCGGTGTATCCGCATGGTCGAGCTCGGTACCGCTTGATGTTTCTTCGACGCCGTGGCCTTCGAGCACCCGCACGATCAGCGGGCCGGTGGGACATCTCGTCCCTGCCACCGCACCACCGTAACCGCCGGGGCGGGAAAATGGTGAGACATCTTGCGGCTGAACATTTCTCGTGTCGCGTATCGGTGCCTCCCGAGACGGGCTTTCACCGTGTTCAACGGATCGATCCGTGCGCTACCTGCGCGGTTCAGCTGCGCGCCATGCCGACGCCGGACAGCGGCGATACGGTGCCGGGCCCGGAGATGATGTCCAGCGAGGGAGTCGAGTGGAACGGCGTGGCGACGGGATCAGCCGACGCCGGGTGCTGTGGGGTGCGGGCGCGGCGGTGGCGCTCACCGCCCTGGCCCAGCCGACCAGGACCGCGGCGATCACGCGCGGTGCCGCGGCGGTGCCCGGGGAGTGCGGACGGCGGGCGGGTCTGGCCGAGCAGGCGATCGTCGTCCGGCATGTGCGGTCGCTGTGGGGGCTGCCGCAGCGGCAGCTCGGCACGCTGGTCTGGCCCGCGTCGCTCACCGATCAGTCGTTCGGCCGCTGGTGCTATTGGTGGCAGGCCCACCTCGTCGATTGTGCGGTCGACGCCGCCCATCGCGCCCGCACACCCGAGCGGGTCGACCGGGTGGTCGCGCTGGCCCGCGGCATCCGGACCCGCAATGTAACCGGGTGGACGAACCGGTACTACGACGACATGGCGTGGTTGCTGATCGCGCTCGAACGCGCGCGACGGTTGCTCGACGTGCGGTTCGACGACGCGCTCGCCGACCTGCGCACCGCGGTGGTCGACGGCTGGAATCCGGTGCTCGGCGCGGTGCCGTGGCGATCCGGCGACGACTTCTACAACACACCTGCGATCGGGCCGACAGGTATCGCCCTGGCTCGGCTCGGCGATCTTCCCCGTGCGGTGCGGCTCGCGGAGTTCCTGCACAACCGGCTGCGTGATGCCGCCAGCGGGCTGGTTCTCGACGGTGTGCACGAGCCGGGCGGCTCGATGGACCGCACGGTGCACACCTACTGCCAGGGTGTCGCGATCGGCCTCGACACCGAATTGTTCTTGCGGACAGGCGAACCCGTGTATCGCGAGCGAGCACGGGCGCTGGTGCGTGCCGTCGCCGAACTCCTCACCGACAACGGCGTGATCAGCGGTGCCACCGACGACGACTCCGGATTGTTCATGGGTATCCTCGCGCGCTATTTCACCGAAACCGCACTGGCGCTCGGTGATTCGACCGCGGCGGGGATCGTACATGCGTCCGCGCGTGCGGCGTGGGAGCATCGCGCCGAGGTCGACGGGTTGCCACTGTTCGGTGCGGACTGGTCCCGGCCGGTCGCGCTGCCTGCCGGGCTGAGCCGGCTCGGCGACTCGGCGGTCGAACCACCCCAGGACCTCTCGATCCAGTTGAGCGGATGGATGCTGATGGAAGCGGATTGCCGGTTGACAGCTGCTGGGTTGTGAGAATTCCTCAGTTGCCGCCGTCCCGCTTCTCACCCAGGATGGTGGCGATGACAATCGAATTGAACGAAGCTCGCGAGTTGCTCGCCCAGGGGGATCTCGGCGGGTCCGTGCGTTCGCTGCGGCCGGTCGCCGAGCAGCTTCCGCTCCCCGAACTCGTGACCTTCCTGATCGAGCTGGCCGACGCCGCCGAGCTCGAGCCGCTGGCGACCAGCGCGCGGGCGGCTCTGCCCGACGCCACCGATGCACGCGCGCTCACGATGCTCGGCTACGACTGTGTGGAGTACGGCCTGTCGTTCGCCGCTGTTCCGGTTCTGCACGAAGCGTTGCGGGTGGATTCCACTGTGCGCCAGGCGCTCGCGGAGCTGGTCGCCGCGCTGGAAGACGAACACCGTCATGCCGAAGCCGTCGAGGTTTTGGGGCGGTACGCCTCTAGCCCCCGCGAATGGGCGGAACATTATCTGCTGGTGTACAACTCGATCCTGGCGGGTGATCCGGCGACTGCCCGCGCCGAGTTCGCCGACCTGCCCGAACCCGACGACGACTGGGTGTTCGCCCGTGATCGGGTGAGCCGCATGCTGATTCGCGCCGATCGTGCGGCCGGCGTGAGCACCCTGGACGATCGGGATCTGCGCGGCTGGCAGTTCACCCTGACCGGCGGCTACCTAGCGACGATGTCGCCGTACGGCTTCGACGCCGGAATGACCGGGCGCTGGGCCTATCTGGGCGACAGCGCCGCCCTGTGCCGATACAGCATCCACCGCGTGGGTCTCGCGCTGTCGGCGGTCGGCCGTGCGCCACGTACGGTGTCGCTGCTCCCCGATCGGGCCGATCGCATTATCGGTCTCGCCACGGCCCGCGTCCTCGATCTCCCCACCCAGGAGTACGAGCCCGGCACCCCCGACACCCTCGTCGTCGCCTACGACCTGCGCACCGTCGACCCCGACCTCATCGTCACCCTGCACGAGCGCACTCCTGGTCAGATCCTGTTCGAACACGCCACCTGCTGGACTCAGCCTCCGCCGGTCACGGCCGACATCAGCGGCCTGCTGCACCAGACCGTCATCGCACCCTGGGCACCCACCCAGCGGATCGGCGAGAACGGCCTCGAACCGGTCCCCGCCGACGACCGCCCCGAGCCGGAGATCGCCGCCGAAATCGCGGCCGCCGACCCCACCCCCGACTCCGGAGACGGCGAAACCCCACCCGACTTCGACCCCACCTTCACCACCTTCGTCAGCGCCACCGCCGACACCTGGCTCCTCGGCCCCCGCACCCCCGTCCGCTCCCCCGGCCCCGTGCGCAGTTCCTACTTCGGCTGAACCGTTATCCGCACTGGTCCAGCCACCACCACCCGTCGCCCAATTCGATGCTCGGACACAGTTGATCCCCGAACACCTCGAACGGCTCGGCGGGTGGTTCACCGTCCAGATGCGCGTAACCGACTGCGCCGTCGGGAATCCCGACATAATCGGGCACAAAACGCGCCGTGTGATTGTCGACGGTCCGCACCACGGCCACCTTGCAATTGGCCGACACCCAGCACAGATGCGTGGGCAGGTCGGTCCCGTAGTAGTCCCGCACACTCAGATCCCTGGCCACCGCCGCGTCGAACGCGGGACGCTCGAGCTGAAACCGCGTCCACACCCGCGCTTGCGGCCAGAAGTAGAACATCACCGGCACACCGATACTGACGACGGCCGTGAGCCCGGTGACAACCTGTGTCCATCGCCGTCCACCCCTCGCCGTGCGCCACACAGCCATCACCGCGACAACCACCACCGCCAACCAGAACGCGGCGAGCAACGGCAACGCCAGAATCCACAGCGCCGTCACAACCCACCCAGAATGCAGGCTCACCACCACCGCCGCGACCATGACGCCGACACCCACCCCTGGCCACACCCACACCCGTTTCGACTCACGCACACCGGAAACCTATCCGGCCGAACGGCGGAATTCGTAGAGAGGCGGTAGAGATCCTGTGGCGGCGGCAGCCCGCTCACCGCGCGGTACGACGAACCGAGCAGGCCGACCGCGACGGTGTGCCTCAGCCGACCTCGGCGGGCTGTCGTTTGCGGGGTCGTTCGTCGACGGCGGTGAAGACCGCGGCGGCGAGGATGAGGATCGCCGAGGCGAGCAGGGCCGCGTCGAGGCCTTGGTGGAAGGCCACCTTGCCCGCGTCCATGACATCCCTGATGTAGGGCAGGTACTTGAACGGGTTGGCGCCCTCGGGCAGGCGGCCGCGTTCCACGGCCTGCACGGCATCGGGCTGCAGGGTGGTCGGCACGCCCAGCTCCGTCATCTTGGCCTTGAGGTCCGCGGACAGGAACGAACTCACGACCGCGCCGAGGATCGCCACCCCGAACGCGGATCCGACCTGGCGCATCGTATTCGTCACGGCCGCAGCCATTCCCGAGTGCTGCGGTGGCACGCCCGTCATCACCGCCGACGTCAACGGCACGACGGCGATCCCGAACCCGATGCCAGCCACCGCCATTGCCGCCGCGATCGTCGGATCGTGCAGTGTTCCGCTCATCGCCTGACGGGTGAGCAGAATGCCACCGGCACCGACCACACAGCCGAGGATCATCGGCACGCGGGCACCCCGGCGCGACACCCAGTACCCGGCGGCCAGCGACCCGATCACGATGGTCCCGGCCATCGGCGCGAAGATCCCCGCCGTGCGCGCGGCCGAATACGACTGCGTCACCTGCAGATACATCGCGGTGAAAAAGAAGATCGAGAAGATCCCGAAGTACACGGCGAACGCGACGACGAGCGCACTGCGCACCACGGGCATCCGCAGGTACTTCAGGTCGAGCATCGGTGCGCGAGCACGGGTTTCGACGAAGACGAACGCCACCAGCGCCACGGCACCGAGCGCGAAGAAGCCCAGCACCGACGGTGATGTGTACCCACGGTCCTGACCGACGGTGGCGGCGTAGATCACCGCACCGAAGGCGGTGGCACCGAGCACGGCACCCGCCCAGTCGATGGGTTCGGGGCTGGGGTCGGAACTCTCCGGTACCGACCACAGCGCCGCGACGAGCGCCACCGCGCCGATCACCAGGTTGAACCAGAAGATCGACCGCCACCCGTACGCGTGCACGAGCACACCGCCGAGCACCGGCCCGGCCGCCAAGGCGAGACCCGATACCGCGGCCCACACACCGATCGCCTTCGCACGGGCCCGGTCGTCGGGGAAGACATGGCGCAGCACCGACAGGGTCCCGGGCTCCGAGGCCGCCGCACCGAGCCCCATGATCGCCCGCCCGGCGATGAGCATCCCGACGGTGCTCGCCATCGCCGAAACCACCGAGCCCGCACAGAAGATCACCAACCCGGCGATCATCACCTTCTTGCGCCCGAACCGGTCACCGAGTGATCCGCCGGCGAGCATCAGCCCGGCGAAGACCACCGTGTAGGAGTTGACCACCCATTGCAGCAGTGTCACATCGGTGCCGAGTTCGGTACGGATCGCGCCGAGCGCGACACTCACCACCGTCGTATCGAGGAAGGTTACGAACACCACCGCCACGACCGCGGCCAATGCCGTCTTCGGCCGAGCCGCGCCTTTGCCCAACGTGATCACGGGCAAAGGTTACTGGCGATCGCGCGACCGCGCCGACCCTCGCTCGGCCCTCAGCGCACGCCGATGGGCTCCAACACACTCAGCACGGGGTCGTAGGCCCAGTTCAGGATTCGGGTGGCGTCTTCGCGGGCGACCGCGCTGCTCGTGTCGGAACTGTGCAGCACGACCCCGATCAGCGGGATACCCGCGCGCACCGTCTCGAACAGCAGGCAGTGCCCGGCCGCGTTGGTGTTGCCGGTCTTCAGGCCGATGGCACCGGGGTATTCGTGTAGCAGCTTGTTCGTTGTCTCCCAATGGTGTTCACGATTGTCGTGGTCGGCGGGGACGTGGTGGTCACGTGCGGCGACGATCTCACGGAACGCGGGCAGTGCCATCGCGCGCACGCCGAGCGCGACGAGCGCGGCCGGGGTGGAGTGCGTGGAATCGTCCGTGGGGTTGGGCAAGCCGCTGGGATCGGTGAACTGAGTGGCGCCCAAGCCCATCACCCGGGCGGCGTCGTTCATGCGGCCGATGAAACCGGCCTGGCCGGGACCGAAGGACTCGGCGATGGCATAGGCGGCATCGCACCCCGAGGGCAGCAGCAGCGCGTAGAGGAGCTGGCGGGCGGTGAGCACCTCACCCGCGGTGAGTCCGGCGGTGCTGCCGTTGTGCTGGGCGCAGTAGGCGCCCGCCTCAGCGGGGACGGTGACCGGTCGTTCGAGGTCACCGGTGCTGATCGCGACCACGGCGGTCATCACCTTCGCGATACTGGCGATCGGGACCGGTGTGTTCGCCTCGCGCCCCCACAGCACTGTGCCGGTGAATCCGTCGGCGAGCGCCGCTCCCGCGGCCTGCACGCCCTCGGGTCCGCCCGCCCACGGCGCCTCGGCGCTCCCGGACGGTGCGGCGCCCGCGACGCCGTGACCAGCCGCGACGACCAGCGCCCCGGCCACAACTGTGTGCAACACCCTGGCAAATGTCGGCATGCGCACAGTCTGGCGCACAAATCCCGCGACCTGCGGGATTTCCGCGCGTCGCGGTGTCTACATCGCGGCGATCACCCCGACGATCACGGCTGCGAACACGGCGACGAGCACCAGTGTGAAGACCACGGCGCCTATCCCGGTGAGCGGGAAGTGGTGGCGGGTGCTCGGTTCCGGCGCCGACAAACCGGACGTCTGCGGCGATTCCGGCGGGGTGGAGCCGGGCGATACGCCCCCACCCGGCTCGAGGTCGGGAGTATTGCGCGGGTCGGGATCCATCGAGGTCATGGGGTCACCTGCCTTCCTGACACGGCGCGCTTACCCTGGGTCGGCGTCCTCAATCGCCGTTCAGGCCGGACGTGGCTCCGGGAAGGGCCAGCTGATGTCCCCACCGGGGATCGACAGCAGGAAGTCGGCGCCGAGCGCGTTCGCGGGGGTGTGCGCGCCGGGTGGAGCGGGCCGGGCGTGCAGGGTGATCGCCGCATGCACCATCGAACGCGCGGTGAAGGCGTAGGTATTGGACACGTCGACGGCGAGCGAAAGGCCGCTGCCGTCGGCGCGGTAGACGCGGGCCCAACCGGTGCTGCGGGTGGCGTCGCGGGTGGCCTGATCAGGAACCGGAATCCGGTCGATCACCAGGTCGGTGACGGCACGACCGGCCCCGCTGGCCGTGACGAACCGCAGCGGCGTGCTCAAGGCCCGCACCACCGGCGACAACGGCACGGCGGTGAACGTGGCCACCTCGGTGAGCCCGTAGCCGTGGCCCGCGCTGCACACATCGCCCAGGGGCGTACTGGCGACACCGACCGGACGACCTCGGCCCACGTCGATCGTCAGGGCGCGGTGCGCGTGCGGCACCGCCACCAGCTCACCGCCGGAACGCACGAGGTTGCCGCGGGCGATGCCGTCGACCGCCGTGCGCAACGTGCCCCGGCTGAAACCACCACGGCTGATCATCGCCACGTCGGCACCGACCGCGTCGGATACCTCACCGACCAGGCGGGCCACGAGATGATCGGTCGGGACGATGTCGAACCCGACGCCGGGGATCACGGTGATCCCGGCCCGCACCGCGTCGTCGTGGCGGGCGTAGATCGCGGCGAACACCTGCGTCTCGCCGGTCACGTCGAGGTAGTTGGTTCCACTGGCCAGGCAGGCCGCGAGCATCGGCTCGTAGGTGTGGACGAACGGTCCGGCGCAGTGCAGCACGGTGTCGACATCGGCGAGTTGCGCGGCGGCATTGCCGGTGTCGGCGAGGTCGAACGGGCGCGCCGTCAGACCGTGCCGGGCGGCGACTTCACCGACCCGCTCGGCCGAGCGACCCGAGATCAGCGGCCGCAATCCGCGCGAGAGTGCTTCGGCGACAACGAGTTCACCGGTGTATCCGTAGGCGCCGTAGATGAGCACAGTCGGCTCGCCGTTCAGGTGTGACATAGGGGAACACTAAGCGCTCGATCAGCGTGTGGTCCATTTCACTCGATCGCGCTGTCAGGAATTCGGGGGCTGTCTCGTTCAGGGTGCACGCGAACCAGACAGGAGCGAATCATGAAGCACCGCATCGTTGTTCTCGGGGCCGGATACGCCGGGGCCTTCAGCGCCGGTTTCCTCGCCCGCCAGTTGCACGGCGACGACTTCGAGATCACCGTCGTCAATGCCGAACCGGACTTCGTGGAGCGGCTGCGGCTGCATCAGCTCGCCGCCGGACACGACCTGCCGCATCGCCCGCTGGCCGAGGTCTTCGCAGGCACCGGTATCCGGTTGCGGGTGGCCAGGGTGACCGCCCTCGACGTCGACCGGCGTCGGGTCACCCTCGACGAAGGCGACCAACTGGGCTACGACACCCTGCTCTACACGCTCGGCAGCACCATCGCCGACCACGGTGTCACCGGCGTCGCCGAACACGCCTACAACGTGGCCGGACGCCCCTCGGCGCTGCGGCTCCGCGCCCGCCTCGACGACTTGGGCCGGCACGGCGACGTGCTGGTCGTCGGCGGAAATCTCACCGCCATCGAGGCCGCGACGGAGATCGCCGAGGCCCGTCCCGGCCTGCGGGTCACCCTCGCCACCAGCGGCGAGGTGGGCGGTTGGCTCGGGCCGAAAGCGCGCAGGCACCTGCTGCGAGCCTTCGACCGGCTCGGCATCGCCGTGCACGAACACACCACGGTCGAGCGAGTCGAACAGAACGCGGTGTTCGCGGCGGACGGCACCGCCTTCGTCTCCGACGCGACGGTGTGGGCGGCCGGATTCGCGGTCCACCCGATCGCCGCCGCCAGTGGACTCGCGGTGGAGCCCAACGGGCAGATCACCGCGGATCGCGAGCTGCGATCGGTTTCGCATCCGGATGTGTTCGTAGCGGGCGACAGCGGGTTCGTCATCGGCGGGAACGGTCGTCCGCTGCCGATGTCGTGCGCGTCGGCCGGGTTCACCGGGCAGCAGGCCACGGCGACGATCATCGGCGAACTCACCGGACGCGCGATCAAGCGCACCTCGCTGAGCTACGTCGGCAACCATGTGAGCCTCGGACGTAAGGACGCTGTCTTCCAGTTCGTCGACGGCGATGCCCGCGCCAAGCCGGGCGCGCTGTGTGGCAGGCCGGCCGCCTGGGTGAAGTCGGCCATCGTGGGGACCAGCGGCTGGGCGATCAGCCACCCGACATTCGGCAAGCTCGACCACCACTACCGCGCGGCCGCGGGCGCACCTTCGCGCGGGGTTCTCGCCGCCTAGAGTCGTGCTCATGGACACCGCGACCGTCGCGCGTTTCGAGGCCAACCGCAACCGGTTGGCCTCGCTCGCGTACCGCCTGCTCGGGTCGGCCGCCGATGCCGAGGACACGGTGCAGGACGCTTTTCTGCGGTGGCAGGCCGCGGATCGCGACCACGTCGAGGTGCCAGAGGCCTGGCTCACCAAGATCGTCACCAACCTGGCTCTGGACCGTCTGCGTTCGGCGAAGGTACGTCGAGAGCGGGCGGTGGGTGCGTGGATGCCCGAGCCGCTGCTCGACGGCGACCCCATGCTCGGGCCCGCCGACACCGCCGAACAACGGGAGTCGGTGACGCTGGCGGTGCTCATGCTGCTCGAACAGCTCACCCCGGTGGAACGCGCGGTTTATGTTCTGCGCGAAGCGTTCTCCTACAGCCATGCCGAGATCGCCGACATTCTCGGCATCAGCGAATCGGCCAGTCAGCAGCACGCGCATCGTGCCAAGCGCCGGATCACCGCCGCCCGCAACGGAACCGGCACCGATCACGTGGCGGCGCGACGCATCGTGGAGGCGTTCGTCGCCGCCGCGTCGTCGGGACGGACCGAACAGCTCGTCGCCCTGCTCACCGCCGACGCCACCGGCACTTCCGACGGCTTGGGCGGCACCGCCCGCAAGCTCGTTCGTTTCCTCGGCCCGTCGCGGCTGGCGATCGCCATGCGGGCGGGCTTCCGGCCCGACACGATCAGACGGCACCTCGACGGTCGCCTACCCGATTTGCACGCCGCCCTGGTCAACGGTTGCCCGGCCCTCGTTTTCACGCTCGACGACCAGGTCCTCAGCGTGGCGGTCATGGAGGTACGCGACGACCGGATCGCGGGGCTGCGCGCCATCGCCAACCCGGCCCGGTTGGCCCGTTTCGCCCAGCGGTGGCAGCGCACCGACCACGACAGCCCGCTCATCGAGGTCTGGTAGACCCGTCGGTGATCTGAGTCACATCGTGTCAGGATTCTCGCCCGCGCGGTGTCTTGTGCTCGAACCCCTCGGAGCGAAGGAGACACCATGAACACCAACCACGTGGTCGTGATCGGCGGCGGATACGCCGGGGTGATGGCGGCGAATCGGCTCAGCGCGCGCCAGGACGTGCGGATCACCGTGATCAACCCGCGCCCCGTCTTCGTGCCCCGGCTGCGCCTGCATCAGCTGGTCGGCGGAACCCACGACGCGATCGTGGACTACCGCGACGTACTGGCCGAGGGTGTCTCACTGGTCGTCGACAGCGTCACCGGGATCGACGCGGGCGCCCGCCGCGTCGCCCTCGCCGACGGCGCCGACCTCGACTTCGACTACCTTGTCTACGCCGTCGGTAGCGGCACCCCGGAACCCCAGGTGCCCGGTGCCGCCGAATTCGCCTATCCGGTCGCCACTTTGGAGGCGGCGCAGCGGTTGCGGTCGATCCTGTTCGACCGGGCGATGTCGGCGCCGGTGACCGTGGTCGGCGGCGGCCCCACCGGGATCGAGACCGCGACCGAACTCGCCGAACAGGGACGTTCGGTCACCCTCGTCTGCGGCGGCACGCTCGGCCCGTACCTGCACCCACGAGCGCGACGAACCGCCCGTAAGTACCTGACGAAGCTGGGCGTCGGGTTGCTCGAAGGTCCCGAATCGGCCGTCACCGAGGTGACGAAGACGTCGGTGCACCTGGCTACCGGAACCAGCCTGCCCAGCGAGATCACCATCTGGGCAGCGGGTTTCGGCATACCGCGACTGGCGGCACACAGTGGCCTGCGCACCGATGCCGCCGGGCGGCTGCTCACCGACGAGACCCTGACCAGCGTCGACGACGACCGGATCGTCGCGGCCGGTGACTCGTCGGCACCCTCGGACCTTCCGTTCCGGATGAGCGCCTATGTGGCCGGTTGCCTCGGCGCACACGCCGCGGACACCATCGCGCATCGCATCGACGGGACCGAACCCACCTCGATCGACCTGGCTTTCCAGGCGATGTGCATCAGCTTCGGCCGCCGAGCGGGCATCTTCCAGCTCGGCCACAAGGACGACACCGCGATGGGCCTCTACTTCACCGGCCCGGCCGGTCGCGCGCTCAAGGAGTTCTCGTGTGCGGCCAGCGTGAAGCATCTGGTCACCGAGGCGAACAAGCCCGGTTCGCACTCCTGGCCCAGGGACGGCAAACACCGCCCGCAGGTGTTGCGCGACCGCCGCGCCGCGATCACCACAGCCTGAGCCACGGACAGGAGAACCGACGATGACCACTCCGGTCGACGCGACGGAAACCTTTGTGCGGCATCGCAATCTGCTGTTCACGGTGGCCTACGAGATGCTCGGCTCGGCGGCCGACGCCGAGGACGTGCTGCAGGAGACCTGGCTGCGGTGGGTGAAGGCCGACCTGGACGAGGTGGCGGACCGGCGCGCGTATCTGGTGCGCATCACCACCCGCCAGGCGCTGAACCGGTTGCGCTCGCTCAAGCGGCGACGGGAGTCCTATGTCGGTTCGTGGTTGCCGGAACCATTGCTCACGGCACCGGACGTCGCCGCCGATGTCGAACTCGCCGACAGCGTGTCGATGGGATTGATGCTGGTGCTCGAGACGCTGACCCCGACCGAACGCGCGGTGTTCGTGCTGCACGAGGCGTTCGGCATCAGCTACGCCGAGATCGCCGCGGCGGTCGACAAGTCGCCTGCCGCCGTGCACCAGATCGCCAGTCGCGCCCGCCGGCACGTGGAGGAACGCAGGCCGCGGCGCACAGTGAGCGCTCAGCAGGCCGAGGCCACGATCGAAGCGTTCCAGCGGGCGCTGGAGACCCGTGATCTGCAGGGATTGCTCGATGTCCTCGCACCGGACGTGGTTGCCGTCAGCGACGGGGGCGGAATCAAGCAGGCCAACCCGCGCCCGGTCGTCGGCGCCGACAAGGTGTCGCGTTTCATCGTCGGCGGCCTCACCAAACACGCTGTCGACCTCGTCGTCGAGCCGACGCTGGTCAACGGGGGGCCCGCGCTGGCCGTGTCCATCGACGGCGAGCGCGACGGTGTGCTCGCCGTCCGCGTCGAGGACGACCGGATCACCGGCATCTACTACGTCCGCAACCCGCAGAAGCTGACGCACATCGACGCGGCGACCCCACTCACCCTGCGATGAGACGCCCGCATGCGTCGCCGCGCCGGTCGGTGCGGGAGGCTGCACCCATCCACGACTCCCCCACGCACGAATAGTGTGCAGGCGGGCCGGCACCGCACTACCCGCACCACCCACTCCCTGGCGCCGGCCCGCCTGTTTTGTGTCGTCACCAGGTGTTTTCGCGCGCTCGGCCGGGGTAAGCGACTCACGTCAAGCCCTTCTCGGTGAGGAGTGCAATGTCCACCGACGACCGTCCGACCGGGCCGAATCGGGCCTCGACCCTGGCCCGCGCGCACGGCGCTTTCAATGTCGTGGGCGGCGTATGGCCGCTCGTCAGCAGGCGCAGCTTCGAGGCGATCTTCGGCTCGAAGTACGACCGCTGGTTGCAGTTCACCGTCGCCGGACTGCTCGCCGGCAACGGCCTGGTGCAGCTGACGTCAGCGCGCACACCCGCCGGTCTGGCGAGCGCACGCAGGCTCGGTCTCACCACCGCGGGCTGGTTGCTGGCGATCGACCTGATCTACGTACCGAAGGGCACGATCCGCAAGACCTACCTCCTCGACGCGGCCATGGAGATCGGCTGGCTCGCCGCCTGGCAGGGGCGTTACGGCAGGATCGAATCGACGTAGCCACCGTCCACGCGCAGGGCTCCGCCGGTGGTCGCCGACGCCAGCGGCGAACTCAGGTAGACGACCATGTTCGCGATTTCCGACGGTTCGATCAGCCGCTGGATCAGCGACTGCGGGCGATGTACGCGCATGAACTCACGCTGCGCCTGCTCCCACGGCAACGACCGGTCGACCAGCTGGTACACGAATTCCTCGACGCCACCGGTGTGCGTGGGTCCGGCGATCACCGAATTCACCGTGACCCCGGTTCCCGCGGCGTCTTTGGCGAAGCCGCGGGTCACGGCGAGCAGCGCCGTCTTGGATACTCCGTAGTGGATCATCTCGGCGGGAGTGACCACGGCGGAATCGCTGGCGATCTGCAGGGCACGACCCCACCCGCGCTCGATCATGCCAGGCAGGTACGCCCGGATGAGCCGCACGGCCGACAGCACGTTCACCTCGAAGAACGACCGCCACTGCGCGTCGGTGATCTCCCGCGCGGGCACCGCCTCGAAGATGCCGAGATTGTTCACGAGAACGTCCACGCCGGGCAATTCGCGCAGCAATCGGGCGACGCCCTCGTCGGTGGTCACATCGGCCGCCACACCGACCGCGTCCCCACCGGTGCCGCGAATGGCGTCGACCGACGCGTCCACCCGATCGGCCGAGCGTCCGTTCACCACCACTTGCGCGCCCGCGTCGGCGAGCCCCTGCACGATGGCCGCCCCGATGCCCTGGGTGGAGCCGGTCACCAACGCCGTCTTCCCGGTCAGATCGATCCGCACGCGCATCACTCCTCACAACGGTCCTACCGGACTCCGACAAGAACGAACGCTGTGTGCACCCTATCGCCCGGATCAGCGCGCAGGCCGGTCCGGCGGGGGCCGCGCACCCGATGTCCTCCACGCTCGTCCATGGCGGAACCAGACGGCCACTCCTTCAACCTAATTGAAGGAATCCTGATAACCTTCAAATGCATTGAAGGTTATCAGGATCGGAGTAATCATGGACATCCCTCGCCGTAGCGCCCTCGGTGCCGCCGCGTTGACCGGGGCAGCGCTCGCCGCGTCGCACGCGATCGCATCGGCCCGGCCCGACGCGCTGGTCTTCCCGACCACACCCGTCGCTCAGGCAGCGCGTGAGCTGATCGACACCGCCGTGGCGGCGCCGGTGCGCAATCACAGCCTGCGTGGATATCTGTTCGCCCGTGCCGTCGCCGCGACGAACGGCCTGCGGGCCGATGTCGACTACGACGACGAGACCATGTACCTGATCTGCGCACTACACGACATCGGGCTGGGCGAGATCGCCAACGGAAATCAACGATTCGAGGTCGACGGCGCGGATTTCGCGGCCGAGTTCCTCGAGCGCCACGGCATCACCGACAGCCGGGTCGAGACAGTGTGGGACGCGATCGCCGCGCACACCTCGGGTTTCAGCGACTCACCGGTCTTCCGCAGGCGCAGGCCGGCCGAGATCTGGATCGCGGTTACGGGCATCGGCATCGATATCGGTGGCGGGCCGGGGGATCTGCCGCCCGGCTACGCCGACGTCGTCCATGCCGCCTACCCGCGGCTCGGCGGAACCCCCGCGATCACCGCCATCATGGAGGAGCAGATCCTCGCGGACCCCAGGAAGGCGTTTCCGGCCAGCCTGGGCGCCGAGCTCGTGCGTCTGCATCATCCGCAGGTCGCGTTGCCGAACTGGGACGACCTCATGAACTCGAGCGGTTGGCAGGACTGACCCGAGCGCTCACGCCAGCAGGGCCGCGGCGACGGACTCCCCCGGCGCCGCACCCGGCGGCATTGCGAAGAATCCACTGCCGGTGTGCTGGACGAGCGGGTTGAGCCGGTCGGTCACCATGGCCCGCTGTGCCTTCACGAATTGCTCGGGCGGGTTGTTCTGATAGGCAGCGAAAAGCAGTCCGACGTCGAGTTGGCCGTGGCCGCCGTGACTGTGTTCCGGCGTACCGGGTGCGTGCGAATGTGGTTGGGCGGGTGTCGGATCGGGCGAGCCGCCGGCGTTGGCGACCAGCAATCCGTAGTCGTAGTTGTAGCCGCGGCGCAGCATCGGGATGCCGTGCACCATCCGCACATGCGCGTTGTCCGCGATCGCGAGGTCACCGCGTTCGTCCCGCGCGGCCAGGTCGACGGTGTCGAATTCCGATGCGCCACCGAGCGGGGCACCGTCACCACGCCGCCGTCCGATGATCTGGTTCTGCTGGGCGACCGGAAGTTGGTCCCACTCGGCGGTTTTCATCCGGATCTTGCGGAAGACCAAGTACGTACCGCCATGGAACCAGCCGGGTTCGGCGGGCGAGTCGACCCACACCGTTGTATCGAAATCGGTTGTGCCGGTTCGGGGATTCGCGGTGCCGTCTTTGAAGCCGAAGGCATTGCGCGGGGTACCGCCGTCGCCGGGGAGACCGAGGAAGCCGTGCTGCGTCCAGCGCATCCGGGCCAGGCCGGGCATGCGCGCTCGCAAGGCCCGAAAAGCGTGGCTGACCAGCTGGGAGTCGTCGGCGCAGATCTGCACCAGCAGATCACCACCACACCAGGCGGGGTTCAGGGCGTCGCCGTCGAAGGCCGGTAGTGCGCCGAGGTGGCGAGGACGGCGGTCGGCGAGGCCGAACCGCTCGTCGAACACGGCGGCGCCGAGACCGAAGGTCATCGTCAGGCGGGCGGGCTCGAGTCCGGTCGCGAAATCGGTTTCGGCGGTCGTATCCGGTTGGGCACGTGGCGGTTCGGGCATCGGTCGATGCGCCGTGAGTGCGGCCGAGACCGCGGTCCATTCGGTCAGCAGTTCACGCAGCGCGCCCCGGTCCGGACGCGCCACATCGCAGGCAAGGAACAGTGCGTGCGATTGCGGACTCGTCGCGATCCCCGCCTGGTGTTCGCCGTGGAAGGGCTCGATCGCCACACCGGCGGAATCCGGCGCGGCACCCCGCCCGATCACCGCGCCCGCCGTCGCCGCACCGGCCACCGTGACGGCCCCCCCGATCAGGGCTCGCCGCGAGAAACCAATGGTGGCACCGCCATTACTACGCTCTGTAGTAGTTTTTCGCATGCACGCAGCGTAGCTCAACAGATCGACAGCTTCAACCTACATGAAGGTCCGCTTCGATGAGCCCGAGGGCAGTACCTCTGGACGGGTCAGTTGGGTACGTCGGTTTCCTGGAGGGTCCACCAGCGCACCGCGTCAGGCTGCGGGCGCAGAACCGCGAGCACACGACGCCGGGAAACCACACCGGCGTGATCGTGCGATTCGAGGAAACGCACCACCGTCATGGCATCGTCCGCTGACAGCACTTCGATCTCGCTGATGGTGATACGCAACCCCGGCTGGGCGTTACGCGCCGCTCGCAGCCCGGCCAGCAATTCGTCGCGGTGCAGGATCTGTCCGGTGGTGGTCACCATGGAGAACGAGGCGTCCTGCGCCGCCGCGAAACGGTCGAAAACCGAGTCCGGCGCCTCGGTCCCGAGCCAGGCGGCCAGGTCATCGTGTAGCGCCCGTATCGCACCCTCGAGATCCACGCTCAACTCTTCGCCTTCCGCCGCGATGCTTCACACACGAATCGACCTGCAAGACAGGTGTTTCCGATCATCCTATGGTGCGTGCCCAGGACGACAGGGCGGCGAAGTCGTCGTCGACAAGACCGGCCGCCGGGTGGACGAATCGCAGGAGAGCGGGGGCGTCGTGCCGGGTGTTGATATAGCGGCGATCCGGTGTCGTGATGTCGTCGTCGATCCAGGCGAACGGTCGGCCTGCCGCGTGTTCGACCAGCTCGGCAGTCTTCCAGAACGTGCCCTCCGGGCCCTCGCATCCGGGCGATCGCCACTCGACGACAGGCAACTCGGGCAAACCGAGCACCGGGGCGATATGCGTGTTCGCGTCGTGCTCCCACGTCGTCGCCCACCACAGGTCGAAGTGCTCGGCGAGGTCCACCAGCATCCGTCCGTGCACCGGGTTCAGCCACACCCGCAACGGCTTCACCCGCCGCACGGGGATGTCGCGGTGCCGCGCGATCCACGACTGCGGCAGCATCCGGTGCGTCTCGTACCCCCTCGGACGACGCTCCGGCTTCGCCAGATATGGGTTGAGGGGCCCGTCCACATCGAGATACAGCAGGGGGCGGCCGACCACAATCTCCCCTCGCGAACCTGAGCGCGAATACTCTTGGCCGACAGCTTATCCGCCGCGTTCGGACGGTGACTCGTCGTCCTCTCCTTCCGCCTGACTGGGCTGCGGGGTGAGGCGGTCGGGTGGCTGGATCATGTCCGGGTCGGCATCCGGGTCCTGGGTGGGGTCGTAGCGGTCACCGGGCGGTTCCTTCGGCTCATGCATGGGGTCCTCCTTTCCTCGTACACCGCCTACCCGGTGCGAGGGTGGGAAAACGGGCGGGCACCGCAGCCCAGGCCATACTCTCGGCGACTCGGGCGCCGACCCTGACGACAGGCTCAATGGTGTCGGCCATGTCACATGGCCCGACACCGGCCGCGATCCTGGGAGACGAGATAATGGCGCGGAAATGACCGAGACCATCGAGCCCCGAGGCGATGCCACCCGTGCACGCCTCCTAGAGGCAGCCATCGACGCGTTCGCCGAAAAAGGCTTCAACGGTACGACCACGCGCGATATCGCGTCCGCCGCCGGCATGAGCCCGGCGGCGGTGTATGTGCATCACAAGTCGAAAGAGGAACTGCTGTACGTGATCTCGCGCGCGGGGCACGAGCAGTCACTCGAGCTGGTCCGCGCCGCCATCTGGTCGACCGAGGACCCGACGCTTGCCCTGCGCACCGTGGTCCACGACTTCGCGGCGCACCATGTGCGCGGCCATACCCGGGCCCGGATCGTGAACTACGAACTGTCCGCGCTCACCCCCGAGCACTACGCGGAGATCCGCGGCCTGCGCCGCCAGATCGACCAGGAGATCCGCGACCTCGTCGAACGCGGAGTCGCCACCGGCGCGTTCGACGTGCCCGACACGCGCATGGCCGCGGTCGCCCTGCTCTCCCTCGGCATCGACATCGCCCGCTGGTACCGCGACGGCGGCGACTGGAGCCCCGAGGACATCGCCGAGGGCTACGCGAACATGGCGCTGCGCATCGTCGGCGCGCACTGAACCTCCCCATCAGCTGATCGCAGGGCAGGTCAGCCGTGCGCGTCCCACGCGTCACCCAGCATTTCGGCGACGAGTTCGGGTGCGGCGTCCGCCAGGGTCACCTGCACCGCGGCGAGCTTTTTGCCCCACCACGACTCGGCGCACCAGGCGGGTGATTCCGCGACCGCCTCACGAATGCCTGCCTCGGGGAGCATCACCCGCAGGTGTTCGTCGTCGGGCAGGGTCGCGAAAATGGTTCGCCTGCGAAACGAGGGCCGACCGTGGTGGTCTCGCTCGGTTGCGCCCTCGAATCCCAGCGCCAGCAGGCGAACCTCGTCCGGCGTCATCCCGTGACGGCTCCATGGGCCGCCGAGCTCACCAGCTTGCGGTACTTGGCGAGGACACCGGAGGTGTATTTGGGTGCGGCGGGTTCCCAGCCGACCTTGCGGGCGGCGAGGTCTGCCGGGTCGATTTCCACGTCGAGGCGCCGGTTGGCGACATCGAGGACGATCGGGTCGCCGTCGCGGACGAACGCGATCGGACCGCCGTCGACCGCCTCCGGTGCGACGTGGCCGACGCACAAACCCGTTGTGCCACCGGAGAATCGGCCGTCGGTGAGCAACAGGACATCCTTGCCGAGGCCCGCGCCCTTGATCGCCCCGGTGATGGCGAGCATCTCGCGCATACCCGGACCACCCTTGGGACCTTCGTTGCGAATGACCACCACATCACCGGCGACGATGCTGCCGTTCTCCAGCGCGTCCATCGCGGCGCGTTCCCCGTCGAACACCCGTGCCGTCCCGGCGAACACATCGGAGTCGAAGCCGGCGCTCTTCACCACCGCCCCTTCGGGCGCCAGCGTGCCGTGCAGGATGGTGAGCCCGCCGGATCGGTGGATGGGCCGGTCGAGCGGCCGGATGACGTCGCCGTCGAGACCGAGTTCGATGTCGGCGAGGTTCTCCGCCATGGTCTTGCCGGTGACGGTCATGACATCACCGTGCAGCAGACCCGCGTCGAGCAGCGCCTTCATCACGACGGGGATACCGCCGACCCGGTCCACATCGGTCATCACGTAGCGGCCGAACGGTTTCAGGTCGGCCAGATGCGGCACCTTGTCACCGACCCGGTTGAAGTCGGCGAGGGTGAGGCCCACCCCGGCCTCGCGCGCGATCGCCAGCAGGTGCAGCACCGCGTTGGTCGACCCGCCGAGTGCCATGACCACGGTGATGGCGTTCTCGAAGGCAGGCATGGTCATGATGTCGCGCGCGGTGATCCCCTTGCGCAGCAGCTCGACGACCGCCTCCCCGGACCGGTGCGCGAAGACGTCGCGGCGGCGGTCGGGGGCGGGCGGCGCCGCCGACCCCGGCAGGCTCATGCCGAGCGCTTCGGCCGCCGAGGCCATCGTGTTGGCCGTGTACATGCCGCCGCACGCGCCTTCGCCGGGACAGATCGCGCGCTCGATACGGTCGACCTCTTCGCGGCTGATGAGGCCCTTGATGCAGGCGCCGACGGCTTCGAAGGCGTCGATGATGGTGACGTCCTTACCGTCGAGATTGCCCGGCAGCGTCGATCCCGCGTAGAGGAACACGCTGGCCAGGTCGAGCCGGGCGGCCGCCATCAGCATGCCGGGCAGGCTCTTGTCGCACCCGGCGAGCAGCACCGACCCGTCGAGACGTTCGGCCATCATGACCGTCTCGACGGAGTCCGCGATGATCTCGCGGCTGACCAGCGAGAAGTGCATGCCCTCGTGGCCCATCGAGATACCGTCGGACACCGAGATGGTCCCGAACTCGAGCGGGTACCCGCCGCCCGCGTGCACACCTTCCTTCACGGCGTCGGCCAGCCGGTCGAGCGACAGGTTGCACGGGGTGATCTCGTTCCAGCTCGACGCCACCCCGATCTGGGGCTTCACCCAGTCCTCGTCCCCCATGCCGACCGCGCGGAGCATGCCGCGTGCGGCGGTCTTCTCGAGCCCGTCGGTGACATCGCGCGAGCGGGGCTTGATATCGAACGATGATTCGGTGTCGGCTGCCATGGCCCCAGCCTACGACTCACCAGCGAAAACGCCGACGGCCCGCCCGCGTGGAAGTCTCCGGCGGAACTACCGGACAGCTCAGCGAGGTGCGGGGCACTGACCTTCGTAGCGGCTGAGGCCCAGGCCGTTGCCGGCTTTGCTGCGGCCGACGGGGCCGTTCTTGGCGGCGCGGACCCAGGTGCCCTCGGTGTCGAGGACGGGCATGCGTTCGCTGAAAGCCCGGCTGTACCTGGTGGTTCCGTCGACGGTGAGGATGCCGTCGCGGACGTCGATGTGGGCGACGGTCGCCCAGAAGGAGTTCTTGCCGTTGCCGATGACGACGGTGATCTGATCCGCGTCGGGACCGGGCAGTCCGTCGGGCCCGGGGCGGCCGTAGCGCACCCGGACTCGCGGGCGGCCGAAGGTATCGATGGCTCCGGCACCGTTGTCGACGGACTGGTACACGTTGAGCAGCAGGTCACCGTTCTCGGTGGGCCGGACCACCACCTGTTCGGTGGCGGGCAGGCCACCGGCCCCGGGGCCACGGCTGTCGCCCTGGTGGTGGATGTGCGGCCAGACGTTCAGATCGCCCTGGTGCCCCTTCTCACCGCTGACCACGACATAGTCGCCGGTGAGTTCGTTGCGGCAGAAAAAGTACACGTCAAGGTCGCCGGTGCCGAATTCGGTCGGCTTGCCGTTGCTGTCGTATTTCGCGCCACGACCGTCCCATTCGAGACCGACGGTGAGAACATGGCCCGCACCGCCCTTGCGAAGATCGATGGTGGCCCGCTTGTCCGGCGAATCCTTGGTGAGCACCACATCGACCTTGCGCAGATCGATGGTCGGGTTCTGCTGCGCCGCAACAGGTTGCGGCGAGGCGAGCGCGGGCGCCGACTCCTCCGCTACCTCCTCGTCGACCGTGATCCCGTGCTCGGTCGCGAAGGCCGCGAGACCCGCGCTGTAACCCTGGCCGATCGCGTCCAGCCGCCACCCACTCCCCCGGCGGTACAGTGCGACCGCCTGCAGGACGGTCTCGGAATCGAGCCCGGCGGGCGTGAAGCTCAGCGCCTGCCCGCTGCCGGTCGCCGACACCCGCAGCCCCGCCACCTCACCGAACCGGATGCCCTGTGCCTCGGTACTTCCCGCGATGACAACCCGGTGGATCTCGGCCGGAATCGCCGAAAGGTCGACGGAGACAACGGCATCCGATTCGAGCTGGACACCGGGGGCGGACGGGTTGTTGAAGAAGACGAAGTCGGCGTCGGAGCGCACCTTCCCGTCGGCGGTCACCAGGACCGCCGACACGTCGACCGCGCCCGCGGGACCGTCGAGATCCAGGCGGACGGTGTAGCGTCCGTCGGTGAGATCGGTCTTCGATCCCTTCGCCACTTCGACCACCGTCGCGCTCATGACGTCCGCTCCTCCACTCGCCGGTCGTCGCCGTCGACGGCGAACAGTCCAACCGTACCGGTCCGCGGCGCCGTGCTGTCCGTTTCACCAGCTACTCCGACCTCGCCGTTGGCTCCGGTCACAAGATGTCGCCGCATCGCTGGCAGGCGCGCGGTCGCTGACGTTCACTGATCGATATGGACGTCCGTGAGCTCATCGACCGCAAGTCGGGTCGCCGGGTCTCGGTGGTTGTCCCCGCCCTGGACGACGAGGACACCGTGGCCGGGGTCGTGGCGTCGGTGCGACCACTGCTCGGTGGTCTGATCGACGAACTGATCGTGCTCGACGCCGGCTCGACCGACCGCACCGTCGCCCGGGCGCGGGCGGCGGGCGCGGCTGCCTACACCCTCGAAGAGGCGATGCCGGGAGTGCCACCCAGGCCCGGTAAAGGCGAGGTGGTGTGGCGGTCGCTCGCGGTGGCGACCGGCGACCTGCTGGTGTACCTCGACGCCGACCTCGTGGCACCCGATCCGCTGTTCGTGCCTGCCCTGCTGACTCCCCTGCTCACCGAACCCGGCATCACGCTGGTGAAGGGCTTCTACCGGCGGCCGATCACGACGGGAGCGCAACTGGACGCCGACGGCGGCGGCCGGGTCACCCAGCTGGTCGCGCGTCCGCTGCTCACCGCGCTGGCACCCGCGCTGGCCGAGATCGTGCAACCCCTGGGCGGCGAATACGCCGTCGCCCGCGCCTTCCTCGGTGATGTCCCCCTGGCGGGCGGATACGGCGCCGAGATCGGGATCCTGCTCGACTGCTGGCAACGCCACGGTCTGTCCGCCATCGCCCAGGTCGACCTCGGCACCCGCGTGCACCGCAACCGCCCGACCCACGAACTGGCGGTGATGAGCCGTCAGGTGGTCGCCACCTTGCTCGACCGCCTCGGCATCCGCGATTCCGGCATCGGCCTGGTCCAGTTCCTGCCCTGCGAAACCGGTTGGCGCCGAACACCTTCGGAGGTCAGCCTGGTCGACCGCCCGCCCATGCGACGGGTCGTCACCGCGCACCGCGAGATCGCCTGAACCCGGACACACCTGTGCCCCGATCGACGAATCGACCGGGGCACAGGCGATTACGCCGCGACCGACCCGAAGTCGAGCTTCACCAGCTGATCGGCACAGTCGAAGTACCGGTCGTCGTGGGTGATCACGATGACGGTCTTCCCGCGCTGTTTCAGATCGGTGAGGATCTCCCGGTAGAACACCTCACGGAACCTCGGCTCCTGATCGGCGGCCCACTCGTCGAACACATAGATCTGCCGGTCCTCGAGCAGCGCGGTGAGCAGGGCGAGGCGTTTGCGCTGCCCCTGGGACAGGTCGACGGTCGACAGGCGCCCGCCCTCCACACTCACCTTGTGCGCGATCTGCAGCTCCTCGAGATACCGCCGCACCTCGGCGTCGATCCCCGGCCGGTCGAAGCCCAGGTAGTCCTCGAACAGATGGAAATCGGTGAACACCGCGGACGAGTTCTGCCGGAACCATTCGATGTTGTCGTGGTCGATCCTCTCCCCGTTGAGCGACAACGACCCCGTGCGCGGCACATACAGACCGGTGATGATCTTGGCCAGCGTCGACTTCCCGCTGCCGTTACCGCCGACGATGAAGGTGATCTGGCCCGGTTCGAAGACCAGGTCGATGGGCCCGAGCCGGAACCCGCCCTCACCGGACTCGTCGAGCTCGGGCGGCGGACCCAAGGGCACCGGCCGCACATCGGTTGCGCCGTGGTCGACCCAGTTCTTGCCGTTCACATCGGGACCGGCCGAGGGCCGCGCGCCGGGATGCGCCGGATGCGGACCACCGGGATGCCCGTTGCCCCCGCGCGGCGGAACACCGGGACGCGGCGGATGCGCAGGCATCCCGCCCGGGTGAGTGCCGGGCGGCGGTGGCACCGGCGACGGCGCCTCGGAGCGGTACACGTAGGTCACGTCCGACAGTTCGAGCTTGGCCTGTCCCACCGGCGGACGCTCGACGTAGGGCAGTTCGTCCTCGTTGTGCATCGTCGTCATCGACAGGTTCATCGCCCGGATCTTGGCCAGCGCCACGTCACCGCGCAGCAGATCGGGGATACGGTGCATGAAGTTCTGCATCGGCATCGCCAGGAACGTGGTCACCAGCACGTACCCGAACATCGTCTCGCGCGGCAGGTCCAGCGCTGCGGCGAGGACGAACAGGATCAGCGCCATGGTGGCCAGCTGCAACGCCTGACCGAAACCCTGTGCGTAGGAGAACTTCGACCCGGCGTCGGTGTTCTGGTCGCGCAGGGTGCCCGCCGAACCGAGCAGATGCCGGTCCATGAAGTCGCGCCGGCGGCCACGGTGCAGTTTGAGTTCCTTGATGCCGAGCGTGACGGCCTGGAAGGAGCGCAGCAGCGCGTCCTCGTTCTCCCGAGCCTCACGGTAGATCCCGCGCACCCGCTTGAGAACCATTTCGACACAGGCGATCCCGACCAGCGTACCGGCCACGGTGACCGCGAAGATCGGCCCCGACACCACTGCCAGGAACACGAAGCAACCCACGATGGTCGCCACGTCGACGCAGATCGCCGGAATCGCGGTGACCGCCTGCGACAGCGAACGCACGTCCTCGGTGAGCGTCGCCATCAGGCGATGCATACCGAGCCGTTCCAGGTGTTCCAATGGAGCGGCGACGATCCCGGAGCTCAGATCGCTGCGCAACCGGTAGATGGCGTCCTGCGACAACCGGATCAGCAGCACCTGCGAGAGCACACCGCTGACCAGGATCACCAGGCCGGTCAGCACGAACCGGGTGATCAGGTCGTCCGGCGGCGGTTTCGGCGAGACCGCCGCGTTGATCAACGTCACCAGATAGGTGTTGGCGGCGCCGCAGATCAGACCCGCGACCACCACGGCCGCGATCCTGGCCGGCGACAGCGCGGCGAGAAAACGGAGCAATTGCATGATGGACTCTCAGCTGCGGATGACATCGAACACGATGCCCTCGAGGGTGACACCGGGCGCGAACGAGAACGCCACCCCGGTGGAAATAGGTGCCGCCGAATCGGATTCGCGGATCATGCGTTCGAGCACGAAGATCAGCGACACACTCAGCATGTTGCCGTGCTCGGCGAGCACAGCCCAGCTCGGCGCGGCCGACTCGGGCGCGATCCCCAGCGACCGGGCCGATTCCTCGATGATGCGCGGGCCACCGGGGTGGATCGCCCACAGGTCGACATCGCCCTTGTCGAGACCGTTGCGCGCCAGCACCTGCGTGACCACCGGGTCGACACCGCGGTAGATGTAGTCGGGCAGGCTCGCCGCGAGCTCACAGGTGATGCCCGCGTCCTTCACGCCGAGCACGATGCCGTCCTCGGCGTCGTCGAACAGGTGGCTGAAGCTGTCGCGGATCACGACACTGCCGGGCGCCAGCGGCTGGTGCACCTGGTTGGCGCCGATCACCACCGCACCGCACCCGTCGCCGAAGAGGCTGTGGGTGATCACGTCGTTGACGTCGTCGTCGAAAACGGCGTTCACCGAGCTCAATTCGAGGCACAGCACCATCGACTTCTTGTCCGGATGCGCCCGCACGAAGTCCACGGCGGTCCGGATGCCGTTCATCGCGGCGGCGCAGCCCATGAAGTTCACGATCATCCGGTTGACCGTCGGCGAGAGGCCGAGTTCCTTGACGACCGCGACGTCCACGCCCGGGGCGATGAATCCGGTGCTGGTCACGAAGATCAGCTGACCGATCTCCTCGGCCGGGTTCGCCAAACCGGCCACCGCCCGGCGGGCCACGTCCACCGCGAGCGGCGCGGCGTGCTCGAAGAACAGATTCATCCGCTCCCGGATGGTGCCGGGGCGCCTGCTGAATTCGAGGAAATCGGGTGCGAGTGGATCGATGGCCAGATGTCGGGTGTCGATCCTGGTCTTCTCGTAGATTCGTGGAATACGCTGCCGCTGAACGGGATCGGAGAACAGTTCGGCCACGCGTCCGGCGTTGACGGCCTGCTCGACCACTCGCTGCGGCGAGCCCGTCGCCACGGCCTCGATCACACCGACGGTCGTGGGCGGCGTCGGCGGTAGCAGATCGTGCCCGCGATCGACGTCGGCCGTCTTCAGCGGACCGTGTGGTCGACGCACACCTTCATCAATGGAAACAGACACGGGCACAATTCCTTTCGAGACAGAGAAGACGTGGCAGCGGCCGGGTCAGACGGTTCCGATGCCGGTGAAGCCCTGCACCGTGTAGGTGACGCAGGTCTTCAGCGCTG
The DNA here is from genome assembly GCF_053605015.1 of Nocardia sp. NPDC003979. NCBI lineage: Bacteria > Bacillati > Actinomycetota > Actinomycetes > Mycobacteriales > Nocardiaceae > Nocardia > Nocardia sp. NPDC003979. The sequence continues at coordinate 379,310 of NZ_JBSGIJ010000004.1, forward strand.
TGGGTGCGCAGTGTTCACGCACCAGTCCCCACCGGTTCTGCTTGGCCTCGTCCGAGGGCGCGAGCAGGTAGGTCCGGCACAGCTTGGGAAGTCGATCACCGAAGAAGCTCTTCGCGGGCAGCCATTCCACTCCGAACTTCGCGGCTTCCTCACGCACCACGCCCTCGGTGGCGATATTGGCGAAACCGCTGCGCTGGAACGGAAGAACGTGATGGACGCGGTGCGAGCTCAAGCCCGCCGACAGGAAGCAGTCGACGTACTTGTTGCCCACCACGGTCAGGTCGTAGGCCTGCTCGAGCTGGTTGACACCCCAGTCCTCGGTCTCGGTGTGCAGCTCCTCGGTCGGCACTTCGAAGTCGTGGCTCGCGACGACCATGAAGGTGCTGATCCACAGGGTGATCACGAATTGCAGTGCCCAGGCGAGCAGGTCGCCCGCGACGGCGAAGGCCACGAACTCGGCGACCAGCAGGAACCGCATGCCGAACGAGCCGATGAAGTGCGGCAACGCACCACGCCAGGTGCCATACATGTCCTTGATGCCGACCTTGCGGGTGAGCCGGCAGACATCCAGTAGGCGAATGATCATGCCCGTCAACAGATGCCCGAACTTGTGCACGGTGTGGATCGGCACCCGGTACAGGCGCGGGACCTGCATCATCATGGTGAAGACGTTCTTCTTGATGTCGACTTCACTCTGGGTGTGCGGGTGGTGCAGCAGGGCGTGGCCGTCGGCGGTGACGAACGACAGTGCGACATAGTTCATGTCGAAGGCGTTCACCGCGTACTTGTTCCAGCCCTTCTGCGCGCGGTGGATCGCGTAGTGGCCGAAGCCGGCCAGCGAACTGCGCAGCAGCACCATCGCGATCACGAAGACCGGCAACGGCATCCAGCTGGTGTCGTAGAGCCGCAGACCCTGCACCGCGAAGTAGGCGAAGATCAGGAACGCGACCACGATGTCGAACAGGCGATCCATGCGCTTCAACCGCGCGGCCAGCTCCGGTTCCTTGATCCGGGCCTTCACCGCGTGCAGCAGGTCGTTCTTGTCGTCGAACTTGTACTTCGGGGTGTCGTCCCAGCTGTTGAAACCCTCTTTGAAGAGGAAATCCGGGGCATTGTTCTTCGGGTGGATGTCCTCGGGCGTGGCATTACGACTGAGGCTGTAACGCTCGATCATCCGCGCGATTTTTTCCGGATCACGATGGTAGGAACCGATGATCGAGGTGATGTCGCGGTTTTTCGTTCGGCCGATGAAGAATTCACCGCCCGGATGCTTGGAGATCCACTCGCTCAGGTCGTAGGCTTTGCCGTTATACACCCACACGTTGTTGACGGGCGGTCGCCCTCCGGGGCCGGGTGGTGGCGGGAGCTCGCGCTCCTGTTCATCAGGTCGATCATCGATCGTCATCAGTGCTTCCTTCGTGTCCGAACGGCGGTCGATGCGTGTGCCTGCCGACCAGCGTCCCGACACGTATAGTCCTTGCGGCGCCTTGCATCTCGCTGAAAGTTCTCTTATCGGCCGACCCAACGACACACCGGTCCGGGTCGGCGGAGCGGCACGATGTGCCGGATTCCGCGATCCCGGACCGGTGTGGGCTGTCGGGTGCGTGTGCGGGTGAGGATCAGCCCGCGGGCTTGACGATGTTCACCGGCTTGGCCCAGTTGGACAGGCCGACGGTGACCTCGCCCTGGTCCTTCTTCACCACGGCTCGAACGAGATTCGGGCCATCACCGGTGGAGGCGGCCTCCGACGGCTTGGTCGAATCCGAGGCGGGCGGGGCGACGTCCTGGATCCACACGGTGATCGGCATGGTGCCGGCGTTCTGGCCGATGCGGGGCACGATCGGGTCGATCACCGCGGCGTCGATGGTGCCGCTGACCTTGACGGTGTTGATGCCGTCGATGACCTCGCGGGCCTCGGCCTTGGGGTTCTGGATGTTGGCGATCACGTTCGCGATGCCCTTGTCCTTGTCCAGGATGACGCCCGGATCGTAGACCTTCTCCGCCGGACCGGCGGGCACGTAGCGACCGCTGACCTCGGTGTAGAGAACCTTGTCCACCACAAGGAATTTCGCCTCGGTGAACGGGTCTTCCGGCTTGATCTTGACCTTCGCCTCACCCATGGCGGCGCCCGTGCCCTGGGTCTCGTTGGTGACGTCGGCCGAGACGGTTTCCACCGGCAGGTCGGGCAGGTTCTTCACGTCGATGTTCAGGTGGACGGTGCGCAGGGTCTGGGTGGTCTTGGCCGACTCCTTCACGATCTGCGCGCCGTCGGGCAGTGCGCCGGTCGGCGGAGCCGCGGTGGTGGTCGAGTCGTCGGTCGAGCAGCCGGTGACGAGGGCGGCGCACAGTGCGGCGGCCGCGACGACCGCGGTCACGGCGGACCGGCGACGCGGGGTGCGGTGCGGTGTGATGTCGATCAAGGTTCATCCCCTGGAGATGGTCGTAATTCGCTTGGTGAGGCAGCCGAAGCTGCCGTCGCCTGCGACATACTAAGCAGACCATCGGACATCTCGCGCTCCCCCGCGGTGATCGTACCCGAGGATTGCATTTTCGTGAGTTATCTAGTTGTGCTAACGATTTCGGGCCGGCGAAGCATCACTGGAGCACCAGGCGGAACCCGAATACTCCTGCGGTCTGTTACCGATCAGTTCTCGGCAGCGGTGAGGTGTCGGCGACGGTTTGCTTTCGCTCGCCGGACCCGACGCGACGTGGCATCATCTTCGGCCGGATGCCGCGAGGCGAATCACCGCCCCGCTTCCGCCGCGACGCCGCGAGGTCGATGACATCGGCCTCGTGCGCGGAGCTACCGTCGCTCGGATGCTGCGGCTCTACCTCGGCCGACCACGTTCCGGTCTCGGCTTGTAACTCCGCGCGGGTGACCGGGCGGGTGGGCGCCGGGTCATAGACGGGCGGTGAGTACCAGGGCCGCCGGCGCGGATCGTTGACATCCTGCGGACTGTGTCGCGGCCGTCTGGGCAGCCGGACAACTTTCGCCGCCTCGCGTTCGCTCGAACCGGAGTTGCCCTCGGTGCCCTTCACATCTTCCTACTTCCGACGCAGCCGCTCACCCGCGGCACATCGCCCGCATCCCTCACCGGCGACGCCCCGAGCCTACCTCGTCACGATGGCAAGCTCGCGCTCGCGTCTCGAACAAGGCACGTGTTTCCGCACGTCGGCGCATTACCCCGCACAGCTCCCCCGGCGGGTGTCGAGCCGTCGCCCGCGTTCCCCTTCCGGCGTTGCCAGCAGCACGGACAGTTTCGCCTCCGATTCCGTGTCCGCCGGTGTGACGACCTGAGTCCAGGGTCCGTCGATGTCCGGCAGCAACATATTCGCCCCACCTGACCCATCATCGCCACCAACGTCGACGCGCCGCCCGCGCCGGCCTCGACATCGAACACCAACTCACCCACGCCGCCGACACCCGACCACTCCCGACGACGCCAGGACGCGACACCGAGCTCGGCATCGATTGGTGACACACACGACGGAAGCGACCACGCCGGGACATGCCCAGCACGGATGTCTGCTGCATACGGCCGGTCAGCTGGATGCGAAGCCGCCCAGTTCGAAACTCATGGTCATTGCCATGAGCGACCCGCCAATCACTGCTGCGGTGATCGCGTAACCGATCCCAGTACGGCGAGTGGTCGACCACAACGCCAGCATCGGTCCGGGGACGAGCATGGTGGTGAAGACGAACTTCCAGGTCAGCCAGTAGGCGGGATGCACGTCCGGTGGGCGTTCTCGTAGGTGGCTCGGGACAGCCGAAAGTTCGGGGACGTCGAGGTATCGCCGGAGGCAAATGACAGCCGGGACGAGCACGAACACCGCGATCACGAATCCTGCACCGACACCCCACCACGCGCTCAACGGTCGCCGTGGGACGGTTTTGTCGGTGGTGGACATGGTCGGGGTCCTTGATCTGGTCGGGTGATGGACCCATCGTGCCGTACGCCCCGCCATCTGGATCGAGCTGGCGGGGGCCAACGGCTCAGGGGATCAGCGGATACCGGACCACGAATGGACCGACGACGAGCCCAGCACCAGGAACGGTTTGGCGATTCCCAGCTACTCAATTGCGGGTTCCGTTCCCTTTCTCCACACGCGTCATGTTGGACCAGTCCATCCCCAACAGCGCTCGCATTCACTCTGCCCTGCTCGGCGGCAAGGACTACTACCCCGTCGATGACGTGATCGCCGGAAGACTTGCAGGCCACAAGATCACGCCCGCGATCACCGAATCCCGGCGATTCGCCCGCCGCGCCGTCTCCCATCTCCTGAACCACCACCAGATCGCCCAGTTCGCCGAACTCGGGTGCGGGTTCCCACACACCCCGAATATCCACGACATCGCAGAAGAGCACACCAGCAGCGCGCGCACGCTCTACATCGACAACGACCAGCTCGCGGTTCTCCACGCCCGCGTCCTGATGACGGGGCACCGCGCCCGCACGGCCGAAGTCGACCTCACCGACACCGTCGCCGAGGCCGTTGCCGCGACCTTCGACATGTCGGCGCCGATAGCGTTGATACTGTCCGGCACTGCCGAACTCATCAATCACGCGCCGTCGATGATCGCGACGTTGACCCACGCGCTACCGCCCCCGACATGGCTGGTGCTCCCCCACATCACCGCCGATGTTTTTCGGCCACGACATCACCTCGGCCGCGCAGGCCCTACGCGCAGTCGGGATCGCTTACCACTCGTGAACCGTACAACGGCCCATCGCGCTCGATCACAGTCCGGGGCCTTCGATGCCCCGTTCGAGCCCCTTCGATGGACTCTCCCGGGACCGTGACTTCGGTTCTAGCTCCAGCTCACGAGCCAACTCCTTCTGTTTCTCGGTCTGCTCTCGCAACGCTTCCTTCGATCGCTGCACGCCGAGATCAGGTTGCCCCTTGAAGGTCAATTGGATGGCTTGGAGTGCGGTCAGTTCCTTGCCGTCGAACACCCCGCGGAGCTGTTTTGCGACGGCAGCCTCTTGGCTGTGCTGGTCCACCCACCGCTGCTCTCCGTCGATCTCGACGACGAGCGCATGAGCCTTTTCGTCGGCACGGACCATCCCGCGGGCGATGGCGTCAACCACTTTCGGATCCACACCGGTCTCGAGAAGGCGCTGCGCATCCAACCGCATCGACTCCGCAGCCGACTTCACGTTGTCTCTGTAGTTCGAATCCTGTAACCGGTCGCCCGTGACCCGTTGCCCCTGCTCAAGCGCGACCTGCTCCAACCGTTGGTTGTGGGCTTCGACCATGCGGGCCATCAACTCACGGTTTTCACGCTCTCGAACCTGCCGCGCCTCAACCGCTTTCGCCTGCTCAAGCTCCTTCGCCTCGCGTTCCTGCAGCTTCTCCTCCGCTGCCGCAACAGCCTCCGCTACCGACCTCCCCGGTTGCTCGGCCTGCTGAGCCAGCACCAACCCCGCCAGCTCACGATGCCGGGGTGTTGGCATCGGCAGATACTCCAGCATCTCAATCTGTTTCGCCTCCAATCCCTGGCTCGCGATCACACCATGCATCTGCTGCATCATGGCCGCCAGCTCCGGATCCATCCCCGGCTCCACAGCGAGACCCAACCCCTTCGCCGGCGGCGCCAAGGTGCGGGCTTCCTTCACCGCGGCGATCACGACTTCCCGGTCGACCTTCTCGAGGAGCTTCAACAACTGCTGCTCACGCTCCGCGCGTTGCTGAGCTTGAACTCGTTCAACGATTTGCGCCTCTTTCAGGCGCAATTGGGCGGCTTCGCGGGCGATCTTGTCCTGCTCACGGGTGACCTGCTTGTCGACCTCGATCAGCGACGCCAGCTCGATCTGTGCGCCCGCGAGGACTTCCAGGTCAATCGGCCGGCCCTGCTCCTTCGCCTTCTCTATCTCCCGGACGAAACCCTCGAGCGCGCGCGGCGCTGTCTTCAATTCCGGTGCGTTGCGGAGCTTCTCGACCAAATGGCCGAGCTTGAGCGTCAACTGCTTCTCGACAACCGGCCGCCCAGCTTCCACCGCCCGCTCGAACTGCGGCTCCGACAACTCCACAACCACAAACCGGCCGGGAAAATCCTTCTCGAGCCGCCGCGCCTCCTTCATCACCTCTGGGTGCGGAGGCCGCTCGGCGCGAATGACGTACTCGCTGCGGTCCTTCGTCCGCCCGCTCGCCAACAGATAGCGTTCTTTGGCGAGCTGTTTCAGGCCGTCCTTCTGGTTGACCGAACCGGCCTTGAACTCGGTCGTCGTGCGAACGAGTTGCTGGCCAACACGCTCACTGACCATCGCAGCGTCGTGTCGACGTAACCCCAGCGGAGTCGGGCGCTCAACCTCGTGCCGCCAACCAGCTTCCGTGGTGCGGCCCTGAAGCTTCTGGTACCCGTAGGCGAGCATGTCGTGCAACAGCTTCTGGTCACCGAATTGCTCGACTTGACGCTGCCAATGCTGCGGCGAACGGATCTGGCTGATCTGCGTCGCGGCTTCGGCAAGTTTGGCCTCGACGTAGGCGCGGTGCCCCGCGTCACCAGCCTCGGTCAGACCTCGGTCCGTGCGGGGGACAATGTCACGCCCGTCATCCGCAGCGTTGGGGCCGGTCACGACCGACCCCAACGAGCAGGTTTAACCGGTGAGCACGGTGTGGGTGCGGGTCCAGTCCGCGAGAATCCTCGATTGCTCAGCCAACCAGCCGGGTCGCCGGTCAAAGATGATGTCGCGGATGGACTCTCCGGGATCGAACCAGAACTCGTGGCCTGGCAGTTCCAGAGCAGGCCCGATCGGGTTGCCCTCGAGGATTTTGACCCACACCCACTTACCTGGGCCGAAACTGTGTAGGTAGGTGTGCCCGATGCCGCGGGCGCACAGTGCGAGGTACGCCATCTCCTCGTCGGTGGCGGTGGGGCCAGGGTTCGGGAAGCGGGCCATCGCGGCGTCTTCGATCGCGGCGAGACCGGGCACCGTCCACGGGTCGTCCAGTTCGGCCAGGGCCGGGACCAAGGTGACGAGCTGGGCGAGATCTTCCGGCTCTCGGTCCAGCCACGCCCGGAACTCCGGCGAACGCTGTTGTTTCGCCAGGCGGCGTAGTTCGATTTCTGAGTAGGGTCGGTCTTCGCCCACGGGGTGAACCTTTCGCGAGTGGTGGCGAGGTCGGTTCGTGCTGGGATCATCGTATCCACCGGGATCGTGTTTGGGGGATAGAGGCAGCATCCCCCGAGAGCAGGGGTGGGATAGGTCTCGGGGGCCACTATCACCCCGGCATTCGTGTGATGGAAGCACCGAGGGAGCTGCGGGACGGGCTACTGCGCGTCGCCCGAGCCGTTCACGGCGTGCAGCCCGCTATCACGGGGGCTCTTGCCGTACAAACCCTCGAAACCCTGAAACTGGGCACCGCGGCTGGCATTGCAGTTGCCGCACTGTGCGAGGGACCTAGTCACTTCGTCTCCTTGTGTAGTGTGGTGCCGCTTCGGGCGCCGAACGGCGACGGGATTTGTCGCGCGAACGTTTGTTTGTCTGCAACCGTGATGACGTCGCAAACCGCGATCAGGTCAGCCGGGACGGTGCAACCGACGAAATGGCGGGCGGACAGGGTGAACACTGCGTCCGCCTTGGAGACGCGAGCGATGGCTTTCAGGTATTCGATGGGTTCGGCGGTGTGCTCGTCAGCCGGAACGATCTCCTTCAGGGCGTACCCCCACTGGCGGGCCAGGCGCTCGATCGCCGCCTTATGCAGGTCGAACGAGTCGCCCGATACATCAGCACGGAGGTAGCCGATCGCGATGCCGTCGGGCACGGCCTCACTGGTCACAGCACAGTGCCGATCGCCTGCCCAGCCTTCGACGGCCGCCACCTCGTACCCGCGGCGCCCGGTTGCGCACAGGCGAGACCCATGTCGGCGAGCTGCCCGAGGTACTCCTCGGTGCGTGCCGTGTTGTGCCCCAACCGTCCAGCGAGGTCAGCGGCAGTCACCGGTTTCGTGCCCGCTGCCGTGCACAGGCTCTGCAATATCCAGTCCTGACACCGGGTCAACGTCATCACGTCACGACCTGGTGGGCGCGAGCATCCAACACCATGCGCTTCAGTTCGACCAGGGTGGTGCGGGCACGGCGACGGCACCGACACGTCGCTACATCGCATTCCAAATGCACCTGCATCGCACGATGAGCCTGTGCGGCAGTCAACTCGCCAGGATCGACCGTGCAAATAAGCAGTGACGGATCTGAACTTGAACGAAAAGTTATGCGGTCGGCCAGCATTGGACCACCTAGAGTGAGAGGTAGCAGATTGGAACGCGGGCGACGTCAGTGATGAGGGTCGAACTGACGTCGCCTGCACTTCCAACCCTGGCGTGACACGAGTCCACCCGGAAGTCCACGTAAGTACACGCGGAACCTGTTCCGGTACACGCTCGGTACACGCTGGTACATGAACCCTTTTCCTCAGGTGCAGGAGTCGACTATGAAGAAGTGGACCGGAGCCGACGCGGCCGATCTACGCACCGCATTGGACCTGTCACATGAACGGTTCGCTGTCCGCGCGCGCATCCACATCAATACCGCCAAAAAGTGGTGCAAACGCGGCGAAACGATAACGCTCAGCCCTGAACACGCTGACCAGATGAACGTTGCGCTTGCCTCCGCGACCCCAGCAGAGCGGGCACTGTTCAACGAACTACAAACCCGGCGGGCGGTCGCGCCAGGCGCACTCGAGGTCGACGCTGATCCGGCGATCTGGAAGTCGTCGTGCGAGGACATCGCCGACGACCTCGCACGGAAGGACCTCCTCGTGGATCGCCGCGAAGCCACGACAACCCTGTTCGGGGTCGTCGTCGGCACCTACCTGCTCGAACCACTCGAACGCTGGTTGGGGCGACAACGCGGCACCAACACTCCCCCGCCGATCATCACCGGCAGCGGAACTCAAGAACTCGACGAACTCGAAAACGCCGCCCGCCTGTTCCGGGAATGGGACGACAAGTTCGGTGGCGGGCTGCGTCGCAAAGCTGTCGTCGGCCAGCTCTCGGAAGTGAACGACATGATCGCCGCGTCCACCAACCAGGCAGTTCGTCAACGCCTCGGCCACATTCGGGCACTGCTCGCCGAAACCGCAGCCACCATGTCCTGGGACTCCGGTGACCAGCACACCGCGCAGGGCTATTACATGCTGTCAATCCGATCCGCACGAGAAGCTGGCGATGCAGCCCTCTTCGCCAACGGGTTGGCTGGGCTCGCCCGTCAAATGCTCACGCTCGAACCCGAAGGCCACGGCGTCGACCGAATCACCTACACGCATGCCCGCGCGAATGACGCCCTGGAGCTGGTCCGTCTTGCGCAGGATCTTGTGGGCGGCTCGATCACACCAACTACCCGTGCGCTCCTGCACACCCGGGAAGCATGGGCTTACGCCAAACTCGGCCGCCCAACCGCGTTCCATCGAGCCGCCGACAACGCCCGCGCCGCGTTCACCGATGCCCGCCCCGTCGACGACCCTTACTGGTTGCAGTACTTCGACGCCGCCGAACTGTCTGGAACCCTCGGCGGGCGCCTTCTCGAACTTGCCCGAACCGAATCCGCTTTCGCCGACGAAGCTGCCGAAGCGATTACCGCCGCCATCTCCCAACGCCGCCCCGAGCGCTGGCGCTCAAGCGCGCTCGACCGACTCGGCATCGCTGAAGCCCGCCTTATCCAAGGCGAATACGCAGAAGCGAAACGCCTTGGTGAGGCCGCCGTCAACGACGTCGGCAAAACCAGCTCGCATCGCGTGCAAGCAAAGGTCGCTGAGGTTTACCGACGGGCCGAGGAATCTAGCGCCAGCCGCCCTGCCAGAGAACTGCTCGACGTGCTGCACCCACTCTTGCAGTCCCCGGCATGATGAGGACATGAGGATCAGCGTCACTGGACACATGAACATCACTCCAGCTACGGGCGAGCTCGTACGCACTGCTATCGCAGAGTTGATCACGGACACACCGGATCTGGTTGGCATGTCCTGCATCGCGCGCGGCGCCGACAGTGTGTTCGCAACTGCGGTCCTCGACGCCGGCGGGCAACTGGAAGTGATATTGCCGTCGCGGGACTATCGCCAGACGAAGGTGCAGCCCGATCACGCCGAACAGTTCGACGCGTTGATTGCGCGTGCAACGAACGTGCGGGTGATGGATTTCGACACTGCGGGCCACGAAGCGTACGAGGCGGCGAATGCCGCTCTACTGGAGGCTGATCGAATGATCGCAGTATGGGACGGGCAAGACGCACAGCGTGCGGGGACCGGCACAGTGGTCGCCCTTGCACGACAGCTCGGTGTGCCGGTGGACATCGTGTGGCCGAGTGGTGCCGAACGAGGCTAGTGCCACGCCGTCCGGGCGTGGTCACATGCTGCGCTGATCGGCGGCCAGTAGATGACGGCGTCGCATTGTTGGCACGCCCAGGTGCGGTGCAGCTGGTCGGGAACGGCTATGCAGGCCACGGTGCCGACGAGGACTTGGTCCGGCCCGAGGGGGTGCCCGCTGGGGCAGGCGGCAGGAGCCGGGCGTGCCCAACCTCCGCGCACCGCGTACAGCCGGTCGGGATTGAGCCCGACGGGTACGCCCCAATCGCCACAACATCGAACGCATGTTCGAATGCTACGACTCAATACGGCATATCGTGTAGATGCTCGGGCAGTGGACGCTCGGATTCGGCGGGATCAGGTCGTCCAACTCTGACACGAACGGAGTGTGTCGAGATCAGCCCGAATTGCCGGGAACTGTTCTGTGGGGCGCCGCGTCTATCCGTGCATCATCGGACAGCGGTGTCGGGCATGAGCCGATCCCGATGACAAGGCCGGTCTGTTGGCGAGCATGGTCGTGGCGGTCGCGGTCCTGTCCGAAACAACGCCACCGGCCGCGCGTCGAGGCAGCGCACGCATCGGCAGTTGAGCGCGTTCATCGGCTGGTGCCGCTACCGTCGGGAACGCGCGGGTGGCGGCGACAGCGGATGTTCGACGTGCTACATGCCGCCGTGCAGCGCCTGCCAAACCTACGACGATTACGGTCTTGGCCCGGCGCCTCCGTGCGCCATCACCGATGGTCTGGGGACAGCGCTGCGCGTATCGCGGCTGCGACGGATGAGGCATGGAGATCGACCACCACGTCTTTGCCGTCGCAGCGGCCACGTTCGGAGACTGCCAACCCGATCAGGGCAAGCTCCGCAGCGCGGTCTCGTAAGGCGTATTGGTCGGGGGTTTCCTCGCCGATCTCGCCGGTTTCGTCTCGATTCCAGGCGGCCACGGCTGCCTCGGCCAACTCGAGGGGCAAACGAACGGAAGACCAGCTGAACCCGAGGGGCGATCCATTTTCCAATCGCGGCAAGCACTTTCGAATCTTCGAGGTATCTGGTGTTCGGCTCTCGCTCGGTCACGAGTGGGAGCGTACGCAGCTGATCAGCGGCGTGTCCAAACTTTGTTTGCCACCACCCCGGGCGTTGAGATGGTCCTGAGGCCTCGGCTACTCAGGAAATTCGGACACGTCGAGGTCCAATGCGGTGGCAAGATCGATTGTTCTGCGGGGATTGACGCATTGCCTGGCCAAGCTCAGCGGGTCTAGTCTGTTATGTCGGGCTTGGAACAGGAACAACGCAGCGGGATGCTGCCGCAACTGATCGGTATCGAGTCCGTCTGCGGTTCTGTAGGCAGCGGCTACAAGTGCTGGAAACGCTGAACGCAGCGCAGCTGCCCATCCCTCGACCGCACTCAGCCAAGCGCTGGTCGAGGGATCGGCGGTGGAGGAGAACCGTACGATTGCCTGGCTCAGTTCCGACCAGGTGTAATCGGCCCACGGCTTGGTTTTCAGGACCGCCAACTGCCATTCGTTTCTGACTTGTGACCAGTGATCGACACGCGCTGGCAACAAGTGAACTACGAAGTCCGGCAGGCTGAGTGCGCTCAACGCCCCGCCGTGGCACGCCCCGGTGTCCAAGCCGAGAATTCGGTTCCCGCGCGCAAGTGGCACGCGGCCGGTGACGTGGTGACCGAACACGATGGGCTTGGCATCGGTGTAATGGTCGTGCCAGAAGGTGCCAGGGAACAGTGCCTGGAGCTCACGCTCACCGCGTGTGGAGCCACAGAGGATCTCCTCACGTTGGTCGGCGAGCGGGATGCCGGGCACCATACCGGCGTGGACGACGCGGACATGATCGTTCTCGAAGTAGTAGGGAAGTGTCCGCATCCAGTCGACCATGTCGGCGTAACTATCGCCTGCCTGCAATCGCGTGATTTCCTGGGCGTAGGAAAAGATCCCGCGGACGTGTTTGCGTTCATGGTTGCCCATGATCGCTACCGAGTTCGGGCGTTCGCGGAAGAAGTTGACGACTTGGTAGGGCTTCGGGCCGCGATCGACCAGATCGCCGACGCTGACAAGCAGGTCGTCCTCAGCGAGTTCGATCTTTTCGAGTAGCTCGACGAGTTCTTCGAAGCATCCATGGATGTCGCCGATGATGACAGTGCGCTGCACCCAGAGGACCGTAGACGCAGACCCGTTCGGCGAGCAAGAGAATATCGCCGTTGTGAATGCGCGGCATTCGGCAGGGAGTGCGTTCGCCGGCCGACGCCCACATCGACGTTGCTGCCGAGACGAAAACTCGGTTCCACTACCGCAATCCCCTCGTCGAGCCGCCCGACCGAGATCGGCAAGTCGGACAGAGACGCTGCGCCCTCCGGTTCCCCGACTTCCGGATGAAGCAGCAACTCCTCGACCGCCTGCACGGTGTGGCCGCAGTTGCCGAGCAGCCCGACGCGCAGGCATGAACAGCTCCCATGTCATGCCTCCTGCTGTCACGGGGCAATCGTCGATCAGTGCCAGGGGTTCGTCTGGACACTCCTGCTCGAGGAGCAACATGCAAAAGTGCTGCAGGAAAACAGCATCCAAGGATCCAGGTCACACTCGTACCTGGATAGGCGAGTCCGACTCGCGACACTCGCTAGCGCTTCTGGCCGACCCCGCCGAGGATGCAGTGGCGAACGTCGGAGAGGGGGGTGAGGTGGGGGCCGTCGGGCCACCAGTCGTCGCAGCGGACGAGGCCGGGTTCGATCAGGGTGGTGGTGCCGAACATGGCCTGGATTTCGGTGCGGGTGCGGAAGCGGCCGCTGCCCATGGGGCTGTGGATGAATTTTTCTTCCATCTTCTTGGCCAGTTCGCTGTAGTCGGGGGTTTCGGGGTCGTGGAAGTGGGCGATGGCGATGAAGGAGCCGGCTGGGAGGGCGTCGATGTAGGTCTGCATCAGGGTGGGAGCGTCTTCGCCGAGGTAGTGGTGCAGGGTGCCGATCTGGAACAGGGCGATCGGGCGGGTGAAGTCGAACTCGGTGCGCACGATCTCGTTGCCGAGAACGTCGAGGGGCGCGAAGATGTCGGCCTCGGCGATGTGGGTGCGGCTGTTGCTCGCCAGCAGCGCTTTCCCGTGCGCCAGCACCGACGGGTCGTTGTCGACGTAGACCACGCGCGATTCGGGATTCACCCGCTGCACGACCTGATGGGTGTTTTCCGCCGTGGGTAATCCCGATCCGAGATCGAGGTATTGGTCGATTCCCATTCTGGCGAGGAAGCGGCACACGCGGATGAGGAAATCGCGGTTGGCCCAGGCCAGATCGTTGACCTGCGGCGCGACGGTGCGGACCTGGGCCAGCACGGCGCGGTCGACCTCGTAGTTGTCCTTGCCGTTGAGGGCGGCGTCGTACACGCGAGCGATACTCGCCCGAGTCGTATCGACTCCGACGGGCACGGAGCTGGGGTAAGCGGCAGAAGCGTGCGACATCGGATTCCTCCGTGATTTCGGACGGGTGCCTTTCCGGAATCAGCCTAGATGATCTATTCGCTTGGTAGGGAACGTATCTCGACGGCGCGGCAATCGGGGGCTGGGTGACGAGCTCCAGGGCGGCAGTCCCTGAGCTAGGTTTGCAGGCATGCACGAGCTCAGGGCCGGGGACATGTTCGCCGGTTATCGGATCGAGCGGGTGCTCGGGTCGGGCGGGATGGGCAGTGTGTACGCGGCCGGGCATCCCCGGTTGCCGCGCCTGGTTGCGCTGAAGCTGCTGCATTCCTCGTTCGCGGCGGATCCGGTGTTCCGGGGGCGGTTCGAGCGGGAGGCGGAGCTCGCGGGGCGGCTCGACCATCCGAATATCGTCGCCGTGCACGATCGGGGCAGCGACGGTGGGCGGTTGTGGATCGCGATGCAGTACGTGGCGGGGTCCGACGCCGAGACCGTGTTGCGGGCGGGGCCGGTGGCGCCGGAGCACGCGCTGCACATCGCGCGGTCGACGGCGGCGGCACTCGACTACGCGCACGCGGCGGGATTGCTGCACCGCGATGTGAAACCGGCGAATATCCTGCTGCGCGAAGGCATTCCGGGAACGCAGCAGGTGTTGCTCACGGACTTCGGGATCGCCAAGGCGGTCGACGAGGCCACCGCGCTCACCCAGACCGGTGCGGTGGTAGCGACCCTGCGGTACGCCGCACCCGAGCACCTCGACGGGCGACAGGCCGGTCCACGCGCGGACCAATATTCCCTCGCCTGCACGATGTTCCACCTGCTCACCGGACAACCGCCCTACACCGCGACCACGGCGGGCGCACTCATCGGCGCGCACCTCATGCAGCCGGTGCCGAGGGTTACCGAACGGGCGCCGGACCTGCCACCTGCGGTGGATTTCGTCTTCGCCAGGGCGCTGGCCAAGGATCCTGGACAGCGGTTCGCCACCTGTACCGAGATGGTCGACGCCGCACAAGCAGCACTCAGCCGTGGTGTCGCCCCGTCAACCGATCCCAGTGCACAAAAGCATTTCCGTTTCAGCGGTACACCAATCGGCGAAAATGCCGCACCCCATCTCCCCGTGCCCACCGCACCCTTCCCGTTTGTCGACGCACAGCACTTCCCCCCGCCGACCGGCTCGAGCGCGTCTCCCGGCCCATCCAGGCGAGCGCTCGTCGGATGGTCCGCCGCCGCGTTCGCAGTGATCGCCGCCGTCGTCGCCGGAATCCTCTGGTCATCCCGCGACACCACCGGCACCACCACACCTCCCAGCACCACCACCGCCGCGCCGACGACGACCACGACGGACTCCTGGGCGGCAGGTCGCCCCATCATCGCCCTGTTCCCCGATCTGCTCCCGGCCGGTCCGGACAGCACCGGATATCGGGACCTGCGGTGCAGTTTCGCGACGAAGAATCCGGATGCCTTGTGGGACAACGGGTTCAACTGCACCGACCGGGATAAACTGGAGGTGCAGGTACTCGCCTACCCCGACGCCGCGACGGCGGACCGGTATGTCGCCTCGCTGCCGAGCGGCGCGAACGAACAGGTGCGGTCGCGGTACGGCAGGCCGGTGACCGTGCGGAAGTTCAACGGGTCCGACGGGCCGTGGTTGCTGGTGCAGTTCGACGCCGCACCCCATTCGAGCGTGTTGTTGCAGGTGTACTGGCCAGGGCACACCCATCAGGAGATGATCGAGCAATGGCTCGCCACCGCACCACTGTGACAACACGCGTCGCCCTCGGCGCGCTCGCCACCCTGCTCGCCGGCTGCGCGACCGTCTCCGGCACCGCGACACCCGGCGAGCTCGACGTGCGCGGCCTCGACGTGGGCAGCTACACGACCGCGCCCGCCGACGTGGAGATCGGCCGCACCGCGGCGGACGGCCCGATCCTCGAAGGGTTGCGGATGGGCGGCGCGGTGGTGTTTCCCCAGGATCTCGATCCGGCGCTCACCTACAACTGGGGCACCGACGTGCTCGACACCCCGCGCCGCGTCGTCGACACCTCGGCCGCCTCGAACGTCAATCTGCCCACGCTGGAACGGCATCGGATGATCGTCGCGTTCGACATCGCCCAGGGCAGCCGGGCCTTCGACAAGAACGTCCCCGCCATCGACACCGACGCGAAGGTGACCCGGGTGGTCCTGATGCGGTTCCCGGGGCAGAGCACGGCCGCCGATGCCGCACGCGATCTGGCCGCGACCGATTTCGGGGTGAGCCCGGACAACCGGCCGGTGCCGATTCCGGGATACCCCGGCGCACACGCACATTGGCGGCCGGGCATCAAGACGATCGGCGCGCTCTTCGCGCACGGTGAGATCGTGGTCAGCCTGTTTTTGCAGCACCCGAGCCCTGATGTGGACGCGCTGGCCCGCCGGGTCGCCCAGGTCCTCGACGCGCAGGTGCCGCTGCTCGATCAGTTCACCCCGACCGCCCCCGAGCAACTCGCCGACCTGCCCCGCGACCCCGACGACCTGTTGCGCCGCACCCTGATTCCCGGTCCGCCGAACCAGCGCATCGCCATCTCCTCACGCGAATACGCGGCGTGGACCGGCCGCGCGAGCAGGCACTACCGGGCGAGCGAACCGGCCGAACTGGCCGCCGCATGGGATCGGGGCGGTGTCGACAGCGTCGCCCACTCCTACACCACCACCCTGTTCCGCTTCCGCGACCAGGCGGGCGCGAACGCCTTCGGCACGACCTGGCGCGACACACTCAGCGACGCGGCGCGCGAAATCCCGGGGCCGGACGCGGTGCCCGGTGCGTATTGCGCCGAACGCCGGGCGTCCGGCAACACACCGGCGGTGGCCCGCTGCTACGTGAGTTACCGGAACTACGGCGGGTTCGTGAGCGGGCCGGAAGCGGGGGCCGTGCGCAAGCAGGCAGCAGCGCAGTACGCGCTGCTCGCCAACGCGCAGTAGCTCAGAGCTGGGCTTCGACGGCCCGCACGACCTCCGGGTCGTCCGGGGTGGTGCGCGGACGGAACCGCGCGGCCACCGCGCCGTCGCGGGCGATGAGGAACTTCTCGAAGTTCCACTGCACGTCACCGGCCGCGCCCTCGGCGTCGGGGGTCTCGGTGAGCACCTGATACAGCGGGTGCCGGTCGTCGCCGTTCACCGAGGTCTTCGCCAGCAGCGGGAAGTCGACACCGTAGGTGACCGAGCAGAATTCCTGGATCTCCTCGGCACTGCCGGGTTCCTGGCCCATGAACTGGTTGCACGGCACACCGATCACGGTGAAACCGCGCTCGCCGTAGTTCTTCTGCAGGTCGACCAGGCCGCTGTACTGCGGGGTCAGCCCGCATTTCGAGGCCACGTTCACCAGCAGCACGGCCTTGTCGCCCGCCAGTTCGCCCAGCGTGGTCGGCTCGCCGGCCAGGGTCTCTACCGCGATGTCCCGAATGTTCGCGCTCACGTGTGCACCACCAGATTCTTCTCGACGTGGGTTCGATCGCCACCGTACCGGAGCCGCGAACCGAAATCCGTGTCCCGCTGGACGGGAATTCTGTAACACGTTCTTGTTTTGTCGGCCTCCACGCGGCACCATTTCGGTACACACCCACCACCGGAGGCAGCCGTGACCGACAACAGCCCGCGTACCGACACCGTCCGGCCCCTGCGCGAGAACACCGTCGACCAGTGGGATTTCGAGGTCGACGTGGTCGTCGCCGGCTACGGCATCGCGGGAGTGTGTGCCGCCATCGAAGCCGCGCGCGCGGGCGCGAAGGTCCTGATCCTGGAACGCACCGGCGGCTGGGGTGGGGCCGCCGCACTCGCGGGCGGCTTCGTCTACCTCGGCGGCGGGACGGCGCTGCAGCGTGTGCTCGGCTTCGACGACACCCCCGAGAACATGGCCACCTTCCTGACGGCCGCGCTCGGCCCCGGTGTCGATGCCGCCAAGATCGCCGACTACTGCGCGGGCAGTGTCGAACACTACGACTGGCTCGTGGACTGCGGTGTGCCGTTCAAGGAGGAGTTCTGGGGCGAGCCGGGCTGGGAGCCGCCGCACGACGAGGGCCTGATGTATTCCGGCGGCGAGAACGCGGCGCCGTTCCTCGATATCGCCAAACCCGCACCGCGCGGGCACGTTCCGCAGCTGGCGGACAAGAAGATCGGCGAACGCAGCGGCGGATACATGCTGATGAAGCCACTGGCCGACACCGTCGCCGAGCTCGGTGTCGCCGTCGAATACGACACCCGCATCCGGCGGCTGATCGTCGACGCCGACGATCGGGTGGTCGGCCTGGTCGCGACCCGGTTCGGTAAGCCGGTCACGGTTCGGGCTGCCCGCGGCGTGGTCCTGGCGACGGGCAGTTTCGCGTACGACACCGAGATGATCGATCGCTACACCCCGCAGCTGAGCGGCCGCCCCGGCGCGGCCATCGAAGAGCACGACGGCATCGGCATCCGGTTGGCGCAGGCGCTGGGCGCCGAACTGGCCCACATGGACGCCAGCGAGGTCGCGATCTTCGGTGACCCGCAGATGATGGCGCGCGGCATCCTCGTCAACGGGCGCGGACAGCGCTACATCGCCGAGGACACCTACCCCGGCCGGATCGGCCAGGCCACCCTGTTGCGGCAGGAGAACCAGGCCTTCCTCATCCTCGACGAACGATCCCTCGAGGAGGCCCTCGCCACCGAGAGTTCGACCCCGTTCTTCCGGTTCCCGCCCAAGTGGGTCGCCGAGACGGTCGCCGAACTCGAGGCCGAGATGGGTCTGCCCGAGCAGGCGCTGCAGACGACGGTCGCCACCTACAACCGGCACGCCGCCAACGGCAGCGATCCCCTGCTCGGCAAGAAGCCCGAGTGGGTGCGCCCGATCGAGGGCTCGCTGGCCGGGTTCGATCTGCGCGGTTTCACCGCCGGATTCACCCTCGGCGGGCTGCGCACCGATCTGGATTCGCGGGTGCTGCACGTGAGCGGGGAACCGATTCCCGGGCTGTTCGCCGCCGGTCGGTGCACCTCAGGGCTGTGCGCGGGCGGTTATGTCAGCGGGGCATCGCTCGGTGACGGCAGCTTCTACGGTCGCCGCGCGGGTCGCGCCGCGGCCGCCGGGACCTACTGAGTCCCACCGGACGCCGACTGTCAGTACGCTGCTTGCAGCACCCGGCCCGACGCCGAGTCAGGCTGTGCTCGCGGTGTTTTCACGCGGGCCTCGGGTGTATCCGTGTTGGCTACGACAGATGCAGTGCAGGATCGGAGTTGGACAGTGCAAGCAGGTGGGACGTCCGCGGATTACGTGATCGTCGGCTCCGGGTCAGCGGGGGCGGTGCTCGCGAACAGGCTCAGCGCCGACGCGGGCACCACGGTCGTACTGTTGGAGGCGGGGCCCGCCGACGACGACAAGTTCGCCCATATTCCGGCGGCGTTCTCGAAACTGTTCCGCAGCGAACGGGATTGGGACTACTCCACCGAACCGCAGCCCGCGCTCGGTGACCGCCGGATCTACTGGCCGCGCGGCAAGACCTTCGGCGGCTCGTCATCGATGAACGCGATGATGTGGGTGCGCGGTTTCCGCGCCGACTACGAGGAATGGGGACTGCTGGCGGGCGAGAAGTGGAACTTCGCCTCGGCCGTCGAACAGTTCCGCAAGATCGAGAACGTGCAGGACGCGCAGTTCCCCGACGAGGGCGCGAAGGGGCCGCTGCACGTGCAGCGCCAGCGCAGCCCACGCGCCTCCACCCATGCCTTCCTCGAGGCGGCGCGGCAGGCGGGCCACAAACTCGAGGCCGCGAATCGTCCGGCGCCCGAAGGTTTCACCCAGACCATGGTGACCCAGCGCGACGGCAGGCGCTGGAGCACCGCCGACGCCTACCTGCGGCCCGCGATGAAGCGCGCCAACCTCACCGTGCGGGCCGAGGCACTGGCCACCCGGGTGCTGTTCGAGGGAACCAAGGCGACCGGCGTCGAGTTCCTGCACGACGGGCAGACCCACGTGGTGACCGCCGCCAAGGAGGTCATCCTGTGTGGCGGCGCGGTGAACAGCCCACAGCTGCTGCAGCTTTCGGGCATCGGTGACCGCGAACAGCTCACCGGACACGGCATCGATGTGGTCGCCCACTCCCCCGAGGTCGGCGCCAATCTGCAGGACCATCTGATCGCCGCACTCGGCTACAGCGTGGAGTCCGATTCGCTGTACACGGCGGAGAAGCCGCTGGAACTACTGAACTATCTGGTGCGGCACCGGGGCATGCTCACCTCCAATGTGGGTGAGGCGTACGGCTTCGTGCGCAGTGAACCCGAGCTCGAGCACCCCGACCTCGAGCTGATCTACGCGCCGGCGCCCTTCTATCACGAGGGCCTGGTCGAGGCGACCGAGCACGGTGTGGTGCTCGGATCCATCCTGTTGCGTCCGCGTAGCCGTGGCCGGATCGGTCTGGCCTCGGCCGATCCGACCGCCAAGCCGGTGATCGATCCGCGCTACCTGTCCGACCCCGACGGCGCCGACCTGACCGCGCTGACCGCCGGTCTGCGGGTGTGCGCCGGGCTCGCGGGCCAGCCGGCGCTCAAGAGCACACTCGGACCGCTGATCTACCCGCCGCAGGCACCCGATGATCTCGAGGCGACGATCGCGCTGACCATCGAGAAGTTCTCGCACACCCTGTACCACCCGGTCGGCACCTGCCGGATGGGCACCGACGCGGCCAGTGTCGTCGGCCCGGATCTGAAGGTGCGCGGTGTCGAGGGTCTGCGCGTGGCCGACGCCTCGGTGATGCCGTTGATCATCCGTGGGCACACCAACGCGCCGGCGATCTTCATCGGCGAGCAGGCCGCCGACTTCATCCTGGCGAGCGCCTGAGCCGACGGTGGTGGCGCGCCGACGCGGCACGCCACCACCGGTCTCACGCCACGGCCAGCGTCAGCGAGGCGCCCGCGAGCAGCAGATAAGGCAGCGGATAGGCCACGTGCGAGTAGCAGCGGGTGAGTAGCACGGTGATCTCGGCGCCGATGAAGTACAGCACCAATCCGGCCGCGGCGGCCACGGCCAGCGGCCGGTACGCCAGGCCCGCGAGCAAACCGATCCCGCCTGCGGCCTTGATGACGGCCAGCGGTGGCAGCGCCCAGGTGGGCAGCCCGTATTCGCGCATGTTCTCGCGCACCCAGTCGGCGCGGAACACGTCGATTCCCGAGGCGATCAGGGCGGCCAGTGCGGCGAGCACGGTGACGACGACGTATGCGGTGTTCATTGATTCCTCCGTTTTCGGCGGACGAACGCCTCTGCCACAGTGGAGACAGCAAGGCGACGACGGCGGAGTGCCGTCTTTCCCGGTGACGACCGGCGACCACGAAAGGTGACCGATGCGCGCGGATTCGCTCGCGCTGATGTTCGAACAGCGCCGGGACCGGCTGCGTCGTCTCGCGCACCGGATGCTCGGTGCCACCGCCGAGGCCGAGGACGTGGTGCAGGAGGCGTGGTTGCGCCTGGCCAGGACCGACGCGGTGATCGCCGACCTGGACGGCTGGCTCACCACCGTCGTGTCCCGGCTGTGCCTGGATCTGTTGCGGGCCCGCGCGCGGCGCCCCGAAACCCATGCCGACGAGGTCGACCTCCCGACCACCGATGCCGGTCCGGAAGCCGAAGCACTGCACACTGATTCGGTGGAGCGTGCGGTGCTGGTGGTGCTCGACGCGCTGGGTCCGGAGGAACGGGTGGCGTTCGTGCTGCACGACCTGTTCGCTGTGCCGTTCGCCGACATCGCACCGGTACTCGGGCGCACACCCGCGACGACCAAGAAGCTCGCCAGCCGGGCCAGGCAGCGAGTAAACGCGCCGGCCACGATGAGCACGGCCGACCTCGTCGAGCAGCGCGCGGCCGTTGCCGCGTTCCTGCGGGCCGCGCGCGGCGGTGACCTCGTCGCGCTGCTCGAGGTTCTCGCGCCCGATGTGGTCCGCACCGCCGATCCGGCGGCGCTCACGCCGGGGATGGCCGCGGTGGTCCGTGGTGCGCGGGCGGTGGCCGAGGGCGCGGTCGCGCTGCGGCAACGCTCGCGCGAGGCGGTCATGGTTCTCGTCGACGGCAGGCTTGGCCTGGTGCTGACCCGGGCGGGCAGGCCGATCTTCGTGCTGACCTTCCAGGTGCGCGAGGGCCGGATCGCCGCCTACGACGTGTCCGCGACTCCGGAGCGGTTCACGCTGTCGCTGCTCAGCTCATGAATTCGGCAGTCGATGCAACTTCGCCGTCGATGCATCGACCGGAATACCGCAGGTCAGAAGGCCGGAACCCGCGCGAACCCGAGTGGCGGAGTCGGCATCGGACCCGAACGCAGGTCGTGGCGGAAGTCGGGAAGCAGCGGCAGCATGTCGACATTGCGTGCCGCGTAGCAGCGCACCATCGGCAACGCACACGAGACCTCGGCGCGCTCCACGGGTTCGGCATCGATGAACGCCATGCCCTCGAGCCCGAGCCCGAGGGTGCCCGCGATCCGCACGATCGCGGCCGACTTGCGTCCCCAGCCGATCTCGACCGCCGAGAACATGTCGTGCAGCCCGTGCCGATAGAGCGTGCGCATGGTGCGCGCGCGGTCGCCTCGGGCCGCGACGGCATGCAGCACGCCGCGGTCGCTCAACATCGTCAACGTGCGCAGCGCTGGTGGGCGCGGCGCGGCGCTGGTCCCGTCGTGGACCACACCGTCCCACAGGGTTTCGTCCAGTTCCCAGACCAGACAACGGACGGCAGGTCGCATGGTGGTGCCCCTATCGGTTCGTTCCGGCGCGCTGAACTCTACAACCTGTGATGCCACCGGGACCACCCTTGTGACGGCCCACCAAGATCGGGCGGTGGACACGCGAACGTCACCCAGAACCCGGCGTTTCATTCCGGATCTTGCCTGCCTTGGCTAGGGTGAACAGGCTGGACAGCGGGGGGACAGCCGAAATCAGGCGAAGGGAACTTCAGATGTCCGTACACAATCCACCACGGCAATCGCTCACGATCTCGGGGCGGCCGATGTCGTCTCCCCTCAAAGACGTCCGGGCGTTGTCACGGCAGATGGTAGGACATTTCGTCGAGAACGTCGCGCCGTGCGGCACGCTGCCGGGCGACGCCATCACGGGGGACGTCACCACCATCACCCGCATCTGCCTGGAATTCGCGGTCAGCATGCTCGACGGCCGCGATATCCCCAGCACCTTGCAGCGTCTGCAGGACGCCGCCAGCGGCTGGGCCCGCGAGGGCGTGCCGATCGACACCATCCACCACTCCATCGCCGAGGGCTTCAAGATGGGCTTGGACCTGGTGGTCGCGAGCGCGTCGGTGAAGGACTACGACAACCTCGTCGACGGCGTGAAGATGGTGATGGAAATGCTCGACACCATCACCTGCCAGGTCTCGCTGGCCTATGTGCGCGAATTGCGCGGCGTGGTCAGCGAACATCACACGGCGGTGCACACCCTCACCTCCGCGCTGCTCGGCGGGCACAGCACCTCGACCATGGCCCGCGAATGCGGCATCGCCATCGCCGAGCAGTACGCCGTGCTCGCGCTGTCGATTCCGCCGCACCGCGAGGAGGCCAATCCGGCGCTCGATCAGAAGGTGGTGGCCCGGCGCAAGCTGCGCCGCGTGCAGGCCGAGCTGGCCAAGCGCTGCGGTGATACGGCGCTGTCGCTGCTCAGCGTCGACGGCGGCACCGTGCTCATCCCCGCCGAGACCTTCGACCGCGACGGCCTCACCGCCCTGGTCGCCCAGCTCTCCCAGGCCGCGCAGGTCGGCATCACGGCCGCGCTGGTCGAAGCGAGCACCACCGGCGTTCCCGACGCCGCCGATCAGGCCCACGAGCTGCTCGACATGGTCCAGCGCCTCGAGGTCACCTCGGGTCTGTACCGCTTCGACGAACTCGCGCTCGAGTACCAGCTCACCCGGCCGGGACCCGGACGCGAATTCCTCGGCTCGCTGCTCGATCCGCTCGACCAGTTCCCCGAACTGCTGGAAACTCTGCAGCGCCACATCGCCAACAACCTCAACCGGCAGCGCACCGCGCGGGTGCTGCACGTGCACACCAACACCGTCGACTACCGGCTCAAGCGCATCGGTCAGCTCACCGGTTTCGACCCCACCCAGCCGTCGGGACTGTGGTACCTGCGTTCGGCATTGGTCGCCCGCAGCTATCGCACCACCGTCTGATCCACGAAAAAGGCGCTGCCCGGGGATGATTCCCCGGGCAGCGCCCGTTTCACTCGGGGTCAGAGGCTGCCGCCACCGCCGACCAGCCAGGGGTTGAAGGTGCACACGATCTGCTGACCGGGATCGATGGCGTTGAGCGCGATCGACAGGGCGCGCGGCGAGTACATCATCGTGAGATGGTCGGAGACGTCCTGCTCACAGCCTTCCTGCAGGGTGATGTTGCGGACGGTGGAGCCCGGGCCCTGCTTCAGGAAGGTCAGATCGTAGGGGTTGGTGACCTCGTCGTACCGGGTGCCGACGATGGTGTAGTCGATGCCGGGGACGGTGTCGCCGTTGGCGTTGAGCTGGTTGACGAAGTCCGAACCGATGGTCTGCTGGATACCGGCGTGCCCGACGAAGATCTCGATGAAGCCGAGGATGTCGATGCCCAGGTTGTTGATCATGCGGCCCAGGGCGCCGATGCCGTCGAGGCTGGTGCCGTGGTGGGTGGCGCCGTAGGTGATCAGGTTCTTCACCTTGTCGGCGCCGCCGTCGAACTTGGTGTACCAGTTCGACATCGATCCACCCTGCGAGTGGGCGACGATGTCGACTTCGTCGGCGCCCGTGGCCGCGAGGACCCGGTCGACGAACAGGGCCAGCTGATCGGCCGAGTCCTGGATGTAGCCGGTGCCCATCACGCCGGGCAGCACCGAGCCCAGACCGCCGCCTTCGATCAGGTTGGAGCGACCGTAGTTGAAGGTGAAGGTGCACAGCCCGGCGTTCTTGAACTCCGGGCCCATGAACGCGTAGCCGTTGTAAGCGTTCATCCAGGTGCCGTGCACCATGACCAGCGGACGGTCGCCGTCGGCGGGCTTGCAGTTCCAGTCGTTGGCGCCGGGAGGCGCCGCGTCGCCGTTGGCCAGGCCGTAGGCGAAGGCCGCGAGGAACGAGGTCTGGGCCGGGCCGACGCCGACGGTGTCGCTGGAGTAGCCGCCCGACGAGCCCGAGCTGGAGCCCGAGCCGCCATAGCAGTCGCCGGAGCCGTTGCCCGAGCCGGTGCCGCTACCGGAGTTGCAGGCCGAGCCGCTGGGGCCGGCCACCGACCGGCCCGCGGCGATGATCTCGGCGAGAGCCTGCTCGGTCGGCGCGTCGTTGGGGGCCGCGCCTGCCCCTGGGCCGGTGAGCGCCACGGCGAGCGCGCTGACGCCGGTGAGCATCGCTGTCTGCAGCGCGCGTCGGCGACTGGGAGATTTCATCGTTGGCGTATCTTCCTGTGCGATTCGATAATTCGTGTCCCCTTTTTCGATCGGGAATACGAATGGCTTGTCGAAACCGCACCGAACATAAGCCCGCGAATTCACGACATTTCGTTTCTCCGTGGGGTTCTGGGTAGTTCACCACCGGTCGACGACGGGCCCCATGACGGCACACAGGAACTTTTCCCCACGGCGATCCCGCAGGTCGGGACACTGATCGGGAGAAATAGTGATACTTCCCAGAACATTCGCCCGTTCACACTGACCAAGCACTGAAACATCAACATTTCGGCCGGAAAAAGGGGGCTCAGCATTCGCTGTGCGCGGGAATCCCTCGTAGCCGCTCGTCGAGCCACAGCATCGCCTCCGGATATCCGGTCACCGCACCGACGATGTGCTCGCCGAGTACCCCGCGATACACCGCGGTCGCGCCGAGTTCGCACTGTTCCTGATAGAGATTGCGCGCACCCTCGGCCGGGATCCAGAACTCCTGCTCCCCGTTGTAGACGTAGAGCGGTGTGGCCGAACGCATTCCCTCCATCCGGGTGACCTCGTAGATCCGGGCGGCCAGGTCCGAGCGCAGGGGGTCGGCGATATTGGCGCCGACATCGATGGGCAGGTGCAGGATGCCGGGCAGCGCGAAGATGCTCACGCACTGGTCCTTCATCGCCGAGGTCGCCACCCAGCGGCCGAGATTGTTCATGGCGGCCAGGATTTCGGGCCGCTCGCGCCCGACCGCGAGGGTCGCGGCCATGAAGATGCCCGACGCCAGATTGGCGTTCATGCTGCGGGCGAGGATCTCGAAGTCGGCGGGTACGCCGCCGAGGGCGGCACCGACGATCACCTCGGCCAATTCCGGTGCGTAGGAGGCGATCAGCTTCGCCGCGCCGTGCGTGGCGATGGCGCCGCCGGAGTATCCCGTCATCGCGAACGGGCTGGCGCCGTAGGTCTGCGGCTCGACATTCCTGGTTGCCCGGATCGCGTCGAGAACGGCGTGTCCGGCGACATACGGTTCGGCGTAGGCCATTCGGGGGCCCTGATGGTCGGGGATCAGGACCGCGTATCCGCGTAGCACCGCCAGCTGGGTGGTCGGCGGCAGGAACTCGGTGGCGCTCGATTTCGGCGAAAGCCCGTGTGTGAACGTGTAACCGGGCGTGCAGGACAGGCCGAGCGCGTCGATGGGCAGGTTGTTCACCAGCACCGGCCGGTCGCCGGGACCGGTCCACTCGGTGGCGGGCACGATCAGCGTCGCGGTCGCGAACGACGGGGCGCCGTGGGCGTCGGAGGTGCGGAACTTGAGCAGATGCGCGGACCGTACCGGAACCAGGGTCAGCGGGCCCGCGACGGCGGTGACGTCGCGCACCTCGACGAGGTCACCCGGTGCCAGCTCGGCCAGGCCCTCGGGCCAGTGATCGAAGGTGGGATCGCCTACGGGAGAGGGCATTACGGCCGCTCGCAGCGCGGCGAGCTCGGCGTCGGGGTCGGGGTCCGCGCCGGACGGGATCGGCGAGGGCAGCACCTGGTCGATCCAGCGTTGCAGATCGGGCAGGATTCCGGGGGCGGCCGGGGGCAGGGGTTCGGCGGTTGCGGTGCCGACGGCGAGCGGACACAACAGCAGTAGCGAACAGAGCAGGACACGCACAGATCTCATGGCACTCACACGCCTTCGGGTGGCACATCGGACTCGTGACCTGACACCCGGCGATGCGGTACTCGAGGGCCGCGGCGAAACCTCCCCTGTGCGCCGTCGTCAGTGTTCTCACGGTACGTCCCACCGCATCGGCGCACGGCCGTCGTTCCCGACTCGTGCACGCCCCGCGTCCGGATCGCAACAACCAGGCATGTTCGATGCTTCGGAGAAAGTACCGGCGCCGGACCAGGCGGTTTGTGAATTCTCCAGCCGAGTACAGAACATGTTCTCCTTCATGGTCGCGCGCCCTACCGTCGAGTAGCAAGGCGCCTACCAGCGCCGGGGCAGAAGGAGCACGCCATGATTCCCATCGACGCGAACATTGCCGCCGCCGGTCACCCCCTCGACCACACCGACATACCGACGCGGCGGATCACCGTCTACTTCGACGGACCCACCCCACAGGACGCGATGGTCCTCGAATACGCCGCAACCCAGTCCGAGGCATGGGAATTCACCACCGCCGCCGTGCACGCGGGCCTGCTGGTGACCGTCGACGGACGAGTGGAGCCCGGCCTGCGCCGGTTGCCGTGCCGTTCGCTGTGGCACTGAGCCTCACACCGCCGCACTAGGCTGGTGCGGCGGTCGTGTCCCGATCGCGGGGACACAGGAGGTGCGCGTGACACGGTGGCAGTACCCGGTCGCCGTGGCCGTGTTCGCGGCACTCGCCGTGGCCGGCTGCGGCTCGCAGGAGGCCGAGCAGGCCGCGCCGACCACCGTCGCACCGACCACGACTGCTCAGCGCACCGCCGTCACCCTGGCACCGTCGACCACCACCGTCGACCCGTACGCGGGCCTGCCGCTCATCGACGAGGTCCGCTGGACGAGCAATGTCGACGGCGCCCGCCTGCTGGTGTTCCCCACCGTGGCGGGTCGCAAGACCGCCGCGCCCGGTACCGACGAGGCGGCCTGGCGGGAAGTTCTCGCCCTCGACCCCACCGCCGACTCGCCGGGCATGCGCGACCAGTTCCTGTGCCACTGGGTGTGGGCGAGGATGGTTGCGCCGGACAAGACGAGCTGGAACCTCGAACCGTGGCGACCGGCCGTCGGCTATTCGGCCACGGTCTCGGCGAACTGCAATCCCGGCGGCCCGGAACGCTGAGGTCCGCGCCGCGCGGCGAAAGGAGCACAGGTTATGCGCGTTGTCATCGCAGGCGGACACGGCAAGATCGCCCTGCTACTGGCCGGGCTGCTCACCAGGGACGGCCATCAGGTGCACGCCCTCATCCGCGATCCCGCCCAAGCCGCCGACATCACCGCGACCGGCGGTGTGCCCGTGATCCACGACATGGAACGTGACGACCCGGCCGACCTCGTCACCGCGGTCGCCGGGTCGGACGCGGTGGTCTTCGCCGCGGGTGCGGGCCCGGGCAGCGGCGTGGACCGCAAGTACACCGTCGACCTGGGCGGCTCGGTCCAGCTGGCCGACGCGGCCGACCGGGCCGGGGTACGACGGTTCGTGCAGATCTCGACGATGGGCGCCGGTCAGCCGCCCGCACCGGGCACCGACGAGGTGTGGGCCGCCTACATCGATGCCAAGACCAAGGCCGAGGACGATCTGCGGGCCCGCGCGCTGGACTGGACCGTCGTACGGCCGGGCAGGCTCACCGACGCCGAGGGCAACGGTCTGATCACGCTGGGACCACCGCCGGTCGGGCGCGCCGATGTGCCGCGCGCCGATGTCGCCGCGACGCTCGCGTCGATCTTGGTCGCCGACAATACTTTTCGACGCACCCTCGAGGTGGTCTCGGGACACGACCCGATCGAGTCGGCCGTCGCCGCGATTCGATAGCCGAAAATTAACCAGGCCAATACTTTTGAGGCCGATCGGCGTGCCGGCAGGGTGCCGGGCACCGGCTGACATCCACCGGTACGCCGCCGAAGCGCCGGTCACACCACTGTTCGGCGCGGACGGTGTGCGAATCCGGTGGCGCCGAGCCGGATTCGCCGCCCAGAAGCCGGGGTGAGCACCGAATCGAGACCTAATCGATCGTGCAGATGTGCTTGCATCTGAAAGTGGCTCCGTCCTAAACTCAGGGCCGCAACACAATTCAGGGGATAGTCAGGGGAGGCCGCGAGCGGCACACCTGGGGCTATAGTTGCCTCGGGTTTGCCACTGCCTAGACACAGGGGCGTTCACATGAACCACACCACCGGCCGTTTCGGCCTCGCTGATCGCGCGGCGGTCACCCACCCCTCGAGGGAAACCGCGGTCGCTTTCGTCATCGACGCCGTCGAATCCACCGGCGCCGCGACCCGCAACGATTTCGATATCGAGCGCATCGTCACCACGGCCCACGAACTGGCCGACGACTGGGACCTGCAGGTGCTGACGCCGGACACGTTCTGGCGGATCGCATCCGGCTGCATCCGCTACTGATCCGGACAGCCTGCCGCTTCCGGCGAACGGAAGCGGCACTGCGGCCCGCCCGGGGGTCAGGCCCGCTCGGCGTACTCCCGCAAAATCTCGCGTGAGCGGTCGGGGTGCGCGGCCTGCACGCTGAGCTGGTCCATCACCGACAGATACAGCGCGAGATCCTGCCTGCGCTCCAGATAGAGCGCGCTGGTGAGTTGCTCCAGGTACACGATGTCGGGCAACTCCGGCTCGGCGAAGCGGAGAATGCTGAACGAACTGCCCGCCGCCGCGTGCCCGCCCGCCGAGTACGGCAGCACCTGCACGGTGACGTTCGGCAGCAGAGACAGTTCGATCAGATGACGCAACTGATTCCGGTGCACCTCGCGCCCACCCACCGGCCGGTGTAGCACGGCCTCGTCGATGACCGCCCACACCACCGGCGGGTCGACGCGGCGCAGCACGTCCTGGCGCAGCTGACGAACCTGCACGCGCCGCTCGGTCTCGGCATCGTCGAGACCGACGGTGACGATCGCCCGGGTGTACTCCGGGGTCTGCAGCAGACCGGGCACCAATTGGGTCTCATAGGTACGGATTTGGCTCGCGGCCTGTTCGAGCCCCAGATAGGTGCTGAACCACGACGGCAGCAGATCGCTGTAGCGGTGCCACCAGCCCGGTTCGTTGGCCTGCCTGGCCAGATCGAAGAACGCCTCACGATCTACGGGGTCGGTGACTCCGTAGAGCGTGAGCAGATCACGGATATCGCGTTCCTTGAAACCGGTGCGGCCCAGCTCGAGTCGGCTGATCTTGGCGTGGGAGCCGCGGATCGCCTCCCCCGCGGCCTCGCGGGTGATGCCCTTGCTCTCCCGCAACCTACGCAGTTGCCCACCCAGCGCGATGCGCAGCACAGTGGGACCACGGTCGACGATCGGTTGTACACGACCGATCTCGTGGGGTTCAGCCGTCATGACTCGCGATCTTACCGATCAGCAGGTCAAGTCGTCGAACTCTCCGGCCTTGGCGCCGCGGATGAATGCATCGATCTCCGGGCGTGTGTAGTAGATGACCGCGCCGCGCGGGTCGCGCGAGTTGCGCACAGCTACCGACCCGTCGGACACGGCGGCAACCTCAACGCAATTGCCGCTGGCGTTGCTGTACGTGCTCTTACGCCAGGCGTGGTCGGCGGGCCGTTCGCGCTGATCATGGTGCATTGCGGACATGCATTACTCCCTGTTCTCGTGTGATGTCCATCGGAGTGAAAGTTGCAGATGCACGCACAAACGTTCTTGCATCCGCTTTGCGCGATGCGGACATTAACACGCAGCCCGCGGTTGCGCACCGGTCGGTACGTACTCGCGCCCAGGGGGCGGGTGGCGTTCGCAAAGTGACGTCCAGTCCCCTGAATTCGCAAGGGCCACAGAGCCATCGGCCGCCGAAACGCCCCGAATGAGATCTCCGATGTGCTTGCATCTGCAATCACCGCACCCATAGACTCGGGGCAAGATCAACCCCCGGGGCCCGCTCGTCAAGAGCTGGGGCAGGCCCGGGCCCAC
The DNA here is from genome assembly GCF_053605015.1 of Nocardia sp. NPDC003979. Taxonomy (NCBI): domain Bacteria; kingdom Bacillati; phylum Actinomycetota; class Actinomycetes; order Mycobacteriales; family Nocardiaceae; genus Nocardia; species Nocardia sp. NPDC003979. Next base: position 410,014 of record NZ_JBSGIJ010000004.1, read on the forward strand.
CGGACACGAGGGGCCTGCGATGAGCATTCCGTATCGACCACCCCGCCGGGTCTCGGCCGGCACCGCCGGGCTCGAGCTCCCGCGCAGCCTCGCGGCAGAGGTAGCGCCGGTTTCCGCGTGTAGCGACGAGCCCTACGGGCTCACCTATCGGCAGGCTCGCGAGATGCTGCGTCAACACGACATCCACGGCCCGCAGTGCCGCCAATGGCTGGCCGCGGCGGCCTATCTGTCTGCGGGCCTGGACGACGAATAGCGCGGTCGTAACGTCTTCGTGCTGGTCACAGCGGTAAAAGCGGGGCATGCTTGGAGACGGACGGTCGGCGCGAGCACAGGTGGCGGCGTATGCGGATTGCGGAGATTCTGCGAAGCAAAGGCACAGCGGTAGCCACGGTGCCACCGGACACCACCGTGCGCGCGCTGCTGACGGTGCTGGCCGACCGCAATATCGGTGCCGTGGTCGTCTCCCCCGACGGCGCGACGATCGAGGGAATCGTGTCCGAACGCGACGTGGTTCGCCGCCTGGCCGTGCACGGCGCCGAACTGCTCGATCGTCCGGTCGCCGAGATCATGACCGCCCGGGTACGCACCTGCGGTCCCGACGACCACGTGTCCTCGCTGCGCGACGTGATGACCGAGCACCGCATCCGGCACATGCCGGTGGTGAGCGAGGACCGGTTGATCGGCATCGTGAGCATCGGGGACGTGGTCAAGAGCGAGATCACGGAACTGGCCACCGAACGCGAGCAGCTCGTCGACTACCTGCAGGGCAGGTACTGATCGTCGCGCTCGCGGCCGAAAAGCGTTGTCCGCGCGTATCGTTGACGAGGTGCACCCCGCGCAGCAGTACGACCGCCGTGTCGCTTCGCAGGTCCTCGCCCGGCTCGCCGCGCCCGGCGTGTTCGCGGGCATCGAGACCGCGCCGACCCGGATCGCCTTCCGCACGCGGGCTTTACAGCCCGAGCCGGGCGGGCGGCTCACCCAGTCGCAGCGGATGTATCTCGAGCGCTTCATGCGACCGTGCCGCCCGGAGCAGGTGACCAGCGCGACGCATCGCATCACCTGGACCGACAGCGCGGGCATTCCCAATACTGCGTACTACCGCCGGGACGGCGCCGGACCCGAGCTGGCTGTGGTCGCCAGGGAAACCGTACTGGCACTGTGGGATTCATTGGCGCGATCGGGTCTGCCGGAGCGGGCCGCCGATCTGAGCGAGCACGAACGGTCGGTGCTGGCGGCGACCACCACCGACCACGAACCGCACGAGATCTTCCGGGTCGGCATCGAAGCCACCGGGCGGGCCCTGGTCCAGCACGGCCTCCTCGCCGCCGACACCCCGTATCGCGGTATCGCCGAATTCGCCTGCGGGATGCGCGATTCGGGGATCTTCGCGGCGGTGGCGACGCGGTGGTTCTGGGAGTTGCAGGCCTCCACCTATCGGCGCGGCATGATCCCGGTCCGCTTCACCACCTCGCCCGATGGCACCGTGCGGTACACGCCCGAGTCGGTGGCGGTACTGCGGGCGATGAAGGAGGCCACCATTGCCGACGCGCACGCGGTGATGCGCAAGGCGACCACCGAGGAGGGTCTTAATGTCGAACAGGCGGTGGCCAAGTACCACGACGACCTCGACCTGATCTCGCGGCAGTACGCGCTGCTGCCGCCCGGAACCGGGCCGACGTGTCTCGCGGCGCCACCGGGCGCGGACGGGTCGTCGGTGCTCGCCGCAGTCGCGAATCAGTTCGTCGAGACATTCGTGGCGCTCTCGGAGCTCGTGGAGGTCGTCGAGGACGTCACCGAGGTAGCGGCCGGTGGCGAACCGCTCGCCGACGACAGCGTGTTCTCGGTACCGGACATGAGTTGCCGTCACTGTGTGCGGACCATCGGCGCCCTGCTCGAGTCGATGGATGTTCCCGTGCTCGAGATCGATCTGGCCACCAAACGGGTGATCGCCCGGATCCGCAGCCCGCGCCATCGGTTACGGGTGTTCGAGGCATTGCGCGACGGCGGGTACAACCCGGTCGACGAGGTGCCCTCGCCCGGCACACCGGTGGAATGACCCCGCCTGCTGTTCCCGCTGCCCTGCATCCGGTCGTGGCGGCGTTCATGGCGGACCGGGCGGCGGTGCACGCGGCGCTGGAGCGGTTCGGATCACCGCTGCACCTGGTGTTCCCGCAGGTGTTCGACGACAACCTCGCCGCGCTCACCGGAGTGCTGGACAGGGCACGGTGTAGGTCGCGGATCTACTACGCGCACAAGGTGAACCGATCCGCGGCCTTCGTCCGCTCGGCCGCACGGGCGGGGATCGGTATCGATGTCGCGTCCGGGGCGGAGTTGCGGTCGGCGCTGGAGGCGGGCTTCGCACCCGACCGTGTCGAGATCACCGGACCCAAGGGATCGTCACTGTTGCGGGCGGCCGTGGCGGCGGGAGTGACGATCAATGTCGACAATCTGTGGGAGCTGGCGCGTATCGCCGAACTCGCCGACGCGCAAGTGCCGGTGCTGCTACGTCTTTCGGGTTTCCCGGGGAGTGCGCCGAGCCGGTTCGGCATCGATCTCGGCGAAGTGGGCGAGGCGTTCGATCTGCTCGCCCGGCACCCCGATCGGCTGGCATTGCTCGGGGTGGCCTTCCACCTCGATACCGCGTCCACGCAGGAACGGATACGGGCCGTCGGCGAATGCCTGACAGTGATCGAGCGGGCCTACGCGCGCGGATTCACGCCGTCGGTGCTCGATATCGGCGGTGGGCTACGTCAGGTCTTCGTGGCCGACCCGGCCGCCTACGACGCCTACGATCAGGCTCTGCGGGCCGGATTGCTCGGCCACGAGCCCGCTCTGCACTGGGGCACGGGCAGTTTCGGCTATCACGTCGCCGACGGAGTCGCACACGGCACGCCGGTCTTCCACAAGTACGCCAATACCGACTCGGCCACCGACATCCTGACCGAACTCCTCGACGCACCCCTGCCGGAGCATGGTGGCCGGGCGCTGAGCGCGGTACTGGCGGACAATCTCCTCGATCTGTGGCTCGAACCCGGCAAGGCATTGGCCGATCGCGCGGGGATCACCGTGGCCCGGGTCGAATTCGTGAAGCGGGCGGGGACCGGGGCGACGCTGGTACACCTGGATCTGAGCCGCGACACCGTCACCGCGGCCGACCAGGAGGTGCTCATCGATCCCCTCGTGCTGTCCGAGCCCGGCGAATCCGCGCCCGCCGGAGTGTTCTTCGCCGGTCATCTGTGCTTGGAACGTGACCTGGTGACCCAGCGGCAGGTGCGGGTGACGCGGATTCCAGACCCCGGCGACCCGGTGGTGTTCCCCAATACCGGGGCCTACCACATGGATCTGTCGGCAGCCAACGCCGCCATGCATCCGACACCACCGAAAGTGGCTGTGCTGCATCGTGACAGCCGATTCGAGCTGTGCGACGACGAGGTGTGGCGATGATCTACTCCCACATCACCGAGCTGATCGGCAACACTCCCCTGCTCCGCCTCGACCCGCGCGTGCACGGGCTGGCGGGAGTCGAGCTGTACGCGAAACTGGAGTCGCACAATCCGTTCGGGTCGGTGAAGGACCGCATCGCCTGGTCCATGATCCGCGACGACATCGAGGCGGTGGCGGCAGGCGGGCAGTCGTTCATCGAGGCATCCAGCGGCAATACCGCCAAGGCGCTGCGGGTGCTCGGCGCGCTGCACGGGGTTCCGTTGCGCGCGGTCACCAACCGCATCCGGGTCACCGAGGTACGCCAGTTGCTGCAGTTGCTCGGCACCGACATCGTGGAGCTACCCGGCCTGTCCGAGTGCCCGGATCCGCATGCGGCCGACGATGTTTCGGCGGTCATCGAGCACACCACCGGGCAGGCGCCCGAGCGCTGGTTCCACCCGTCCCAGTACACCAACGAGCGCAATGTCGAGGCCCACCGCGACGGTACGGGCGCCGAGATCGCCGCCGACCTGGCCGCGACGGGCATCGAACACCTCGACTACCTCGTGGGTGGGCTCGGCACCACCGGGTCCACCCGTGGCACCGCCACCGCCCTGCTGGACACCCATCCGACGCTGCGCACGATCGGCGTGGTGTCGGACCGGTTCGATTTCATCCCCGGCATCCGCTCCGAACGCGAGATGTGGGACGTCGGCCTGTTCCGCCCGGATTTCTACCACGACATCGTCACCGTCGACTCCGCCACCGCCATCGACGCCACCCTCGATCTGGTGCGCGGATACGGTGTGCTCGCGGGTCCGACCAGCGGTGCGGGCTATGCCGCCGCCCTGCGCACGCTCGCCGACGCTCCACGCCCCGTGGACCGCCCGCTGGTCGCCGTGCTCATCGTCTGCGACCGGCTCGAACCGTATCTGTCGTATTTCGCCAAGCGCCGACCCGACCTGTTCGGCGCGCCCGAGGCCCCACCGCCACCGGACGCCGACTCCGCACCGACACTGACGCCTGCGGAGCTGGCCGAGCTCGACCGCACCGGCCGCCCGACGGTCGTCGACACTCGCGGCGCGATGGCCTACCGGGTCGGCCACATACCGGGCGCGATCAACCTGCGCGACGATCAGCTCGACGACATGCTCGGCCAGGGGATGCCCTTCCCACGCTCACGGCCGGTCGTGTTCGTCTGTCCGGTCGGAGAAGCGTCGCTGCGTTTCGCGGCCCTGACCCGGCAGGCCGGATATGAAGCCTTCAGCCTGTCGGGCGGGGTGGTCGCCTGGCGCGATGCGGGGCTGCCGCTCGAACGCGGCTGATCAGACCAGCGCCCGCGTGGCCCGTCGTGGCGACGGTGCCCGGCCGGTGGTCGCCAGCAGCGGCGGCAACGGGCCACGGTAGCCGTCGGCGAGCAGCGCGACCACCGCGCGGAACCGGTCGACGAAACGTGCGGCGACGGCGGGGTCGAAGCGAGCGAGGGGATACAGAAAGGACCCGTCGATCCCGGCCGGCGCGCCATGGGCTTCGTAGTGCGCGGTCAGGCCGAACTCGAGATCGTGCTTGGCGCGCACCACCCCGGTCGGCACGTCCGTGATCGAGAAGGACTGCGCGGCAGCCGGTTCCGTTCGCGTCGACTTCTGCAGGATGAGCGTCGCCTGGAACAGTGGCAGCGCGGCGTCCTGCGGCAGGCATCGCTTCAGTCGCGGATTCGGGGTGTCGGGGTGGGCGTAGGCGGCCAGCGCTACCCGGCGGACCTGGTCGATGAGTTCGTCGACGTCGGCCGCCCGGTCCAGGCGCACCCGCATCAGCACGTCGTCGGAGAAGTTGCCGACGAGGTCGTCGAGCAGTCGGTGGTCGCGGCCCGAAACCGCCGTCGCGACAGTCACATCGGCACACCTCGCGAACGCCCCGACGGTCACCGCGAACGCCGCCTGCAGCACCATGAACAGGCTCGCCCGCCGATCCTGGGCCAGCCGCAACAGACCCGCGTGGGTGGTGGCGTCGAAGGCGAGGGGAATCAGCGCGCCGGAGGCGGGGTCGCCAGCCGGCGCCGACTGTGGCCGCGCCGGGAATTCGAGCAATGCGGGCCTGCCCGCCAAAGCATTGGCCCAGTATCGCAATTCGTGGGTGGCCCGGCTCCACTCGTCGGTGAACTCGCCGAGCTGGGCGTGTTTCCACAGCGTGTAGTCGGTGTAGGTGACCGGCAGCGGCTCCCAGCGCGGGGCCGTGCCGGTGCGACAAGCTAGGTAAGCGCTCACGAGGTCGCGGGTCAGCGGGGCCATCGACCGTCCGTCGACCGAAATGTGGTGCACCACAAGGGCCAGGACGACGTCGTCGGGCGCGAGGACGAACAGCCGGGCCCGCAGGGGCAGATCGCGGGCCAGGTCGAACGGCCACGCCGCCAGATCGGCGATCGCGGCACCGAGGGCATCCTCGCCGACGTGTCGCACCGCGATGTCGAGCACGACCTCGGCCGGGTCGAGCACCTGCTGAGCCGGTCCGTGCTCGGTCACCGGGTACCGGGTCCGCAACGGTTCGTGCCGCGCGACCAGCAGCTCGAGGGCGTCGCGCAGCGCATCCACATCGATATCGGCGCCACGAATGCGCAAGGCGCGCGCCACATTCCAGTCCGCCGAACATCCCTGTCCCGCCGCATGCCACATGCGCTCCTGCGCGGGCGCCAGCGGCACGTGCGCGGGCCGGCGGCGTGGTTCGAGCGTCACCACGGGCGGCGCCGGGCAACACACCGCCTCGGCCCGCGTCGTCGCCACCGCGACACCGCGACCGAAACCCCCCGACCTGATCCCCACACCGGGATCCACCACAGACCGCCAACCTCCACCCGTCTCGAAACAGATGTGGGACGCTAACGAGCCGATGTGAACAAACAGTTACCGCATCGTGACCGGGCCTGGGCCACCCCGCACCGGGCCGTCGCCGACTATCCACTTTCCGGAGAAAACACCCAAAAGCCGCGTTAGAGTGGGCGACGGGAAAGCGGAGCGAGGAGCTGGTCGGTGTCTGTCGGGAAATTGGTGTCTTTCGATGGTTCGCGGGGTTTCGGTTTCATCCGCCCCGAAGACGGTGGGCCCGATGTGTTCGTCCACGTCAACGACATCGGTCTCGACGAGGACGAACTGCGCCAGGGCAGGCTTTTCGAATTCGAGGTCACCGAGGGCGATCGCGGTCCCAAAGCCGTCAACCTGACCGCCGCCGGGCACAGTGCCCCGACCGGCCGCAGCCGCAAGGGCGGCGGCGAACGACTCGGTTCCGAGGAAATGCGCAGGCAGATCACCGAACTCCTGCTCGAGGCGTCGCCCGCCCTCACCGCCGCCGAGATCATCACCATTCGCGACCGGTTCACCACCTTCGCCGACGAACACGGCTGGCTCGACAGCTGATCCGAACGCGCTGATCACGCTCCGCGTGTGTGTCGGTCCCCCGGCCTACGATCGCAAGGCAGCGATTAATCGCGTGCGCTCGCGACGTCGATACGGGTGACAGGAACCCGCGAGGAGGATCGGATGGATCTACCGGTGATGCCGCCAGTGCGCCCGATGCTGGCCAAGTCCACACCGTCGCTGCCCCGCGAACCCGGGCTGAGCTACGAACCCAAATGGGACGGCTTCCGCTGCATCGTCTTCCGCGACGGCGACGAACTCGAACTGGGTTCGCGCAATGATCGTCCGCTCACCCGATATTTCCCCGAATTGGTCGATCTGCTCAAAGCGGCACTGCCCCAACGGTGTGTGATCGACGGCGAGATCGTGGTGGTCACCGAGAACGGATTGGATTTCGACACACTGCAGCAGCGCCTGCATCCGGCAGCGTCGCGGGTGAACAAGCTCGCCGTCGAGACCCCGGCCAGTTTCGTCGCCTTCGACCTGCTCGCCAACGGCGATCGCGATCTCACCTGTGAACCGTTCTCCGAACGCCGCCGGGAACTGGAGACGCTGCTGCAAGCCGCTCCCGGCCGCATTCATCTCACCCCCATCACCCAGGACCCGGACACGGCTCAGGACTGGTTCACCCGGTTCGAGGGCGCGGGTTTCGACGGAGTGATGGCCAAGGCCGACGACCTGGCGTACATGCAGGACAAACGGGTGATGCTCAAGATCAAACACGAACGCACCGCCGATTGCGTGGTCGCCGGATACCGGATGCACAAGGACGGCGAAGGGGTCGGCTCGCTGCTTCTCGGACTCTTCGACGACAAGGGCAACCTGCACCACGTGGGTGTCGCATCGAGTTTCACCGCCGCCCGGCGCCGCGAATTGCTCGGTGAGCTGGCGCCGTTACGCGAGAACGCGCTGGTGGACCATCCGTGGCGCGACTGGGCCGACGCGGTGGCCCAGGCCAATGCCGACGGCAAGATGCCCGGCGGGGTGAGCCGGTGGACCGGCGGCAAGGACCTGTCGTGGGAACCGTTGCGGCCCGAACTGGTCGCCGAGGTGCGCTACGAACACGTGCAGTCGGGGCGGTTCCGGCACGGCGGGCGGCTGGTCCGGTTCCGGCCCGACCGCACGCCCGAATCGTGCACATACGCCCAGCTCGACGAGGTGGCCCCGGCCGAACTCGACGCGATCTTCGGGGTGCGGTCATGAGCGCGGGAGTCGAGATCGAGGTCGACGGTCGCACGCTGACCATCAGTCATCCCGACAAGGTGTACTTCAGCAAACGCGGTGAGACGAAGCTCGACCTGGTGCGCTACTACCAGGCCGTGGCCGAACCCCTGCTCGGCGTCATCGGTGACCGGCCGCTGCTGCTCGAACGCTATCCCGACGGTGCCTCCGGCAAATCGTGGTTCCAGAAGCGGGTCCCCAAGACCGCGCCGGACTGGTTGCAGACCGTCGAGGTCACCACACCGAACGGCACCACGAGCGACGCGCTGGTCGCCCACGACCTGGCGCACGTGCTGTGGGCGGTGAACCAGGGCTGTCTCGGGTTCCACGTCTGGCCCAACCACGTTGCCGACCTGCGGATCGCCGACGAACTCCGCATCGACCTCGACCCCTCGCCCGGCATCACCTTCGATGATCTGCGCGGCGCCGCCGTGCGCACCCGTGAACTGCTCGCCGAACTCGGTATCGACGCCCTCGTCAAGACATCCGGCTCACGCGGCCTGCACATCTACGCGATGCTCGAACCCCGCTGGGACGGTTACCAGGTGCGGGCCGCGGCCGTGGCCCTGGCACGCGAACTCGAGCGCCGCTTCCCCGAGGAGATCACCGCCCAGTGGTGGAAGGAGGAACGCGGCAGCCGGGTCTTCGTCGACTACAACCAGAACGCACCACACAAAACCGTGTTCGGCGCCTGGTCCGTGCGCCCCAAGGTGGGTGGTCAGGTGTCCACTCCGATCGCCTGGGACGAACTCGACACCGTGGTCCCCGACGAACTCACCCTCGCCACCGTCCCCACCCGACTGAGCGAACGCGGCGACCCCTGGGCCGACCGCACCCCGCAGTCGATCGAACCGCTCCTCACCATGTCGGACAAGGACATGGCCGCAGGCCTGATGGACGCCCCCTGGCCACCTCAATACCCGAAAATGCCCAACGAACCACCCCGCGTCCAGCCGAGCCGAGCGAAGAAGGACTGACCTACTCGGTCCAGGGGACCCAGCTGCCGGTGCCCGCTTTGCCTTCGCAGACCAGGGCGTGGTTGTCGGTGGTACGGCCGGTTTTGTCGACCGACGGGTCGCAGGGCTCGCCTTCGGTGTAGTAGGAGCCTGCTACGCGGTGCGGGCCGGACCAGGTGTGGCCGTTGTCGGAGCGCAGGCACAGCAGGGTGGCGCCGTCGGCGGCGACGCCGAGCAGGCCGACTTGTTCGGCCTGGCAGGGTGTGCCTTTTTGCACCACACTCGCCGCGGGCTGGCTCAGGACCGGGGTGGATCCGACCGAAGGCGGGGCACCGACCGACGGCACCGCCTCGGTGGTGGTCACCGCGACCGGTGTCGTTGCCGCCTTGCTCGCCAACGCGGGCATCTCGAGTTCCAGCCCGCCGAAGAGCACCATTCCGGCCACCGCCACCGCGGCGACCTCGGCGATGCCGAGCAGCAGCGCGAGCATCGCGATCCCCCGCCCACGCGGATGCCCGTACGACAGCAGCGCGAAGACGATGGCGATCGGGAACAGCAGGACGAGGGCCGCGGCCAGCGCCACCATCGCGTAGGGATTCACCCGTGGCTGGTCGTCGCGCGCGGAGTCCTCCGGGGTGGCGTGCGGCCAGCGCTGACCGTTCCAGCGCCGGTCCTCGAACTCCTCATCGGGGTCGTCGTTCCACTGCTCGTATCGTGCCATCAACCCCGGGTCCCTCTCGATCTCCCCGGCCGCGGAAACGAAACAGCGTGCGGCGCGGGGTTACGCGAAGAGGATAGGGACTCGTGGGCCGCCGGGTAGCGCAACGGGGAAAGAGTGGGCTAACTCCTAATCGGCCGGGGACGACTTTACATGGGGGATCGTGCGATCGATGAGGGTGAGCAGGGTGTCGGTGAGCAGTCGGTGCACCTGGGGGCGGGTGAGTGTGCCACGGGTAAGCCATTCTCGCCCGGCCACTTTCACCATGCCCGCATAGGAAACGACCAGTGCGCGCAATTGTGCATCGTCTGCCATATCGGAGCGGCCGATCATCAGCAGCATGCGTTCGGCGGCTGCGTCGTCGGCCTCGTCGAGGATCTGCTGGACCTCCGGGTCGTCGCCCACGCCTTCGTGGCTGGTCACCTTCACCCAGGTGCTGCCGTGCTCGGCGATGGTGTCGAGCAACCACGACACGATCGCATCGACTCGTTCGACCGGGGTGCCCTGCGGGATGGACACCTTCTCGAGGCGGGGCAACGTCACCATCCGCCGGACAACGGCCAGGTAGAGGTCGCGCTTGTTGCCGAAGTAGTGGTTGATGAGCCCGCGCGCGACCCCGGCACGCTGGGCGAGTTCCGCGGTCGACACCGCCGCGTACGGGCGTTCACCGAACATCTCGATGGCACATGCCAAAATTTGCGCCCGACGCTCGTCGGGTTCGAGCCGGCGCCTGCGCGGCGGGTCTGCTGTGTCGGTGTCGAACGGGGAAATCGGGGTGCTCCGTCGGGTTCTGCGGCCGCCGCAGGGTTGCGGAGGCGGTGCACAACGATACCCAGCGGGTCCGTCGCACGGCTAATGAGACAATATTTCCGACCACCGCTCCCGCACGAAGGAATGCCGCACTCCCCGATGACCGAGAAGACGATCGATCCGGACGAGTTGGCAACCTGCCTGCGGGTACTCGAACAAGCCGGGCAGCTGGAAAAGGAACACCCCGATTCGATCGCGGTGCAGCGCGCGGTGGGCCACATGTTCAAAAAGCTCAAGCAGCGCCGCCGGATCGAGGCACGACAGCAGGTCGCCGAAGCCGACCGGGCGGTGATCGCCGCGACCGCGACCGGTTCGCCGCAGCGCATCGACGACGAGACCGCGGGCATCCCGATCAAGTCCGCCGCCGACGGCGAAACCGCGGGAACGCTCGTGCGGGCACGCCCCTGCTACATCTGCAAGCAGCGCTACACCCAGGTCGACGCCTTCTATCACCAGCTGTGCCCCGAGTGCGCGGCGTCGAGCCACGCCAAACGCGACGCCCGCACCGACCTGTCCGGCAAGCGTGCGCTGCTCACCGGTGGCCGCGCCAAGATCGGCATGTACATCGCGCTGCGACTGCTGCGCGACGGCGCCCACACCACCATCACCACCCGGTTCCCCAACGACGCGATCCGCCGTTTCGCCGCGATGGAGGACAGCGCCGACTGGCTGCACCGGCTGCGCATCGTCGGGATCGACCTGCGTGACCCGGCCCAGGTGGTCGCCCTCGCCGATGATGTCGCGGCCCAGGGCCCGCTCGACATCCTGATCAACAACGCCGCCCAGACCGTTCGCCGTTCGGCCGGCGCCTACAGCGCGCTCGTCGAGGCCGAGTCCGCGCCGCTGCCCGTCGGCATGCTGCCGGAGATGGTCACGTTCGGCAAGACGATGCAGGCGCATCCGACCGCGCTCACCGCCTCGCTCACGCCGTCGCTGTCCGCCGTGGACGTGGCCGAACTGGCCCTGGTCGCGGGCTCGGCGACGCCGGAGCGGATCGCGGCAGGCGTGGCCATCGACGCCGGTGGGCTCGTGCCCGATCTGGCCCACACCAACAGCTGGGTGCAGACCGTCGGCGAGGTGGACGCCACCGAACTGCTCGAGGTGCAGCTGTGCAATTCGGTGGCGCCGTTCATCCTGGTGTCGCGGCTGCGTCCGTCGATGGCGGCAGCGCCGGGCAGGCGCAAGTACGTGGTGAACGTGTCGGCGATGGAGGGCCAGTTCAGCCGCGGCTACAAGGGCCCCGGCCACCCGCACACGAATATGGCCAAGGCCGCGTTGAACATGCTCACCCGCACCAGCGCGCTGGAGATGTTCGAGTCCGATTCGATCCTGATGACCGCGGTCGACACCGGGTGGATCACCGACGAACGTCCGCACTACACCAAGGTCCGCCTGGCCGAGGAAGGCTTCCACGCTCCCCTCGATCTGGTCGACGGCGCCGCCCGCGTCTACGACCCGATCGTGCAGGGCGAGAACGGCGTCGACCTCTACGGGTGCTTCCTGAAGGACTACCGGCCGTCACCCTGGTGATCACCTGGTCGATGCCGAACCGGAATGTTGATCATGATTCCGATCGGCGGGCGGCCGCTTAATCTGGATATGTGCCGTTCCGGGTGTTGGCCGATCTGATCGCCGTCACCCACGTCGCGTTCATCGCGTACGTGGTCGCCGGCGGTTTCGTGGCGTGGCGGTGGCCGCGCACCATCGGGGCTCACCTGCTCGCCGCATCCTGGGGTTTCGGCACCATCCTCATCGGTTTCGACTGTCCCCTGACCTACGCCGAGAACTGGGCCCGCGCTCGTGCGGGCGTTGCCGGCCTCCCCGAAGCCGGCTTCATCGACCACTACCTCACCGGCGTGATCTATCCCGACAGCGCCCTCGGACTGGTCCGGGCGGTGGCCGCGACCGCCGTCCTGGTCTCCTGGCTGGGCTACCTGCGCCTGCACCACCGCTCGGTCACGTCAGACACCGCGTGATCTGCTCGGCGACCGCCCCGGGCTCGTCGTCGAAGTAGAAGTGCCCGCCGGGGAAGGTGTGCAGGCTGAACGGTCCATCGGTGATCGTCTGCCACTGCTCGGCCTGAGTTCGGCTCGTGGTGGGATCCTCGGTGCTGACGAAGGCGGCCACCGGGCAATCGAGCACCGGGCCCGGCCGGTGACGATAGGTCTCGACCGCCTGGTAGTCGGCGCGGACAGCGGGCAGAACCAGGTCGGCCAGGCCCGGCTCGGTGCGCAGCAATCGCACCGGCGCCGGATCGGCGGCCAGGCGCTCCAGGTTGTCGATGAGGTCGGCGTCGGAGGCTTTGTGCAGAAGTCCCGTCTCGACGAAATCCGGTGCGGGACGGCCGGAGACGATCAGTTCCCGCACCGGTTGCCCGCCTGCCGCGAGCCGCCGCGCCACCTCGTAGGCGACGGTGGCGCCCATGCTGTGACCGAACAGGGCGCGCGGAGCCGGTGGCTGCCGCAGCAGATCGGCGGCGATGCGGTCGGCCAGCTCGTGCAGGTCGGTGATGAGCGGGTCGCCGAGACGGTCCTGGCGCCCCGGGTACTGCGCGGCGAGGACCTCGATGCCGGGACCGAGGTGGCGGGCGATGTCGCGGTAGAAGGCGGCGGACGCACCACCGGGCGGGAGGCAGACCAATTGCCTGCGCCGGGCCGCATCGAGCCGTAGCGCCCGAATCCATTGCGTTGCAGCAGTGTTCACTCGCACTGTTCCCTTTCCCGGTCAGCTGCCCGCGAGGGCGCGCACGGCGGTCGACAGCTGGTCGCCGTCGAGAAGAGTTTCGCCGGGCTTCAACAGCCACAGCACACCGAGGCCCTGCGCGAGGACGAAGTACAGGCGGCCGATGGCTTCGGCCTGCGCTTCGTCCAGGTCGGGATGGGCGGCCCGGAGATCGGCCGCGAGATCACGGTAGGCCTCGTCGAGCTGGTCACCGAGCTGGGAGCGCGCTTCTTCGGAGCGCACGATGCGGACGATGTTCTCGAGGCTGGCCAGCATCGCCTCGTGGTTGTCGGCGAAGACCGCGGGCATGCCGTTCCACAGGCGGGCGAGACCGGACAGCGGTGAGCCGCCCGCACCCTCCTCGATGAGTTCGCGCATCCCCTCGCCCAGCGCGTCGCCGAGCGCCTCACTGAGCGCCTCGGTGACCAGGCGATCCTTGGAGCCGAAGTGGTAGCCGATGGCGGCCAGGCTCACTCCGGCGGCGGCGGCGATATCGCGCGCGGTCGCCTTGGCCACCCCACGCTCCATGATCACTTTGCGCGCCCCGGCCAGCAGATCTTCTCGGTTGCCCATGACGGCGAGACTACCCGACCGTCTTAGACATTTGTACTAGACATTCGTGCAAACCTCTGTTAGACATTGGTCTAAGACATTCGTTCAAATTTTCGAGGCGGGACACACTATGACCTCCACTGCACTGCACGTTCTGGTCGCCGGCGGCGGCATCGCGGGCAATACGGTCGCACTCCAGTTGCTGCGCAAGGGCATTCGCACCACGGTGGTGGAGCGGGCGGCGGCCCCCAGGCCCGGCGGGCAGGCGGTGGATCTGCGCGGACCGAGCAAGGAAGCCGTCGAACGCATGGGGCTGATGGAGGGCATCCGCAAGTACCAGCTCGACGAACGCGGTATGGCCTATGTCGACGGCGACGGTCGCGTCTATGCCCGCATGGCGATGGAGGACTTCGACGGTAAGGGCGCCGTCGCCGACATCGAGATCACCCGTGGAGATCTCAATCAGGTGTTGCTCGACGCGGTCACCGCAGCCGACAACGGTCACCTCGACTACCGCTACGGCGACTGGATCGAACGCGTCGAGCAGGACGACACCGGCGTCGACGTCACCTTCGCCTCGGGTGAGACCGGTCGCTTCGATCTGGTGATCGGCGCCGACGGCGTGCATTCGGCGACCCGCCGCCTGGTGTTCGGCCCGGAAGACCGGTTCGTCACCAACCTCGGCGCCTACGGCGCGTTCTTCACGATGCCGACACCCGCCGACGCCGAACCGGGCTGGTTCGCCATGCGCCTGCTGCCCGGCACGATGGTCGGCATCCGGCCCGACGGCGACCCGGCCACCGCGAAAGCCATCATCATGGTGCGCACCGGTATCGATCCCGCCCTGCGCCGCGACCCCGAAGCCCAACGTTCACTGCTCCGCGAAGCTCTCCGTGACACGGGCTGGCGAGCCCCGGAGATCCTGGCCGCGATGGAGACCACGCCGGACTTCTACTTCGACGACCTCGCCCGCGTCGACGTGCCCGAACTGGCGGTCGGCCGGGTCACACTGGTCGGCGACGCGGGGTATTGCGGTTCTCCGCTGACGGGCATGGGTACCGCGATGGCGATCGTCGGCGGGTACGTGCTGGCCGCCGAGATCGCCGCCACTCCGCACGATCTACCCGCCGCCTTGCGCCGCTACCAGGACACGATCACCCCGTTCCTGGCCAAGGCCAAGGAGATTCCCGGTGGCGGCATCGACATGATGGTGCCGCGCAGTGCCGTGATGACCCGGATGATGCGGGTCAGTGTGCGGCTGCTGACATCGCGGGCGATGCGGCCGATCACCGCGAAGCTGTTCTTCGCCGACAACGAGGACTTCGCCCTGCCGCGCTACTGAGTATGGGCGCCTGGTTACTCTCGAGACGTGGCGCAGCCGATCATCCTCGACGTCGATACCGGGATCGATGACTCCCTGGCCATGCTCTATCTGCTCGCTTCACCGGAGGCCGAGATCCTCGGGATCGCCGCCACGGCGGGCAATGTGCCTGCCGCGCAGGTGGCGGCCAATACGCTCGCCGTACTGGATCTCGGCCGGGCACCCGAGATCGAGGTGGCGCTGGGGGCGGCCGAACCGCTGGCGATACCGCTGCGCACCACCGAGGACACGCACGGTCCGCAAGGGCTGGGGTACGCGGTACTACCGCTGTCGCCACGCGAGGTTTCGGAGCGGTCGGCGGCGCGGATGTGGGTGGAGCTGGCGCGCGCGAATCCGGGTGCGGCGATCGGGTTGTGCACCGGCCCGCTCACCAATCTGGCGCTGGCCTTGCGGATGGAACCCGAGCTTCCCCGACTGTTGCGCAGATTGGTCGTGATGGGTGGGGCGTTCAATCACCCCGGCAATACGACGCCGACCAACGAGTGGAACATCCACGTCGATCCGGAAGCGGCCAAGGAGGTGTTCGACGCCTTCTCCGCCGCGCCGCCGGATCGTCGCCCGCTGGTGTGCGCGCTCGACATCACCGAGAGAATCGAGATGCGGCCCGAGCATCTCGTCCTGCTGGCCGAGGCGGCGGGCAGTACCTCGCCGGATCTGGTCGCGGCGGACCATCCGGTCGAATGGCGTTCGGCCGCGACCAATCCGATCGTGCGGTACCTCACCGACGCGGTGCGTTTCTATTTCGACTTCCACCACCAGTACGACCTGGGGTACCTCGCGCACATGCACGACCCGTTCGCCGCCGCCGTCGCGCTCGATCACACCCTGGCGACCACCCGGCCGGCGACCGTCGACGTCGAGCTGGCGGGCACCATCACCCGGGCCACGACCGTGGCCGACTGGGCGGGCATGTGGGGTCGGGAACCCAACGCCGACATCGTGATCGACACCGACGCGGCCGTGTTCTTCGACCGTCTCGTGACCCGCGTCGGAGCGTTCGCGCGACGCCTGTACCCGGAGCACTCATGACCATCGATACCGTCACCTACCTCGCCGATTTCCGCCGCAGGCTGGAGTTGCCCGCGATCGTCGACGTGCACACCCATTTCATGCCCGATCAGGTGATGCGCAAGGTGTGGGCCTACTTCGACACGGCGGGCCCCCTCACCGGCCGCCCCTGGCCGATCACCTATCGCGACGACGAGCAGGTGCGTCTGAAAACGTTGCGCGACTTCGGTGTTCGGGCATTCACGTCGCTGGTGTACCCGCACAAACCGCGAATGGGCGAGTGGCTCAACGAGTGGACCGCCGAGTTCGCCGCCCGCACCCCCGACTGCCTGCACACTGCCACCTTCTACCCCGAACCCGATGCGCCACGGTATGTGGCCGAGGCGATCGAGCGCGGTGCGCGAATCTTCAAGGTACACATTCAGGTCGGCGCGTTCTCCCCGCTCGACCCACTGCTCGACCCGGTGTGGGCGATCCTCGCCGACACCGGCGTCCCCGTCCTCATCCACTGTGGTTCGGGCCCCGCCCCCGGCGAGTTCACCGGCCCCGCCCCCATCGCCGAACTCCTGCGCCGCTTCCCCACCCTGCGCCTGATCATCGCCCACATGGGCACTCCCGAATACCGCGAATTCCTCGACCTGGCCGAGCGGTACCCCCAGCTCTACCTCGACACCACCATGGTCTGGACCGACTTCACCGAAGCAGGCGCCCGCTTCCCCACCGACCAACGAGATCGCCTCCCCGACTTCGGCCACCGCATCCTCTTCGGCAGCGACTTCCCCAACATCCCTTACCCCTACGCCGAGGCCGTCGCCGCTCTAGAACGCCTCGACCTCGGCCCCGACTGGCTCCGAAAGGTGTGCCACGACAACGCCGTCCACCTGTTCGACCTCGACGCGTCCTAGGCCTTCCGTGTCGAGCACTCGCCCAGGCGATCGCTGCTATCCACCCGCGGCCACTGTGAACCGAGTGCGACGGTGGGCGGGACGCTCGGCTTCGTCGAGCAGTGCCACCGCGAAGTCCTCCATCGAAATCCAGGATCGGCCGTCGGCGTCGACCAGAAGGTCGTCGGCGCCGACCCGGTAGTTGCCCGTGCGCACGCCCGGATTCAGTTCGGCCGGTGGGCTCAGATAGGTCCAGTCGGCAGTCGTGTGCGCGCGGCAAGCCGCCAGTTGCTCCGCGCACGCCTGCGCGATGGCTGCCAATTCCGCGGGGAATCCCGGTGTCTCGTGCAACGTGGTGCCCGCGCCTGGGATCAGCAGCGTTGCCGCGCCGCCGACGACAAGCAGCCGGACACCCCTACGCGCGACGCCGTCGAGCACGGCCGCGGCGACGACCGGCAGTTCCGGTTCATGCCCCGGAGCGGGACGAGTCGCGGCGACCACGACGTCTTGCCCGGTGCTGAGCGCTTCGACCTCGTCCGCGTTCGCGGCATCGCCGATACGCACCCGCACACCGTCGGGCAGATCCACGGCCCGGCGCACGACCGCGGTGACGTCGTGTCCACGTGCGATCGCCTCGGACACCACCCGGCCACCGACCGCTCCGCCCGCCCCGAACACCGTGATACGCATGATCAAACCTCCTGTGTGACAACTCGTCTGCCTGACACAGGAATATATCTCAATGTTGAGCTAATCAATGATGAGGTATCTCACCATTGAGATATCAAGGCAACTTGGAGGCGTAGACCGCGAGGCGGACGCGGTTGTCGGTGCCGGTTTTGTCGAGCAGGTTGGTGATGTGGGTCTTGACGGTGCTCACGCCGAGGTGGAGGCGGTCGGCGATCTCCTGGTTGCCGTGGCCCTCGGCTACCAGACGCAGGACGTCGCGTTCGCGAGGAGTGAGATCGGCTGGGGGCGCCGGTATTTCGGGTGGGGTTGTCAGTGCCCGGGTGACGAGTCTGCGGAGCAGGGCGGGTGAGAAGAGGAGGTCGCCTTCGACGGTGCGGCGGATGGCGTCGAGGAGGACAGTGGGGTCGGTGTCTTTCACGAAATAGCCTGTGGCGCCCGCGGACAGGGCGGGAAACAGGTGTTCGTCGTCGTCGAAGGTGGTCAGTACCAGGACCTTCGCCCGGGCGTCGGTGGCGAGGATCTGCCGCGTGGCACCGATGCCGTCGAGGCCTGGCATGCGCAGGTCCATGATCACCAGGTCGGGACGTAGTTCGGTGTGCAGGCGGACCGCTTCGACGCCGTCGGCGGCCTCACCGGCGACGGTGATGTCGTCGGTGTCCTCGATGAGCATGCGCAGCCCGGCTCGGATCAGTCGTTGGTCGTCGGCGAGTAGTACGCGGATCACTCGTGTCCTCCTCGAGGCCGATCCGGAAGGTGGGCACGCACCACCCAGCGGTGGTCCTCGGCGGTGGCGGTCAGTGTGCCGCCGGCGAGTTCGGTGCGCTCACGCATGCCGACGATGCCGTGGCCGGGCGTTGTCGCGGCATCGTCGGCGCCGCTGACGACCGTCACTATGATGCCGTTGTCGTCGCGGTCGATCGTGAACCGCACCGGTACAGCGTGATTCGCGTGCTTCATCACATTGGTGAGCGATTCCTGTACCAGGCGGAGCAGGGTGAGCCTGCGGATGGCGTCGAGCCCATCCAGGTCACCGACTGTCGACTCGACAGTGAATCCGGCGGCTCGTACGCGTGCGACGGCGGCGTCGATCTCCGCACCGACGGCGTCGGGCTCGACCAGCGCCACCTCCCCCAGCGCGGGATCACGGAGGACCGCGAGCAATCTGCGGATGTCGCCCAACGCGTCGGTCGCGGTGGCCCGGACATCGTCGAGGACCGCCGTGATCCGCGGATCCGCTTGCCGGACAACGTGACCGGCCACCGAGATCCGCAGGATGATCGAGGCCATGTGGTGGGCGACGACGTCGTGGAGTTCCCTGGCCATCGCCGCTCGCTCGTCGAGACGGGTGCGTGCCTCGGCGTCGGCGGCGCGTAGGCGCAGATTGTCGGCCAGTTCGCGTTGCCCACGCAGGTACAACCCCAGCAGCAGCGGCAACCCTACGTAGGCGACGCCTTCGACGAGGGTGGAAGCGCGACCGATGGAGGTGTCGTGCAGCCCGATCCACCCGAGGACTACCGCTGCCGCCCACCCGCCGGTCGCGAGTACGACCGTCAGGCACCGGTCGGTCCGGGCGACGACATCGACCAACGCCACGGCCCCGAGGTACGGCACCAGACCGGCGACACCCCACGCCTCGGTCCGAAACATGGGGACCGCCATAGCTGACAGCACGAGCGACACCGCCAACGGCCACCGACGCCCCACAGCGAACACCACCGCGGCGCTCATCGCGAGCACCCAATAGTGCACAGGCACCCGGAACTGACCCGGGTACGTACTGGCCGCCAGCAGCACCGGGACCACAGCCACCGGCAACCACCGCAGCAGGCGGCGCAGGTCAGGGCGAGCACGCACATCGATCACGCTCCCACCGTATGCGTCGACCGCGGAAGGCCCGACCGCCCGCAACCCCGACACACCGGAGCGTCCGCCGCTGCAGGCTTGCGCGACCGTGGCGTGACGGGCCGTCGATGCCGAGCACCAGGAGTGGCGCTGCGACGTTCGTCCGCCTTTTCCGAAATTCCGACCCAGCGGGAGCTCGCGACATTCTCGGCGGTGCGGTGGTCAGACGCCGCGGACTTCGCGCCGCCGGGATTCGGCTGCGAGCGGCTCCTCGAGCGGGCGGCATCGCCCCTACAAACAGCGAGGATCTTCCTCGACACGCGTAGCAGACCGCAGGAAGGTGCGCAAGGGTCGGGCGGGCGGAATTTCCGGACGGCAGTCGGGCCGGTGGGCTGAGTCGGGCACGGAGGAACCGGGCAAAGCTGGAGGTTCCCCTCAGAGATGGAGTTACCTGTGGTTTCGCGACGAGGCTTCCTCGCCGGCTTGGCTCTTGCCCCGGTCGTGTATGTGGCCGGGTGTTCGGTTCGGCCATCCGTTTCGGCCGCGAACGGCACTCGTCCGCTGCCGATCCCGCCGCTCGCGCCGTCGTCCGTCGGTGCCGACGGTGTCCGGCGGTTCAGCCTGCGCGCCCAGGCGGGCTCGACCGAGATGTTGCACGGGGTCTCGACCCCTACCTGGGGCTACAGCGCATCGGTGCTCGGCCCGACGGTGCGGGCGCGGCGGGGTGAGCGGGTCGAGTTCGCGATCAGCAATGCCTTGTCCGAGGCGACGTCGGTGCATTGGCACGGCATGCACCTGCCCGCGAAGTTCGACGGTGGACCGCATCAGATGATCGCGCCGGGCGCGGTGTGGACGCCGAGCTGGACGGTGCAGCAGCAGGCCGCGACCCTCTGGTATCACCCACATCCGCACGGTGCGACGGAAAAGCATGTGCACCGTGGCCTGTCCGGCTTCTTCCTCATCGATGACGATGCCGCCGATGCCCTGCCCCTACCGAAAGAGTATGGGGTGGACGATATTCCGCTGGTGATCCAGGACCGCCGGTTCACCGCCGACGGCGCGGTGGACGAGTCCGATCCCACCGATGTGGGCCTGCTGGGCGACACCATCGTCACCAACGGCATCGCGGGCGCGCACCTGCGGGTCACCACCGAGCGGGTGCGTTTGCGCGTCCTCAACGGCTCCTCGGGCCGCCTCTACAACCTCGCCCTCGCCGACGGCCGGGCCTTCCACCTGATCGGCACGGACGGCGGCCTGCTGCCCAAACCCGTTGCGCTCGAACAGCTCCAGCTCAGCCCCGGCGAGCGCGCCGAGATCGTGATCGCGCTGCGACCCGGCGAGAACACCACGCTGCGGTCGCTGCCGATCACCGACCGCGCGGGCATCGACCGTGCCGCCGAGTTCGGCTTCGACGACACCTTCGACATCCTCACCCTCCAGGCCGCCGAAACACTGCGCCCCAGCGCGCCACTACCCGCGTCGTTGATCCCTATGACCGCACTCGCCGCTGCGACGACCCCGGCGACACGGTCTTTCGACCTGCAGTGGTTCATGATCAACAACAAGCGCATGGACATGAACCGCATCGACATGACCATCCCCGTGGACACCACCGAGGTCTGGTCGGTGCGCAACAAGGACAACTGGCCGCACAACTTCCACGTCCACGATGTGCAGTTCCAGATCCTCACCGTCGACGGAAACACCCCGCCCCCAGCGCTGTCCGGCTGGAAGGACACCGTCTACACCAGCTCCGGCTCGACCTACACCCTGGCCATGCGCTTCGCCGACCACACCGACCCCACCTACCCCTACATGTTCCACTGCCACCTGCTCCATCACGAGGATCAGGGGATGATGGGTCAATTCCTGATCCTCGCCCCGGGACAGCGGCCGGCGCCGATGCGCATGGACATGGGCGCCATGGGTCACGGCTGACCGATCACGCGGCGCTGAGGTAGCGCACCAGGGCGTCGACCAGTTCGCGGGTGCCCTCTTCACGCTGGGCGCCGGTGTCGAATCCGTCCAGGTGGGCGCCGAATTCGACGAGGGTGAGCTTGGTGCCGGTGCTGGTCGGTTCGAATTCCCAGGTGACGACCGAGGTGGAGATGTGGTCGCCGTTGATCCACATGTCGTAGGTGTAGACGAGGCGTTCGTCGTCGACGATGTCGGTGTAGGTGGCGACGAAGCGGGAGGTCATCTTCCCTTCGAAGGTGCCCTCGTTGACCTCCTGGCCGCCGACACGGAAGTCCAGGGAGACCTCACCCTGCTCCCAGCCTTCCTCGCCACCGAACCAGCGGCTCTTGATCGCGGGGTCGGCGAAGGCCTGGAAGGCGACGGACGGCGCGACGGGCACCTCCCGCTCGATGGTGAACTGGGCGTGCTCGACGGAACGGGTCACGGTGTTCATTGTTGTTCTCCTTCTGAGGATTTCGCTGTTTCGGTGAGCAATGCGGTCAGCCGGTCGAACTGCCGTTCGGCGGGTGGACGCTGGCGCCCCAGCCAGTCGATCGCGGGCCCGAAGGCACCGGGAACCAACTGATAGGTGCGCACGCGCCCCACCTTGGCCGAGGCGACGATCCGCCCCGCTTCCAGGGCTTTGAGGTGCTGCACGATCGTCGGCATCGCGACGTCGAAAGGCGCCGCGAGTTCTGAGACCGACGCGGGTCCCCGCGTCAGCCGTTCGACGATCGCCCGCCGAGTCGGATCCATGAGCGCCCGGAAGACATCGTCGAGTCTCCCGTCCGCTTCACCGCTCGAATATTTAGGCACATACCTAAGTATTCATATGGAGACCCCCTCGCGCAACCCCTGGACAAGAAAAACCCACCGCGGTCTGCGCGGCGGGTTCCGGAAGACCCTTGTCGAGCCAGGTCAGGCGAGTCGGGCCATGAAGAGCCCACAGAGTGCGATCGCGCTGTTCAGCCGCTTCCACAAGCGCACCATCGCGAGCTCGAGGATGATGCCGATGCGATCGGCGCAAGTGGTGGCCTCTGCCAGCGCCATCCGGTCGTACACCAGGTCCGGGTCACTGAGAATTTCATCAAGGCGCAGTCCGGAAATCGCCTGATCAGTCGTGAGACCGAATTCCGGCAACCAGGTGAGCCGCCACCGGCCGTCTCCCCCGAGAACCGCCTGCTCGGGGGTCTTGTCGCTACCCATGATCCGATTCGTGCGGTAGATCGCCATCACTACCTCCTCGGCAGTCGCTTGCGGCGTCTACCTTCCAGCATCCACGGAAATCGACGCAGACAACAGCTGGCGAATGGAGTGGCAACGGAATATCATCCGCGAACTTCGAGGTGAAACCCCATGAATCCCAGCGGACACCGCCCCGATAGGCAAGCCTTACCATTGCCAGCTATTGCGGGGCGATCGTCAACTCCGGTCGAATGCCGCGAGAATCTCCTCGGCGGCGAGAGCGGGGGTGAGCTCCCCGGCGCGCACAGCCGACTCCACCTGCGCGCGAACCTCTTTCACGCGCGGATTCTCGGTCAGACGGCGCAGGATCTGGTCGTGCACCATGGTCCAGGTCCAGTCGACCTGCTGACGGCGGCGCTTCTCGGCGAACTCCCCCGCCTCGGTGAGCACCCGCCGATGTTCGAGCACGGTGTCCCAGAACTTGTCCAGGCCGAGACCTTCCAGCCCACTCATGGTGAGCACCGGCGGTTTCCACAGGGCATCGTGCGGGTGGATCAGCCGCAGCGCGCCCGACAATTCGCGGGCGGCGCTCTTGGCTTCCATCTCGTGCTTGCCGTCGGCCTTGTTGACCGCGACCACCTCGGCCAGCTCGAGCACACCCTTCTTGATGCCCTGCAACTGATCTCCGGTGCGGGCCAGGGTGAGGAAGCAGAACACGTCGACCATATTGGCGACGGTCACCTCGGACTGCCCGACGCCGACGGTTTCCACCAGGATCACGTCGTATCCGGCCGCCTCGAGCAGCACGATGGTCTCGCGGGTGGCCTTGGCGACGCCGCCGAGCGTGCCCGCCGTGGGCGAGGGCCGGATGAACGCGTCGGCTTCCAGCGACAGCCGCGCCATCCGGGTCTTGTCACCGAGGATCGACCCACCGGTGCGCGTCGAGGACGGGTCGACGGCCAGGACCGCGACCCGATGCCCCTTGCCGAGCAGGTACATGCCGAGCGCGTCGATGAACGTCGACTTGCCGACGCCCGGAACGCCGGTGATGCCGACCCGGTTCGACACCACCGCACCGGGTTCCCCGCTCACCCGCAGCAGCAGCTGCTGGGCGAGTTCGCGGTGATCGGACCTGGTCGACTCGACCAGCGTGATCGCCCGGGCCAGCGCGGCCCGCTGACCGGCGCGGATACCGTCGGCGAGCCCGTCGACGTCGATGGTGCGCGGTGTCCGCGCCACGGCTCGTCCGCCGTTGCGGGGCGCCCCGACACCCGCCGTGGTGCCCAGGCGGGGATGCCCGCCCTGTGCGGCCTCGTTCATGTCCGTGTCCCTCCGACCGGCACCGGTCCGCGCTGCCGCCGACCCGGTGCCTCCACCGTGTGCCCGTCACCCACCCCCACAGGCAGGCCCGAACCCGCTGCGCCGCAGGCACATTCGTCCGTGGCGCAGCGGGCCGACCACATCATGCCGGGGTGTCGCCCCCGAGCTCGTGGCCGAGCGAGGCGCCGAGCTTGCGCAGCAGGTCGATCGCCGCGTCGGCGATCACGGTGCCGGGCGGGAAGATCGCCGCCGCGCCCGCTTCGTAGAGCTCGTCGAAGTCACCGGGCGGGATGACGCCGCCGACGATGACCATGATGTCGGGGCGACCGACCGAGGCCAGTGCCTGCCGCAGGGCGGGCACCAGCGTGAGGTGACCCGCGGCCAGCGAGGAGACACCGACGATGTGCACGTCGTTGTCGGCCGCCTGGCGCGCCACCTCTTCGGGGGTCTGGAACAGCGGGCCCACATCGACGTCCATGCCGAGGTCGGCGAAGGCGGTCGCGATCACCTTCTGGCCGCGGTCGTGCCCGTCCTGACCCATCTTGGCGACCAGGATGCGGGGGCGACGGCCCTCGGCCTCGGCGAACTCCTCGACCAGCGCGATGGCGGCACCGATGTTGGATGCCTTGCCTGCTTCGTCACGGTACACACCGGACAGGGTACGGATCTCGGCCTGATGGCGGCCGTACACCTTCTCCAGCGCGTCGGAGATCTCACCGACGGTGGCCTTGGCGCGGGCCGCATCGATGGCCAGCGCCAGGAGGTTGTTCTCCATGCCGCCCTCGGAAGAGGCTGCCGCACGGGTCAATTCGGCCAGCGCCTGCTCGACCGCGACCGGGTCACGTTCGGCGCGAAGACGTTCCAGCTTCTCGATCTGCTCGGCACGCACCCGCGAGTTCTCGACCTTGAGGACCTCGACCTCGTGGTCCTCTTCGACCTGGTACTTGTTGACGCCGATCACCGGCTGCTGCCCGGTGTCGATCCGCGCCTGGGTGCGGGCGGCGGCCTCTTCGATGCGCAGCTTCGGAATGCCTTCCGAAATCGCCTGCGCCATGCCGCCGTGCGCTTCCACCTCGGCGATGTGGGCGCGGGCCCGCTCGGCGAGCTGGTGGGTGAGCCACTCGACGTAGTACGAGCCGCCCCACGGGTCGATCGGGCGGGTGGTGTTGGACTCCTGCTGGATCAGCAGCTGGGTGTTGCGGGCGATGCGGGCGGAGAAGTCCGTCGGCAGCGCCAGGGCCTCGTCGAGGGCGTTGGTGTGCAGCGACTGGGTGTGGCCCTGGGTCGCGGCCATCGCCTCGATGCAGGTGCGCGCCACATTGTTGTAGGCGTCCTGGGCGGTCAGCGACCAACCGGAGGTCTGCGAATGGGTGCGCAACGACAGCGATTTCGCGCTCTTGGGCTCGAACTTCGAGACCAGCTCACTCCACAGCAGGCGCCCTGCGCGCAGCTTGGCGACCTCCATGAAGAAGTTCATGCCGATGGCCCAGAAGAACGACAGGCGCGGGGCGAACTTGTCGACGTCCATGCCCGCGGCGATGCCCGCGCGGATGTACTCCACGCCGTCGGCCAGGGTGTAGGCCAGCTCCAGATCGGCTGTCGCACCGGCCTCTTGGATGTGGTAGCCGGAGATGGAGATCGAGTTGAACTTCGGCATCTTCGCGCTGGTGAAGGCGAAGATATCGGAGATGATCCGCATCGAGGGCTTGGGTGGGTAGATGTAGGTGTTGCGGACCATGAACTCTTTCAGAATGTCGTTCTGAATGGTTCCGGCCAGCTGCTCGGGCGTGACGCCCTGTTCCTCGGCGGCGACGACGTAGAGCGCCAGGATCGGCAGCACCGCGCCGTTCATGGTCATCGACACCGACACCTGGTCGAGGGGGATCTGGTCGAAGAGCTGGCGCATGTCCAGGATCGAGTCGATCGCCACACCGGCCATGCCGACGTCACCTTGGACGCGCGGGTGGTCGGAGTCGTACCCACGGTGGGTGGCCAGGTCGAAGGCCACCGACAGACCCTTCTGACCCGCCTGCAGGTTGCGGCGGTAGAAGGCGTTGGAATCCGCGGCCGTGGAGAAGCCCGCGTACTGGCGGATCGTCCACGGCTGGTTCACGTACATCGTCGGGTAGGGGCCACGCAGGAACGGCGCGACGCCGGGCACCGTGTCGAGCGGATAGCCCTCTGCGACAACGGCATCACGGTCGGCCTTGGTGAACACCGGCGGCACGTCGATGCCCTCCGGGGTGGCCCAGGTGAGCTGGTCGGCGGTGGTGTGGTTGGCCGCGGCCGCCCCGGCCACGAACTCCCGCACCTGATCCGCGTCCACGGCGGCGGGCTCGGGCGCCCGCTCGGTGAGCGGCACCTCGGCGAAACTGCCGATGCGGTGCTCGATATCGGATGTGGTCATCAGGCTCCCACCTTCTCCAGCAGCTGCGACAGGACCGCGACCGCGTCGATGCGCAGACTCAGGAATCCGTCGGGACGCTGCGTCCCGCTGTACTGCTCGACGGCCTTCTCCGGCCCGGCCAGCAACACCGTCTCTACCCCGGCGCCGCGCAGCGCCTCGACCGCCGCGCCCGCTTCCTCGCCGTAGCGCTTGTCCGCACCACACAGCACCGCGATGCGCGCACCGGAACCGGTTGCGGCGGCGGCGATTCCCTCGACGGCGAGCGGCCCGGGGTTCACCGACTCGATGCCGCCGGAGGCAAGCACGTTCGCGGTGAAGATGGTGCGTGCGTTGTGTTCGGCCACCGGACCGAGTGCCACGATCAGTGCCTTGGGCCGCTCACCGTTCACCGCGAGGTAGGCGTCCGAGCGGTTGCGCAGGGCCTCGAACGCGGCACCGTAGCGCACCAGCGACGCCTGTTCGCGCGCCTGCTCCGACAGCGGCGCCTCGGCGAGGTTCGGGAACTCGTTGACACCGGTGACGGCGGTCTTGCGATGCGCGATGTCAGCAGCGCGCGCGGCGGCGGTCTCGGCGACGCGCGCCGCGATCAGGCCGGTGTCGAGCGCGGCGGGGTAACCACCGGCGGCCTCGATCTCCTGCATGAATTCCCAGGCCTTGGCGGCGAGTTCGTCGGTGAGCGACTCGACGTACCACGAACCGGCACCGGGATCCTGCACGTGACCCAGGTGGGATTCCTCGAGCAGCAGCAGCTGGATATTGCGGGCCATGCGCTCCGAGAACGACTGTGACACACCGAGTTCGCCCGCGGGCAGGGCGGAGTCGAACGGCTGCACGGTGACCGAATCGGCCCCGCCGACGCCGGCACCGAAGGCGGCGAGGGTTGTGCGGAGCAGGTTCACCCACGGATCGCGCTGGGTCATCATGGCCGAGGAGGTGACCGCGTGCTGCGGGGCGGCACCGAAAGCGGGCGCACCGCACACCTGGGCCACGCGCGCCCAGAGACGGCGGGCGGCGCGGAACTTCACGATGGTGGCGAACTGGTCGTCGGTGGCGGCGTAGCGGAATTCGAGCTGACCGAACGCGTCGGCGATATCCACGCCCGCACTCGTCAGTGCCCGCAGATAGGCCAGGCCGGCGGCGATCGCGGCGCCGAGCTCCTGGGCGTCGGCGGCACCGGCGTTGTGGAAGGCGGTGCCGTCGACGGTGATCGCGCGCACCGCTTCGGGACGGGCGATCGCGCGACGAGCCAGGGCGACGGCCTGCTCGACATCGAGGTCGGCGTGACCGGCGAAGGCGTCGGTGAGCGGCGCGGCGCCCAGGCCGACCCGGATCTGGGAGCGGTCCTCGAGCTGGTAGCCGTCGAGCACCTCGAACACCTGCTCGGCGGCCGCGCTCACCTCGGCACCCGCGACCAGCGACAGCGGCGCGAGTTCGAACAGCACCCCGGACAGGGCGGTCGCGATCTGCGTCACCGGCACGCCGTGGGCGCCGACCCCGAGCGAGACCGCGCTGACGCCGTTCTCGAGCCCGGTGAGGATGGCGCGGTTGGTGCTCGCGGCGTCGGCCGAACCGGCGAAGGCGCCGACGAACCAGCCGCGCTGCGGGTCGCGGGCGGCGTCGCTGCCGCGCACGAACGGGAACGTGCCGGGCAGCGGCTGCTCGGGCAGCTCGTCGCGGCGGGTGTAGAGCGGGGCGATGGTGAGCCCGTCATAGGTGGTCTCGTCGAGCAGATGCTCGGGCTCGGTGGGCAGCTCGGCGATATCGACCCGTCGCGCCTTGGCCAGCACGCCTGCCACACCCTTGCGCCAGGCGGCGTACTCGGGCACCGGATCCGGTGCGAGACCTGCCCCTGCCTCTGAACCAATCGGCATAGCTGCTGTTCTCTCCTCCGTCACGGCGAACCGGGATGTGTCCGGTTCGCCTCCGATGCTATCTGTGACATCGTGTCCACCCACTGGGGCCATCCCCTACCGACCGGTACGCTGTCGCGGTGCTCCAGCTGATCCGCTCCCCCCGACTGCTGCTGACCCTGGCCGGGTTGGCGGCCCTGTTCGTGGCGGCGATGCTGGTTCCCCTTCCCGGCCCACAGCAGGTCAGGGACTGGGCAGGCGGCGTGGGACCGCTGCTTCCCCTGCTGTTCTTCCTCTTCTACTCTCTCGTCGCGGTCGCGCCGGTACCGCGCACCGTCCTGACAGTCACCAGTGGGGTGCTGTTCGGTCCGCTGCTCGGGTCGGTCATCGCCCTCGGGGCGACGGGCGTGAGCGCCGGTCTCGCCCTGCTCGGGGTGCGGGCGATCGGCCGGGCGCGAGTCGCCGAGCACCTCACCCATCCGGCGGTGCGGGCGGTCGACCTGCGGCTGGCGCAGCGCGGCTGGCTCGCGGTGGCCGCGCTGCGGCTCATCGCGTTCGCGCCGTTCTCGGTCGTGAACTACTGCTGCGGGTTGTCGTCGGTGCGCTTCACCCCGTACCTGCTCGCGACGGTGGTCGGCTCGGCGCCGGGGACCATCGCGACGGTCGTGCTGGCCGACGCGTTGACCGGCGGCACGCATCCGGCCGCGATCGCGGTGTCGCTGGTGTGTCTCGCCTTCGGGTTGCTCGGTCTGATCGTCGATGCCCGGATGCCGGTCGTTGCCCCGGAAACCGATGCCCCCTACTCCAGGGGCATGGTGTCGCGCCGGTGATCGATCACAATTGAGAAAGTGATCTTCTTCACATCTGGAAGTTGTGACTAAGCCGTCTTTCAGAATTCTCACAGAGTTATAGACTCCGGATAGCCCAGGGTTCGCCAGCTACATCCGGTGCGGGATCCAGAGCAACACCCGGTGTCGCGTCCCGTCTTCACCGCTTCCATTCACCGCCGTTCTCGGCACGTTCTTCCACCATGAGGTGACCCGGCATGGAATACACCCATCTCTCCGATTTCCGCATCCGATCCGGCGCTCTGTCGATCTGGACCCCTGAGCTGATCTCGCCCGACTCCTGGCACGACGACGAACGACCGCTGGCCAGCGTCCACGCCCAGTACCTCGGTTTCCTCGACCCCGACGACCCGCAGCCCGGCCGTGGCCGCTGGATCGGCACCATCTTCGAGATGGACGCCCCGCTCGACGAGCGAGCCTGGGCACGGACCCTCGAGTTGTGGCACGACCGTCACGAGGGTTTCCGCACCACGGTCGCGCCCACCGGTGACGGCGACTACCACCGCATCACCACCGCGCCCGGCACCGTGCGCGTCGCCTCGGCCCCGGTCGCCGATCTCACCGACGGTGAACAGATCAACGAATTCCTCTGCGATGTCCTGGAATTGCGGCTCTCGGCCCTGGTGTGGCCGCACCTGCTCGTCGCGACGGTCGCCCACGATACCGACGACTTCACCGTGCTGGTCGGCGCCGACCACTCCGTACTCGACGCCTACTCCCAGGCCGTGCTGATCCTGGAACTGCGCACTCTCTACACCGCCGTCACCACCGGCGGCGAGATCCGCGACTCCTCGACGTTCGGCAGCCCCGCCGATTTCGCCGCCGTCGAGCGCGCCGCCGCCGAGGAACTCACCCCCGACTCCCCCGCCGTGGCGGTGTGGCGGGATTTTCTCGGTGCCCCCGGTTCCCCGATGCCCCGTTTCGGCGCGGGCATGGTGGCCGAACTCGACGGTGAGCACGCCCAGCCGAGCGTGTCGCGCACCCTGCTGACCATCGCCGAACTCGAGGAGGTGGAGGCTCGGCTCGATCAGCTCAAGCACCGGCTGTCGGTCACGGTGTTCGCCGCGCTGGCCGTGGCCTGGCGAGAGGTGTTCGGCCAGGACCGGTTC
Source organism: Nocardia sp. NPDC003979 (assembly GCF_053605015.1). NCBI lineage: Bacteria > Bacillati > Actinomycetota > Actinomycetes > Mycobacteriales > Nocardiaceae > Nocardia > Nocardia sp. NPDC003979. The sequence continues at coordinate 440,302 of NZ_JBSGIJ010000004.1, forward strand.
CGCACGGTGATGCCGATCGCGACCAGGCCCGACCTGACCTGGCTCGAGTCGATGGGCTGGTTCGTCAATGTCGTACCCGTCGACATCACCCTGCCCTCGGGCGCCGACATGGCCGCCGCGCTCACCGCCACCCGGGCCTCGCTCAAACGCGGCCATATCTGCAACGACGCCTCGTGGGGTCGTTCGCTGGCCATGGTCGGTGCGATGGAAGGCCCGACCTTCGGCGCGTCGTTCCTCGACATCCGGATGCTGCCCGACTACGAACTCGTCGCCGACCTACGCGGACGGACCCTGCGCGCGGTGTCGTACTCGACCGAGGAGGTGTACTTCTGGGTGGTGCGCGGCCCCGAGGGCCTCTATGTCTCCACCCGGTATCCGGCGGGTCTGCCCGCCGAGGTGATGGACCGCTACCTCACCGAATTCGCCCGGGCCATGTACGCGGTGACCACGATCGCCGCGGCGGCCGCCCCGGTCGCCGACGTGCCGGCGGCATTGAGCGCGAGCTGACCATGCGTGCGCTGCTGGCCTTCACCGGAAGCAGGGGCGATGCCCAGCCCGGCATCCTCCTCGCCCGCGAGCTCATCGCTCGCGGGCACGCGGTGACGCTCGCGCTGTCGCCCAATCTCGTCGAGTTCGCCACCGGCCACGGCATCGCGGCGGTCGGGTTCGGGTGCGACAGCGCCGAACTGCTGCGCACCCAGCACGCCGACCGGCGCTTCCGTAGCGCCAGTCCGCGTCAGCGGATGCGCGCGGTGCTGGACCTGCAGCGACGCGGTGTCGCGGAGGCGGTGCATGACCTGCTCGCGCTCGCCCCGGGGCACGACGTGCTCGTCACCGGCATGGCGGGCGAGGAGGCGGCGGAGAAGGCGGCACGACACGTCGGATTGCCGTTGGCGGCAGTGCATTTCTTCCCGATTCACCCCAGCCGGTCGGTACCGGTGGTGCCGACCGGCTGGGGGCGGCGGGTGCCCGGTGCGCTCAACCGCCGGATCTGGTCGGGTCTGCGGTGGGCGCGTGACGCCGCCCTGGCCGAGCCGCTGTCCGAGTCCGGGCTCGTCGAACATCCGCTGCCCGGTCGGGTGTCGGTCCAGGCCTACGACACCGACCTGTTTCCCGGGCTGGCGGTCGAGCTGCCCGAACGGCATCCGGTCACCGGCTTCATCGTGGACAGCGACGGATTCCTCGGTGCCCCAGCCGATCCCGCGCTGGCGGCCTGGCTGGTGGCGGGACCCGCCCCGATCTATGTCGGTTTCGGGTCGATGACCGTCGATGATCCCGCCGCTCTGGTCCAGATGCTGCGCACCGTGTGCGCGCGGCGCGGGCGGCGACTGCTGCTCGCGGCGGGGTGGGCCGGGATCGAGCCGGAGCTCTCGCCCGAGGTTGCCGTCGTCGAGCAGGTCGACCACGCGACGGTGTTCCCGCGCTGCCTGGCAGCCGTGCACCACGGTGGCGCCGGGACGACCGCGGCCGCTCTGAGAGCCGGTGTGCCGCAAATCATCTGCGCGATCCAAGCCGATCAGCCGTACTGGGGCACGGCGCTGTCGCGGCTCGGCCTCGCCGCGACGACCCGCGCCGTCGCACTGGACGCCGATCGCCTCGACGCGCTCCTCGACGCGGTCGCCGACCCTCAGGTGGTGGCCCGGGCCGCCGCCTACGCCGTCGGCTTCCGTGACGACGGACTTGCCCGCGCCGCCGACGAGGTGGAAGCCCTTGTCCCCCTGTCTCTTCCGATACCCCAGTTCGACCACGCCGGGAGGCCGCAGTGAGCACCGACATCGCCGTCCGCACCAGCGGTCTCGGCAAGTCCTACGGCGATTTCACCGCCGTGGGCGCCATCGATCTCAGCATCGCGGCCGGCTCGGTGTTCGCCATGCTCGGCCCCAACGGGGCAGGCAAGACCACCACGGTGCGCATGCTGGCCACCCTGTTGCATCCCGATCGTGGCAGCGCCGAAGTGTTCGGCTACGACGTGGTGCGCGATGCCACGGCCGTCCGGTCGATGATCGGGCTCACCGGCCAGTACGCCTCCGTCGACGAAACCCTCACCGCCACCGAGAATCTGCGTCTGTTCGGCCGGCTGCTCGGATTGTCGCGGCGGGCCGCCGCCGCTCGGGCCGACGAGTTGCTCGAGGAATTCGAGTTGTCGGCGGTGGCGCGGCGCAGCGTCAGCGCGTTCTCCGGTGGCATGCGCCGACGCCTGGATCTGGCGGCCACGCTCATCACCGTGCCGCCGCTGATCTTCCTCGACGAACCGACCACCGGCCTGGACCCGCACACCCGTGACCGCATGTGGGGCATCGTGCGCGGACTCGTCGAGCGCGGCGCGACCGTCCTGCTCACCACCCAGTACCTGGAGGAGGCCGACGCGCTGGCCGACCGGATCGCGGTGATCGATCGCGGCAGCCTCGTCGCGGAGGGCACTGCGGCCGAACTGAAGTCGTCCATCGGCGAGCAGGTACTGCGTCTCGACATCCCCGACACCGCCGACCTGCGCCGGGCCGAGGCGTTGATCTGCGAGCTCACCGGCGAGGTGCCCGAGGGATCGTCCGCCGGCACGCTCACCGTCGCCCTGCCGGAGGTGGGGACGGGCGCCGACATCGTCGCCGCCTGCCGCGCCGCGGGCATCGAGCTGCGGGGATTCGCCGTCGACCGTCCCGACCTCAACGAGGTGTTCCTGTCGTTGACCGGCCACACGACCTCCGCCGACGCGGCATGACCGCCCTTCGTGAAAGCACCGCAATGACTCTCACCACCGAGAAGACGACCACCCAGGTCGTGCGCGCGCCGCGCGTCACCCGGGTGAGTCCGTTCGCCGCGCTGCAGCATTCGCTGATGATGGCGTGGCGTGGGCTGCTCACCTTCCGGCACAGCCCCCAATTGCTCTACGACGCACTGCTGTTGCCGATCGTCGGGCCGGTGCTGTTCGGCAATATCTTCGGCACCGCCATCGCGGGCAGCATGGCGGCGTATCTGCCGATCATGATCCCGGGTGTGCTGGTGCAGATCGTGCTCACCTCCTCGGTGGCCACGGGTGTGCAGCTGTCCGAAGACATCCATTCGGGGGTGTTCGACCGGTTCGTCGCCATGCCGATCGCCCGCTCGGCACCGGTTGCTGGCGCATTGCTGGCGGGCATGGTGCGCTACCTGCTGGCCGCGACGACGGTCGTGGTCGTGGGCTTCGCCATGGGCTACCGGCCCGAGCACACGGCCGGTTTCCTCGCGGGCGCGGTGCTCGTCGTCTTCGCCACCACCGCCATCAGCTGGTTGTTCGCCTTCATCGGCGCGACCATCGCCCGCCCGGCCGCCGTACAGGGCATGTGCATGCTCGTGCTCACCTTCCTCGGTTTCGCGTCCAACGCGCTGGTGCCCGAGGAGGCGATGCCCACCTGGATGCGCCACGTCTCGGACCTGAACCCGGTGTCCTACCTGGTGTCGGCGGTGCGGACGCTGGCCGCAGAGGGCACGATCGGCGCCGACGCCTGGTGGTCCCTGGTGGCCTCGGTGGTCGTGGTCGCCGTCTTCGCGCCGCTCACCGTGCGCACCCTGCGTTCCCGCTGATCAGGAGATTTCCCGATGACCGTCACCTCGCCCGTCGTCCCGGTCGCCACCACCGGCCTCAACCGGATCACCGCCGACGACGATTTGTTCTTCAAACTCCACAGCCTCTACCCCAACGCCCTGGTCAACCAGCTGGCCTACCGATTCGACACCGCCGTCGGCCGGGAGTCGTTGCAGCGCTGGCACGCTCATCTGGCCACGGGTTTCATCGCCCGCCGCGTGCGCACCACCCGTTTCCCGATCGCGCGCGCCCACTGGGAACCCGCCACCGAGTCGCTACCGCTGCGATGGTCGGACACCCCGATCCCCGACGACGCCGTACTCGACTGGTTCCTCGAGCAGGCCGCGGTGGAATTCGACCCGGCCCGAGGGCTGGTGTGGCAACTGGCCGGTGCCCCGACCGAATCCGGTGGCACGGTGGTCACCCTCGTCGCCTCCCATGTCGCCTGCGACGGCGGCGGCATGATACACGCGATCGTCGACTCGCTCGACCGCCTCGGGCGCGGTGAGCAGCCCGACCGCGACGCGAGCGCGGGCAGACTGGTCGGGCCGGTCGCCGGGCGTGGCCGGTTGGCCGCCGACCTCGCCGACGCACGCGCCCAGCTGCGCGCGGTGACACGCGGTGTGCGCGCGGCGCGACGGGCGCGCGGCGTGAGCGAACCGGCCCGCAATCCGCGTCCGGCCCAGCCCCGGCTGCCGCATGCCGACACCTGGCAGGCCGCCGACGCGATCGTGCAGCTCGACCTGGCCGAGTGGGACGCCGTCGCCGCGGCGCACGGCGGCACAACCAACGGTCTGCTGATCGGCGTCGCCGTCGGTCTGCTCGGTCGCAGTGGCCGCATCGCCGACGGAGCCGAAGTGCGCGTGGACATTCCGCACTCGATGCGGGAGGCCGACGACCCCCGCGCCAACGCGACCACCGGCCTGCCGATCAGCGTCGCCTACCGCGCAGGCACCCGCACAGACCTGCCCGAGGTGCGCGCGTCGCTCAAGGCCGCCGCCCTCGCCTACCGGGATCCGGCGACGATTCCGCCGATCCAACACCTGCAGCCGGTGCAGATGCTGCTGCCGAAGGTGGTGCTGCACAAGTTCGCCCGCACCGCCAAGGCACCGGAATGCCTGTGCACCAACATGGGTCGCACCGCGCAGAACATCGCGGTGCTCGACGGTCATCGTGCCCGCGACGTGATCATGCGCCCGGTGGTGAATCCCGGCCCGGTGGAGTTGTTCCGCCAGGTGGAGGTCGGCGTGAACCTGGCGTTCTCCTGCGACGACGACACCGTCACCCTGGTGGTCACCGGTGCCGACCCGGACCGTTTCCCGAACCGGGCCGCGCTGCGCGAGCTGCTCACCGCCGAATTCGCCGATTGGTCGTTGACACCCCGCTTCTGGTGAGCCCGAAGGGTTCAGGAAGCCTCGTCGACCAGTTCCGCGGCTTCGGGCTTGCTGATCCGCAGCGTGAAGCGGAAACCGCAGTCGGATTCGAGCGAGCCGGATTGTCGTCCGGTTCGCACCGCACTGCGCACCTCGATGCCGACATCGAGGTCCTCGAATCCGGCGTAGAAGTCGCCCGCCATCCAGAACTCGGTGTGCGCGGCGGTGCGACCGGCCATGACATCGTCTGCGCTGGGACAGAATTCGGTGCGGCGCACGCAGATCGGGCTGCGGCCGTCGGTGCCGGGGGCCAGATAGAGGACAACCGGGCCGTGCATCTCGGTGAGCAGAGCGAGCACGTCACTCGCTTCGCCGGTGGCCTCGATCGCGCGATGACGGTGACTTCCCCAGTGGGCGTGGAGATCTCGGTCGCGGTGTACGGACCCGGCACGGTTACCCATGGTGCGCTCCTTGCATGTCTCGACGGTGTTCGGTGCACACTATCGGTGCGCGAGGTTGGTCCAACGTTGGTACGCCCCGAACCTTGCCGAACGACTGCCCTCACCTCCGGCCGCCCACCCGCGATTTCGCCGATTTCATCAGTGCATGCCCTTCTTCCGCGACCATTCCGCGCAGCGATATTCGGGCGATGTTCGCGAAACCAAATCGCCTCCGATGTTTTCGGCGCGAGAAACAACTTCCGAAACAACAGCGGCTCATTCCGTCACCCGCACCGACGTGAAGTCCCTCACGCCACACCTGCCAGTCCGGGTGCCCCTGATCGTGGGCTTCCACACCGCCCGATCGATAGCTGCAAACTTGCCGACGAGCACCTGCGCAGAGTCTCCGATGTCGAAAGATTGAGGAATATCGGCAGTCTCGGTGCATTTGCTGTGTAACTTCACCATTGCCACCGGCAGATGTCTGGATGGGATCCAGCCCGGATCGCGCCGCGAGCCAACCCTCCGCGACCGCCGACGCCGCCCCGCGAAACCCGGTTACTTTCCGGTAGTGTCCGCTCGCATCGGCCCCCACCACGGTCACCGGCGACCCTTTTCGACTGTCAGGAGTTTTCGTGTCGCATTCGCGTTTCGAATCCATCGGTGCGTATCTTCCGTCGAATATCGTCTCGACCGAGGAATTACTTTCCCGGCTCGCCACGCCGCCCGCTTTCGACCTCGAAAAGATCACCGGCATCAAGGAGCGCCGGTTCCGCGACACCCGGCCCGACAGCCTCGAGGACTCCTTCACGCTCGCCGTGAACGCGGCCCGCGACTGTCTCGAGCGCTCACGCTACGGGGCGGGCGAGCTCGAGGTGATCATCTCCTGCTCGATCACCCGCAGCAACGAGGGCACCCGCATGTACATGGAGCCCTCCTTCGCCTCGACCATCGCCAAAAAGCTCGGCGCCGAGCGGGCCATCACCTTCGACGTGTCCAATGCCTGCGCGGGCATGCTCACCGGCACCTACCTGCTCGACCGGATGATTCGGGCGGGCGTGGTACGCAACGGCATGGTGGTCAGCGGGGAGTCCATCACCCCGATCGCGGAGACCGCGGTCAACGAGATCTCCGAGAAGTACGACCTGCAGTTCGCGTCGCTCTCGGTCGGCGACTCCGGATGCGCGGTCGTGCTCGACCAGGCCGTCGACGATGCCGACAAGATCCACTACATCGAATTGCTCACGGCCGCAGAGCATTCCCACCTGTGCCTCGGCATGCCGAGCGACAAGTCCTCGGGTGTCGCGCTCTACACCGACAACCGCAAGATGCACAACGAGGCCAGGTTCCTGCTGTGGCCCGACGCCCAGGGCGAGTTCCTCGCCGCGCAGGACCGCACCTTCGCCGACGAGGAATTCGACTACATCATCCACCACCAGTTCGGCGCCGCGGCCGTTCCTGTCCTCAACGCGGTCGCCGCCCGCGAGTTCGGCGCGCCCATCCCGCCGGACCTCAACGTGATCGAGAAGTACGGAAACACCTCGACCACTTCGCATTTCATCGTGCTGCACGATCAGCTCGCCCAGGACGGCATCGAGGCAGGCGCGAAGGTTCTCATGGTCCCGGCCGCCTCCGGCGTCGTCGCGGGTTTCCTGTCCACCACCATCTCCTCCCTGAAGGTCTGAGGTTCGTCATGGGCGTGCGTATCCGAGCCACCGGTACCAGTCGGTCGACCGACACCCACAGCATCATCGAGCACAGCGGGCGCGCGGCCCGTAACTGCCTCGAACAGGCCGGAATCCGGCCCGACCAGGTCGGTGTGCTCATCAACACCGGCATCTTCCGCGATTCCAACACCGTGGAACCCGCCGTCGCCGCGATGATCCAGAAGGCCGCGGGGATCGGCCTGGACTACGGCAAGAACGACCCGCGCACCTTCTCCTTCGACCTGATGAACGGCGCGACCGGCGTGGTCAACGCGGTGCAGGTCGCGGGCGCCATCCTGGCGACGGGGACCGAGCACGTGCTGATCGTCGCGGGCGACACCCATCCCTCGCTCACTCGCTCGCGCGCCGACGCCGAATTCCCCTATGCCACAGCCGGTGCCGCGTTGCTGCTCGAGTACGTCGAGGGCGCGGAGGGCTTCGGACCCGTGCACACTGTCACCGCACCCGGCACGCCGGCCGGACAGGCCTACGTCGACACCGCGACGATGGGCACCGTCGGGCGCAGCCTCATGACGGTGGAACGCGAACCCGACTTCGAGGACCGGGTCATGGCGGTGGCGGCCGAGGCCGGTCGCGCGGCGCTGGTCGAGGCGCCGGACGCTCGGGTCGCGCTCATCGCCTCCACCCCGAGCGCGCACTTCCCCAAGCGCCTCGCCGACGCCCTCGGCCTGGACCAGAATGCCGTGCGCACACCGGATCTCACCGACGGCGACCCGCACACCGCCGCGCTGCCTCTGGCCTACGCGCGCGCCATCGAGGATGCCTCTCTCGGTGGGTTCACCCACATTCTGTTCGTCGGTGCCGGTGCCGGTCCGTCGGCCGCGGCCACCCTCTACCGGCTGCCCGAGGAGCACCTCGCGTGACCACCGCGACCTACTGGGCCACGATCGACCGCTTCCGCGAATTCGCCCGCACCGAACCCGATCGCCCGGCGGTGATCTACCCCGACGGCACCACCGCCGACGGCATGCCCGACTACCGGCGGGTCACCTACCGCGATCTCGACCGGTGGTCCGACGCCATCGCCGAACACCTGACGAGTTCCGGTGTCGGTAGCGGGACCCGCACCATCGTGCTGGTACTGCCGAGCCCGGAGCTGTACGCGATCCTGTTCGCGCTGTTGAAGATCGGCGCGGTGCCGGTGGTCATCGACCCGGGCATGGGGGTGCGGCGCATGGTGCACTGCCTGCGCGCGGTCGAGGCCGAGGCGTTCATCGGGATCCCGCAGGCACACGCGCTGCGGGTGCTGTTCCCGCGCAGCTTCCGCCGGGTGCGCACCACCCTGACCGTCGGACGCCGCTGGTTCTGGGGCGGACCCACCCTGCAATCGTGGGGCCGCACCCCGGCGGGTCTGCTGCCCGACCGTGCGCCCGCCGCCGAGGACGACCTGCTCATCATCGGTTTCACCACCGGAAGCACCGGCCCGGCCAAGGCGGTCGAACTCACCCACGGCAATCTCGCCGCCATGGTCGAGCAGGTGCACGCCGCCCGCGGGCACATGCCCCCGGAGTCCTCGCTGGTCACCCTGCCGCTGGTGGGCGTGCTCGACTTGCTGCTCGGTTCCCGGTGTGTGCTGCCGCCGCTGATTCCCAGCAAGGTCGGTTCCACCGATCCGGCGCACGTGGTCGACGCGATCACCAAATTCGGGGTGCGCACGATGTTCGCGTCACCGGCCGTGTTGATCCCGCTGCTCGCCCACCTGCGGGCGCATCCCGTCGAACTCGACTCCCTGGTCAGCATCTTCTCCGGAGGCGCGCCGGTGCCCGCGTGGTGCATCGCCGGGCTGCGCGAGGTCTTGCGCCCCGATGTCGAGATCTTCGCGGGCTACGGTTCCACCGAGGCGCTGCCGATGACGACGATCGAATCGCGGGAATTGCTCGACGGCCTGGTCGAACGGGCCGCGAACGGTGAGGGCACCTGCATCGGACGCCCCACCGACAATGTCGAGGTGCGCCTCGTCGCCGTCACGGACGCCCCGATCGCGAATCTCGCCGACGCCGAACCCGCCGGCCCGATCGGCGAGATCGTCGTCGCCGGACCGAATGTGAGCACCCGCTACTACTGGCCCGCCGAGGCCAACGCCCTCGGCAAGATCGCCGATGGTGACCGGGTCTGGCACCGCACCGGTGACCTGGGCTGGATCGACGAGCAGGGCCGCGTGTGGTTCTGCGGTCGCAAGAGTCAGCGGTTGAGCACCACCGCGGGGCCGATGTTCACCGTGCAGGTCGAGCAGGTGTTCAACGCGGTACGTGGTGTGTCGCGTACGGCGCTGGTCGGTGTCGGCCGACCCGGTGCGCACCGGCCGGTGCTGTGTGTAGAACTGGAGCCGGGTGCCGATGCGGTGGCCGTCGATATGCGCCTGCGCGACCGTGCCGCCGCGTTCGACACCGCCGCACCGATCACCGATTTCCTCATCCACCCCGGTTTCCCGGTCGACATCCGGCACAACGCCAAGATCGGCCGCGAAGAACTCGCCCGTTGGGCAACGAAGAAGCTGAACTCATGAAGATCCTCGTCACCGGCGCGTCCGGATTCCTCGGCGGCGCCATCGTGCGGGCCCTGGTGGCCGACGGCACGCACGACGTGTCGATCCTGGTGCGGCGCACCAGTGTGCTCGACGACCTCGGCACCGCCCGCGACGCCGTCACGATCGTCGAAGGCGACCTGACCGACGCCGACTCGCTGCGCCGCGCCGCCGACGGTGTGGACGCCGTCATCCACAGCGCGGCCCGCGTCGACGAACGCGGCACCCGAGCCCAGTTCTGGGTGGAGAACGTGCGCGCCACCGAACTGTTGCTCGACGCCGCCCGCCGCGGCGGTGCGCACCGGTTCGTGTTCATCTCCAGTCCGAGTGCCCTGATGGACCGTGACGGCGGCGACCAGATCGACGTCGACGAGTCGCTGCCCTATCCGCGCCGCTACCTCAACCACTACTCCGAGACGAAGGCGACGGCCGAACAGGCTGTGCTCGCCGCGAACACCGCCGGATTCAGCACCGTGGCCTTGCGTCCGCGCGCGATCTGGGGTGCCGGAGACCGGTCGGGCCCGATCGTGCGGCTGCTCGCCCGCACCGCCGACGGTGCCCTGCCCGACCTGTCGTACGGCCGGACGATCGAGGCGTCGCTGTGCCATGTGGACAATATCGTTCATGCCTGCCTGCTCGCGCTGAGCGCCCAGAACATCGGTGGCAAGGCGTATTTCATCGCCGATGCCGAGAAGACCGATGTGTGGGGGTTCCTCGGTGAGGTCGCTGAAGGGCTCGGCCTCCAGCGGCCGACGCGCAGGCCGAATCCGCGTGTCCTCGCCGCCGTTGTCGCGGCCATCGAGGCGGTGTGGCGGATTCCGGCCGTGGCGCGGCGCTGGTCGCCGCCGCTGTCGCGCTACGCCGTCGCCCTGATGACCCGCACCGCCACCTACGACACCGGCGCGGCCCGTGCCGACCTCGGTTACCGCCCGGTCGTCGACCGTGCCACCGGCCTGTCCACCTTCTCGGCCTGGCTCGACGACCAGGGCGGCATCGAGTCGCTCGCCGGGCACCTGCGGTAACACCCGAAAGGCAATCATGAACGGCGACACCGTCTTCCGTCGACCCGTGACGACCACCGAACGCATGTACTTCCCCATGCGCACCCTCGCCCCGCCCTTCCTCATGCAGCTCGTCGTGCCGGGTGAGGGCACGATCGACCCGCGGCGCTTGCGCCAGGCAGTTGCTGCGGCGGCGGACGTGACACCGGGCGCGCGGCTGCGCAGGCAGGGCGATACCTGGGTGGACAGCGGCATCGCCCCCGCGGTCCGGGTGGTGGACGACCACGAGTTCGGTTATCCCGCACTGGAATCCGATCCGGTACTGACCAGCGACATCGGGCCGACCCCGGATGCCACCGTCGAGGTGCTGCTGCTCACCGCGACCACACCGACCCTGGTATTTCGCGTGTTCCACGGCGTGATGGACGGTATGGGCATGGTGCTGTGGGCGACCAATGTGCTGCGCGCGCTGCGTGGCGCCGACCCTGTTCCGCAACCGGACCCGGTGGCCGATAAGCAACTCGTCGACCGGGTCGGTGCCCCGGGCAAGCCGACCCCGATGATTCCGCGCTACCGCAGCGCTGTGGGGCGCGGCAGGCAGCGGCGCGGCACCGCCCGGCATCTGCTGCGGCACCGGCGCGTACAGGCCGCCGGACCCGGTGCGCTGGCTCGTGTCTGCGCCCTGCTGGCCGCCGAGACCCCGGGAACTTCCCGGATCATGATGCCCGTCGACCTGCGCCGTCACGATCCGGCGCTGCGCTCGACCGCCAATCTCGCGCTGCCACTGTTCCTCGACATCGCACCGGGCCAGGACTGGGCGCAGGTCAAAGACGACATCAAAGCCGGGCTCGCGCAGCGGCGGGAACTGAATCAGCTGGCCAACACCCGCATCACCCTGGTCCCTGGCCCGGTCAATCGGGGAGTGCTGCGGACGACGAACTGGCTCGGCGCGCGGCTGGGCCGCAACCTGGCCTCGGCCACCGTCTCCCACATGGGCCGATTCACCTCCGACGACCTCGCGGTCCCCGATTTCCGGCCCACCGGCCTGTTCGTGCTCCCCCAGCACAGCGTCGCCATGCCGTTGCTGTTCGGCCTCACCGAATTCGACGGCCACACCGAGCTCACCGTGTCGGCCCGCAACGGTGCCGGGATCGAAGCACGGCTGGAAGCCCTGCTCGACCGGATCGTCGCGATGCTGGAAGCCGAACTACCCGTGGTGGATTCGGCGCGGTGACCACACTCGCCCGGTTCGTCACGGCCCGGCCGCGCACCGTCCTCGCCGTGGTCGTGGTATTCATCGGGTTGTGCGCCGCATACGGTGCGACGGTGACCGAACGCCTCAGTGCGGGCGGGTTCATCGACGGCGGCAGCGAATCCGCCCTGGTCGACCGCTTCGTCACCGAACAGCTCGGCCCGCAGAGCCCCGATGTGGTCGCGCTCTACACCGCACCCGAGGGACGAACGATCGACGAGATCGGCCCGCAGGTGCGCACCGCCGTCGACCGCATCGACCCGGCGCTACTCGCCCGGCCCGTGGAGAGTTACTGGTCGGCAGTGGTGCCGCGCAAGAACTTCCTGGTCTCCGAGGATCGCAGGCACGCGGTGGCCGTGGTGTACACCGCCGGTGACGACACCGCCCGCATCGCCGCCTATCCCGCTGTCGCCGAGACCCTGCGGGTGCCCGGTGTCGAAACCCGGCTGTCGGGCTACAGCGCGCTCAATGCCGAGATCATCGACCGGTCCCAGCGTGATCTCGTTGTGGCCGAGTCGATTTCGCTGCCGTTGACACTGCTGGTGCTGGTGCTGGTGTTCGGCGGCATCGCGGCGGGCGCATTGCCGGTGGTGGTCGGCATGCTCGCCGTCGGTGGTGCGCTCGGTGCCATCCGATTGCTGACCGAAGTCACCGAGGTCACCACTTTCGCGGTCAATATCGCGTCCCTCCTCGGGCTCGGTATGGCCATCGACTACGGGCTGTTCCTGGTGAACCGGTTCCGCGAGGAATACGGTGCGGGCGGGGATATCGGCGCCGCGGTCGGCCGGACGATGGCCAGTGCCGGTCGCACGGTCGCTGTGTCGGCGGCGCTGCTGATCTGCGCGTTCGCGGGCACCTTCGTCTTCCCGCAAGCCGTGCTCCGCTCGCTCGGTATCGGCGCGGTAGCGGCGGTCGCATTGGCGGCGGCCCTGTCGCTCACGGTGCTGCCGGCGTTGCTCGTGCTCTTCGGCGCCCGCATCGGGCGCGCGAAACCGACCACACGCACCGAGCACTTCTGGGGTCGGGTGGTCGACGCGGTGCTGCGCAGGCCGGGAACGGTGACGATCGCCGTCGGCGCGGTCCTGCTCATCCTCGCCGCACCGCTGGCCGGTATCCGTCTCGGCGAGATCGACCACCGCGCCTTGCCCGCCGACAGCCCCATGCGTCACACGGTCGAGGAGCTGACCGCACAATTCCCCGCGGCGGCGAGCGGGGCGACGGTGCTGCTGCGGGGTCTGGACGGCCCACCACAATCGGCAGCCGTGGCGGGCGCGACCGACGCGATCGGCGACGTCGCGGGTGTCGACGATGTCGTCCAGGTGGGACGCGACGACGACTTCGTCGTTCTGCACGCCTTCCTCACCCACGCCGACCGCAGTGAGGAGGCCACCGCCGCCGTCCGCGCTATCCGCGAGTTGCAAGCACCGGGCGCCACCACGGTCGCGGTGGGCGGTGACACCGCGGCCACCCTGGACAGTGTGGACGCGACGCTGGATCGGCTGCCGCTGATGATCGCCGTGATGGTGCTGGTCACGATGGTGCTGCTCACCGTGGCATTCCGCTCGGTGATCCTGCCGCTCAAAGCCGTGGCCATGGCGTTTCTCAGCTTGGCCGCCACTTTCGGGGTGCTCACCTGGATCTTCGTCGGCGGTCACGGTGCGAGCCTGCTCGGCATCAGTCACGGGCCGCTGCCGGCGGGCATGACGGTGCTCATCATCGCGGTGGTCTTCGGGTTGTCCACCGATTACGAGGTGTTCCTGCTGTCACGGATGGCCGAGGCGCACCGCGCGGGCGCGGACACGGCGACGGCGGTGCGCGTCGGGACCGTGCGGACGGCCCGGGTCATCACCGCCGCTGCCGTGTTGCTCGTGCTGGTCACCGGCGCGTTCGCGCTGTCACCGCTCTCGCCCATGCGCTTGCTGGGCATCGGCATGATCATCGCCCTGATCCTGGATGCCACCCTGGTGCGCATGCTGCTGGTTCCCGCCCTGGTCCAGCTCATGGGACCGGCGAACTGGTGGTTACCGCGACTATCGTGGAGACGTGGGCATCATGGGTGAAATGTTTCCTGGCAAGAAGCTGCAGCACGAAGGCAGCGGTGACAGCGACGGCCAGGCCCGCGAACCCCACCTCGATCTCGACCTCGACGCCGGTGTCGTCCGTCTGACGGCACCCGAGGCCGAGCCGACCGAGGACTAGCTGTATGAGGCCATGACGTTGCTGACTCGTGTCGGTGTCGCAGAGGCGGGCGGTTGCCCGAGGTGAGCGCCGTGGGGACGGTGATAGTTGTAGTGCCGGTTCCACACTTCGAGCGCGGCAGCGCGTTCGTCTTCTGAGCGCCAGGTGCGAGCGTAAAGAAACTCCTCGGCGAGGATCCGGTTGTAGCGCTCGACTTTGCCGTTGTGTCGGGGAGTGTATGGGGTGATGCGCTGGTGTCGGCTGTTCCCGACTGCGTCGCGGAAAGCCGCGGATCGGTAGCAGGAACCGTTGTCGGTCACGACACGCTCGATCCCGGCGATGCCGTGCTCGGCGAACCAAGCTCTTGCACGCCCGAGGAACGCGACTGCAGTGACGGCTTTCTCGTCCGGCAACGCTTCGGTGTACGCGAGTCGGGTGTGCCCGTCGATGGCCGAATGCAGGTAGACGTACCCAGTCTTAGTTCCTCGGGTCTTCTTACGTGCGACAGCTTTGGCTTTCTCGCTGCCTTTGCCGTGCACACGCCACCCGCCGCCATCAGGGATGCGACCGACCTTCTTAACGTCCAGGTGCACCATGTGGCCGGGACGTTTGGTGGTGATGCGTTGCGGTTCCCGGTTCATCTCGCCGTTGGGGTCAATAAACTTGCGCCGGTTCAGGCCCAGCTGTGCGAGGAGCCGGGTGATGGTGCGAAGACTGACCGGTGTTCCTGCTTGCTCGAGCTCGAATGCGATACGGGACGCTGGCCACTTATGTTCTCGTCGCATTGACTCGATCTGCTTCACAAGGCGGCCAGGCGTTGCAGATGGCTGCCGGATCGGCGACGACGAGCGGTCCAGTAGGCCGAACTTCCCGAATCGTCTGTATCTGTTGACCCATTTCGAGGCGGTCGCGCGGGAGATCCCCATTTCTGCGGCAACATGAGAAATAGGTCTAGTCCGACAGCGCGCGACGAGTCGACGACGACCTTCGACCGTCAGTGGCGAATTTGCGTGCGTCACTTGACCACCTCGCTCTCGACGGATGCAATCAGCCGAGTAAGCGGAACTGCGAGCAGCAGTGCCGCGGTGGTCGCGAGCACGGCTACCCAAACGGGTCCGAGCGCGCCCGGCATAACGCTGAGTGCGGCAGAGGCGAGCACGGGACCTGCGGCCGCGCCAACGTTGAGTGCCGCTGTCGCGTATGACCCCGCCATGGTGGGTGCACCCGCCGCGGCATAGAGCACTCGTGTGATCAGCGTGCTCCCGACGGCAAACCCCACCACACCCTGAGTGAATACGAGCCCGAGCAGGGCAACGGGGTTCGTTGCAAAGAGCGCCAGCGCGACCCACCCGAGTACCAGAACGCTGCCACCGCCCACGATGAGGCTCCCGGGTCGGGCATCCGAGAGTCGTCCCGCAACGGTGACGCCGATGAAGGAGCCGACGCCGAAGAGCACAAGAGCCACCGGTACCCACCACTGGCTCAGGCCGGCCGTGTCCGTAACGATCGGCGCGAGAAAGGTGAGCGTGGCGAAGGTGCCGGCATTCACCAGGGCGGCGAGCAGCATAGTTAGAACGAGGCGCGGGGAGGACAGCTGCGCCAGTTCCACGCGCAGCGAGGTCGAGGACGACTCCTCCTTTGACGGGTCGTCGGCGTCAGCGGTGAAGCCCACGGCAATGCCGATCGCAGCGGGGACGCAGAGAAGAGCGATCGCCCAGAACGTCGACTGCCAACCGAGTGCCGTCCCAAGCAGAGCACCTGCGGGGACGCCGGCGACGGTGGCGACGGTGGTACCCGCCAGCAGAATCGCCACGGCCCGACCCTTGGCATCGGGTGCTACGAGTCTCGTCGCCGCACCCAACGCGACCGCCAGAAAGCCTGCATTCACGATCGCCGCGATCACGCGCGTGATGAACAGAACAGTGAAATCCGGCGTGAGTGCCCCGACGACGTGGGATAGCGCGAATACGATCACGCAACCTAGGAGTGTCGCCTTCACGGGGAGGCGACGAGTGAGCGCGGCCATCGCCGGTGCACCGATCACCATCCCTGCGGCGAACGCCGATGTCAGGAGACCAGCGGTCCCCACGGAAACGCTGAAGTATGTGGAGATGTCGGGCACGAGGCCGGCGAGCATGAATTCGGAAGTACCCATGGCGAAGACCACCAGGGCAAGAAGATAGAGAGCGAAAGGCATCGAGATAGCTCCGAAGCGAGAGTACGAACAAGAGAACGTCTCGTCACCACGGTCAGCGCCCAAGGGACACCCGAATGACATGCTGCGCGTAGTGGGCAGCGAGGAGCTAGGGGGGTCAGCGGAGGTGAGGGGCTAACGGAGTGACCGAAAGCCCCTGAGTGTCCGATTCAGGGCTCGACATACGACTCATCGTAGCCGCCTGCGTCGCCACCCCCAAAGCACGTCAACAACCTCATGGCCAGCAACAACTAGCGCGGCGAACCGGCCAGCGCGGTCCCCGCACCGAGGCGTTCGAGCAGCGGATGCGGGTCGCGCGACAACTCGGCGGTCACCACTTCCGACCAGTCGTACCGACCGTTCTCGCACACCAACTCGACCAGCGACAACGACGAGACCGTGTCGTCGAGGGTGAAGTCGGCGAACCCGTCGGCGGCGAGCGCGTTCTCGATCTCGCCGACCGGCACCGGTGTCTTCGTGTAGGCCAGCGCCAGGTACGGGAGCAACGGCTCACCGAACTCGGGGACGCGCTCCCGGATCCAGACATCGGTCAACGCGCGAGTGAGGTCCTCACGGACACGCAGCAACTCCTCGGGCAACGCGATGGGTAATCGCACCCCGTCGGCGGCGACCACCGGCGGGCCGAAGGTGATGGGAAACGGCGCGTGCTCGGCGAGCAGGCCACGTGAACCCTCGACCAGACGGGCCAGATCGACGCCCTTCACCCCGTCGACGAAGCCCACGCCCTGCACTTCCACCCGCAGACGCGGCGCGTCGACTTGTTCGAGACCGGGCACCCGCGCCACAGTAGGGGCGAAGATCTCCACGAGCTTGTCGGCGACGGGCTGCGTCGGCATCACCTGCCAGTCGTAGAAGGAACGGCCCGGGGTCCACCCCGGCCGCCACCACCAGCGACTCGCCGTCGTCATCGCGCTCATGTCCATGTCTCGCACCTCCGCCTGCGATGCCTGGCTACCTCTCGGTAAAGAACTACCCCGCCGAGATCACGGACCAACCCGACGAGACCGATCCGTTGCCGGTTCGAATCCCGATTACACTCATCGCATGTCTGTTCGACGGCGGATCACGCTCCTCGCGTTCGCCCTGCTGCTCCCCCTCTCCGCCGCCGCCTGCACCGTCACCGGGCCGGGAACCACCTCCGAATGCACCGTCAGCGGTTGCACCGTGACCTTCGACCGAGGCGTGAACGCCAAGGCGTCGGTACTCGGCATCGACGCCGAACTGGTCGCCGTGAACGGCAATATCGTCACCCTGCGCATCGGCGGTCAGGAAGTGACCGTGCCCGCCGGGGAATCCCAGCCCGCGCAAGGGATGGACGTGCGCGTCAGCGAGGTCACCGACGAGAAGGTCGTCGTCGTGCTCTCCACCGGCCTGAACCAGAACTGACGCACCGGGAACCGTTGTGCGCCGTGCTCATCCGAGCACGTTGGGTTGATCGAGGATCCAGCGCCACGTCCCGTCGGGCTGCCTGCGGGCCACTTCGACGGTCGCCCCGGTACCGCCGGGCAGACGGGAGGACGTGAGCGCGAGGTCGCCCGCGCGTAATGCCGGTGCCTGCGGGCCCGGCTGGAACACCGGACGGTCGGCGACGAGCCGGGCGTAGGCGGCCCTGATCTCCTCGATCCCGGTGGCGACGACACCGTCGGGCAACGCGAGCACCGCGTCGCTCTCGTACAGCTCGACCAGGCCGTCCACATCGCCGGCGTTCAACCGTTCGACCACCAGTCTGCTCAGATCCTCCGGGCGCCTCGCCCGTTCCCTGGCACCCTCGATACTGTCGGTCATCGTCACCCTCCTCGACTCGGGTTGTGCGCCAACGGTAGCGCCGGGGTACGACACAAACCCGGCCGCGGCCCCATTCCGGAAACCACGAAACCCCCGAAAACCTAAGGGCCTTCGGAGGTTTCGTAGACAAATATGGTGTGTCAGCCGATCACAGCGGCGGGAACCCCGACGATCCGGTCGCCATCCAGTTCCAGAACTCCGCAGCGCGGTTCGTCACCAAAGCGATGACGTCGAGGACAGTACTTCCCATTGTCTTCCTTCATCCGAACGAACACTCTTGCGTCCTCACCATAGCAACCGGCTTCGAGTGCACAACGTTGTGATAACGGACAGATGACAACGCACTTCGCTGAACAACGTCGAGGCGAACCGCATCCGGCCACGCAAACGTCGCGGCCGGATGGCCTGCGGCACAGTCCGATTCAGCGCGGGGCCATGCGGATGGCGCCGTCGAGGCGGATGGTTTCGCCGTTGAGCATCGGGTTCTCCACGATGTGGCGAGCCAACGCGGCGAACTCGGCCGGCCGGCCGAGACGGGAGGGGTGCGGGACCTGGGCGCCGAGGGACTGCAGGGCCTCCTCGGGCAGCGTCTCGAACAGCGGCGTGCGGAACAGGCCGGGCGCGATGGTGACGACGCGGATCTTGAAGCTCGCCAGGTCGCGTGCGACCGGGAGGGTCAGGCCGACGATGCCGCCCTTGGACGCCGAGTAGGCGGCCTGGCCGATCTGGCCGTCGTAGGCGGCGACCGAGGCGGTGTTGATGATGACGCCGCGCTCCTCACCGACAGGTTCGGTGGCCGACATGCGTTCGGCGGCCAGCCGGATCACATTGAAGGTGCCGACGAGATTCACGTTGATCACCTTGGTGAAGTCGGCGAGCGGGAAGGCACCCTTCTTGCCGACCGTCTTGATCGCGTTGCCGATTCCGGCGCAGTTCACGGCGATGCGCAGCGGGGCCAGCGATTCGGCGACATCGAGTGCCGCGACCACCGCCGATTCATCGGTCACATCCGCGGCCGCAAAAGCCGCACCCTCGCCGAGTTCCTTGGCGATGGCCGCGCCGTTGGACGAGGGCAGGTCGACGATGACGACCTTGGCGCCCTTGGCGTGCAGTTCCTGCACGGTCGCCAAGCCGAGGCCCGACGCGCCGCCCGTGACGATCGCGGACGAGTTGACGAAATCCATACTTTTCTCCTGTTTCGGTGACGGCCCACCGATATTGACACACTTCGCCAAAACTGTTTGGCTTTCGCCGTGACCCAGCCAGCTGCCCGCCGTCCCGGCCGCCCCTCCGTGCTGGACACCGCGGCCGTGTCCGCCGGTGCGTTGCGGTTGTGGACCGAGCGCGGGTTTGCCACCACCGGCTGGAACGAGCTCGCCGAGGCCACGGGCGTGAGCACACGAACCCTGTTGCGGCACTTCTCTTCCCGATCCGACATCGCCTGGATCGGTGTCGCACCGGCGACGGAGCGGCTGCGTGCGACCCTCGCCGGGGCCGCCGCCGATGAGGCGCCCGCGGTGGTCGTCAGGACCGCGATCGTCGAATCGGTGTCGCGCGATCCACGGATCCAGGAGCTCGCGCCGGATTGGCTGCGGCTGATCTCGTCGGAGCCGGAACTGGCCGCGACCGCACCGCGGATCTATCGACCGTGGATCGATACGCTCTCGGCCTACCTGGCCGATCGGCTGCCCAACTCCCCCGCCGCCATCTGCCGGGCCATGGCGACCGCCTACCAGTCCGCCACCTTCGCCGCGTTGATCGAATGGGCGGAGTCAGGGGCGCACGGTGACTGCGCGGATTCGGTGGATCGGATGCTGCGCTGGATGGACCCGCACTTGCCGCGGAGCTGACCTGCTCGCGGGAGAACCGTGCGGGACCGGCGCCGACGTGCCGGTCGATCAGGATTCGCGGGCGGCGATCGCGGCCTGGATGCGGCGCAGTGTGCGCAGGCCCTTCTTCGCGGCAACGCTCACCATGCCGTCGAACACCGTCGAGCCGCGGTCGGTGGCCATCAGCCGTTCCAGTGTCGGCACCGCGCGGTCGTCGCCGGTCGAGCCGAGGGCGACGGCCGCCCAGTAGCGCTGGTCGGGGTCCGCGCTCGCGGCGGCTTCGATCAGTCGCGGAATGATCTCCGGGGCGAATTCGGACAGTGCGCTGGCGATGTAGCCGATGCGGTAGTAGCGGCGGTTCTCGAATTCGTCCCAGAGGGCGGCCAGTGCCGCGTCGCCGCCGATCATGCCGAGGGCTTCGGCGGCACGCTCGCGCATACCGCTGTTCGAGTCCCCCAGCAGGGGCACGAGAGCAGGCACCACCGACTCGTCGCCGAGCACACCCAGCGCGACGATCGCCTGGTCGCGGGCGATGTCCTGCGGGTGGTCGAGCATGGCGACCAGTCCCGGGACCGCGTCGTGGAAGCCCAGGGCAGCACAGCCCATCGCCGCCCACGCCTGGCAGTTGTAGCGGGTGTCGGCAAGGGAAGCGAGCAGTGGCTCGCGCAGAGTGTCGTCGCCGAAGAGTCCAGCCCGATTCAGCGCCCGGCTGTACAGCGACCGGTGATAGTCGCGATAGTCCCGCACGAGCGCACGCAGAGTTTCCGCCGCCGATGCGTCACCCTTCTCGGTGCGCAGCAGCAGCTGCCGCAGGTTCTCCTCGCGAGTATCGAGGTCACCGTCTTTGAGGAGTCGCGCGTCGGCTGGGTTCACCGCCCAACGGTACCCGGTGGCACGCCCCCTCTCAGACCACCGGACTGCCACGCATATCTCGCGAACCCCTTGCTCGTCGGCCCGTCTGTCACGGTTGCTCGAGAGGACCCCAATCCAGGGCGTCGACCGTTTCGCGATCATCTTCGAGCCAGGCCCACAGGATCTCGACGAGTTGTGCCTCGTCCCGGATGACCGTGCGCCTGACCTCAGGGGGTGCATCAGACAACTCGAGGTCGTAGTCGTCGGCGCCGTTGCGGTAGGTCTGGATGAATCCTGGCTGATCCTTGCGCGACACGACCATGAAGGTGTTGCCGAACTGCAGAGGGATACAACCCACCCAGTACTGGAGGTGCGCACGAGTGAGCGTCGTCAAGTCCCAGCCGCCGACGCGCACCTCGAGGTCTCGATGCACCACCGGCACCGGGTCGGGAAGCTGGTCGGCCCATGGACCGTCGATGCGTGGATCAGAAATCATCTTCGTGCTCCCATCCGAAACGCACCCGCGCATGCGGCACCAGCTGCGTTACCCGCGCCGTGAGCCGCCGCTCGAAGTCGGCCTGCCACCGGAAGAACCCGGCGAAGATCACCTTGTGGTCGCCGGAATCGGCGCACACAGCAAGGTCGTCCCCCTCACCCCGCATACTCACGAACACTTCGTCGTCCAACCGCTCCGCCCGCACGACCTCGGTCAACAACGTGGTCATCCCCACCTGCTCCCGATCGTCGCGCAACCCGGAGATCTCCACGAAGACACCGACATTCACAGACACGCCACGGACTCTAACCGACTGCGGTGATCGTCAATCGCCTCGACCACGGCCTCGAACCTCGCCAGTCGTGCCGTTGAAGCTCCCGTATCGTCGCCACGCCCGGACCCTACCGTGCACCCGAGATGCCAGGAGGCTCAGCAGAATTCCCGTGGACAGGCAGCGGAGGAAGTCAGTCGTGCACGATCGGTGTGCTGAAGCGGTACCAGTTCGGGGCGAAGTGCTCGTACACGTGTTCATAGGGTCGCGGCGGCCCGCTCGGCGGTGTCGATCCGGGAGCGAAGTAGGCGACACCGCCGTCGGTGGGGTAGATCGCGAAAATGCACCCGCCGTCGTACGGATAGACGTTGTCGACGTGCATCACACCGAACCAGGCCGCACCACCCTTCGCGCACGCCTGCGCGGCACGCGTGAACGAATCTTCGGACAACCACCAGGCGAGCCGATCCGGTACTCCCGAAAACACCAGCGCCACACCGATTCCCACCACGAGCGGAGCGGTCACGACAGCCCGGTACTCGCGGTACTTCGCGCATCCGATCGGGGCGAGAACCATCCACGCCACCCCAGCCGCGAGCAGCACAGCACCCGCCAGCAGCAGAGCCATCAAGGTGTAGTCGGTGACCACCTCGAACAGCAACACCGCGATCCCGAAGCACGACGCCACAGTTGTCGCGCGCATGACGTACCGCCATGTTCGCGATGTCTCGACCGCCTCCGACGCCACCCCCGACTTCGTCATGCTCGACAGCCTAGACATCGGCCACGTCGAGGTCTTCGTGAACCAGCGGTGCGACGAGCTCGTTTAGGCTGATCGGGTGCAGGACTCGCCGACTGACACCCACCCGCACGAACCCCATGCCGAGGGCCTCGCCTCCCGGCTGAACTGGCTGCGCGCCGGGGTACTCGGCGCCAACGACGGCATCGTTTCCACCGCCGGGCTGGTGGTCGGTGTCGCGGCGACGACGAACGACAGCACGACGATCCTCGCCGCGGGCGTGGCCGGACTCGTCGCGGGCGCGATCTCGATGGCGGCCGGCGAGTACGTATCGGTGAGCACTCAACGCGATTCGGAGAAGGCGCTGCTGGCCAAGGAACGGCGGGAACTGGCCGATTTCCCCGATTACGAACTGGCCGAGCTCACCGAGATCTACCAGGCCAAGGGCCTGAGCCCGGCGACCGCGCGCAAGGTAGCCGAGGAACTGACCGCCCATGACGCCTTCACCGCCCACGCCGAAGCCGAACTCAAACTCGATCCGAGCGAACTCACCAATCCATGGGCCGCCGCAGGCTCCTCGGCGATCGCGTTCACCTGCGGGGCGCTGCTCCCGCTACTGGCGATCGTGCTGCCACCGGCACACTGGCGGGTGCCGGTGACCTTCGTGGCAGTACTCGTAGCGCTCGCGCTCACCGGGTCGCTGAGCGCGCGACTCGGCGGAAGCGCGCGAGGCAGAGCAGTGCTGCGGGTCGTCGTCGGCGGCGCACTGGCCATGGCGGTGACCTACGCGATCGGCACGCTCACCGACACCCTCGGCGGCTGAGCGGTCAACGGCCGACACATCGCATGGCCACCGGCGGCAGTCGCGTGGGCGATCGAGCTTGTTGCCGACGCTGTACTGAAACATGTTGGCCTTACGATCATTTCGTGACCCCGTATACCGATTCGGCACGGTTCGAGCCCGTGCCGGACCCACGGCCCGAAGACAAGCCGTGGCCCGAGCTGATGTGGCCGATTCCCGACGACACCGAACTGGTGGGCGATGTGGTCACACTGACAACGGCGGACCCGGAATCCGATGCGGCCGGACTGTTCGAGGCGCTCGATTACGAGCAAGCATGGACGCACATCCCGCTACGCACCCGCGATACGGCTCAACTCGCGGCCCAGCTCGCGCATTGGCGTACGCATCCAGAATGGCATCCCTGGATCGTCCGCCTCAACCGCAACATCCGCGACCGGCCCGCCGGCTCGATCGTCGGCATGACCTCCTACCTCAATGTGGGTGTCCGCGACGCGCGGCTGGAAATCGGTGCGACCGTCTACACACCTACCGTCTGGGGAACCACGGTCAACCCCGAGACCAAACGGCTACTGCTCGGCTTCGCGTTCGACACGATGCGTGCCGGACGCGTCCAGATCAAAACCGACGTCAGAAACCACCGCTCCCAGCAAGCCATCGCCCGACTCGGCGCCCACTACGAAGGAACGCTGCGCCGTGAATTCCGTCGCGCGGACGGCACAATCCGCGACACCGCTCTCTTCTCGATCACCGCGGAAGACTGGCCCCAGGTCGACGAGCGGCTCGCCGCCCGCCTACACACCCAGAACTTGCACTCTCCGAGCTGATCACAACCCTGATGACTCGTCGAGTAGACGATCACGACGCCCACATTCCGTATGCCGGACAACACCGATGAGCAATGCACAGTTGCCCCAGACTTCCAGCACCCGTGCCTGTACGAACTCCTCGAGGTCGGGCGGGATGAACCGGATCTTCTACGATCTGAGCAACTCGGACAGCGCCAACGTATGTCCGAGCCGTTCCCGAGGAGACCGGATGTCGGACAAGACGCCTGCGCGCGCGATCACGGCGTGGACGGTCGGGCTGTGGAGCTTCACAGCGGTGGCCGGTGGGGTGATCGTCGGAGGGCTCCTGCACGAACCGGAACCCGAGCTCACCACCGCGCCGCCCACCACCACTGTTTCCCCCACGCCCGAACCCGAACCGCCGACGCCGGTCCGGGTTCGCCCGTCCGTGACGTTCCCGACGCAGATTCCCGGCTGTTCGAGTGTCGAAGCACCGTCGTCCGACGAGACGTATGGCGCAGTCTTCGGTCCCGGCGAATACGACAACCCGGCCTATCCGTGGTTCTCCGGACGGAAGGCCGTCGCGATGTCGACGGCGCTGCGTGCCGCGCTCCCGACCGATGTGACGCTCGAATTCGGGCCGCCCGACCGATCACTGCTGTTCACTCCGATCCTCGGGGAACCCGACAGCCCGTTCGGTGGATTCACCGATGCCTGGGCGGACCTGCGGCGCGGCGCGGGTGCCGGGACGCTGTCGGTGACCGTCGAACAGTCCGCAGACCCGGTCCCGGCATGCACGGCGGGTTGGCTCGACGAGCGCCGGACCATGCCGGACGGTTCGACCGTCGACCTGCACGACACCTGGGAGGAGCTCGACGGTTTTCGCACATTGTCACGCAGCGTCATGGCCTATCGCCCCGATGGCAGCCGGATAGTGGTCCGCTCCACCGATGCTCCGTCGGTGTCGATGCCGACCGGAACCGTGCCGCTCACCAGGGATGAGCTGGTCGCGGTCGCGATCGCCGACGGGCTCGGTGTCGGCGATCCGATTCCGCCGGGCACCATCGAACCGCCGCCGCCTTGTCATGTGCGCGTGGACGCTTCGCCGACACTCGGCGAAGCGGTAGCAGCGCGGGTGAACGCGGCGCTGGCCGGCGCGCTCGACGGGGTAAGCACCGACCGCCCGCTCGGCGACGTGCGGCCCGACGGTTTCGGTCTTGGCCTGTGTCAGGCGGTTCGGGTCACGACGCCGGGGCAGCCGTCCACGCTGACCGTGTCGATCGCCGCAGGTCAGCCGATGCCGAACACTCAACCGAAGTATGGCGGTTCCGCACGGACCAGCGCCGACGGCACCGTGATCGAAACCCGTGAGGAAAACTTCACCACCGCCGATCAATCCGGGCGCA
Source organism: Nocardia sp. NPDC003979 (assembly GCF_053605015.1). Lineage (NCBI taxonomy): Bacteria > Bacillati > Actinomycetota > Actinomycetes > Mycobacteriales > Nocardiaceae > Nocardia > Nocardia sp. NPDC003979. Next base: position 465,539 of record NZ_JBSGIJ010000004.1, read on the forward strand.
CCGCCGACGAATTCGTGCGGACCGTCGTTCTGACCAAACCGGACGGCACCCGCATCGACGTCACCTGTCGAGCGGAAAGGCCGTCGTCACCGATGCCGTTCGAACAACTCGAAAAGATCGCTCTCGCACCGGGTTCGGTGACGCCGTGACGACGCCGGGGCTACGTGGGCTGATCGTCGCCGCTGTCGCCGCGCTCGTCACCGGCGTCGGGGCGGTGGTGGTGTTGTCACAACCCGTCGATACCACTCGCAAGATCACCGGAACCAACAGTGCCGCACCGGGTCTGGCCTGGTCGGTGAGCGCGTCCGAGTTGTCCGGGTCAGCAGATGCGGTCTTCCGTTCGCCGGTATTCGGCACCGAATACGATTCCGATAGTGCCGGTTTCGTCGCGACCGACGACATCCTGGTGACCGCGGTCGGCACCGGGGAGGCCTCGACCCTGTACGGCATCGATGCGTACGACGGGAACATCCGCTGGCGTGCGCCCGCCGCCTATCTCGGTGGCTGCGCCGACGTGCCCGTCGACGGGCACCTGGTGTGCTTCACGGGGTTCAGCGCCGACGATACGGCGGTGGTCGGCTACGACCTGTCCACGGGACAATCGACACGCACCCCGATCGACTGGTCTCCTTTCGCGATCGCGGCCACCGAGGACCGGGTGTATCTGGTGGAGGGCAACGCGGAAGACGACGACGTGCGCGTGCGAGCGGGCACGTTGCAGGACCCGGATCGGTTCTGGACCTCGCAGTTCGCGCTGGGCGGCGCCTGGGAGGACGTGTTGATGGACATCATCATCGACGTCACACACGGCCAGGGCGTGCTCGCGCTCAGCAGCGACCTGGCAGGCTTCGACATCGACACCGGTGCGCGCACCTGGACCGCCACCCGCATGGGCTGCGGCTGGTCGAGCGCCCTCGCGGGTGCGCTGGTGCGGCGCGTCTCCTGCGACACCGGCACCGACATCCTCGACCGCACCGGCAAACCACTGGCCACGACCGAAACCCCCGGCCGCACCCTGCTCGATCAGCCTGCCGACGACACGATCCCCGTCGTCCTCGGCAACCACGCCTACGACCGCCGCACCGGCGCCACCGTGTGGACCTCCCCCGACCTGGAGGCCACTTCCATCTCGACCCTCGTGGCCGTCGTCGACGACACCGCCCTCCTGGCCGACCCGGAAGCCCAAACGCTGACAGCCCTCGACATGCACACCGGCCACCGCCGCTGGCAACGCCCTCACTCCGCCCCTATCGAAACCGTCGCCACCACCACCGACTCGATCGTCATCACCCACCCCAGCGGCCTCACCGCCCTCGACCCCACCACCGGCGACTCACTCTGGGACATCCCCTTCAGCGCCATCCACTCAGACCCCTACGCCCTCACCGCGAACGGCACGCCACTGTCCCAGCCCGACGACCGCCTCGTCTACATCAGCGCACGAACAGCCATCGGCCTACGCCCGCTGCCCTGACAACACACAGCTCCGAAACGAGCAGGGTCGCGGCTGTTGGGTGATCGTGTGACCCGTATTGCGACATCGGTCTCGCATGGCATGGCTCGCTAGGCTTCGCGACGGTGCATTCGCCACACGGACAGGCCACCGTCGAGCGTGATGTGGTCGACCACCGAGAACCCGAACCGATGATACAGCGGGAGGTTTCGTTCGGTCGAGGTGTCCAGCCAGCAGGCATGCCCGGCTCGATCCAGTTCGGTCAGGCCATGTTTCATCAGCGCCGTGCCGAGGCCGGCTCCCCTGGATTGTGGTGTGGTACCGATGGTGGCCAATAGCCACGCGCCGTCGGGCACCGGCAGCGTCGACATTCGTTTCTCGGCCACCAGCAGGTGATCCAGTCGGTCGCCGTGCAGGTCCGCGATTTCGGCCGACACCGCCGCGCTCGGCGCTGGGGTGTCGGGCGGCAGGAAAGCGATCACGCCATGGCCGGTGGTGTCGATGTAGGCGCTCCCGTACGGAAGCGCCATGTGTTCGAGATAGATGCGCTGTAGCGACGAAATGCGTTGTAGGTGATCGTCTTCCGCGACGCACCAATTCGTCCAGGGGTAGTCGACGAAGGCCTCGCCGAGTACCTGCGCGGCACGGTCGAGGTCTGGGGTGGACAGGGATCGGATTGCAGTGGGCATAGCCAATTTGTACCCATGTACAAATTGGCTGTCCAGTCAATTTCCCGCTCGCGTACGATCGCACCCTGACGTTCGGTGTCCGAGGCCGAACGACACGTGCGATGGAGAGATCGATGGCTTACCTGGCCCGTGCCGCGCGTCGCCAATCGATCGTCGAGGCGGCAGCCACGGTGGTGGCACGAGATGGACTGAGCGCGGTGACGGCTCGCACCGTCGCGAGCGAGCTCGGCGGCTCACAAGGACAGATTCACCATCACTTCTCCTCGACCGACGAACTCGCCGCCGATGCGTGGCGGCAGTACGCGGCCCGCGAGATAGCGGCCTACCAGCACGCGATCCTCGACCTCGAGCCGGCCGCCGCGCTGACACTGTTCTTCTCCGACCTGGTCGGTGACGGCGAGGGTCACGCACTGGCTCGTTGGGCCGAGGCCGGTGCGCACGCCCAACTGCGCGGCCCGGTGGCGAGCAGCTATGTCGAAACCCTCACGCAATTGACCGACGTACTCACCGCCGTGCTGTCCGGTTCCGTCGCCGATGCGACCCAGGCGCGAGCGGCCGCCGCTCGCCTGCTGATGCTCGGCGTCGGTCTCGCCGGAATTACCCGGATCACAGATGACCCGCCCGTGCCGGTACGGACGGTCATGGCTTCCGCGATTCGCGCCGAAATCCCGTGAAAGGGGCCTCGGGGCGTCGCCGTTTGGGGTTCCGAATCACCGCACCTACGACCTATCGATCGGGCGGTAAGACCGCATTGATCAGGGCGCGGGCTGCGTGGCCAGTGCGTTCCCGGTCGCCGGTGATCACACGGTCTTGAATAATGCCCCGCAGTCCCGAGATCAGAAGCGTCGACACCACTTCAGGATCTTGGGCCGATCCGGTCCTGCGCAGCGCCGCTGAGAGTTCGTCGACGAAGGTTGCGATCGCGGTATTCGCATAGTTCTGATACGGCGATTCCGGCGCACACGCGGCACCGAGCACCTGCAACAGCACCCGCACGCTGTCCGCCTCCGCGCCGTCGGAATTCAGATCGAAGAAGCCGATGAGCCGCTCACGCAGCTGCGCGGGTTCGACCACGTCGGCGAAAACGCCGGCCAGATCTGGTCGCTGTGTTGCCAGGGCCTGGACCAGCAACTCTTCCTTGGTGTCGAAGTAGTAGATCAGCATTCGCGAGCTGGTCCCGAGCGCGGCGGCCAGCGGCCGCAGGGACAGTTCGGTCAAACCGCGCGAAGCGATATACGCGACGACACCGGCCAACAGCTCAGCGCGTTTGCGGTGGTCGAGAGGACGAGCCATAGGTTGACTGTACCGACTGCTACAGGTATTCATGACGGCATGAATGTACCGATCGCTTCAGAAACTGCGGAAGGTGTGGTGGTGACCGCGTACGCGGCGACCACCGCTCTGGCCGACACCATGGACGAGACCTGGTCGCGGCTGCTGCGCGGCGAGAGCGGAATCCGTGCGCTGCCTGCGGAATTCCTCGCCGAGCACGATCTGCCGGTTCGGATCGGCGGACCGCTGGTCACCTCGCCCGACACCGAGCTGACGCGGATCGAACAGCGCAGGAATTCCTACGTCGAACGTATGGCTCTCGTCCTGGGAAGGCAGGTCTGGCAGGCGGCGGGCGCGCCGGATGTCGACCGCGAGCGCCTCGCTGTCGCCATCGGCACCGGCCTCGGCGGCGGTGACGCGCTGGTCGATGCGGTCGACGCGATGCGGGCGGGCGGCTACCGCAAGGTCTCTCCGCTGGCCGTGCCGATGGTCATGCCCAACGGCCCTGCTGCCACCGTCGGGCTCGAAATCGGCGCGCAGGGTGGTGTTTTCGCACCGGTCTCAGCCTGCTCGTCGGGATCGGAAGCGATCGCGCACGCATGGCGGCTGATCCGAACCGGCGAGGCCGATGTGGTGGTCACCGGCGGCGTCGAGGGACACATCGACCCTGTCCCCATCGCGGGCTTCGCGATGATGCGGGCGATGAGTACCCGCAACGACGAGCCCGAGCGTGCCTCCCGGCCCTTCGACCACGACCGCGACGGCTTCGTCTTCGGCGAAGCGGGCGCGCTGCTCGTGCTCGAATCCGAGCGGCACGCGAAAGCCCGAGGCGCGCAGATCCATGCCAGGGTGCTCGGTGCCGGTATCACCTCCGACGCCTTCCACATCGTCGCCTCCGACCCCGTCGGCACCGGAGCCGCACGGGCGATGCGCAAGGCGATTCACGCTGCCGGACTGCGGGCTTCCGACATCGACCACGTGAACGCACACGCGACGTCGACATCGATCGGTGACGCCTCCGAAGCAGCCGCTATCACCGCCGTTACTCCTGAAGCGTCGGTGTATGCACCGAAATCAGCGTTAGGCCATTCGATCGGCGCGGTCGGCGCGCTCGAATCGGTCCTCACGATCCTGAGCCTGCGTGAGCAGATCATCCCGGCCACCCTGAATTTCGAAAACCCCGACCCGGCGATCAATCTCGACATCGTCGCGGGCGCGCCACGACCACAGCGAATCGACTACGCACTCAACAACTCGTTCGGATTCGGTGGACACAACGTCGCGCTTGCGTTCGGCAAAGCATAAGCGCACTCACCGGCTCCCTGGGCAGGTCGGCCGCATCCATCGTCGGTGTCGGCGCCACGAGAAACATCACCCAGAGGGGATGGATCGAGTGACGCGCCCGCGCCGTCGTCCAGCTTCTGGCACCTTCGAACCGGGCACAGCGAGACCTGCCTCTACCGGTCGGCGAATGGTCACCGAACGTCGGGCGGGGTCGTGACCGGCCACCGTGGGACTTGCGTGGATTCCGGTCCTCGCCCCATTTCAGGCAATCATCACCGTAACTAGACTTGCCGACGCTGAGATCGCCACCGGGCTCGAGGAGGATACGGGTGCCGCCCAAATCGAACAACCGACGGCGCCCCACCCAAGACCGCGCCAAAGCAACACGCGAGGACATCCTCGACGCCGCCGCGGCACTGTTCGGCGAACGCGGCATCACCGACACCTCCACCAACCGCATCGCCGCCGCTGCCGGGGTCAGCATCGGAACCGTATATCGATACTTCCCCGACCGCGCGACGATCGTCGAAGAACTACTCACCCGCATCCAGAACAACATCGAACGACGCTTCACCGAACGCGTCAACGACCTCTCCCACACCCCGGTGCAACAACTGGTCTCGGGCGTCTTGGCGGCCATCGTCGACGAAATGGTCACCGACGTCCCACTCGTACGCGCGCTGATAGCCGGGTTGAACTTCTACAGCAGCGGCATGCCCGAGCTCGAAGTACGCCTACGCCTGCTGGTCAAAATGCAGATCATCCAAACTCTCGGACCCGGCGACGACGACGAGTACGACGTGCTGACCACCACGATCATCAGCGCGTGTTTCGGCATCGTCCTACGCACCGCCGTACTGGAGGACAGGCGAATACGCGACGAGGTGATCGCGACGACCGCCCGACTGGTCGCGGCATTCGCCGACACCGAGATCCAAGCCCGCGCAACCGGTTGATTTCTCAACGCGACACGGCGACTGGGCCTGAGGCCGTGGAGGCCGCAACCGGGTGTTCCGGATCCGGCGAATTGCTCGAATACCTGTCTGATCTTGTGCGAATTCGGGTCGCGACCGACGTGAAACAGCACCGCAAATAGTGGGTCTCGGCGTTGCACGATCTGGCGAAACGTGGTTGCGTCGGCAATTGTTTCGATCATTGTGCCCATACTCCATTTACCGGTCCCTACGTACCCTCGGCCGGATGACCGCCGCCACTCTCCACCTCAACCGGGAAGGACGGGCCTGGGGACGACGATCGGCCCCAGGCCCCTCCGGACGCCGTTTCGTGCCGGTGGCCAGAGCGCGGGACCCGCGCGATCCCACGCTTCGCCACCGAATCACGAGTTCAGCGAACAAATCACAGGCAGAAGCTGACCTCGAGCGGACCCAAGTGGATGGGCAAGCACACTTCCACCGAGCCGGACACCGGAGCAGCAGTCGGAGCCTCCGCCGACGCCACGCCGGCGCCGATCGCGCTCGCGGACATTGCGATCGCCGCCGCCGCCAGCGGCCGATAGATTCTGAAACTCATACTGCCATCCTCGATAGTGCGATTGTGATGCGTCCCATGGGCGGGACCGGTCACATCAGATCATGACCCACGAGTAATGTCACGCTTACAGAAAGAATTCGGACTACTAGGCCGGGTATGTGCAGCTCGTCCGACCAGAAGCCGGTCACAGGCTAATTCCTCAGCCAGAACACGCTCATATATCAGTGTAACTCGTAGGCATGTGCTCGAATTCTCACAGCAGGAGTTCGACCCGAAATATTTTGATATCAATTCATAAGCTTTCACCACGACCTTTGTAGGTTACTCCATCGGTATATCACCAGAACAGAACAGCCATGTCCGAATATACAAACTTGCGGTCGACTCGTTCATGCGGTTGACCAACGAAATCGGACTTCGCCCAGCGGATAGTCATGCGCGGGCGCCTCGTTCTCCTGCTCGCAGAATGCGCCGGTCGTCGACGACATGGCCGCGGAGGTCGGGGCGACGAGCGCGGCCAGCTGGGTCCATCCGGAACCAAGTTTGCCCGTGAAGTGCAGCGCGACACCGCCACAGCGCGCGCTGGGCATCCCACCGACCGGTTCGCCGCCGGGCGCGATGGTCAGCGCGAGGCCGAACCCCACCACCCCGTGAACGGCCGCACATGGGTTCGTCGATCCGATTCCGTCGCTGACCGCGCGTCGTCGCGCAACTGGCGGTTCAGCTGTCGGACCTGGTCCAGGTCCGGTACTCGGCCTCGCGGGACGGGGTGCCGTTCCATGGATGGGCAGGGAAGTCCTCGTCGCGTACTTCGGTCCGACTCGGCAGGTGGGCGCAGACGCAGGTGATGGTCAATGTGGCTGTGCGGGAGCCGAGTTCGTCGGCTTTGAGGTCGTGAGCCAGGTCGGTGGCGACCGGGAGGAGGTCGTTGATTGTCGCCGTGCCGGGCAGGCAGACCACCAGCGCCGCCGCGACGATCCAGATCAAGGCTGTCGCGCGTCTCATCGGGAATCAGGCTAGCTGTTGCGGGTCATGACCGTGTAGGCAGCGCCACCCACCCCTGACCACGCAGCGACCGCCGAAGCCTCCGGCACCGATCTCATCGACACGCCACGCTGGCGACGGCGCTGCGATTGTCGGCAGAAGCCTAGGCCGCCTTCTCTACCGGGTGAGGTCCGCGCGAAACGATCGGCGCGCCGATCAGTGGCCGCCCGGTTGCGACCGCCAGCGCGGTACCGACCACCCCGACCAGTCCGCGCAGACTCAGCGCTGAGATGCTCGACGAGAGCACGGTTCGTGTGCTCGGTGGCGCCAAGGGATCGGCAGCGAAACGGTCCGACAACCAGCCCAAACTCATCGGGGTCGACAGCGGAAGCAACGTGAAGTGGTCACTCATGCGGTCCCGTACATAGGTGACGTGGGTGCCCGCAGCCCGGTACCGTTCGACCTGCTGGTCGACACTGCCGCAATGGATCACCTGATCATCGACCGGCTGCATCACCAGCAGCGGACAGCCGGGGGCGGACAAACCCAACCGCAGATCGTCGAGCACCGCTCGGATCTTCGGCTCGGCGAGAATCTCGTCGAGCGGACGCCGTAGGTGGTCGTCGAAACTCTGCCCCGACATCCGCAGCAGCGCGACAATCGGCGGTAGTTTCTCGACGGCTGCCAACAACGCCTGCCCCTCGGGCAGGATATCGGCATCGAGGGCAGCGTCGAGGTCCGGATACAGCCGACGCAGCGCCGCCACCACCATCAGCGGAAAACCCGAGAATCGACTGCCGTGCAGGCGAAGAAACACTTCGCCGGGATCGCCGACCGGTGCGCCGAGCACCGCACCCACCACGTTCAACTCGGGCGCGTAACTCGGAGCCATCTCGGCGGCCCACGCACTGGCCATGCCACCACCGGAGTACCCCCACAACGCGATCGACGTCCGCGGATGCAGGCCGAGCGGCATGAACGATAGCGCGGCTCTTGCTCCGTCCAAGCTGCGATAGCCCGGTTCCCGCGGCGCGCCGAAACTTCCCTTCATACCACCGTGATCAGCGATACTGACCGCCCAGCCACGCCGGAGCGCATTCGCGATCAGCGGCCATTCGAGCCGGGTGATCGAACCCGGCGCCCGCGTATGGTGGCGCAACACGTAGGACGGAGCACAACGCTCGGTCACCGAGTCGATTGCGGACTGGAACAACAACAGCGGACGGTCCTGGTCCGCGACAGCCCCGGCCGGGAGCACGACGGTGGTTATCGCGATCTCCGCCCGCCCGAAAAGGTCGTTGCTGCGGTAGGCCAACTGCCAGGCTTGGACCTGCTGCCGCACCGATCCGAACAGTGACAGTTCGACTCGCCTGCTCCGAATCAACGAGCCCGGTGCGTAGGCGGCGATATCGGCGGGACAGCGCATGAAGGGGTCGAGAGAGAGGAGCTGCGGGACGTCGCGGTGCGGTTCGGTACTTCTCGGCTCCGGCGAATGATCAGTTTCGGACACGATTTCAGGGTCTTCCTGGGTTCGACAGACGAGCTGTGCGATATCGAAGCCCGGGTCCACAGACCCCATCTCACAAACGGCCGGAGGCGACCTTGCCCACTACCGAGCCTAGGCAGCTCCCTACTGATTCGTGGGCAGCAGAGCACCAATTGTGTTACCTCACATCAGTTTCAGCGCACAGGTTGTATCCCGACGCAACCTTTGTCCCCGCTGGGTGCCGAACCTTTCCGAACACCCCTCCCTGCCCGAATACGTTGTCCGCGAACCGTTGTCCCATGAGGGCGTGTGTGTCGGTGTCCGGGTGCAGGCCGTCGGGAAGTGGATGGTGCTGCGCGTCGTGCCGGCCGTAGAGAGTGCGACCGTCGAGGTAGTGCAGGTTCGGGTCCTCGGACCTGCTGTCGATGATCTCCGCCAAGGCGTCCCGAACGGCCCCAAGGGTCAACCGGCCCAAGGTGGTATCGCCCTTCTTTCCGGTCGCGATGAACTGCACGGAGTCGGTGCCCAGCGTGGTCGGATCGATCGCACCGGCGCCGGGGGTGTCCTCGTGGATCGGGCAATGGATGGGCGAGATCAGCAGCAGCGGCGTGACGGGGTGGCCGTCTCGGATGGTGTCCAGGAAGCCGTGAACGGCGGGAACGAAGCCGCGCAGCCTCATGGAGTCGTGGTTCACCACATTGATTCCCAGCTTGACGATCTGTTCGTTGTGCGGGAGCCAGATCTCGACCGTTTTCTCCCCGGGCGCGAGAGCGGTGATGGTGACGATCCATGAGGGTGAGCTGCGGATCGGCGAATCGCTCTCGGATCGGTCGGGGAAGTCTGTGGGGACGTACGCCGCGCTCGGACGATTCCAGTTCTACTGTGTCCAGGAGGAGAGCCATCCTTCAACCGCCCGAGGTCTTGCCTCACGTAGTGACCGTCTGACAGGATTGGGTCACTACCTAGGAGCGCACATGCCCCGACCTCTACTTCCCGACCGCCGAGGGCGCATCCTTGCCGCAGCACAGCAATTGCTGCTGGACAAAGGGTGGCCCGCAACGACGGTGTCGGCGATCGCCGCTCGGGCGGGTATCGGCAAAGGTGCCGTCTACCTGGAGTTCCCGGACAAGCCCGCGATCCTGGCCGCGGTCCTGCACGACCGGATGCGGCAGTTGAGTGCCCAGGTGCATACCCGGGTCGTCGAGACCCCGGACCTCGTCGATCTGCCGGCGGTCTACCGGTTCGGGGTCGAGGCTCTCCTCGCGGATCCGTTGATGTGCGCGCTGTACACCGGTGATCAGAACGTGCTCGGCGACTACGTGCACACCGTCGCAGACGACCGCTATCTGCAGCGCCAGGACTGGCTGGGCGACTATATCGCTCGCCTCCAAGACATCGGCGTCATCGACACGACGATCCCCGCCGACACCATCACCCAGGTACTCAGCGTGTTCACCGTCGGTCTGATCCATGCGCCGGGAACGCTGGGCGCCACCAGCGCGGAAATGCTCTCTGCCGCGGTGGGACTGTTCGCTGATCTCGTCGGGCGCGGTCTCGCGACCGGCCTCCCCACCGATCCCGAAGCGGCGCGTGCAGCGCAACTCGAATTGCTCGGACGACTGGAAACCCAACTCGATCCGCAGGAGGCGCCATGACCGACATTTTCGACACCTACACCGACGTGACCGTTGCCGGTGGCCCGGTGCGGCTCTATCGCGCAGGCGATTCCGGCCCGCCGCTGCTCCTGCTGCACGGCGGCATGCTGGACACCGCCCAGGGTGTATGGCGCCGGATCGTGCCCGACCTCGCCGTCGACCACCGCGTCTACGCCATAGATCTCCCCCGCCACGGCGACAGCCGCCCCTGGCGAGGAGTGCTCGACGACACTTTCTACCGGCGGTTCCTCCACGAACTGCTCGACACCCTCGACCTGCCCCGAGTGGCGATCATCGGTATCTCACTCGGCGCGGGCGTCGCGACCGGATACGCCTTGGACCATCCTGAACGAGTCACCGCCCTGATCACCATCGGCCCCGGCGGAATCGGCGCCGAACGCACAGCACAATTCCTCACCTGGTTACTCATCCGAACCCCCGGTGTCCTGCGGCTCACCAGCCGATACCTGGCGCGACATCCCGCAGCGATCCGCAAGTCGATGATCAGCACCCTCACCGCGGGCGCGAACACCCCCGATTTCGACACGATCGTCGAGCTGGCCACCGCCGAAGCCGTAGCGAAAGCCGAACACGGCGAACCGGTCCTCGACGACTGGATGACCCGCGCGTACGGTCCATTCGCCATGCGCCTCAACCTTTTACCAGCCCTCCCGGGCATGACCACACCCACTCTGTGGGTCCGAGGTGGCAACGACCGGCTCGTCGGCGCAACCGAGATGTCGGCAGCGGCTGCCGCAACACCGAACGGTCGACTGGTCACCATCGCGGACGCCGGGCACATCGTCACCTACGACCAGCCCGAAGAATTCAATCGTCTCGCCCGCGAGTTCTTGCAGGCGACACTCGATCACTGCTGACCGTGAAGCCGACCCCTAGGGCACAGCCACACCCGGTGAACGTTCCTGCCGCGCATGTACCTTCGGGACATGGGGAGTGCAGCCGGAGCGGTGCGCAGGTTACGCGGTCCGCTCACGGTGGTGATCGCGATGGTGGTCGCGATTTCGGTTGTGTGCGTGCTACCGAGATGGTGGTGCGGCCGGGACGCCGACGGGTGGTATCGAGGTGACCCGACGTTGCTGCGCGGACTCGCCGAGGAGATGGTCGCCTTCCAAGCCGCCGATGATCACCGACGAGCCACCGGCGGAGGAGACGGGATCGTCGGCATGTGGGGCCTGCTCGCCCATCAGATGACAGCACAGGGTTTGGCGCAAGCGTGTCTGGAACATCCCGAATGGCGGGAGCGGTACGCCCCGGTCATCACTCGCGCCGCAATCAAAAGTCTTCTGCCCCAGATGCGTTCGGAGTTCACGTCGGCATGGGACGGCCGCGACGGACTCGCCGAACTCGACAGCACCGACGGTCACGCCTATCTCTCCTATCCGGCCCTCGCGCTCGGCATGGCGCGGTGGATCGATCCAGCCTTCCCTGCTGACCTCGCCGTTCAGCACGACGCTCTGATCACCGCCCTCGAGCGGCGGCTGCTCGCTTCGCCGACCGGGTTGCTCGACACCTTTCCCGGCAGGGCGTACCCCACTGATGTGGCCGCGGTCGCGGCGGCGATCGCGGTGCACGGCAGGGTGACAGGAGTCGATCACACGGCGGTCATCGCGCATTGGGCGCGACAGGTGCGCGCGGTTCAGATCGATCGCGACACCGGACTGGTGATCCAGCGCATGGGCACCGACGGCCGGGCCCAGGACGCACCACGCGCTTCGGGAACCGGTTTGGCGGCCTATTTCGCCGGCTTCGCGGACCGGTCGCTGGCCGAAGAGTTGGCAGCAGGGCTGTTCAGGCAGGAAAGAACTGTCCTCGGATTCAGCGCGATCGATGAGTACGGCGATGGCTACAGCGGCCCCGGCGACATGGACAGTGGCCCCTTGATTTTCGGAATATCGGTGTCGGCCACCGGTTTCGCATTCGCCCCCGCCCGCGCCTTCGGCCACCGCGACACCTTCACCCGCCTGTTCCGCACCGCCGACCTCTTCGGACTGTCACTACAGAGCGGAACCCGCACACGATTCGCGACCGGCGGCGCGATCGGCAACGCGCTCCTGCTCGCGTTCTTGTCTTCGGGACCGGAGCTGGCCCGATGAAGGTCCCCAACGCAGTGTCGACCGTGTGGCGCCTGTTCCGCATTCCGCTGGTCCTGGCGGTGTTCTACCTCGCCCTGCATGCGGCTCTGGCGGCGGCGTCGGCTCGGCACGGGTACGGGTCACCCGATGGCCTCGGAACAAGCTTCGTGACCTTGGCCGTTGTCGTGGTAGCCCTGCGCCTCGTGCTGATCATCGCCGTCCCAGCGGTTCTCGCTTACCGCGTCGTGACACTGGTCTTGGCTAAAATCCGGCCAGTCGACACGCGATAGGCGGCGACGGGGCCTGCCAGAACCTCGAAGCGACGTCACGATCCCTTGCGACAAACCCTACCTCTGACAGCGGGTGGTCCACCGGATCGAGTCGGTGTGGTCTCATCTTCGTTCTGCAAGAAGGCCCCGAACGAGGCTGGACACCCGCGACACTGATCAGCCTCATCGTGGGCCTCATCGCGACCGTCGGATTCGCGGCATGGGAGCTACGGCGCCGCGACGCGGCCCTGCTGGATGTCCGCCTCTTCGGTGAGCTGATCCAGGCTGCACAGCAATCCTTCGTCGACGGTTGGCTGCAGGCCATGTGGGTGGGTGTCGGCGTCATGGGTGCCCTGTTCCTCTACATCCTCACGGTCGGCCCGAAGAACACCCTCGCCTCCCCTGCGCAGGATGCCGAAGCGCCCGAGCTCATCGACTCGCTCGTCCCTCACCGACCCACGCCCGGCACACCCTCGGCTGATCATTCGACGCCATGTACACGCCCACGCTGTTCGATGAAAGGCAACTTGCTGTCCGGCGTGGCACTCACTGGTCGACCTGGCGACGAGGACACCGATACCGCACCAAATAAGCCCACTATGGGTACGCCGGTAGATTCCGACGTCGTTGGCCGTCCGATACTGGCGTCGGAAGGCGTGGATCAGGGCCGTGTTGATCGGCGGAAAATGACGTCTGGGACGCTCAGGCTTCCCATGAATCAATGGCCCCGCTCGGTACAGCCGGTATCACCGGCTTCACGCCCACCGCATCACAGCGAGCGAAGACCACGACACCCCCTGAATGGTGCTCGCCTCTCGTGAGTTCGGGCGTGCGGTGCCCGATGTGCGGCGGTTCATCGACGTCACCCGATCAGGATCGACGGCCGATCATCGGGGACCTACCTGGTGGGGCCGCGCACCACACCCGACCCGTCGATCTCGGTCAGCCGGCGCAGGTGAGATCGGCCGGCCGGGTCGGGTGTGCCTCGCTCGGCGGCTTACTAGGCGGGGAAATCCGCGCTGCGGGAAAGTGTTTCGTTCGTCCGGATGTCGGCCAGGTTCTTCTCCAGCGTATCGATTACGGCTTCGTAGCCACTATTGCCCAGGACCAGCCGGCGAGGCGGCGGATCTTGGGCCATCGCCGCGATCACCGCACGGGCACCGCGGTGCGGATCGCCGGGCTGCACGCCGTCCATCCCGACGAAGACTGCCCGGACCTGCTCCAGCATGTCGCGGTATTCCGGCATCGGCTCCTCGACGGGCTCGCTGGCGAAGCCGGCGTAGGCGTTCGTCCGAAACGCTCCCGGTTCGACCGTCAATACGGAGATGCCCTGCTCAGCGACCTCATCGCGCAGCGCATCGGTGATGGCTTCGATAGCGAACTTCGTCGCACTGTAGTAGCCGAACCCGGGCGCTGACACAAGCCCGGCTACCGAGGACACGTTGACGATCCAGCCGTTTCCGCGGGCGCGCATTTCCGGCAGCACCGCACGGGTCACGGACAGCACTGCGAAGAAGTTCAGTTCGAACATCGCCCGCAAGGAGGACTCGTCCATCCCTTCGATCGACCCGTACCAACCGCGGCCGGCGTTGTTGACGAGTACGTCGATGCCGCCGAAGCGTTCCTCGGCGTCATGCACCGCGCGCTGTACCTGCGCGGCATCGGTCAGTTCTAGCGGGACCACGAGAACTCGGTCGCCGTATTGGTCGGCCCACGTCGCCAGCTCTTGCGGGCGCCGGGAGGTGAGCGTCACGCGGTCCCCGGTCTCCAGCGCGGCCTCGGCGAACGCGACTCCGAAGCCCCCGGGCGTGCCCCCTGTGATGAACCATCGCCTGCTCACGGCTCGATCACCAACCGGCTGATCGACGTGCCGTCGAGTGTGAAGCGGTAGTGCAGGTCGACGACCCCGCCGGGGAAGTTGCCCTCCAAGTGCTGTCCGACGTCAACGGTGGCGTCGGTCATGGTCGCGCCGGTGAACTGGGAGGTATAGGTGTACTCCCCGGCCGAGGCGGTCAGCCAGGCCCTGATCTCGTCTCGGCCGGTGTAGGTGCGGCCGTCGTCGGTCACGACGGCATCGGTGGTGAACGTGGCGGCCGCTCGGCCGTCCTCCGGTGTGCTGAGCGCGGTCATGAACGTCTTGATGTTGTCCGGGAGTGCGTCCCATCCTGTGGTCATGACCCCACGTTGGATCTTCCCCCAAGGGGAAGGTCAACCCTCGGACGGCGAATCTCGTATTCGTGCCCCCGACGGCCAGGCCCCCGGATCCCAGGGAGGACCCTTAAACGGGACGGGACCTTCGGGCTGACGCCGCGATGTTGACCTTGCCCCAGGGGAAGACTTCAGGATGGCCTCACACCGTCCGCAGGCGGCCGAACGCAGAGGAGGATGCCATGGGCGCACGGGTCTCGATCGGTGACTTCGCCGTGATGACCAGCTTGAGCAGGAAGGCGCTACGGCACTACCACGACATCGGCATTCTCGAACCAGCCCACATCGACCCCCACACCGGCTACCGGTTCTACGACACCAGCCAGGTCGATCACGCACACATCATCCGCAGGTTCCGCACTCTTGGCATGTCCATTCCCGACATCAAGGCGCTGCTGAGTACAGACGACGCCGCGGCTCGCACCGAGATCATCACAACTCATCTCGAACAGATGGAGGTGCAACTGCGGCAGACCCGTGACACCGTCGGCGCGCTGCGGGAGTTGCTTTCTCCAGTGCCCACCCCCGCCCACGTGGAGTTGCGCCGTGAAGCTGCGCTCGCCGTGTGGTCGATCGGCGCCACTATCGAGGTGTCCCAGATCGACAGCTGGTTCTCGGCGACCCTGAAGACACTGCGAGACGCAATTGCCACGACAGCAGGTACACCGTCGGCGGTGGTACCGGGTGGCCTCTACGACCGGGCACTGTTCCTCGAATCACGCGGCAAAGCCACCCTGTTCGTACCCGCGCCGCACTCCGCGAACCCGCCGGAGGGCATCCGTGCCGAGGTCTTACCTCAGGCCGAATTCGCCGTGCTCACCCACCCCGGCGGTCATGACGAAAGTATCGACCGCAGTTACGGGGCTCTGGGAAAATACGCAAACGAGCATCTGATCAGCGACCAGGGGCCGATCCGCGAACACTACATCGGTGGCACGCCCTCAGATCCGACAGCGTTCACCGCCACGGAGATCTGCTGGCCGATCTTCAGCACCGCTCCACCGCCGAACTGACGGCAGTCCTCGGCGCCCGATTCATCCCCGGAACGGGCGTGAGCAGCCCATCGCATTCCCCAGCAGGCGGGCCGAGCCACCGATGGCCGCCGAACGACCTGGCTGTCGAAAACCGATCGGTTCTCGAACGCCTCGACCCCTTGATCAACCCGCAGGCCGACAACCTCGCCAGCGCGTCTAAGACGTGTTGCGAAATCGGAGTGATCAAGTCCCATCAGCGAGCGTCGCCGTTCAGAGGTCGGACCAGTACACCGCCCTGTCCTCGGGCGCGTGGGTTGCATAATGAGGCGATGCACGTGGGTGAGGGTCTGTTCGATCGGCGTCTGTCCGGCCGCGCTCGCGAGGTGATCCGGCAAGGTGCTGAGATCGCGTTGAACGCTCCGGACGAGTGGCTCGACGAGCTGCATGACGCCACCTTGTACAAGACGAGCCTGCGCGCGATCGCTGCGGACCCGCTGCTGGCCGAGGCGGTGCGACGGGTCAATCGCGCGAATCTGCTGCATTGGGCCTCGGCCAACGTTGCGGACCCGGGGATGCCGGTGCCGATCAATCTCGGCGCGGAGCAGATCGGTATCGTGCGGGATCTGGTTCGTCGTGGGGCGAACGAGACGGCGCTTCAGGCCTATCGGGTCGGCCAGGATGTGGTCTGGCAACGGTGGATGACGATCGTTTTCATCCTCACGACCGACCCGTTCGAACTGAAGGAGGTCTTCGAGGTCACGGCCGCGTCGATCGCCGATTTCGTGGACGGCACCATCGAGGCGATCACCGAAGTCATCAGCCGTGAGCGCGACGAGATGTCACACGGCTCCTACGCCGAACGCCGCGAATTGATTTCGCTGCTCCTCGAAGGCGAACCGAACAATATCGACCGTGCCTCGAGCCGGCTCGGCTACCGGCTCGACACGACGCACACCGCCGCGATCGCCTGGAGTGACACCCCCGGCGCCGAACTCGAGGAACCGCACCGGGTGACCCGTGCGTTGGCGCAGGCCGCGGGTGCGGCGACATCGCTGAGCCTGCTGGCCAGCGCTGCCACCCTCTGGGTGTGGGTCCCCGGCCCTACCCCGCCCGATCTCGCCGACCTGGCCGAGGCCGTGGACCACATCCCCGGTGTACGGATAGCGGTAGGTTCGACCGGGCAGGGTATCGCCGGATTCCGGACCTCGCACCTCGATGCCCAGGCCACCCATCGCATCCTGGCCCGCCCTCATTGCACCCGCCGTCTCGCCACGTTCGCCGAGGTTCAGTTGACCTCGTTGATCTCCGAGAACGGCGCGCAGGCAGACCGATTCATCAAGTACACCCTCGGCGAGCTGGAACACGCCGACAGCGATATCCATGAGGCCGTGCTGGCCTACGTCACTGAGCAATGCAGCGTGACCAGGGCGGCGGCGCGGCTGTTCACCCACCGCAACACCGTCATGCGGCGGCTGGCGCGGGCCGAGGAATTGCTGCCGCGCCCGCTGGCGGACAACAGCGTGCACGTCGCGGTCGCGCTCGACGCGCTGCGCTGGCGCCAGAGTGCGCCGCGAAATCGGTGACGCCCGGCCGGTCAGCCGGTGACGGGGGTCAGCAGGTGGGTGCCGCGCAGGCCCTTGAGGCCGACCTCACGGCCCTGCCCCACCGAGATGCCTGCACTGGTCGCGACGGCGGCGAGTACCGGTTCGCTGACAAGAGTTTCCCCGCCGTCGGCTTGCTGGGTGACCCGGGCGGCCATGGCCACATTACGGCCGAACAGGTCGTCACCCCGGCGCACCGAGCTGCCCATATGAATACCGATCCGCACACGGAAACTGGACTGCGGGGATTCTGATCCGCTTTCTTTGCGCAGTGCGGTCTGGATGGCCAGCCCACATCGCACCGCTTGCTCGGGCGCGGCGAAGGCGATCATGTAGCCGTCGCCCTGGTTCTTGACGACGTGTCCGCTGTGATCGCGTACGCAGCGTTCGACGAGACGGTGGTGCTGGTCGAGCAGTTTCACCCAGGCGCGGTCGCCGAGTTGTTCGTTGAGCGCCGTGGACTCTTCGATGTCGGAGAACATGATCACGACGTTGCCGTCGGGTGCCAGTCGCGCCAGGTCCGGACGTTCGACGCGCGCCCAGCCTGCGAGGTCTTCCACGGAGGTGAGCACGGCGGCCCGAAAGCCTTTGGCGCGCACCAGGTCAGCGGCCTGCCAGACAGTTCGCACCGCCTCCCGGCTGGTTCCGACGAGCCGTTGGGTCGTCGTGGGCCGCCGCTGCATCGCCTGCCTGCGCCTGCTGCGGGCCAACAGAATCGACAGGGTGAGCAACCCGGCTGCTTCGCCCGCGACGAGGATCGCGAGCACGATGATGACGACCGTGTTCATCGCGGGCGGTCCAGGGCGGGGACGCCTCCGGTCGAACCGTGCCTGACCTGGGCGTCTGAGCTCGTCACGAGCAGAATAGTACACACCCGTTCACCAGAATTCCGAGCGGCGGTTTCGCGGTCTGAGGTCGGCCGATCCGTGCCGACCTGCGCTGCGACGGAGATTTCACAGCTGCCGAAGCCTCATCGATCGGTCTTTCGGTGTACAGCAGTGGTCGTTCCTCGGTGCAGCTTGGTGCATGTTGCACCCGCCGGTCGGCTTTCAGGTGCGCTTTGCCATTGGTGAGCTGGGTCACCGACCAGCACGATGGACGAGCACTGACCAAGACAGGAGCTCTGCATGCCGAACAGGCCCCGCCCACCGCAGGACGCCACACAGACGGGCCGAAGGATATCCGATGATCTACCCGGGGCAGCGGTGATCGCCGGGCAGATCATGGACCGATTCGTCATCACTAGCCCACTACCCACCACGGTGCCGACCACGATGCTGCGCCGCGATGTCCTCGCGATGGTGCGTGCGTGCCTGGCGGTGGCAGCCGACGTGCTCGACGGCGTCGACCCCCGGAAATCACTCGCCGAGGTGCGCACCTGCGCTGTGGACTGGGCCCACGCGGGCGCGTCGGTCGATGCGATGCATCACGCGATGCACGAAGGGTTGGCCTGGACATTCGACCACGTCGCCGCGCGGGCGCGGGCCGACGACGGGTCGATGATCGTGGCAGGTCGGGCGTTCGTCGAGATCGCGAACCGGCTTGCCGTGGCGATCTCGCAGGGCTACCTGACCGAAACACTCGATGGCCGAGATGAGTCCGTCGATGCCCTGGTGTCAGCGGTGATGGCGGGCACAGCGACGTCGGCCATGGCCCGCGCGCATGGGCTTCGACTGTCCGCGAACTACCTGGTCTTCGCGCTGGAGATCGCGCCACACGTCGACGAGTCGGACTCGCGCCTCGATCGCCGGATCATCGCCGGCCGCAAGGTCCGCCGGGTCAGGACAGAGGTCACCCGCTGGTGCGGCAACAACGTCCTGATGTTGTTGACGGCCAGCGGTGGAACCCTACTTGTTCCCGCCTCCCAGCTGGACACAGCCGATGCCGAACGTTTCGTCGATGCGATATCGGGCGCCGCACAAGCCCCGGTCCGTGCCACCTTCCTGCCCGCGACCATCGACTCCGTCCCAGCGACGATCGAGCATGTGGACGCGATGCTCCGACTCATGCACCGTATGCGGCGCGGAGGCCTGCACCTGTTCGGGGACCTTGCGGTGGAATACCAGTTGACCCGTCCAGGAGCGGCCCGCGACCACCTTGCGGCCGTCCTCGATCCGCTCAACCCACAACCGGTGCTGCTGGAAACGCTGCAAACCCACCTCTCCACCCGAGCGGCTCGTCTGAGGACGGCCAAGGCATTGCACGTGCACCCCAACACGATCGATTATCGACTCGAACGGATCGCCGAGGTCATCGGCTTGGACCCCCGAAAGCCTGACGACCTGTGGCGATTGCGGTCCGCCATGGTCGCCCGGCTCGCCGGAGACATCGACGAAGAACTGGAACACCCCGAACAGCCTGCGGTGGCCGCGAAAGCGTGCTGAGCGGCCGGGTCCGGCGTGAATGGAAGGAGGGCCGACGAGTCCGAGCAGGGCGATCCCCAGGTCTTCAACGGTGTGCTCCGTCGAGGATGGTCAGCGACAGCGCGGTGAGTTGCTCGATGGCGCGAGATCGTGGCAACTCGGGGCCTATGAGATAGGCGAGGGCGACACGGGCCACCGAGCCCGCGGCCAGGCGAGCTTCGGGCGGGGCCAGGGTCGGCTCGATGAGGCGTATCACTTCTGCCAGCCGGGTGAGGACCTGTTCATTGGCCGTGCGGAGAAGCAGTAACGACTGTCTTCGCCGGTCCGCCAGTGCGAGGGCGAGGAAGCTGTCGTCGACGACGTCGAAGAAGCACTCGAAGGCGGTCGCCACACTGTCCTCGAGTGTCGGCCCGCACTCCACCACTGCCTCGATTTCGAGCAGCAGGTAGTCGAGGCGGTGATGGATGTAGGCGGCCGCGATCATCGAGCGCGTGCCGAAGGCGTCGAAAATCTGCTGCCTGTCGATTCCGCACCGTGCGGCGATCGCTGTGACGCTGGTGCGTGACCAGCCGCGGTCGGCGATCAGATCGCCGACCGCTTCCAGCACGGCGGCGCGCATGTGGTCGTCGGGTGACATCGGCGTCCCGGTATCGGTGGCGCGGCTATCGGCGGTCGCCCGGCGACACGACGGCGGCATCGTCGATTCCGTGCCATGGGACGAACGCCGGGATGTCGGCGGGGACGCGGCCAGGGAACTCGGGGCTGCGCCGCTGCAGGAACGCGGTGACACCCTCGATCGCGTCGGCACTGTCGGCCAGTCCGCCGATGAGCTTCGAATCCAGCGCGTGCGCCGGGTACGGGCTGTCGAAAGCGCTCAGGCGCAACAGCATCTGGCGGGTGACGGCCACCGACACCGGTGCGGTGTGCGCGATGAGCTCGCGTGCGTACGCCTCGGCGGCAGGCAGCACCTCATCGGGTTCGACGACCTGGTGGACGAGCCCGCCTGCCAGCGCCTCGGCCGCCGGGAACACCCGCCCGGACAGCATCCAGTCCATCGCCCGGCCCATGCCGACGACGCGCGGCAGATGCCATGCCGAGGCGCCCTCGGGGAAGAACCCGCGTCGGGTGAAGACGTAGCCGAACCGGCTGTCGGTCGCGGCGATGCGGTAGTCCGCGGGCAGGATGATCGTCGAGCCGGCGCCGACGGCGGCGCCGCGGATGGCGGCGATGACGGGTTTGGTGCATTCGAAGATCCGGCGCGAGCACTGTCCGGCCGGTTCGAGCCACTCGTCGTCGATGTCGACGCCCGGCGTGCCGCCGGACAGGTCCATGCCGACGCAGAAGTCGGTGCCCTCGCCGGTCAGGATGATCGCGCGCACCGCCGGATCGCGGTCGGCCTCGGTGAAGGCGTCGGCGAGTTCGGCGGCGATGGTCAGCGTGTACCCGTTGCGCGCGCCAGGGCGGTTCATGCTGATGGTGGCGATGTGGTCGCGCACCGAGTACAGGATCTCTTCGTAGGCCATGACGTCCTCGGGGTGTCGGATCACTGGGCGGGCAGCAGGTCTTGGGCGGTGAGGGCGGCCAGGCGCTGACGCGCTTCGGCGTACTCACGGGTCAGGCGATCGACCAGGGTGGCTACGGGCACGACCGCGTCGATCGGCCCGATGCCCTGGCCGGAACCCCAGATGTCGCGCCAGGCCTTGGCGTCGGTGTTGCCGCCGGAGCCGAAGTTCATCGCGGAGGGGTCCGAGACCGGCAGGTTGTCCGGGTCCAGACCTGCGGCGACGATGCTGCCGCGCAGGTAGTTGCCGTGCACGCCGGTGAACAGGTTGGTGTAGACGATGTCGGCCGCCGCCGAGGTGGATATCTGCTCCTTGTACGCGTCCGCGGCGTCGGCTTCGTCGGTCGCGATGAACGCCGAGCCGACATAGGCCAGATCGGCGCCCGCGGCCTGAGCGGCGAGCACCGAGCGGCCGTGCGCGATCGCGCCCGACAGCAACAGCAACCCGTCGAACCACTGGCGGATCTCGGAGAGCAGGGCGAACGGGGACAGCGTGCCCGCGTGCCCGCCCGCGCCTGCCGCGACCGCGATCAGACCGTCGTATCCTGTGTCGGCGGCCTTGCGGGCGAAGCGGTTGTTGATCACGTCGTGCAGCACGATGCCGCCGTAGGAGTGCACCGCGCCGACGACTTCGGAGCGCAGGCCGAGCGAGGTGATGACCACCGGAACCCGGTGATCCACCACCGCGGCGAGGTCTTCCTCCCAGCGCGTGTTCGACCGGTGCACGATCAGGTTGGCGGCGTAGGGCGCGCCCGCCACCGACTCGCCGATCTCGGCCAGCCAGTCCCGCAGCGATTCCACCGACCTCGCGTTCAGCGTCGGAAACGCGCCGATGATCCCGGCACGGGCCTGCGCGATCACCAGTTTCGGCTTGGAGATGAGAAACATCGGCGCCGCGACCACCGGCAGGGTGAGCGAGCGCGCGAGTTCGGAGGTGTCGAGCACGGTGTTCCTTTCCGGCACTACTGCGCCGAGACGGTGGGAGTGGGGGTGGCGCCGCGGACCTTGCGCCCGGCGGGCAGGAAACGGCCAGGGCCCCAGCCCTTTCCGAGCCCGTCGGCGAACGTCCCCTCGCGGTAGACCACGCGGCCGTTGACGATGGTCGCGGTGACGGCGCGGTCGTTGCGGTTGACCATGCGGCGCAGGCCGTCGTATTCGGGGACTTCCTGTTCAGCGAGCTCGTGCACCTCGCCGTCGAGCCCCTCGGGGTCGACGATGACGATGTCGGCGCGGTCGCCGACGCGCAGGTGGCCCGCGTCGAGGTTGTACCAGTCGGCCAGTTCCCCGGTGAGCCGGTGCACGGCGTGTTCGAGAGTGAGGAACGGCTTGCGCTCGCCCTGCGCCGACTTCACTCGTTCGAGCAGCCGCAGGTGATAGTTGTAGAAGGCCATGTTGCGCAGGTGGGCGCCCGCGTCGCCGAAGCCCATGTGCACGTTCTTGTTGGCGGCGAGCTTGTCGGCGTACTTCGGGCGGTGGTTGGCGATCGTGGTGCGCCAGCGGATCTTTCGGCCATGCTCGACGACCAGGTCGAGGAACGCGTCGACCGGGTGGATGCCACGCTCGTCGGCCAGCTGTCCGAAGCTCTTGCCGATATGCGACGGGTCGGGGCTGTCGACGACGGTGGCGTCGTAGAGGTTGCGGTGCCAGATCTTCGGACTGAATTTGTTCTCGTAGTCGCGGCGGAACCAGCGCCGGTACTCCTCGCTGCGCAGCAGCTCGTTGCGCTCGACCTGGTCCTTGATGTCGAGAGCGGCTGCGCCGGAACCGAATTCCTCGAACACGACCAGGTCGATGCCGTCGGCGTACACCGTGAACGGCACCGGCAGATGCTGCCAGCGGAACACCCCGTTGAGCAGGCGGTTGATGATCGGCGCGCCGTACATCATGAAGTACACCAGCGGCGGATACGCCTTGGAGTCGGCGGCGGCGAGCAGCGAGACCTTGAGGGCCTTGCGGCGGAAGCGGCCACCCGCGGCGAGGAAGAACTTGGGCAGGTTGGGGGTGAGCGAGATCTCCGGCGTGCTCTGCAGGATGCGCTCACGATCGCGCAGCACCTTGTTCAGCGCGCGGAATTCGCGGCGCTTGACGAAGGTGGTGGGCAGCGAGCGCGAGCGGTAGAGGTCGCCGTCGAGCTTGTCGATCCAGTTCGTGGTGGCCGACATGCCGAGGAATCCGGCGTCGAGCGCCTCGTTCAGGATCGCGATCATCCGGTCGAGTTCGGCGGCGGTGGGCTCGACCTCGTCGTCGACGGCGCGGTCCATGCCCATGACGTGGATCCGCATGTCGGACTGGCCGAGGAACGTCGCGACATTGGGGCCGATGTTCAGCTTGTCGATGGCGTGGGCGTACTCGGTCGGGGTGGACCAGGTGCGATGCTCGCCGAGGGTGCCGATCACGATTTCGCGCGGCACCGCCTCGACGCGGCTGAAGATGTCGGCGCATTCGACGTCGGTCGCCAGAATCGTGGTGAGCGAACAGTTTCCGATGACCGTGGTGGTGACGCCGTGGCGCAGCGATTCGGTCAGCGCGGGGGCGGCGAGCATCTCGACGTCGTAGTGGGTGTGGATGTCCACGAAGCCGGGCATCACCCACTTGCCGCCCGCCTCGATCACCTCATCGGCCTCGGTGACGTCGAGTGGCCGGGAGCTGATCGCGACGACCTCGCCGTCCTTGATGCCGATATCGGCGGTGCGCGCCGCCGATCCGGCGCCGTCGAACCAGATCCCGTCGCGGATCAGCAGGTCGTAGCTACCCATACCGGACTCCCTTCATGCTTGCATGCATGTCATTCACATCGAGATTCGAGAACCCATACAGCTCTATCACTGCGTCTACCTGGGAACTTATCGCTTCACGATTGACGCGACGCGAAGTAACATGTAAAACCATGCACTAGTGAATGTCGAAATGCAAGGGCTGATCCGGCCACGGACCGAAAGGGCACGCATGTCTTCGCCCACCCCGGAAACGCGACGGTTCCGGTCGACCACCACCGAACTCGTGGCACTCACCTGGGGTGACCCCGGTGACCCGCTCGCGCTGCTCGTGCACGGTTTTCCCGACAGCGCCTGGACCTGGGACGTGCTCGGGCCAGCCCTCGCGGCAACCGGCCGCTATGTCGTCGCCCCGTTCACCCGGGGCTACGCGCCGAGTTCGCTGGCGACCGACGACGACTACTCGATCGGCTCACTGGTCGGCGACATGGTCGACATCCATCGTGAGATCGGCGCCGACGAGCGCGCGATCGTGATCGGCCACGACTGGGGTGGCGCGATCGTCAGCGCGCTGACCGCGGCACACCCGGATCTGTTCCACCGCAGTGTGTTGATCGCCATTCCGCCGCTGGCCACGATCACGGCACTGTTCGCCCCGTCCCGACTGCGCGTCAATGCCGCCCGGCTGGTGCGCCAGGCCCCGCGCAGCTGGTACATGACGGTGGTCTCGACGCCCTGGGTCTCCGACGCGATCGGCGCCTGGTTGATCGACCGGCTCTGGCGGGCCTGGGCGCCGCACTCGGTCGCGGCGGTGGCCCGGCAGCGTGAACAGGGACTGATCGCCCTGGCGGGCCGCGCTCGACGCCGCGCCGCGTTCAGCTACTACCGCGCGGTCTGGAACCCGCTCTACCGCCGCTCCCGGGCCCACCGCTACGAACAGCTGGCGGCTTTCCGCCCGCCGCGGGTTCCCACCCTGTATCTGCAAGGGGCCCAGGACACCTGTGGACTGGTCGACACCGGCGCCGACGCGCTGGAGCATCTCCCCCCGGGCAGCCGACGCGTCGTCGTCGCGGCCGCTGGGCACTTCACCCACCTGGAACAGCCCGAGATCGTCACTCGGCACATCATCGATTTCGTCGGCAAAGGAGCCTGACATGAAATTGCGCAAGAGGACCCGGCCCGTGCTGGACACCGTCGACATCGGGCCGCTCCAGCTCAAGGCCCGCCAGGTGTCCTTCGATCTCACCGACACTCCCCTGCACTGGATTCCGGGTCAGCCGGTCGCCTCGCACGCGATCAGCTCCTACCACCTGCTGTTCCCCGAGGTCGAACGGTTCTTCATCGAAGCGTTCAAGGAGGCGCTGCCCGAGGTACGCGACCCGCGCCTGCGTGAGGACGTGCTGGGGTTCATCGGCCAGGAGACCATGCACGCGAACGCGCACGACGATTCGCTCGACGACTACTTCCAGCGCAACGGCATCGATCCCGAACCGCTGCTGGCCCAGGCGCGCTTCTTCCTGCGCCGCGTCCTCGGACCGCGCACCTACCGCAATCCGCGACGAACGAGGCAGCACCTGATCAACCGGTTGGCGATCACCGCGGCGCTGGAGAACTTCACCGCGTTCCTCGGCCACTACGTCCTGAACTGCACCTGGGACGAGTACGACGCCGACCCGAACATGGCCGCGCTGTTCCGGTGGCACGGTGCCGAGGAGATGGAGCACCGCACCGTCGCCCACGAGATGGCCGAGTACTTCGACGACCGCTACTTCCGCAGGCTGCGGACCATGCTCGTGGTGTTCCCGGTGACCGTCTGGATCTCGAGCCGGTTCATCTGGTACCTGGTCAAGAACGACCCCGCCGCGACCGACTCCCGGCTGCGGGTGCTCTACGAGATCATCCGCGACGGACGGCGGGGACTGCTGCCGACGCTGACCATGGTGCTGAGCTCGGTCTGGGACTACCTGAAACCCAGCTACCAGCCCGACGACACCGGTTCGATGGCGCAGGCGCTGTCCTACCTGGCCACCATCGAATCCCGGACCGCGGCATGAGGGAAACGGACCGCCCGCACCTGCGCGACATCCCCGCCCACGCCCACGGCCGCTTCCGCCGCGACCCCCTGATGTGGGTGCTTGCCAGGGGCTGGGAGGCGCTGAACTGGATCGACGGGTTCACCGAGCCGCCCGAATTCGGGCTGGGGCGGCCGCAGCGCTTCTTCGACGTCGTGGTGACCGAGCGCCGCGTGGTCGCCCGGGACGAGAACGTCGTCGCGGTGACCTTCGAACTGCCGGACGGCGCGGAGCTGCCGCCGTGGCGGCCCGGCGCGCACCTCGACGTCGAACTGCCCTCGGGCCTGATGCGGCAGTACTCGCTGTGCGGTGACCCGGCCGAACGCCACCGCTACCGCATCGCGGTGCGCTACATCCCCGACGGTCGCGGCGGTTCCGCCGAAGTCCATCGGGGTCTTCCGGTGGGTTCACATCTGCGGATCGGCTTGCCGCGCAACGCCTTCCCGCTCGCCGTCGGCGGCTACAACCAGGCCACGACAGCGGTCCGCCTCATCGCGGGCGGCATCGGGATCACGCCGATCCTCCCGATGCTCGCGGTCCTCGACCAGGTCGGGATGCCGTGGACGATGATCTACTGCGGACGCAACCGGGAGTCGATGGCCTTCCTGCCCGAACTCGAGGCGTACGGGGACAAGATCACCGTCCACTGCGACGACGAAGCGGGCCTGGCCGGACCGGACCTGCTGCTGGGCGAGCTGGCCGGCGCCCCCGCGGTCTACACCTGCGGGCCGCCGCCGATGGTCGACGCCCTGCGCGTAGCGCTGGCAGGCCGATCCGAGGTCGAGTTCCACTACGAGCGGTTCTCCCCCGCCCCGGTAGTCGACGGCGAGGAATTCGACCTCCGCCTGGCCGGCACCGGCGAAACCCTGACCGTCGGCGCCGAACAGACGGCGCTGGACGCCCTCCTGACCGCCAGACCGGACACCACCTACTCCTGTCAGCAGGGCTTCTGCCGGTCGTGCGCGGTCCGGGTGCTCGACGGCACGCCCGAGCACAGGTCGACCGCCCTGAGCCCCCAGGAACTGGACGCGGGATACTTCCTCCCATGCGTGTCACGTGCCAAGGGAACTCTGACCGTCGACCTGTAGGCCGGCGATGACGGCGAGCGCGCGACGCGGTCCGCAGAACGAGAACGGCGTCGCGACCCACCAGCGCATCGTCGACGCGGCCCTGGACGTGCTCGCCACCCGTGGCTGGCGCAATGCCAGCGTCGCCGAGGTTGCCGAGCGCGCCGGGGTGACCCGCGGGGCGGTGCAGCACCATTTCAAGGACCGTGACGGCCTGTTCACCGCGTCGGTGCAGCACATCCTGGAAACCCGCGTCCAGGAGATCGAGGCTTTCCAGCACACCGTCGCGCCCGGTCCCGACAGCACGCGCGAGACGGTCCACCGCGTGGTGGAGCTGCATCAGGGCCCGACGTTCAAGGCCGCCCTGCAACTGTGTATCGCCGCCTCCGACGACCCGGTGCTGGCACCCCGGGTCGCCGCCATGGAACTCGAGGTCGGCGCCCGCAGCTTCTGGGCGCTCATCGAGTTGTTGCGGCTGGACGGCAACAACCCCACCGTCCGGACCACCGTGCAGGCCTTCCTCGACAGCGCCCGCGGCCTCGGCCTGGCCGGCATGCTCAACGACGACTCCCGCCGCCGCGCGCAGGTCGCCGACCGCTGGGCGCAGATGCTCGACGACCTCCGCTAGCCCGGCTCAGCCGACGAGTCCCCCGCTGCAGGCCAGCACTTCGCCGGTGACGTAGTCGGATTCGGGCAGGCACAGCAGGTAGACCGCGCCCGCCGCCTCCTCCGGCGTGCCGAGGCGCCCGAGCGGGGCGATGTGCTGTGCCGCTTGCAGGATCATCGGATTGACGCCGACTTTCAGTTCCCGGCCGTCGATGTCGATGGTGGCGTCCCCGTCGGCAGCCGACTCGGTGAGCCGGGTCTTGATCAACCCGAACGCGACCGCGTTGACCGTCACCCGGTAGCGGCCCCATTCCTTGGCCATCGCCTTCGTCACGCCGAGGATGCCCGCCTTGGCCGCGGAGTAATTGATCTGCCCCGCGTTGCCGTGCAGACCGGCGAGCGAGGAGATGTTGACGACCTTGCGGGTGACCGCGACGCCGTCCGCCTTCTCCTGCTTGGCCGCCGCGCTGATCACCGGCTGCGCGGCCCGCAGGATCTGGAACGGCGCCTTGAGGTGCACGTCGAGGATGGCGTCCCACTGCTCGTCGCTCACCTTCTGTACCACCCCGTCCCAGGTGTATCCGGCGTTGTTGACGATGATGTCGAGTCCGCCGAACTCCCGCACGGCCGTCGTGACGAACCGGTCGGCGAAGCCGGTCTCGGTGATGTTGCCCGCGCAGGCGACCGCGGTGCCGCCCGCGGCCCTGATCTCGCTCACGGTCTGTTCGGCGGCCGCGGCATCCAGGTCGTTGACCACGACCCGCGCGCCGTGCGCGGCGAGCTTGTGGGCGATGGCGGCGCCGATCCCGCGACCGCTCCCGCTGATGATGGCCGACTTTCCGGCGAGACTGCTCATTGCTCGGTGATTCCTTCTCCGTGGTGGGCGAACGCGCCGTGCCTGCCCGCGCCGTCGGCGAAGCGGGTCGCGCCGGCGAGGGTGTCCTGGGATATCGAGATGGCGCCGTGCTCGAATTCGTTGGCCAGCGCCGCGGTTTCGGTCAGGCCGTCCTGCTCCAGCAGCGAGAGCCGGTCCTGGCGCAGGCAGGTCTGGGGGAAGGCAGCCAGTTCGCGGGCGAGTGCCTGCGCGGCGGCGGTCGCCTGTCCGGTCGGTACGACCCGGTTGACCAGCCCCATCCGCAGCGCCTCCTCGGCCCCCACCGGTCGTCCGGTGAGAACCAGGTCCATGGCGTGACTCGTCCCGATCAACCGGGGCAGCCGCACGGTTCCGCCGTCGATCAACGGCACGCCCCAGCGGCGGCAGAAGACGCCGAACACCGCGTCCTCGTCGGCGACCCGCAGGTCGGCCCAGATGGCCAACTCGAGCCCACCGGCGACGGCGTAGCCGCTGACGGCGGCGATCACCGGCTTGGACAGCCGCAGCCTGGAGACTCCCATCGGGGCGTCTCCGTCCGGCTGAAAACGGTTCGGGTCGCCGGCGGCCAAAGCCTTCAGATCCGCTCCGGCGCAGAAGGTTCCGCCTTCCCCGCGGAAGACGGCCACCGCCGCGCCGGGGTCGGCGTCGAAGGCGCGAAAGGCGTCGGCCAGTACTTCGGCCGTCGCGCGATCCACCGCATTGCGGGCGTGCGGCCGGTTGATACTGATGGTGGTCACTGGACCGTCGTGTTCGACGGTCACGAGATGCTCGGTCACGGGAGTGAGGCCCTCCTCGGTCACAGGGACCGGGCGATGAGTTCTTTCATGATTTCGTTGGCGCCGCCGTAGATGCGCTGCGCCCGCGCGTTGACGAACATCTCGGCGATCGGGTATTCCCGCATGTAGCCGTAGCCGCCGAACAGCTGCAGGCAGCGGTCGATCACCTGGCATTGGACATCGGTGGCCCAGTATTTGGCCATCGACGCCGTCGCGCTGTCGAGTGTCCTGTCGACGTGCTTGCGCACGCAGTCGTCGACGAACACCCTGGCCACCCGGGTGAGCGTGGCGCATTCGGCGAGTTCGAACTTGACGTGCTGCTTGGCGAACAGCGGCTTGCCGAACGCCTGCCGTTCCTTGGTGTAGGCCACCGCGAGGTCGACCGCGCTCTCGGCACTCACCACCGCGCCCACCGCCAGCAGCAGGCGTTCCTGGGGCAACTGCGTCATCAACTGGAAGAAGCCCTGCCCGGCTACCTCGCCGAGCAGATTCGACGCCGGCACGCGCGCCTCGTCGAAGAACAGTTCGGCCGTGTCGCCGCTGCGCTGGCCGAGTTTGTCCAGAACCCGGCCGCGCCGGAAGCCCGGCGTCGCCGCGTCGACCAGGAACAGCGAGACGCCGTGGGCGCCGCCGTCCGGATCGGTCTTCGCGGCCACCAGGATCAGATCGGCCGAGCCCCCGTTGGTGATGAAGGTCTTGGCGCCGGAGATCAGGTAGTCCCCGTTCTCCGCGACCGCGCGGGTGCTCATGTTCGCCAGGTCCGAGCCGCCGCCGGGCTCGGTCATCGCGATCGCCGCGACGACCTCGCCGGTGGCCATCCTCGGCAGCCAGTCCCGCTTCTGCCGCTCGGTGCCGTAGGCCAGCAGGTAGGGCGCCACGATGCCGCTGTGCACATGGTTGCCGAAGCCCGGTTCATCGATGCGCCCCTGTTCTTCGAGGACGATCATCTCGTGGGCGAATGTTCCTCCGCCGCCGCCGTATTCGGCCGGGATCTCGAGACAGAGCAGACCGAGCGCACCGGCTTCGCGCCAGAACTCCCGGTCCACGAAACCCTGTTCGGCCCAGCGAGCGCGATTCGGCACCGCCGAGGTCGCGAAGAATTTCCGGGCGGTGTCGCGCAGGGCCAGGGATTCGGGATCGGCGGCCCACGGGGGCGCGGACGAGACCGCGTCGGAGGCGCCCATCACCGCTCGAACTGGGCGCGCTTGTGGTCGCCGTAGGGCTCGTCGCGTTCGCGCACCGCCTCGCGGAAACCCGCGGTGGCGGAACGGGTCTGGAAGGCGTAGCCCTCCCTGGTGTGCCGGGAGATGCCGTCGAAGACGGTGCTGATCATGGCCGAGTTGGCGACGCCCTGGGTGTTCAGCGCGGAGTTGAGCGCGAGTTTGGCCATCATCAGCTGGTTGACCGGCATCCGCGCGATGCGCTCCACCAGCGCCTCGGTGCGCTCGTCGAGTTCCTCGGCGGGGCACGATTCCACCGCGAGTCCCCATTCGGCGGCCTGCTTGCCGCTGATGCAGTCCCCGGTGAACAGCAGCCGCTTGGCGCGCTGATCGCCGAGCCGGTGCGCCCACAGGCCCGCCGCCGGAATGCCCCAGACCCGGGTGGGCGGATAGCCGATCTTGGTGTCGTCGGCGCAGATGATCTGGTCGGCGTGCAGCGCGATGTCGGTGCCGCCCGCGATCGCGAAGCCGTGCAGCTTCGCCACCGTCGGCTTGTTGGCGTGCATCAGGCTGGCGAAGCCTTTGGTGAACCGGCTCATCATGGCGAAGTCGATCATCGGATCCCACACCCCCTGCGGGTTGTGGTTGATCGCGTTGACCACCGGGTCGAGCACGGTTCCGGTGACCTCGTCCGGTCCGTCCGCACCCGCGAAACTCTGCTCGGCGAACATGTCCAGGTCGTAGCCGCCGCAGAACCCTTTGCCGCGCCCGGACACCACGATCACGTGCACGCGCGGGTCCAGATCGGCCCGCTCCACCGCGTGCGCCAGATCCCGCGGGGTGTGCGGGGTGATCGCGTTGCCCTTGTCCGGGCGGTTGAACGTGATCCGGGCGATCCGGTCGTCGCGTTCGTAGGTGAGCGTGGAGTACTCGCGCTCGAAGTCCGGATCGGGGCGGTGCCGCCACGGTGAGTCGGGGCCTTCGGCCCAGCTCTCGTACCAGGCCGCCGGTCGTCCGCCGGATTCGGGCTCGGGGTGGGACACAGTGTGCTCCTTCGGTTTCGACGGGTAACGATCAGCTGGCAACTCGGGGCGCCGGTTCACGGACCGGCTCACCGCGATACCGCGTGGGCGGCCCGTCGATGCCCGCCAGCTTCCAGACACCGCGCGCCACCGGGTTCATGAGTCCCATCTCGTGGGCGAGTGCGCGCACATCGCCGAAGTATCCGCGCCGTTCGCGGCGCGATCCCGCCGACGCCCAGAACAACTCGCGCCGCACGTGCTCGGGCACGTCGAACCGCGACCAGAACTCGCGCGAGGGCGGAACGATCAGCTCGCACGCCACGCGCATGGCCACCGGCAGCAGCACCGACAGCGCGCCCCGGGCGACGGGCCCCGATTCCAGAACGTGCCTACGGATGAACTCGTGCGCGAACGAGATGTGGCGTGCTTCCTCGGCCACGTGAATCCGCATGACACCCTTGAGAATCGGGTGATAGTCCTCGGGATGACCGCGCAGGAAGGCCTTTTGGATGTGGTCGATCGGCTCCTCACCGGCGAGGATGCACATGAAGAAGAACGTCGGCGAGACCCGCGCGATCAACGGGATCAGCGGCGCGACACCGCGGAAGAGCCTGCCGAAGCCGACCACATCGGCCCCGGCCCGGTTGACGGCCTGCTGGAACATCAGCGTGTGATTGCACTCTTCGATGACTTCGTGTGTGGCGTAGCGGAATTCGGCCGAGCCGTTGGGCAGGTCGAGCAGGTAGAGCATGATCCCCGACATCAGCAGCTGCTCGAATTGCAGCCCCACCTTCGCCATGCCGGCCTGCCGGTGCATGCCGATCTCGATCCGGGTCGATTCCGGCAGTGATTGGTACCAGGGGTGGCGGCCGATGAGGTCGGATTCGGGGAGAATCCAGCGGCGGTCGCCGGGCGTCACCTGGAATTCCGGTGCGTCCCAGTCGATGTCGTGATACGGGCTGAAGCCGCGTCGGACCGAGGCGTCGGCCAACTCGTGCAGCATCTCGGCGTAGTCGAGGGCTTCGCCGGCGGCATTGCGTTCGGGTGTGATCGTCATTGATCGCGCTCCTTGTCCGGCTCAGGCGAGCTTCGGTGTGGATCGTTCGAGAATCGCCGCGGTGTCGATACCGAGCGGAAGGGTGCCGAAGACGTCGCCGCGGTCACCGGCGAGGCGGGTCCGCAGGTACCCGTCGGCGACGGCCGGGTGTCCGTAGCGGACCAGCAGCGAACCCTGCAGCACCTGCGCCATCTGCCCGACGACGCGGCGAGCCCGGTACTGCATGGTCTCGAAGTCGGTGAATTCCCGCTCGAGGCGAGCGATCGCGGTGTCGAGTTCGGCCGAGGAGCCCGCCGACGACTTCGCCTCGTCCAGGAAGACACCGAGGGTCTCGGGCTGCTTGGCCATGGCGCGCAGGGTGTCCAGGGCCGCGACATTGCCCGAGCCCTCCCACACCGACATCAGCGGCGCTTCC
This sequence comes from Nocardia sp. NPDC003979, assembly GCF_053605015.1. NCBI lineage: Bacteria > Bacillati > Actinomycetota > Actinomycetes > Mycobacteriales > Nocardiaceae > Nocardia > Nocardia sp. NPDC003979. The sequence continues at coordinate 498,685 of NZ_JBSGIJ010000004.1, forward strand.
CGGTACAGCCGCGGCATGCGCGACTCCTCGACATATCCGTTGCCGCCCAGGCATTCCAGTGCCTCGGCGGCGTGGATCGGGCCGCGCTTGCACACGTGGTACTTGGTCACCGCCAGCGAGATCCGGCGCAGCGTCGAGGCGTGCTCGTCCCCGGCCGCCGCGCGGTCGGTCAGCTCGGCCAGCCAGAGTCCGGCCAGCGTCGCGGCTTCGGCCTCCACGGCCAGATCGGTGAGCACGTTGCGCATCAACGGCTGATCGATCAGCGTCGCGCCGAAGGCGCTGCGATGCGCGGCGTGATGGGCCGCGTTGGTGACCCCGACCCGCATGCCCGCGGCGCTGCCGACAATGCAGTCGAGGCGGGTGAGGTTCACCATCTCGACGATGGTCGGCACGCCCCGGCCCTCGGGGCCGACCAGCCAGCCGACGGTGTTCTCGTACTCGACCTCGCTGCTGGCGTTGGAGTGGTTGCCCAGCTTGTCCTTCAGCCGCTGCAGCCGGAACGGGTTGCGCGTGCCGTCGGGAAGCACCCTGGGCACGAAGAAGCAGGACAGGCCGCCGGGCGCCTGCGCGAGCACCAGGAAGAAGTCCGACATCGGCGCCGAGGTGAACCACTTGTGGCCGGTGATCCGATAGGAACCGTCGGGCTGGGGCACGGCGGTGGTTGTGTTCGCGCGGACGTCGGAGCCGCCCTGCTTCTCGGTCATCGACATTCCCGCGGTGAGACCGGGTTTGGTTGTGGGCACCCGCAATTCGGGATCGTAGACCGCACTGGTGAGCAGGGGCTCGTAGCGCGCGGCGAGTTCGGGATTCGCCCGCAGCGCGGGCACCACCGCGTAGGTCATCGACATCGGGCAACCGTGGCCCGCGTCCACCTGTGCCCAGACGCTCATCTTGGCCGCCCGGACCAGGTGCGGAGCCGGGCGGTCGTCGGCCCACGGCGCGGCGTGCAGGCCGAAGCCGATGGCTTTGGTCATCAACTGGTGGTAGCTGGGGTCGTAGACGACCTCGTCGACGCGATGACCGTAGCGATCATGGGTCTTCAGCACCGGCGGATGCGCCTCGGCGAGGTCGCCCCACTCCTGCGCCTGCGCGCTGCCCGCCAGCCTGCCGACCTCGTGCAGCTCGTCGAGGGCGTGGCCGGCATCGGCGCGGTGCAGCGCCTCCAGCACCACCGGGTAGTCGGCCGGGTCGTAGTCGACCAGCGGCGGTACCTGATTCGTCACCTCGTGGGTTGCCATGCTGATCCTTCCGGCAGTGCGTGTCGCGGCTCACTCGCGACCGATATTGCAAGTTTGCATCGCGTGACGAGAAATTGCAATGCCTGCTCGACGATCTTTGCGCGGACGCGCACCGCCGACTGGCTACCATCGACCGATGGTGCGGAACTCGCTGCCGCGGCGCCGGCTCACGGCGCGATCGGCAATCCTGAGCGTGCTGCTCGGCGCGCACCCGGCGCAGGCGTCGGCGGCGACGATCGTGCATGTGGCGACCGAACTCGGCCTGCAGGAGTCGACGGTGCGCGCGGCCCTGACCCGCATGGTGTCTGCGGGCGACCTCGAACGCGACGACGCGACCTACCGGCTCACCCCCAGGCTGCTGAACCGCCAGAAACTGCAGGACCTCGCCCTCGACCCGATCCTGCGCCCCTACGACGGCGACTGGCGCCTGGCGATCGTCACCACGGGCGCCGAGGCCGCGGCCGAACGTACCCTGCTCCGGGAATCGCTGCAGGCCAACAAGTTCGGCGAGATCCGCGAAGGCGTCTGGGGACGCCCGGACAACTTGGGCACCGCCCAGATCACCGCGGCCCACCGACTGACCTATGTGACCGGCCGCCCCGACGACCCCATCGAACTCGCCACCCGTCTGTTCCACCCCGCCGACTGGGCCGACACCGCGACGGAACTACTGACGGCCCTCGACACCGCCGACACGATGCGTGACCGTCTCGAAGTGGCAGCAGCGATCGTGCGCCATATCCTGCACGACCCCATCCTGCCCACGGAGTTCCTGCCACAACCGTGGCCGGGTGCCGACCTGCGCCGCACCTACCGCGAATTCCGCGCGGAATTCACCACTTTCGCCACGACTTTCGTACCGTGACCGTTTTTGAGGGTGACGAGCCGTATCCGAGGTGATCTCTAGTGACGGCAGAGGTCCCACCTCGGATGACTCCGATGCGGGGCCTCGAGCCAAATATGCTGCTACAAGCTACTTTTCAAGAACTCGACAGCACTACTTCTGCGCAGCCTTGAACTCACGCCGACGCCGGTGCAGGATCGGTTCGGTATCCCTATTTTGCCCTCACTACCTGATCATCCTGTATCGCGAGATCGGAATGCAGCGGGCCTCAGCGGCTTTGGCGTAGTTGTCGGCAAAGGACGAAGTGTTGCGACGGCAGGAAGCGAGTCCTAGCGTCGACGAGGACAGATCAGGCGGTGTGGGCTCTGTTTCGGGACCTTCGATTATCCTTGTGCCGTTCCCGTGGACCAGGTGATCGCTCCTCCGTCATTGCGGTAGAGCACCAGATTGCCGGTGTCCTCCAGAACCAACGTCGACGGGCCCATGGTCCACGTCCTCGACGACCACGCCGCGGCCCCGCTTCCGGTGTACAGGACCAGGTTGCCGTCGTTCTGGTTGACCAGATTCTCTCCGTTCGTCGTCGCGGTGGACCACAGCACCTCCCCGCTGGTCCGATAAAGCACCAGGTTGCCGTCATCCTGTAGCCACAGCTCGTAGAGTCCGTTGCGGGACCGGAGCGCGGACGCGCGGGGCAGGGTCGCGCCCGCTGCCAACCGCTCGGGCCAACTCGGGACCGGTGTGCCACCGTCACCACGCAGGGCCGCGCTGACATCGGCGGTGATCGGTTCCTTGCTCGTCATCGTCGTGGTAACCAGGCCGAAGTGGCACTCGGGATCATCGGCGGCGGTGCAGCGATCACGGTAGGAGTACACGATCAGCGGACCCGCGTATGGCAGCGCACGCCACATCCGGACGCCCTGCACCAGGTACCTGCTGACGGTGCTCGCGCTCGGGATGGCTGCGAGTCCGGCTGTCGGATAGCCGAATTCGGTAGCCCACACCTTCTTCGTTGTGTCGCCGTGGCGAACCATCACCGAGTGCACCAGGGCGAGCTCACCACACGGCGTGGCCTCCGAGGGTGGCCCGAACATATTCCACCAACGATTGACGCATTCGGGGTCGGCAGGGCCTTTGCCCGAGTTCCACGCCGGATACGGGTGGTGCGCGACGGCATCGAAATAGCCGCGATACCCACGGCTGTACGCCCAGTCCAACCAGACCGACGGCGCGTTCGGATTGGTCCCACCCTGCACCGTCCCCGCCCCCGACGCCCCGGCCACAACAACACACCCGGGACAGCGCGCCTTCACCCGCGGGTAGGCGAGTTTGACGAGCTGCCAGTATCGCGCTTTGCGGTCGCCGACGAAGTTGGCGAAGTTCACGAAGTTCGGTTCGTTCCAGATCTCGTATGCCTGGACCTTGCCGCCGAAGTGCGCGACCGTGCGATCCACGATCGAGGTCCAGTCCTGGTCGCGGGTCGGGAACCACTTGTCGCCGCTGTGACCGCCGTTCGCCCACGGCGGTGCGTAGGCGAGGACGAGCAGAACCCGCATTCCGCGGGCGGCGGCGGCATCAACGACCGGGTCCAACCGGTCCCACCGCAACGGCGCACCACGAGCCGGTTCGACAGACCACCAGTCGAGGTCGAGGCGCAGCACCGGAACCTTGGGCGCCACCGCGGACTGCATGGCGGACAGACGCAGCACGATGTCCGCACCCTCACCTGAGCCTTCCGCGAAGCCGACGTCGGCGGACGTGAAGGAATCGGCGGGCGCTGACATCGCCGGACCGGGCACAGCCGCTATCACCGACAGCGTGCTCGCGACCAGCGCGAGCACCGTATTTCCGACGCGAATTCGTCCGAGCAGGGCGAGAATCGATGTCTTCATCCAGAAGGCCCTTCTGTATGAAATCTTCGCGATCGATGCGTGTGCTGTAGTGTGCGCCGACTCCCGCGAAGCCCCCCGATGACACGCCGTCAACGAGGTTTCGTCACCCAGTCCGGTCTTCGTCCTCGGTTTCGACCCTGATTGCCGATCAGCCTGCCGTTCCCCGCCTCAGCCGTCGAACCGCAGGTACAACCCGAGGTCGGTGAAGCCGACCATGGTCAGGCCGAATTCGGGTCTGCCCGGCAGGGGCGCGGCTACGGTGTGGGCTCAGCGACCTTGGGCGGGCACGATCAGGCCCGCGTTCGGATCTACAGAGCAGTCGCGAATACGCCAGTGACACAACACCATCGAATACGGTTGCTCATTTTCCCATGTGGCGCATCGCGTATGTCAGGACGGCGCTTCAACAAATGGACTGGCGTGTCGCCGTTCGCGGGTGGCGAGTTGGATCGCGACGGTCTGGGCCGTGGCGGTGATTGTCAGGCTCGCAGTCACGGTCGTCTCGGGCTCCTTCGCAGCGCACTCCACGACATCATGAGTCCTCTCACCGCCCTGCCCCCACTGTGGCGACACGACGAAGTTCAGTCGGGCAGATAGCGGATCGGGACAGCGCGCTCGATCCCGGCTGCTTCGAGTTCATCGAGGGTGAACACCTGCTTCGCTCGGTCACCGAGTAGACCGCTCAGGAGCAGGTCGAGCAATTCGCGATGCTTGGTCCGCGAGGCGTCCACTGCCGCACGCAGTTCGAACACGAACTCCCGGTGCGCTTCACCGATCCCGAGTTGGTCCAACTCTTTCAGCAGTGCTCCCGCCACGAGGTAACCGTCCCACGGGGTTCCGGTGCGCTGCAACGACTCCACAGTGTTGAGCAGGAGGCCGTGCACATACTGGTTTCGGCCGCGGCCGACGTTCTGGCGTGAGGTCGGTAGATCCAGGTCGAACAGCCCGCACAGCCCATCGAAGTAGGCGCGGCGTTCCTCGGCCATCCACCGCGGATTGCGTTCGTCGGTAACGACATCGACATAAGCATCACGAAGCTCACCCACCCCGAACCGGGTCGGCGGGTTCGGTACCAAGCTCGCGTAGTCCTCATCCGGCAGCACCATGCCATTGTCGTGGAACCACCCCACTGCCGCGATACGATCGATTGTCAAAGACCCAACCCCGGCATCCACATCGAAGCCCCCATGTCGTCGACACGACAACGTCCAACGCTGACGGCCTCGCGTCGTAGCATGTGCCCATGGGGAGTACAGCCGAACGGCCGGCGGGGACCTTGCTGCTGTGGAAGGTGATCGGACCGCCCACGAAATTGCTGGCACCGATCAGCCCGTGGTGGGTTGTGATCGAAACCATCGGCCGCCGCAGCAGGCTTCCGCGGCGAATCCCGTTGGCCCGTGGGCCTCGCGACGGCGACACGCTGCTTTTGCTGGCTGTGCACGGGCGAGCCGCGGACTGGGTCCGCAATATCGAAGCCGACCCGCGCGTACGGATCAAGATCGGCTGGCGATGGCGCTCGGGGCAGGCGAGCGTCCATGAGCTGACCGAACCCGACTTGGCCCGGTTCAACGCCTACGCCCGCTCAGCGCAATGAATCTTCGCTATCGACGAAACCGCGGTGGCCGTCCACGTCCAGCTGAACTGACCCGGGCATCCGAGCTTCCTCTCCGCCCAGCAACTCGCCGACGCACCTGTAAGCATCGTGCGCGGCGATTCCGCGTACCGCGGTCGACAAGTTGCCTGGGATCGGCGGTGCGGCGTCCTGAGCTCAGCTCGGCTCGATCAGGCTGTCCGGCCCGGGGTAGACCAGGCTCTCGTGCCCGTCGTCGAAACGCACCACGTATGGGGGTTCCCCATCAGTCCCGCGGACTTCGAGGATCTCACCCCTGCGATCCCGCATCCCCACAGCGCGGGTGTTGACAACCAGATGGTCTCCGACGTTCGCATGCATCGAGCAACCTCCCTGAGCAGTCGTTGTACGCCAGCCGAGTAGTCACTACGGTTCACAGTATGAGCTGCCGGTCAGCAACCATTGGCGCCAAACAGATACCAGGCCGATGACAATCTGCCGGCCCACCCTCCGCACGCTGTTCCAGGCTTCATGCTCGCCCTGTCCGGACTGCCCGGCGACCCGGCCGCTATCGAGGCCCTGACCGGCCTCGCCGACTCGGCCACCCACCGCCAACGCTGAACAGTGGCGCTGTCAGCGGAAGGCGTCCACGTATTCGACGGGAGTGGTCTCCAGCATCTGGGTGCGCGCCTCCTCGTCGGTGAGTTCGAGGCAGGTGAGATCGCGGCCGGTGGCCTCGGCCACGATCCGCTGCACAGCGGTATCCGAGGCGACCGCCGGTGACGACAGAGGCCCCGCATCGGACGTCTCCGATGCGGGGCCTCGAACGAAAAGTGCTGCTACGAGCTACTTTTCAATCACACGCCATCACTACTTCTGCGCAGCCTTGAACTCACGACGACGCCGGTGCAGGATCGGCTCGGTATACCTATTTCGGCCTCACTACCTAGCCTGACCTGTAGCTATTGCTGAGAGAGGTTGGCGTGTGACCGTTTTGTGGCCGTTTTGCGCGAGGTCAGTCGACATGACCGGTCCTCATCGGGCATCAGCCAGATCGACGACCCGACGTTCGTCGGGAACGTAGTGCTGTGCGGTGACAGGCGAATCCACCTCGTGCCCAAGGATCAGCCGAGCTGCTGGCAAGTCGTACTTTTCCGCGACACGGGTTGCGCGCGTGGAGCGCAAAGTCCTAGGCGTGGACCATTGCAGGCCGGTTTCCTTCACGACCTTGCTCCAAGTTAGCGACATCTGCTCAGACCTCACCACCTTTCCCGTTCGAGATGGGAGCACCAGTCGATGTCCAGGTTTCGCGCCGATCCTTCGACGCCGCAGCATAGCCATACATGCGGAGCCGACTTTGATCGTGCGCATCGACTTCGCCGTCTTGGTGAAGGGCTGCCGATACGCGACGCAGACCACGTCCTCGTCGTCGAAATCCGGCCAGCCCCTGGGGAAGACGATCTCATCGTCCCGGAGGTTGTACTGCTCGACGATGCTCTTGACCTGATGTACGCGCAGCTCGGTATCGATGATGGTGCCCGCAACCGTCACTTCGCATCGGTCGTAGTCGACGTCATCGTCCAGCCGCACTGCAAGCGCTTCGCTCGGGCGCGCAGCAAGTTCGTAAGCAAGAAGCGTGAAGTCCATGTATCGCTGCTCGAACCAACGGCAGGCGTTGGGACGAGGAAAATAGCAACGCTCCGCCTCCCAGTATCGGCTCATCTCGTCTGCACTGAACGGCCGCGGCTCATCAGTAAAGTACGGGTTGACAGCACTTCGCAGGCCCGCGCGGCCGCTGGGCACCTTGGTTGCCCCACCCTTCCCTGCCACGCTGTTCACCGGATTGTCGTCACGGAGTCCGTCGTCGATCAACAACTGGAACGCGTTGCGCAGGATCGACTTCTGCCTGTTCTTCTTGTACGCGGTCCCGGTCATCTGCTCCAGATGGATTCGGACATGGAACGGCCTAGTCTCCGATGCCCTCATCTTGCCCAGCACCGAACCCGAAATCGTGATCTTGTCTTTGTTGCCGCGACCCTTCGCTGCGGGATAGATCTCGCGCCGATAATGTTTGGCGTTCTGAGGTCGCTTCGTGGCATCGCGCTCATAGCGATGAAGCCATGCCTGGCACAGTTCCTCGACGGTCACATTCGAGCTGTACGTACCGAGCGACTCGGCCCTCGGCTTCCACTCCGCGATACGCCTTTTCAGATTTGCGCGGGCTTTCGGCTTGCTATTACCAGAAGCGTGCAGCTTCGACGGCTCTCCGTACGGCTCGCCCACCAGACAGTAAATCTGGAATGTACGGCGTGCAGCGTTCCACTTCGGCTCGCTGAAGTTGCCCGGAACTCCGGGCGCCAGTTCGATCTGAGACATGGTTCACCGACTTCCCGGGCACTCGTCCTCCTCGGCCCGCTCGGGCTCTGCAATCAGCCATGACTTCCAGCGAGAGCGTAGGAAGTCCAGGACAAGCATGAAAGCCCGTAAAGATAGCTGCAAGTTGGCTATTAGAGTTCGCGAGTAGCACTAGGCATCTCCGACCGTGTGCTCTTCTATGAAGGCGCGTAGAGCATCCCATGGATACAGGACCCTGCGGCCGTACTTCACATAGGAGGGACCGACGCCACGGTGCCGGTCATTGGCGAGCTTCCCGACCGAAGTTCGCAGGTACTTCGCTGCTTCTGCCGGAGTTGCCAACTGACTGCGGACGGGCTCTGAACGCGGGATTCGCTGCAGCAGCCTCAAAAGTGCATCTGCTGCAGCAACATCGAGAACGGATAGGTCTCGAGGGCCGACGACGCGGACTGCGTCGAGTTCGGCATCATCATCAGGCCCAACCGGGCAGTTAGCCGGATTCGGCGAAGAGGATTGACTGGAAGGTGACATGACAGAACTCCTGTAACCCTGTCAACAGCTCTTCCACAGTCCATGAAACCCGAAATTTCGTCTGGGCGCCAGCCGATTCACACGAAGTGACGAACCCGTCGCGGCCAGACCCTGGTGTGCACGGGGCCACGGGACAGTGCTGCGTGGACACCAGGCCCCTCACCTGTCAGCAAACCCCGCTGGAGGTGTACGGCGGGACACTCGGTCAGCCGCGATATTCCCAGCCTTCGGGCCGCCAGCCGTCCGGCATGCGCTCTTTCGCATACTCGATCATGATCCTTAGCAGCTCGGAGCGGTTCGGCTCACCCGCTTTGGTAAGCAGATCTTCAGCCACTGCGCGTTCGTCGAGAGCTTCGATCTGCTCGTCTGCCATGCGGAGCCCGATAATCGGCCGACGTGGCCCTGATCTTGGCACTCGGTGTTACCTCCTGGCGAAGTAATGACGATAGCGGCGACAGCTGGCCTGTAGCATAGGCCGCGGCTCGGATGGGGTTGGCGAAGATGAGTCAGGCCGGGCTCCGATGACTTCTCGGAACCCGCCCTCACCTGCACTTATTGTGGAGCTAAGGGAATCGAACCCCTAATCTTCTGGGTTCGGGTACTCCCGCCTACCTACCAGGCAGGCGACTCAGAAGGTGTAGTGCTTCGACAGAACCTGCCCGTTGTACTTGCCGCCCTGGCACACATGCTTCCAACCTTTCGGCTGATACATCTTCTGAACGACGATGTGCCCTCCACCCTTCACACAGAGCATGCTGTTGGAATCAGCCTGGGCCGCGCCGGCATTGATCACCACAACAGCAGTACCGATGAAGGTGCTCGCAATGGCAAAGATGGCTTTTCGCATGGGTCCTCCCCCGCCTCGGATTGGATATCACTCGTCCACGGCCACGGAGCCTCCCGGCACGGTCATGGCGAGTGAATTGGCCTGCGCAACATATCATTCCATGCAACGCCATGCCAGATCGATTTGAGGCTGTAGCCAGCGACCGATAGCACTCGAATCACCCGCCAACTCATGCCATGCGGGCCAACAACGCAACTGCATGCCGGAACCCAACAGAGAACGATCGTCGTGAACGACACGAGCCCCACCAAGCTCGATCATTTTTAACATCAGATCTCTCCTCGAATGCACCGACACCATCGCGAAGACGGCCACCCAACTCGAGCCCGCCTCGGGCAACGTGCGCTCGAGATTTGTCCGGTTCAAGGAAGCTGATCTCCGCATCCGCTCCACCTGCGACTACCCTCACACAGTCACAACCAGACACAACAGACAGGAAATCGCATGGCACGCAAGGTCGTTGTCACCCTCATCGACGACTACGACGGCACATCCACCGCTGAAGAAGCCGTTACCTTCGCCATCGACGGACACACCTACGAAATCGACCTGTCCGAAACCAACGCCACCAAACTGCGCAACACCTTCGAACAATGGACCCCCTACGCTCGGCGAACCAGCCGCACCAAAAGCAGCAACACCCGCCGACACGCCACCACGACCCCCGCCACCCGGACGGGTCGCCGGACCGACCTCGTCGCCATCAGGGCTTGGGCGATCGAAAACGGCCACACAGTCTCCACCCGTGGCCGGATCTCCACCGACATCATCGCCGCCTACGACAAAGCCTCAGCGTAATCACCGACCCTGCACTGCGGAACCCACCCTGGAGCCTTCGGGCCTGTACCCGGATCAGCCGATGCGAGCCACTGCACACTCACCGAGTCGTTGACTGGGATCGTCGTCGGCAGCCTGGTGCGCGCCAACCTCTACAACTCGTACGACCAGTCGTTCACCGTCGTTGCCGAAGTAGACCGATCCCCCGATGGCAGACTGCAGCTGGCTGGCATCGCGTTGACCAACGGAGACAATCAGCCCTCAGGAGCACTCATCTCAATCTGTCCGGCCGAGACAAACGAGCTCCCCTCCGACATGTCCCCGGAAGCGATTGCTACTGAAATCGGCAATTTGTCGACTAGCGGTGGGATCTACTCTGAGCTCACCGTGGTCGGAGCCTCGCCGCAGGGCAACGCGGCATCGACGATCAAACCGCCGATGTGGTCCCATCGGCGCGCGGCTCAAGGCCGAGCGACTTGACGTAGGCCACAACCTTGCCAAGGCCATCTGGGCTGGCCAACATAGCCATGACATCGCCGCGACGCGTCGAAGAGTTAGCAGCGCTCCTTCCGGCACCGTCCGCTGAAGACGATCCATCAGGATCCTAGTGCTTGCGAGGCACTTCTAGTTCAGAAGCGTGGCGATACGTACGACAATAGAAACCAGAGTGACCAGTTGCGCTACTGCGGCAATTCCCTTTCGACTGCCGCTATGCCGTTTCTGCTTCCCAAGGAGATCCGCCTCCGATCGGACCTCGTCGATATCAGCCATGGATATGCTTGGCACGGTTGTCTGCCACGATAATCCGTACACGGGATACGGCCCACTGTTGCTGTGCAGGTCCGCTGATGTTCGACAATGTATGCCGACTGCATCGCTAACTCGTTCTTGGATAGACTTTCGCAATATGCGTGAGTGTGGTGTGGCGTACTCCTTGGTCGAAGTTTGCTCGTAGCATCGAACGAGGAGCTTGCGCTTTCGTCCGTGATTGCCTTCCGTTAGAACAATGTCGCATATCAACAACGCCTTGCGAGTCATGAAATTGTCCAGAACCTCACTCAGCGATTTGACCGCAGGCGTGATGTCCGCTTCGCCTCGCGGCTCAAGGTATGGCACGGATGGGGCTACTAGGGTGAACGTTGGAAGCAGAGGTGCGGTGAGTTCAAGTTGCCGTGGAAAAAACTCAAGGCCCATCGTCATGAGTCGTCCGCCCGTATCAAAACTTACCCCAGAGCTACCGTTGATGACCGCCAACGGGGGCCGATGCTCCTCAACCGGTTTGCCCGGTGTGAAGATTCGCGTGAGAGCAGACATCTCATCCAGCGCATCGTGACAGATCTCGGCAACGGAGTTTATCGATGCTTCCACGGATTCACCAGGCACATCAGGCAATTCAAAGATGGCGAAGGAAACCGACGACCTGTCCCGACCGGGAAGAAACAGAAACAGAAGGCCAGCTATCCAAGACAGAATCGCCGCAGCCAATGCTGCTGTCAGCGCGCCGGGATGATCGGCCAGGGTTGCCCCCGACCCGACCACCGTCACCGCTAACGAGACGCCGACCGCCGCACCGAGCAATCCGCCGAGGGCACCTGCGGTTGAATTGATAAAATAAGTAACTATCAACGATGGTATCAATACCGAGATGGCCATTGCGATCGCCAGCAGATTATCTCCGATGACGGGCAGCGATATTTTGCTGATGGAGTGCGCAGCCCAGGCAAGTATCGCCACGAGCGCTGAAACGACTGCGCCTAGCACGACTGCGAAAAGAGCATGATTGATCACAAGGAAACGCCATACTCGAAGCAGACGCGCAAGGAGCGAGGGTGCCGTATGAAGGTTACGATATTTCGCCCACGGGAGGTGTAATACTCTGAAGTCAACTCCAAGCTCTAAACGCCGGCGCCAAACCAACAAGCACGATATTCCAATCATAAGGAAGATGGATACGATCCAGGATAGTGGCAATAGCACTGAAAAATACTGGCCAACTAGACTCTTTCCCGTCGACGGCCTGACGAGAAAATATAGCTGCCACCCAATCGACAGTAATCCGACGTAAGCGAAGGGCCAGGTAAGCCAAAAGTGTGCGGCTTGGCGTTTTGGCCATTTTGATCCGGACGATCCTATCATCACTGGACGACCAAACCAGTTTCGAGCATGACCGACTTCGCGCCAGTCCCAGAGAACATCGCAGTGAAGTGCGAGGACGGCAGAAAGTGCCGCTGCTGCAAGTTGCCTGCTGTCGGTGATCGAGATGGCGATGATCGAAAGCACAGTCAGCGCCGCCAAGCCGCCGCGCGAGTGCAAGATCAACCTGTCGATCTGTCGCTCACGCTCGATCCTGCCAAACAGGACGAAGGCTCCATGAAACTCTCTGTTAGCCAGCTGCGTCCAAGCCTCGCGTAGATTGGGATACGACCGGGCGAAACGAACTTGAAAAACCGCATGGTCGATCAGGTCGACCAGCACGCCGCCGACTAGCCCCCAGACCAGAAGGCTCGGACTGGGCGTCTGTCCCGCCGCAAGACAGACCGCCGCCGGTGCCGCGAGCGAAACACCCGCGTGCGCTACGAGATTCATTTTGCGACTCTAGCAGCGCACTCGGTGGCGGAGTTTCAAAAGTAGCACTCGGACCGCCCGAGCCCACGGGTGCGGTGAACTGCGGATCACGATGCCAGTCGATCGGCTTGACTGCGAAACTCGCCCCGTGCCACCAGGGTAGGCCAGCCAGCCAGACCCCGTTGCACGGTTTGGCCAGTTCAGCTGCACAGCGCGCCACTGGCGCGCGGCGGCGGGGTTGCAATTCGCCGCAGCCACTGTGACCCGGGCGACATGACCTGCCGCTGGTTTGCGGCTCAACGATCAGCACGGCACCACGAGGGAACCGGGTGCGGGACAATAGCGCCAACGCTGGTCCGGGGTCCTCGATCACCCGTGCCGCAGCCGATTTCGAAATGCCGAACACGGCCGCGAGTTGCCGCATGGTGAGGTTAGTTCGCCCGTAGGGGGCCACCAGCAGCACTCGGTCTTCGAAGCACAAGCCCCACGGGCGGCCGCACAACGGACGGTCAGCGCCCCCGCGCCGTAACTGTGTGATCAGGCGCGCGAACGTGGCTGGCTGCAGCCCCGGAAAACAACTCCACCATCACCGCGTCAGACGCCGAGATCACCACCGGCGAGACGATACCTGTTGCCGCTCAACGCCTTACGGGGCATACCTTAGAGACCGCCAACGACTGATCTCGGTGGCGCTTATAGGCGTCGTACTGCCGAACGCTACGACTGACAACCCCTGAACGCCGCCGCGGCCGTGGTCGGCCTGAGACTTGCCAACATCTGGGATCGTCACCCAGGACACATTGGCCAGGTTCAAGGTCTAGAGGTGCCAAGAACTGTCGGACGACAGCGTGGACCGGGCCGCGTCCGCGGTACTCGACCCCAACACAGATTAATCACACAGAAATAGCCGGAAACAGCGGGAAACGATGGGAAGCAACCAGGATACAGCGCGCGCTAAAGTCCGGCTCTACCAGTAAATTTAGGAACTTTCAGGTAGCTTCCGGACGACGTAAACCGTGGTCAAGTGGTCGCAGGTCAATCCTCCGCCAACCGCCATGCCCGGAGCGGCGGTTGGCGGCGAAGATCGCTGGATCAGAAGGGCTTCAGTGCGATCATGTCGTCAGTCCAGCACCAAAGACGTCCGCCGAATCAGACGGTGTGCGTAGTGGTCGAATCGCCCTCCGGACACAACGCTTTTTATTGATTTACCTCTCTGACCTGCACATATAGCCGTGTGCACTGAGGTCAGCCGAGTCTGGTAAGCCGCGAAAACACAGGTAGGAGCCCGTGGGGGTTCAACACGGGTCAATCTGAGAGATCCTTGAGAAACTGACGGCATCGCGGATCATCGGACCTCCCTGCCGCAGACGACATCCACCGATCTCCACGCCCCGGCGCGACGAACAACCCGAGCGCCTACGCCGCTCCGACCGCGACCATTAGGAGCGCTCGCATTCAGCATGCTGGTCGACAACAGCGCTGACCCACGGTCGAGATTGCACAGAAGGTCCCGGCAGAGACCGGGTACTCGATGCCTGGCACTCGCCATGGCGCTGATCGCGATCCACGTCGGCAATTCCTAAGACCTGGGCTTATGCCTGCACCCCATGCCGAAAGAGTTGTCGCCCTGCTGCGCCAAGCTGGAAATGACGGCGCGAACATCGAGAAGCCTAGACACAATCCTCAGCGGTCCAGGACTGTCGCGTAGTGATACAGAATACTCGAGCCCACGCGTCACCGGTCACCGTCGACAGCACATCCAGCAGATGTGGAGGAAGCCTGTGAACATCCCCGATCGACTTGTCCCGATCTATCTCCGGGCTACCCGTAAGAATGCGCCTTTCATCACCGCCGAGGGCGCCGCGGAGGCAATACAGAACCAGGCACTGCGCCCCACGTCCTACAACCCACCGGCAAAACTTCGCCCCGACGTAACCATCAGCGTAAGACGAGAGGAGGAGTACCCGATCTACACTGTGACGCCCAGGCTGACCACCCCCACCGGCAGCGTCATCTACACACACGGCGGGGGCTGGGTTCACGAGATCAGTTCCGAGCATTGGGCATTGGTCGCGCAGATCGCCGCAGAAGCGAGCGTGGCGGTCACCGTCCCGATCTACAAGCTGTTGCCCTACGGCGACGCCACCCAGGCGAACGAACTCATTCTCCGGCTCTTTCACGATCTGAAGAACCAACACGGCAATGTGCGACTTGCCGGCGACTCCGCGGGCGGCCAGATCACACTTTCCGCCGCGCTGTCCCTTCGCGACCAAGGCGTCGAGAACATTCACACCGTACTCATCTCTCCTGCACTGGAGCTGACCCTCTCGAACCCGAGGATTCCCGCGGTGCTCCCCACCGACCCTTGGCTCGGGGTCGACGGGACACGCGTGCTGGCTGAGAACTGGGCCGCAGACCTCCCGATGAACGACCCGAAAGTCAGCCCGCTCCTCGGCGATATGCGCGGCCTCGGCCCGATGCTGCTCTTCTCTGGAACTCATGACGTCCTCAACCCCGACGCGCACCTTCTTGTCGACAAGGCTCGCGCGGCGGGTATGGACGTGACCTTCATCGAGCGGCCCGGTGCCGTGCATGTCTTCCCGCTACTTCCGACGCGCAGTGCGAAAGCCGCTCGCGAGCGCATCGTGGAGATTCTTCGCCATCGACGCGAAGTCAGCCGATCCGACCCCGCAAGCGGGTCCGCAGGTTGAATAACGGGGTGTGGCCAGCATGACTCGACATGGAGCTCACCAGCCCTGTGCGGACGGCGGTACCGATCCGACGGGCGTAGCCAGGTCTCGTGGACAAACGGTGCGATGAGCTCGTTTAGGCTGATCGGGTGCAGGACTCGCCGACCGACACCCACCCGCACGAACCCCATGCCGAGGGCCTCGCCTCCCGGCTGAACTGGCTGCGCGCCGGGGTACTCGGCGCCAACGACGGCATCGTCTCCACCGCCGGACTGGTGGTCGGTGTCGCGGCGACGACGAACGACAGCACGACCATCCTCGCCGCGGGCGTGGCCGGACTCGTCGCGGGCGCGATCTCGATGGCGGCCGGTGAGTACGTATCGGTGAGCACTCAACGCGATTCGGAGAAGGCGCTGCTGGCCAAGGAACGGCGGGAACTGGCCGATTTCCCCGATTACGAACTGGCCGAGCTCACCGAGATCTACCAGGCCAAGGGCCTGAGCCCGGCGACCGCACGCAAGGTGGCCGAGGAACTGACCGCCCATGACGCCTTCACCGCCCACGCCGAGGCCGAACTAAAACTGGACCCGAGCGAACTCACCAATCCATGGGCCGCCGCAGGCTCCTCGGCGATCGCGTTCACCTGCGGAGCGCTGCTCCCGCTACTGGCGATCGTGCTGCCACCGGCACAGTGGCGAGTGCCGGTGACCTTCGTGGCAGTACTCGTAGCGCTCGCGCTCACCGGATCGCTGA
The DNA here is from genome assembly GCF_053605015.1 of Nocardia sp. NPDC003979. Lineage (NCBI taxonomy): Bacteria > Bacillati > Actinomycetota > Actinomycetes > Mycobacteriales > Nocardiaceae > Nocardia > Nocardia sp. NPDC003979. Next base: position 514,744 of record NZ_JBSGIJ010000004.1, read on the forward strand.
GCGCGCGACTCGGCGGAAGCGCGCGAGGCAGAGCAGTGCTGCGGGTCGTCGTCGGCGGCGCACTGGCCATGGCAGTGACCTACGCGATCGGCACGCTCACCGACACCCTCGGCGGCTGAGCGGTCAGGGGTCTGGCCGAGATCGAGTCACCGGGTGACCCGGTCGACGACGTTGGGCAGCCTCCCCGGTTCGCCGCGCGCATCCGACATGGTCGTCGTCTCAGTCGTAGTCGACCCGAACATCGGTGGCGCCTCGCAGCTCGGCGACGAGCCGGGCTTCGACACGCAGCTCCTCGCGCACCCGTCGGCTCATCCGCCGGAACGATGTCACGGTAATGGTGAGGTTCTTTCTGTTCTTGCGTGGCCGCCAGACCCCGGCGATGACCCCGTCGGCCAGCACGGTGCCGGGAGCGCCCGCCGCCGGCCACACCGACCGCCGATGTAGCCGGTCCACGAGGGTGTCGCGGTCGCGTGCCTGGGTGAATGGATCACCGGGCGGCAGCAATCGAACTGCGCGTGCGGTAGGCGGGGACCGCAGCTCGTCCAGGTCGTCGACGTGGATCCAGGCACATCGCCCCGCGAAATCGACGGGGATGAGTTCGTCTCCCAAGGTGTTCCACCACGGGTCCACATCGCCCGCCGCGACACCCAGCCAAGCAGCGAAGTCACGGCGGTTGGACGGTCCATAGCATCGCAGAAACCGGCGTAGGAGATCGGCACGCGCGACTTCGGGGTCGGTTACGGGCAACGGCGCTCCCAACCAGTCTTCGACAAGGACGAACGGGGCTGTGCCTTCTCGGCGTGGCGCCATACAGACGATTCCGCGCAGCGTGAGGATGCGCAGGCAGAAGTGGGCAACCGCTTGCCCGAGCGGCTGGTTGCTGCCATACGGTCCAGGTGCCGCCCATGCCCTTCGTTGCGCTGTCGTCAGACCACCCGCGACCCGATCGGCCAGCTGCTCACCGAGCTCGCCGATCGCGAGTTCCCGTCCCGACAGCACCGGCCGGATCACCGAGGCCGTGTGGTCGACGATCTCGTCCAATCCCATGTCCAGGGTCAGCAATGCCTGCTCGACCCCACGGACGAGGTGCGAGCGTGACGCTTCGGTCGGCGGCACCACGCCGGTGGTGAATGTGGCGGCGTCGGCGGTCGGAAAGAAGAACGGCGCGCCGCGCAGACACCAGGTCTGCAGCAACGACTTGCCCTGGCCGACAAGCTCATCGATACGCGCTCCGGTGACACCGTCCACGCGGGCCGCCAGCGCGAGCAACGCGGAACCGGGCGGGCTGTTCTGCACCGCACAGGCACCCGTGACAGCGAGCAGGGTGTCGAAAGGTTCCCGCTCGAGCAGGTGGTGCGACCGCAGCCGGAAGCCGATCACCGCGTCTGCGTCCACCGTTGTCATCGCCACCACCTCCCGATCGAAGTCATTCGTCGAGAATCGGCCCCCGCGGCCGATCGATTCAGCGGGTCGAGCGTACGACGGAGGGCTGCGTCCCTCCCGTATCGATGAGCCCACCGAAGCCTTCGGGCAGGACCCTCAGCGTCGGCTCCAACTCGGCAAAACCGTCGAACCGGCCGACGTCGGCGATCTGATCCCCTGCTCCGCACAAAGATCGTTGGTCCGACAGGCCGAGCCCGGCTCGGGCGCCTTACAGGTGGAAGGCGATCTGGATGACACCTTCTGTGCGGTGGGCCGAGATCGGGAGATCGGAATCGATGATCAGCCGCATCGCCTTGGCATTCGCCGGCATCACCTCGGCGATGAACCGGTCGATACCGCGCGCACGGCCGCAGTCAGCGAGGCGGCCGAGCAAGTCGGTACCGATGCCATGGTGCTGTTCATCGGCGGCGACGACCATCGCGATCTCCGCGGTGACACCGTCCTCGAGAACGACGGAATTGGCCACACCGACCAACCGGTCGCCGGTGAAGGCGCCGACAGCGCAATGCGCGCGATCACTCGAAGCGATAGGACCGACCACCCGATCCAGGTCCTTGGGAGGTGGGGCGAAGAACCGGAAATAGCCGTCCCTACCCCCCAGACCGGCATGCAACGCACACACCGAGTCGCGGTCGGCGGGAGCGAGTTCCCGATAACTCACGTTCGATATCGTGGTCGTCACCGCTCCTCCTTCTTCGCTCGGGCGACCGCGACTTTCAGCGCGCCGGTTTCCGCGGCGCGCGCGAAAGTGTCGTAGGCATCGGTGAATTCGTCCATATCGAAACGGTGGGTGATCAGCGGAGTCGGATCGAGACGGGCTGATCGGATCAACTCGATCAGTCGCGGTGTCGAATCGGTGTCCACCAGACCGGTGGTGATGGTCAGATCACGACTCCAGATGTCCTGCAGAGGTAGTGACGCCGAGGCGCCGTGGACGCCGATGTTGGCGACGTGACCACCGGGCCGCACGAGATCGATGGCCAGCTCGAACGTCTCGGGTACGCCGACCGCCTCGAGCGCCACGTCGACACCCCGGCCACCGGTGAGCTCGGCGATGATCGCGGTCACCTCGTCGCGACGACTGTTGAGCACTGAATCGGCACCAAGTTCTCGTGCCGCGGCCAATCGCGCGTCGGCGATGTCGATGACGACGATGTGGCTCGGGCTGTAGAGCCGCGCCGTCATCACCGCGGCGAGCCCGATCGGTCCGGCCCCAACGATGGCGACGGTGTCGCCGGGCGACACCGCTCCGTTGCGGACGCCGACCTCGTAGCTGGTGGGCAGGATGTCGGCGAGCATCAGCATCTGCTCGTCGCTGATCCCCGACGGGATCAGATGGGTCGACATGTCGGCGAAGGGCACGCGCACCGATTCGGCATGGGTACCGTCGATTTCGTGGCCGAGCAGCCAACCGCCGCCACCGACACATTGCCCGTACCGCGCATGGCGACACGAGAAGCACACGCCGCACGCGCTGATGCAGGAGACGAGCACCCGGTCACCGGCGCGCAAGGTGCGGACCCCGCTGCCGACAGCGGTGACAGTTCCGACGGCTTCGTGGCCTAGTATCCGTCCTGGCACGACCTCGGGCACGTCGCCGCGCAGAATGTGCAGGTCGGTCCCGCAGATGGTGGCTGTGTCGACCCTGACGACGGCATCGGTGCTGTCGCGGATCGTCGGGTTGTCCACCTCACGAAAATGCGGAAGTCCCGGACCGTCATAGACCATGGCGAACATCGCGAATCTCCTTGTCTGTCAACAGCACTCGAATGTGGGAATGGCGCGCCCGCACGGCTACAGGCGTGGATCCTCGGCCGAGGGGGTCCTCGGATTCGGATAGCACTCGACCAGCCCGCGACGGCCGGGACGCGGGAAGACGGTTCCCTGGAAGCGGCCCGGCCGTGGCGGAGTGCTACTTCCCGGTCGGGCCGGCGTCCTGGGATTCGACCGGAATGTGCTTTTCCTCGGTGTCCTTTTCAGGGCCCGACAAAGGAACCGAAACGGTGAGGATGCCGTTCTTGTAGGTGGCTGTGGTGTCATCCTCGGTCGCGCTGGGCGGCAAGGCGACCGAGCGTGTGAACGAGCCGTAGGCGAACTCGCTTCGCCCCTGGGTGGTGGTGCGTTCACTGCGCTCGGCTTTGATGGTGAGCACGCCGTCGCGGACGGTGACGTCGATGTCCTCGGCGGGATCGATCCCGGGAAGTTCGGCGCGGACAAGGTATTTACCGTCAGCGACCTCGTCCTCGACCTTGATCAGCCTTCCTTCGAAGAGCGGCCGCAGATTCTGGGCGGAGGGAAAGCCCGACAACCAGTCGGTGAACTCGGGGAGCAGCGAGTGGGAGCGGTGTGCGGGGAGCAAGCTCATGGTCATCTCCTGTGCGGTGAATCGGACGTCTTCGATTCGACCAGGGGGCGAGCGAGCCGCCTAGGGACGACGGACCCCTCGACCGAGGCCCTTCGTCCCGTACGGCACGGATCCGCGGGACAACCTCGTCCCTTTCGTGCCGGGTCGTCCGGCCCTGCCCTCCACCCCGGTGCCCGGCGCACAGTGGCAGGAACAGAAAGGCGGTCCTTGTGCCCACTCCGCCCAACGCAAGTCCTCCGGTCGTGGTCGGCGTCGACGGCTCTGAGCAGGCAATTGTCGCGCTGCGCTGGGCGGTCGAGTACGCGATGCGACATCGCGCCCCACTGCAGCTGGTCACCGCGGTCGATACCCCCGTCGACTACGACTTCAGCCTGATCGCACCGATTTTCGATTACGAAGCACTGCACCATCACAGTGCGGCCGTCATCGCGGCGGCCTCGGCGCGAGCTGCCGAGTTCAGCGCGCCGACCCGCGAAATCACGATCTCGACGGCCAGTTTCGACGGCTCCGCCGTCGCCGCCCTGCTGCATCACGGTCGATCGGCACGTCTGCTGGTCGTCGGCAGCCGAGGTCTGGGTGCCCTGCGACGGACCGTGCTCGGGTCGGTCAGCACCGCGCTCGCCCGGCACGCGGACTGCCCGGTCGCGGTGATCCCGGAAACCGGGTTCGACGTCGATGCTCCGGTCGTGGTCGGAGTCGACGGCTCGGCCTGCAGCACCGATGCGATCGCGTTGGCCTTCGACGAGGCAGCGCATCGAGGCGTCCGGCTCGTCGCTGTCCACGCTTGGTCCCGGTCCTACCGCCAGCAAGCACACACCACCGTGCGAATCGCGGCCGAAGCGTTGCTTTCGGACGGCCTGGCGGACCACGCGGAAAGGTATCCCGAGGTGAAAGTTGATCTCATCGCGGTTGAGGACCGGCCGTCGCGGGCTCTACTGACCGCCGGAGCGGACGCGCAGCTGATCGTGGTCGGCAGCCACGGTCGCGGTGGGTTCGCCGGTATGTCCCTCGGCTCGGTCGCCCAGGCCGTGTTGCACGGCACGGATCGCCCCCTGATCATCGCCCGACCGCGGGGCGAGAACTGACGGTCCTTTTTCGCACAACCTCTCGCACCCAAGAGCGGTGGAGCGCGACGCGAAGACCGACGACCTGTTCGCATCACGAGAGTGCGCTCTACCCGACCGGATCCGAAGGGTGGCCTTCACCGCGATCTTGGGCCGGCGCCAACAGCTCGGCGATGCCGCACTCGATACCCTCTGCGAGCACATCGATGTCGGGAGTCGTGTCGTAGTCACCGGTGATCCCGAAGACGAGATGTTGCTGATAGCTCAGAATCGCGATCGTGGTACGCAGTCGCATCGCGATCGGGATACACGGCAAGATCTCCAGGACCGGACGCCCGATCAGGGCCAGCCGCCGTCTCGGGCCGGGAACATTCGTCGCCAGGGCCGCGACACTGCGCTGAGGGAAATGTCCCGCGAGTCGGAAAGCCCATGCGACGACCGCGTAGGGAAGCGATTCGGCCACCTCCAGCATCGATCGCTCGGCTTCGGCTTCCCCTCTGGCGCGGTGGTAGGTGACCCGGGCGTGGACCGCGGCGAGCCGTTCGACCGGGTCTGATACCTCGACGGGCAGATGCGGAATGATGGCCGACACACGGTTGTCCAGCGCATCGCCGACGGTACCCGGCCGGACCGAGATCGGAACCAGGATGCGCAGGCGCGCTATGCCCGGATCCTCGCCTCGCCGGAGCAGCAGGGTGCGATAGGCGGAGGTAACGGCCGCCAGAGCGACATCGTTGACCGACGCCGAGAACGCCGCACCGATCTCACGGACGTCGGTCAACGAAGTCCGGGCGACGACGTACCTTCGCTGCCGCCCGATGGGGCCGTTCAACGAAGACGAGCCGCTCGGCGCGACAGCGGCGCACACGACCGGTACGAGGCTTCGTATCGCCGTGATCGTGAAGCGGGGCGCCGTCACAGGTAAGCGCACGATCTTGGCCGCGAGAGCGAACCGACCGCGGTCCGGCACAGGCGAACTCGGCTCCGCCTCCGGTACGGAGCGATCCTCGGCCGGCTCGCACAGCCGCTCGAACAAAGAGATCCCCGAGATGCCGTCGACCATGGCGTGGTGGGCTTTCACGATAAGCGCCCATCGATCACCCGCCAGGTGTTCGACGACTACGCACTGCCACAACGGATGGTCACGGTCCAGGCGTTGCGCCAGCTCCGCGGCGATCACCTCGCGCAGAGCCGACTCGTCGTTCGGCTCCGGCAAAGCGATCCAGCGAACATGATGGGCCAGGTCGAAGTGTGGATCCGCCTCCCATACCGGTGCGGTCAGGTCCCATCGCGAACTTCGCACCCGCTCACGGAGACGATCCACGTGGTCGAGGCGACTCTGTAACCATTCGACGAATTCCGCCCGTGTCGGTGCGGGCCCGGCCACGATCGCCGCGGCACCGATCCCCAGACTGATATGTCGGTCGGTGTCCTCCAACTCCATGAATCCCCCGTCCAGGGGATGCAGCTCGCTCATCAGTCGACCTCACGATCGGTGTACGTGTCATTTCGCCAACGCGCATACAGTCGCGAGGCGCCACATCCATCCTCCGACGTGCCGACCGGAGCGGTCAGAGGCGATGGTCCGCGGCCGACGGTCCTGATCGCGTTCGTTCAGTGTGGCTTTGGTCCCCACGGTGCGGGCACCTCGGCCCTGCTCCTCTCCCCACGCGCAGGGCGACGCTAGTAGTCATGACATCGAAAACAGCCAGGCGGATGCCCGGCCCCGACCTCTCCGTTGTCACGGCCGCCGGCAGGCACCATGATCGGTGAACCGGGAACACGATGCTGCTCGACCCCGGCGCACGCGAGGTCGCGATGACCACGGTCGGCTACCGGGGACTGACATCTGCGGAAGCCGCCGTGCGCCATCGCCGTGACGGCGCCAACGCACTGCCGGCGACGCCTCCGCCGAATCGGATTTCGCAGTTCGCGGGCCAGTTGACCCACTTCTTCGCGGCCATGTTGTGGATAGCCGCCGCACTGGCGCTGATCGCCGGCATGCCGGCACTTGCCATCGCCATCGCCTGTGTGGTGATCCTCAACGGCATCTTCGCGTTCGTCCAGGAGTACCGGGCCGATCGGGCAGCTCAACGACTCCACGATCTGCTCCCGGTGACAGCGGCGGTACGACGCGATGGGCGCGTCGTCACCGTCGACTCGGACACCCTCGTGATCGGTGACCTCCTCGTCCTCGAAGCGGGCGATCGAGTCTGCGCCGACGCGACGATGCGGACCACTCGGCGTGTCGCCGTGGACGAATCGATGTTGACGGGCGAGGCGGAACCGGTGCCACGAGGTTCTGGCGAGCTCGTCCTGGCCGGCACCTACGTCGTGGCAGGCCAAGGTGAGGCCGAGGTTAACGCGATCGGGTCGGCCACCCGCCTGGCCACCCTGGCCGCCGCCACCGCTCGGGCGACCAGACCGCCGAGCCCATTGACTCGTCAGCTGCACCGGGTAGTGCGATTGGTCGCGCTCATCGCCGTCCTGGTCGGCGTGTCGTCGTTCGGTGTCTTCGCCGCTCTCGGACGGGACCTCCCCGAGAGCCTGCTGTTCTCGATCGGTGTCACCGTCGCCCTGGTTCCGGAGGGACTGCTGCCTACGGTCACGTTGTCTCTGGCAAGGGCGGCACAGCGCATGGCCGGGCAGAACGCTTTGGTCCGCAGGCTCGAGGCGGTCGAGACGCTGGGCGCGACGACCTTCATCTGCACCGACAAGACCGGCACCCTGACGCGCAATGAGATGCAGGTCGTCGAAGTATGGACGCCGCCAGGACCGGTGACCGTCGACGGAACCGGGTACAGCCCGGACGCCACCCTCACCGGAACCGCCGAGGCAATCGCGGCGACCAGGACGATGGCGGATTCCGCCGCGCGATGCTCCCCGGACGCCCGCGCGCAATTCGTGCACGCGAAGTGGGTGCCGATCGGCGACCCGATGGAAGTCGCCGTCCATGTTTTGGCCACCCGCACCGGCGCGGCCCCACCACCCGCTCCATGGCACCGCACACCGTTCGACACCCATACCCGCCGCGCATCCGTGATCGATGCCGACGGCGAGCACATTACCGGCGCACCGGAAGCAATACTGGCGCTCTGTGAGTCCGATACCGAAGATGCCACCGCCCGGGTAGCGGAGATGACCGCGCGTGGACTCCGAGTCCTCGCCGTCGCCCGCGCCGCGGACCCGGCCTCGACGCCACGCCTGCTCGGCGTCATCGGCCTCGAAGACCCACCACGCGCCGACGTCGCCACGGCGATCGCCGACTGCCGCAGTGCCGGCATCCGGGTGGCCATGGTCACCGGCGACCACCCCGGCACAGCAGCCGCGATCGCCGAGCAGGTCGGACTGTTCGGTCCGGACCGCCTCGTCCTGTCCGGGGCCGACCTCCCCGAGGACGACGGCCGGCTGGCGAGTTTGCTCGAGCGCGGCGGAGTGGTGGTCGCGAGGGTCGCACCCGAACAGAAACTGAGGATCGCCGCCGCGCTACAACGACGAGGGCATGTCGTCGCGATGACCGGCGACGGGGTGAACGACGGTCCCGCGCTACGCGCTGCCGACATCGGCATCGCGATGGGCGCCTCGGGTACCGACGTGGCGCGCGAGGCGGCCGACCTGGTTCTGTTGGACGACCATTTCGGCACCATCGTCGCCGCGATCCGGCTCGGCCGTGCGACCTTCGCCAACATTCGTCGGTTTCTCACTTATCACCTGACCGACAATGTCGCCGAACTCGCGCCGTTCGCGCTCTGGGCGGCGAGCGGCGGAACGATTCCACTCGGTTTCACCGTATTGCAGGTGCTCGCGCTCGACATCGGAACCGACATGCTGCCCGCTCTCGCGCTGGGCGCCGAGCCACCGAATCCGCGCACCATGTCCGGGCCGCCCAAGGCCGGCACGCTCATCGATCGCACGTTGTTGCGGCGGGTATTCGGTGTGCTCGGTGCTACCGAGGCCACCGTCGCCATGTGTGCGTTCCTCACGGTGCTGACTGTCGCGGGCTGGCGGCTGGGCGACGAGGTCGCCGCAGGCACTCTCGCGTCGGCGTCGGGCGCGCTGTTCGTCGCGATCGTCCTCGGCCAGCTGACCAACGCGTTCGCCTGCCGGAGTGAGACACGCTGGGTGGGAGCGACCGGATGGCGCGGGAATCCACTGCTGCTGACCACCGTCGCGATCGAGATCGCGCTGCTTGTCGTATTTCTGTGGGTACCACCAATTCCCGAACTACTCGGCGGCTCACCGCCGCCCGTGCTCGGATGGGTCCTCGCGGCCTGCGCGATACCTGCGCTCTTGGCGGCCGATACAGCGCACAAGATGCTGCGGCGCCGTCGGACAGGACCGCTGCCCTGATCGCCTGGTGTGAGTCACTGTGGGATCTACCACGTCACGCATCTTCCTCGCAGGCACGCACACTGCCGAGTGGACGCTATTGCCGAGGGCCCGCGCCCGCTGATTGCGCGGGCATGAGGAGCGCGATGAGGAACCGAGCTGTCACCGCGGCCATCACCGCAGCCATGACGCATCCGCCCGCCAGGCCGATAAGGATCACGAGCCCGAGCGACTGGCCCGGCTGCCACAGCGGAGTGGTGAGGGCGAAGAACGTCGCCAATCCGCTCGACCAGCCCAACGCGGTGCCGAGGATCCATCGATGCGCGCGCGCCACGAACCGCTTCAGCACGGTCCACTGCGCGATCCCGATCGACGACAACAGCGCCGCCACGCCGGACAGAACCAACGGCACCGATACCGCGACAGGCCACCGCGCCGCTGTGTCGCCGACCGATATCGCGATCAGCGCGATCGACCAGGCGACCGCGGCACCCATAGCGGTGGCGATCGTCCAGGTTCGCACCGGCAATCCGGGCAGCACCGACGCCAGCACCCGACCCTGGGCATACCCGAGAACGGCGCCTTCCACTGTTCCCGCTGCGAGCAGCGCCGCGACCGAGATACCGGGCGAGGCATCGCGGACCAGCACTCCGATCACCGCCGGAGCGGCGAAACCTACTGCCTCACCGGCTGTCACCGACACCATCCAGCGTCGCCAGAACGCGCTCGGCGCGCGCATGGCACGCGATTCGCGAGGGTCGACTCGGCGCGGGGACAATTCGATCACCACCAGGGGATCGTCCACCGGAACCGCACAGCGGGTGAAAATCTGCTGATAGTGGGCTGCGAGCTCCTCGTGTTCGAGCGAGCCCGGCCGGGCGACGTGAGCCACGCCGTTGACCCATCGGTCTCGTAGCCGTATCGACACCGGGTGAGGCGAGGTGAAATTGCGCCACCACTGCTTGGTGTCGGAGCGCGCCACCCGGATGACGGCGCGCTCCCCTACTCTGGCGTACGCCACGGGGAGCGCGATGCGACGCCCGGAGCGCCGCCCCCGGTAGCGCAGCTCGGCCATCGTAGGGCTGCACCGGGCTACGAACGGTATCCCCAGAGCCGAAAGCAGTAACGACGCGCCGACTCCGGGTGCTCGGAACTTCGTCGACACGCTCATGATCGGATCATCGGCGCACCGCCACGGACCTCGACATCCAGAACGCTGTCGACGGAGCGCCGCGGACTGCGCGGAGGCGCAGGCGTTCTTGCACTACCGATCCGGACCAATACCTGCGGGTGCGAGTGCCCCACGAGATCTGTCACCTTCGCGCGTGACGACGGCAGCTCCGTGACGTGAGAGACGGTGCAGGTGGACAGGTCGTGCACCGTGCATTCGAGCAGAATCGCCGACAGCGCGTACCCACAATCCAGCACGGCCTCCACCGAATCGCTCTCGGTCGACAGCACGACGACCTCGGCCGCGTCGTCGGCGACGCAATCCGGTGACGCGGCCGAACCGGCGGGGAACTCCCTGCCCAGCGGCACGCGGCCCCGGTCCGGAGCGGCAGGCAACCCGGCAGCGGGAACTCCATCACTGTTCCGTTCCGGGCCCGAGGTCCACCAGCTCAATTCGGCACCGTATTTCGGGTCGTATCGGCGTAGTCGCCAGGTGAGCTGCGAGATCCGCCGCAGCGCGTCGACACCGTCGCCATCCAGAAACGTCACCTTCGTGTGCGATCTGTCGCCGAGGAACTCCAAGATCTTCGGCGTCGTCACCCATTCGGGCGGGGGGTCCATGGGCATCCGGTCGCTGTATCGCCGGTCGATCGCCGCACCGAGCTCTCGGTCGGCTTCTCGGGGCTCGCACCAGTCCCTGGGTTCGATCGTCGCGATGTGGCCGCGCACGGTCGGCGACGGGAAGCGGGCGGTCCGCGTATCCCAACCCGCCGCCGCCCACGCGACCTCGCCGTGGTGCAACATCGCTCCGCAGCCGAGAATGCCCTCCCGGTTGAACGAGTCGGTGGCTGGCAGCAGCCGATCCCGATCGACGAGCAGCGCGGCCCGGGCGCCGTCCCAGCGCCATCGCCACGGTTGGCTGTTGTGCAACGACGGAGCCCGGGCCGCTCGCTCGTACACGGCTCGCACAGTCGCCAGGTCAGGTGTTCGTGTGATCCTCATCGGGGGCCCCGTTCCAGTCACCGGCCGTCATGCCGGTCCGCCGGTACCGATGCCACTCGCGAGCAGCAGATCATGCGCGTGGCGAGCGGATTCCGCGGTCCGTGTGGGGGTGTCCGGGTCGGTCGGCAGCTGTTCGAGTCCGTGCGACAGCGCCATGACCGCCTCGGTGAGCGTCGTCACGCGTTGCTCGAGTCGTGTCAAGCGATCCGGCTCTGGTTGTTCCTCGACATCGGGTGCCGGCAGCCGAAGCTCGCCCGCGATGTCGGATGTCGCCCCGTACAGCAGGCGGAACAGCATGATCGGCATCCCGGCGAAGACGCGCGGGAGCAGCCCGGGCGAGAATCGCGAGTCCAGCGCGTAGGTCACCGCCGCCACCACGGCGGGAACCTCTGCGGGCTCGATCCCGGCTTCGCGGGCGAATTGGGCGCAGAACTCCCGAATGCCGTGCCGCACCGGCAGATGGCTCGGCACCCAGTTCTCGAAGTAGACACCACGCAGCAGCTCGGGCAGCTGCGCGGACAGGTGCGCCGAACTGTCGGTCCCGATCCGATCACGCACCGTGTGCAACCACGCACGCAGTGCGCGAAGGGCGAACCGGCGATCATCGGTGTCGAGGCCGTCGGCTACGGCGCGCAGCCACACATGGGCGGTGTGGACCGTCGGGGCCAGTGGATCATGATGGTTCGACATGAAGTTTCTCCTGGTTGTCGACGCCGTCCCCCACGGCTTCACCTGCGAGGGGTGCACGAGCTACACCATCACCACGCTGTGCCGATGTAGCTGGGTGACCAACCTCGTTGTCGTCCACCCTGGGCGTGCTCGATAACTCCATCATCGGCGCCGGGGCCGGACCGACCCAGATCCGAAAGGCATCGCCGAGACGGCTGAAGGCCCTTTGTTCCGGCCGGGTCCGCTCGGGACCAATGCCCGTCACCACCCGGGACCTTCGACCGTATCGGCGGGTCCGGCTCCCGGCGAGGCTGGAAACCGACACCGAAGAGGAACGAGGACCGAAATGGGCGATTTCGTCGCAGAATTCAGGCAATTGCGGATCGAGGACGCTGATCGAGCCGGGGGCAAAGGCGCCAATCTCGGCGAACTCGTCGCCGCGGATCTGCCGGTGCCTGCCGGTTTCGTCGTGCTGGCCGCCGCGTACGAACACGCGATCACCGACAGTCCCGTCGGCACAGCACTCGGGCAACTCCACGATCGAGCTCTGGCCTCGGTGACAGACACCGCCCAGCTCGCCGACCTGTGCGAGAAGATGGCGGAGATGGTCCGCGCTGTCGACCTCGACGATATGGTCCGCGAGCCCGTCTCGTCGGCCTATGGCGCGCTCGGTGACGATATTCCGGTCGCAGTGCGTTCCTCGGCGATCGGCGAGGACAGCGCGGGCGCTTCCTTCGCCGGGATGAACGTGACCCGCACCAACATTCGCGGCAGGGACGCCCTGCTGGCCGCTGTGGTCGACTGCTGGGCCTCGCTGTTCAGCCCTCGGGTGCTGACCTACCGGGCCCGCCGTGGGATGCGCGGGCGACCGGCGATGGCCGTCGTCGTGCAGCGCATGGTCGATGCGAGAGCCGCGGGGGTCGCCTTCACCGCGGATCCCGCGACGCGGCGACGCGATCGTGTCGTCGTCGAAGCCGCCCGGGGATTGGGCGAGGTCGTCGTCTCGGGAGCGGTCGAGCCCGATACCTACCTACTCGACGCGGCGGGCCCGGACCTGCTGCGCACCCGGATCGGACGGCAGAGCTATGCGATCATGTCCGGGCCGGAAGGTGACCGTCGGGTCGAACTGGATGCCACCGACGCCGCCTCCCCGGTCCTGACCGACGAGCAGGCCCGGGCGGTCGCGCGGCTGGCGCTGTCGGTACAGGCCCACCTTGGCGGGATCCCCCAGGATGTCGAGTGGGTTTTCGACGACAAGGGTGTCCTCTGGATCGTGCAGGCGCGACCCATCACGACGCCGACCGAGGCCGCCACCTCGCCGAGTTCGCAATCCTCCAGCGACGCGGCCCTTGTCCAGGGCATCGGCGCGGCGCCCGGTGTGGCGTCCGGGCCCGTTCGCGTGCTGGCTTCGCCGGATCTCGGGCGGCTGCTGCGCGCGGGTGAGGTTCTCGTGGCGCCGATGACGAATCCGGACTGGCTACCGGCGTTGTCGCGAGCCGCGGCCGTGGTCACCGACAGCGGCGGCATGACGTGTCACGCCGCGATCGTGGCACGTGAACTGGGAATTCCCTGCATCGTCGGTGCCCGCACCGCCACCTCGGCTCTCGTCGACGGCACCCTGGTGACGGTCGACGGTTCCACCGGGCAGGTCAGGGCAGGAACCACCGACGTCCCGGCACCACGTCCGGCTGGACGCGTCGCACCGCACAGCTTCGCCACCGAGCCCACCGCGACCAAGATCTACGTCAATCTGGCCACTCCTGACGCGGCCGTCGCCGTCGCCGCGCAGGATGTCGATGGAGTCGGGCTGTTGCGCGCCGAAACCTTGCTGACCCGCGCGCTCGAGGGCCGCCATCCCCGAGATCTTCTCGCGCGAGGAGAACAGCGGCTCTTCATCGACCGGTTGAGCGAGTCGCTCGACCGGATCGCCACGCCGTTCGGCGCTCGACCGGTGGTCTACCGCACCACCGACTTCCGCAGCAACGAATTCCGCGCACTGCGCGGGGGCGAACGATACGAGCCCGTCGAACACAACCCGATGATCGGATACCGCGGCTGCTACCGCTACATCCGTGAGCCGGACCTGTTCGACGCCGAACTCTGCGCGCTGGCGCGCGCCCGCCAGGACAATCCCAATCTGCACGTGATGATCCCGTTCGTGCGCACCAAGTGGGAGCTGGAAGCGTGCCTGGAACTCATCGACGCCAGCGAGCTGGGTCTGCAACGCGGCCTGCACCGCTGGGTGATGGCCGAGGTCCCCTCGGTGCTGCACTGGCTCCCCGAATACGTCGGTCTCGGTATCGACGGTGTCTCCATCGGCAGCAACGACCTGACCCAGCTGATGCTGGGTGTCGACCGCGACTCCGAAGACTGCGCCGAGCTGTTCGACGAATCGGATCCGGCTGTGCTGGATGCCATTTCACGCATCGTCGGACTCGCACGGCGCCTTGGCATCACCTCGTCGCTGTGCGGTCAGGCGCCCTCGAACCGGCCGGAGTTCGCCGAACATCTGGTGCGCATGGGAATCACGTCGGTGTCGGTGACCCCGGATGCGGTCGCAGCGACCCGCCGGGTCGTCGCCTCCGCAGAACGCCGCGTCCTGCTCGATCACGCGCTCGCCGCAGACACTTCCCCGCGGACTGTCGGTCACGCGCCGCCGGCCGCCGGACGGACGTGATCAAGGCACCAGCACGGCCGCGCCGTCGAATCGGCCGAGCGAGAGGTCGAGCAAAGCGCGGTCAGCGTGCTCCAGCGGATAACGATGGGTCGAAACCCTCAGCCGGTAGTGCTCCGCCAGGCTGAGGAATTCCCGGGCTTGTGCTCGGGTGTTGGATGTGACGCTGCGAATCTGGCGTTCCCGGAACAGGTGTCGCTGATAGTTCAGCGGAGGGACGTCGGTGAGGTGGATTCCGGCGATCGCCAGCGTCCCCCCGGCGTCCAGCGCCTCCATCGCGGGCAATACCAGTTCACCGACGGGGGCGAACAGGATCGCGGAATCCAGCGGCTCCGGTGCCGGGTCGGCCGCACCCTGCACAGAAGCCGCGCCGAGCGCCGAGGCCAGCTCCCTGGCCGCCGGGTCTCTGGTCATCACATGGACGCGAGCTCCTCGCGCCAATGCGATCTGCGCGGTGAGATGGGCGCTACCGCCGAATCCGTAGATGCCGAGAACGCCGTTCGGCGGTACCTCGGCCCGCACCAGCGCGTGGTACCCGATCACCCCGGCGCACAGCAGCGGCGCAAGCTCCTCGTCGGAATAGCCGGCAGGCAATGGGAGCGCGAAGTCGACGGGGACCGCGGCGAATTCGGCGTATCCGCCGTCGGCGTCCCATCCGGTATAGCGCGACCGAGGGCACAGATTCTCCGCGCCACGCAGGCAGTATCGGCAGACCCCACAGGTGTGTCGCAGCCACGGGACACCCACCCGGTCACCGACCGCCACACCGCTGTATCCCTCCGGAACCGACACGACCTGCGCGACGACCTCGTGCCCTGGGGTCACCCCCGAACGGTGGACGGGTAGGTCGCCTTCGACCACATGCAGGTCGGTACGGCACACCCCGCAGGCAAGGACCCTGACCAGTAGTTCGTCGGCCATGGGTTCCGGCATCGGCTCCTGGCCGAACCGCAGCGGAACAGCGGACCCGATCGGGCCGGGACGGGCCACTCGCCACGCTCGCATCATCTCGCCGCTCCCTTCACGTTGCACCGCCGGTGTCCTGTCCACCCTGGCACGAAATACCACGGCCGCCGGGAAGTTGCCGTGCACACGCCGCGTCTGTATCCATCCGGGTCTTCTCAGCCGTCGCCGACGATCGACAACGAGGCGAGTCCCCCGTCGAATCGCCGGTACAGCAGCGCGCCCCGCCCGGACCCCAGGTCGTTGTAGAAGAGAAACGGGAGGCGGTGATCACAGATCCTGGCTGTGGCGGTGTGTTCATCGAGTATCGGAGCTGGATGTATATGCAGCGTCGGCACGGTCGGCCCTGTCGTCGAGAGCCCGTCCGGTGGCCGGAGATCGTGTTGCCGGGCAAGCCGCAAGCCCCACGGGCCGCCGCGGTAGACGATCGAGTCCTCGCCGGTCTCGCTGTCGGTGAAGAGGTGGACATCGTAGTCGAGTGCGTCCATCGTGCGGATCGCCGCGACCGGGGACAGCACTCGCGGCGTGATCCGTTTGCGTCGGACGAGCGGGCCCGGCACGAGCAGCGAAGGTCCCGCCGACGATCCAGCCGACCACGGGCGCGGTGCCCATCGTCGGGCATGCACGATCTGCCTGCGCAGCCGCGTCTCCACCGTGTCGGCGACGCGATCGGGGAAAGCCGTCGTCTGCATCCGGATCGCGACGCCGTCCAGCGCGAGGTTCACCTGCACCAGCAGTGGGCCGTCGCCGTCGTTCGGTCCGCTCACCCGGATCCGCACATGCCGGTCGGCACCGTGATCTCGCAGGGTGCGGCCGACGGTGGTGCCCAACCGCGCGACATCGGCTCCGGGCACGGCGCCACGAACGCTCACCGTCGCCCCGGGGACAAGGAGAAATCGTGACAAGATATCCGACGAATGCACCACCAGGCCTGACCTTTCCGCTCAGCAGCCACGTCGGCATCGAGCGTCCCTACACTCACCGCCGGGCCTGCAACCGGGAAAGTGCCGAAGGTCCTCGCCGGAACGGTCGCTTGTCCCTGATATGCGAGGAATTACGCCGGGGTGGCATCGGACGCTGCCACGGATCACTGCCGGGTGACCGAGCGCAACACCGACAACCGATCCGCGTACTCCTTCGCATCGATCTCTCCTCGGGCGAAGCGTTCCGCCAGAACGTGCTCGGGGCCCGGCGGTACCGGGTGCGCGCGGCGTTCGCTGTCCGCGCGGAACAGGTACCGCAGGGCAAGCAGGAACCCAGCCATCAGCAGACCCCAGAACAGGATCATTCCGAAACCCATCCAGACGTAGCCCCACCCATTGACATCATGCTCGTACCAGTACATTTCATGCCTCCTCCGGCGGTTCACACCGCGCGAGATCGCGGTGTGCCGACAGTGCAACCATGGCCCGTCCGGACCGGGCGGGGTAAGGGCCGACGGACACCATCGCGGAGTACCAATTGCCCCCAGATGACCTTGGTCGAAACCCTTCGGGACCAACGCCTCTCACGGTGAACCAGGCGGCGAAGAGACAGTGTGTCGACAGACCTCGGAAACGATGTCCAGGTCTGATGAGACACATCGGAGGAATCACCGTGAGCGACAGCACTTCCAGCGCCGCCTACCACAGCAAGCCGGGCGAGAGCCTCGCCGACCCGTACAACATTCCCGGGATTCTGCTCTTCTTCACCGGAATCGTCGGGCTCGCCTCGACATTGACCGCGGCCGGCTACGGGTTCGGCGGCTGGACCACACTCGGAGCGATCGCGACGGCATTGAGCTTCACCGGGAGCATCGCCGTATTCGTTCTCGAACACGAGCGGCTGCGCAGGCTCGCCGCCCGACGCTGAGGACACGTCGTCGGATCACCACCCGTCGCCCCGCGCAAGCGGAAAGGACCGCCATGTCCGACACCGACATCGCCCTCGGTGCCTTGCCGAAAGCACCGTCATGAGCACGACGGTGGCACACCTGCTCCTTGTCGTCGCCGTCGTGTTCACGGTCAACTTGCTGCCGGCGTTCGGGCCACCGAATGCGGTGCTCGTGGTGTTCTTCGGGCTCAACTGGAACCTTGACCCGGCCCCGCTCGTCGTGTGCGCCGCTGTCGCTTCGGGTGCGGGGCGTTACGTCCTCGCCGCAGTCACCCGTCGCGCCGGTGGCCGTCTCGGCCCGCGGCGCAGAGCCAATCTCCGCGCCGCCAGTGACTATCTCACCGGTCGTCGTGGCCGCAGAATCACCACGATCGGGGTCTTTCTCGTCTCCCCGCTACCGTCGGCGCAGATGTTCGAGGCGGCCGGGCTGATGGGTCTGCGCCTGTTTCCGCTGACCACCGCGCATATCGAGGGAAGGATAGTGAGTTTCTCGCTGTACATCAGCGCCGCCGAGGTCGCCGAGCGCAGTCTCGGCGAAACTCTGACCTCCTCGCTCACCACGCCCTATGGCATCGCCGTGCAGATCGCGTTTCTCGCCGGTGTCGTCATGCTCACGCGGATCGACTGGACCGAGTATCTCCCGGTCACACCCGCACATCGAGCACCGAGCCACCGGCTCGGCGACCACCGTCCAGGTCGCCCTGACGATGGCCGAGATACCGCCGCGCGGCTGTGACGATTGCGGTGGCGCAGACCAGAATCACCGCGACAGCACCGATCCCGATGCCGATATCGACAGCCCTGACCACATCACCGTCCTCGCCGCGCAGGTCGGCGAGGAAGACATCGGAGAAGTAGGGCCGGTGCACCAGGACTGCCGCCGCCGTAGCGATGGCGAGCAGATCGGCCGCGATCGACAGCACGGTGACCGCTAAGGTCCACGCGCGGACGAGCAGCTGCGCGCCGGCGACCGCGATCCACAACACGGCCACCACCACCACCGCGGGCAACAGCCGCGTCACCACACCCGAGTCCAATCCCCCCACCACGTCCGCGAGAAACGGCGGAGCCAGCGCCGGGAAGAAGCACAACGCGACGGTCAACACGATGAGCGCGAAAACCAGATCACCCACGGCGTCACCGAGCGGGATCTCTCGCCCGTGCGGCACAGGGGGCAGGTCGTCCGGTCGCCATGTATACAAGACCGTGCTCGGCGCGACGCGTTCGATCACCGCGAAGACGACCGTCACCCAGAAGGCCGCATAGACGGCGCCGGCGAACGCGGATGTCAGACCGTCTCGGAGGACATCGATGACAGTCGGCGCGGCTTCTCCGCCGAGGGCGGCCGTCAGCAGACTCACACCGCCCGCGACAATCGCTATCGCCCGCACAGCCGGCCACAAGACCCTCAGATACGTGTCGTACAGGTGAGGTCCGATCAGCTGGCGCGGCGCGCCGCGAAAGCGTCGAGCTCGATCCTCGGGCGCACCCAATTCGGAAAGCACCGCGCGTACGGGACGTGCGGGCACCTCCTCGGCGATTCTGGTGCGCAATTCGGCCGCGACCGTGCCGCGGCTCCCGCGCGGGATGTGAGCGAGCACCGCGTATACATAGCGGTCGATCAACTCGCGGTCGGACGCTGTACCTGACACCGGTACTCCTCTCCATTACCCCTGATCAACAGACTCCTCGACTCGCGACGAGCCTGTCGTTGTTGTGATGAGACCAAACCGGCAGAGCGAGGCGTAGAGCCTGAAGCCCCTCCACCGTGGGTCTTTCAGCTCTACGAGCCACCGACGCCGTGGTGGTGAGGTAAGGCGGCCCCGACCGGCCCGCCGCCACCGTCGGGCATCCATCTCGTCCAGAGCAGAAGGGCAGACGACCGCCGTGCATCGTGACCTGACACAGCGAGAGATCCTCAACGAACTGGAACCGGTCGCCGAGAGCTGCCTCAACAGTCATCTCGGCATGAGCAAGGACTGGCAACCGCACGACTACATCCCCTGGGACAAAGGGCGCAACTTCGCCATGCTCGGCGGGACCGACTGGGACCCCGACCAATCCACGCTCAGCGATGTCGCCAAGGCGGCGATGATCACCAATCTGCTCACCGAGGACAACCTGCCGTCCTATCACCGCGAGATCTCCCAGAACTTCTCCCGCGACGGCGCCTGGGGCACCTGGGTCGGCCGGTGGACCGCGGAGGAGATGCGGCACAGCACGGTGATCCGTGACTATCTGGTGGTCACCCGAGGCGTCGATCCCGTTCGGCTCGAATCGGCACGGATGATGCACATGACCAACGGGTTCACGGCGGGGTCGGACGCGGCCGAACTCGACAGCGGTGCCGGCCTGCTGTATTCGGTGGCCTACGTCAGTTTCCAGGAACTGGCCACTCGGGTCACCCATCGCAATACCGGAAAGGTCTGCGCCGACGCCATCGCCGACAGAATGCTGCAGCGGATCGCCGCCGACGAGAACCTGCACATGATCTTCTATCGCAGCGTCTGCGCGGCCGCTTTGGATCTCGTACCCGACCAGGCGATCGAAGCGATCGACACCATCGTCTGCAATTTCCAGATGCCCGGCGCCGGTATGCCCGACTTCCGCCGCCACGGCGTGCTGATGGCCAAGCATGGAGTCTACGACCTGCGTCAGCATCTGGAAGAGGTACTGAATCCCGTTCTGCGGCAGTGGAATGTCTTCCAGCGTAACGACTTCACCGCGCGCGGCGAGCGGGCCAGGGAGCACCTGGCCGGCTTCCTCGACGACCTGGCGACGGTCAAGATTCCCCGGTTCGAGGAGCAGCGCGATCGGGCGCTCGCCCGGGACCGGGCGCGAGCTTGACATAGGGTCGAACCGCGCGGCAGCCGATCCTTCGCTGTTCGAGACCGCGGACGCAGGCGACCAACGGCGAGCCCGGCGAGGACATTCGGCACTGCCGGGACCGTCGCCTGTCGCGACATGCTGGCGCCATGGACCCCATCACGCATCCGGTACCGATCACGACCTTCACCATCAATCCCACAGTGGACCTCTCTGTCGAGGTCGAGTGCTTGCGGCCCGAGGGAAAGTCCCGCGCACGACTTTGCTCGATCAGCGGTGGGGGCGGTGGCCTCAATGTGGCGCGCGGTGTGCGTCGTCTGGGCGGTACGGCCCTGGCCCTGCACACCGCGGGACGAGAAGTGGGCGCGCGGTTGAATCGGCTGCTCGACGACGAAGGCATCGCGCACCTTCCCATCGAGATCGGCGAGGACACGCGTGAGGCCTTCGTCGTCGCGGAGCGGGAGTCGGGCAGAAGCTACCACGTCGTACCTGCGGGACCGACGTTGTCCGCCGCCGAGGAGCGACAGAATCTCGAGATGATCGCCGAAACCGCCCGGCATTGCGACTATTTCGTGCTGTCGGGGAGCGCGACGCCTGGCCTGAGTGCGGGATTCGGTGCCGCGGTGGCGCGGGAGGTCGCCGCCGCGGGCGCCGCGCTGATCGCCGACATCGCGGGCACGCAGCTGACAACGATGCTGGCCGAGCGCGTTTTTCTGTTGCGGCTGGATCGAGTCGAAGCCGCCGCTTTGATCGGCCGCCCGATCACCGGGTACGACGACGCCTGCGCGGCCAATGCTCTGCTGCTCGAGCGTGGCGCCTGCGAGTACGCGATCACCACGGTCGGCGCCCTCGGCGCTGTGTGCTCCGACAGCGGCGGCCACCAGGTGATAGCGGCGCCGGTCCTCACCGCGCCGCCACGTAGCGACGCGTGTGCCGGTGACAGCCTGGTCGCGGCGATCACCCAACGCCTGACCGAAGGCGCCGAGGTGGCACAAGCCTGCGTACTCGGGGTGGCCGCGGCGGCTGCCACGGTCATGCTGCCGGGTACCGACGTCTTCGAGTCCGCGACCGTGGAGACACTCGCTGCCCAGATCCGCCCTGTGCCGGCGACCGGCTCGACAACCGGATGACGCCGCCGTCGACCGGAGGCACTGTGCCGAAAGTCCCGGCTGTTCGGGCACTGCTGCCCTGCCGGTTGTCGCGCCTGACAGCCACCCTGAGGATATGAGCGAGATCACCACCGACGAGCACAACCGACAGCCGGCCACATCCGCGCCCGTGATCGTCGGCGTCGACGATTCTTCGACGGCGATCCGCGCGGCACAGTGGGCCGCGGTGGTCGCCGACGCCCGGAAGGCACCGTTGCAACTGGTCCATGTCGCCGAGCGCGATGCCACCGTATCGGCGAGCGGGCAAATCCTGGACAACGCCCGTCGCGCGGTTCTCGAGCGATGGGCGCGGACTTCGTCGGCCCCGGCGCCGAGGATCAGCACCGTCGTGCTCTCCGGGGATCCGGCAACCAGACTGCTCGGCTTGTCGACGCGCGCCTGCGAGGTAGTCGTCGGTAGCGGGTGCCGAGGCACGATTACCCGATCAATACTCGGTTCCGTGGCGACCACGCTCGCGGCGGCCTCGAATTGTCCTCTCGCGGTGATCCGGCCGCCGACCAGCGCAGCTGCGGCGGTCGGGCCGGTGCTGGTAGTCGTCACGGCCACAGACAGCGCCGTCTCCCCGGCACTGTCGGCCGCGATGCGTGCCGCCGCCGAACGCCACTGCGAGGTGCTGGTCGTCATGGTCACCCGACCGACCGCACGGGTAGCCACGCCTCGACTCGAGGACCACGTCGCAGCGCTCCTGGCCGAGCACGAACGAGACTTCCCCACTGTGCGGACCAGGCTGGTCACCTACTTCGGACATACCCGAACCGCGATAGAGAAGTTCTCTGCTACAGCGCAATTGGTTGTCACCACCCGGCAGCGCAGACAATTCTGGCCACTGCTGAGCGGAGCCACCTACTCGGCCCTCCAGCACACGCGGTGCGCGGTCCTCGTAGTCCCCGAACAGCCGTCGAATTCGACCACGATGGAGCGTTTCCGCTTCCGGCTGCCCAACCGCGACCTGCCGGCCGAACAGACGATCGGCTGAGCCTGTCGCTCTGGATCGCCCGGCCGCCGCATCGCGGAGTCGGTGCCGAACCTCGACAACATCCGACAGTTCGACCACGGGAAGAGACCTGACATGACCGAGAACCAGACCGGCGCCGACCAGCGCTCGCACGTCGCACCGATCGTGGTCGGCACCGACGGATCGGAAGCCGCGGGGCTGGCGGTCCGCTGGGCGGCCGAGACCGCCGCCGCGAGCGCGCGACCGCTGCGCATCGTGCACGCCGCCGATCTCACTGCCGCGCAAATCCTGCTCGACCCCTACGACCTGCCGCTGAGCTCGGTCACCGAAGCGATGCGGGAATTCGGTGCCGACTGCCTCCGTGCGGCGAAATCGCAGGCGGTAGCCATCGATCCGGCATTGGACATCGAAACCGCCATCGTCGACGGCACCGCGGCGCCGGTGCTGGTCGAGGAATCCGCTACCGCGCACTCGACGGCTGTCGGTGCTGTGGGCCTCAGTGGTGGTGGGCTTTTCGGGTCGACCGTTCTCGCTGTCGCCGCGCACGGACACGGTTCGGTGGTCGTGGTGCGCGACACGGCTCCCGTGCGGCCGAGCACAGGCGCGAGACCGGTAGTCGTCGGTGTCGACGACAGCGAGCACAGCCGCGCCGCGGTGGCCGCCGCCTTCGCCGAGGCCGACGAGCGCCGGACCGACTTGGTCGTCGTGCACTCCTGGAGTGACCTGCGGTTCGGATGGTTCGCCGGGCTACCAGACGTTCTGGCCGACGGTCGCGCCCGTGCCGACGCGCAGGAGTTGATCGACGAACAACTCGCCGGCTGGCAGGACAAGTACCCCGCCGTCTCGGTCACACGCGAGACCTTCGTGTCGGGGCCGGCTCACCATTTGATCGAGTGGTCGTCGTCGGCACAGCTCCTCGTCCTCGGCAACCGAGGCCGCGGCGGGTTCGATGGGTTGCGGCTCGGTTCGACCACGAGTGCGCTGATCCAGTGCGCTCGCTGCCCCGTCATGGTGGTGCATCCACGCATTCGCTGAGGACCAGGGGCAGTAATCGCCCTAGGGAAGTATCAGGTCCTCGACCGGGCGACGAGGCGGGATCTCCAGTGCTTCGTCGGTATCCGGTGCCCATCCCACGCGGAAGAGCGCTTGGGGAAACAGCGGGCCGCCCACTGCTTCGGTCCGGAAGAAGCTCCGTAGCGACTCGAGCGGTTGGGCGAGCAAACACGTGGCCAGACCGATATTGGTCGCCGTCAGCAGCACCGCACTGATCGCCTCGCCCGCACGCAACCGCGACACCGCATCGTCGGTGGGTGTACCGACGACGAAGAACTCGGCATAGTCGACGAATCCCCCATCCAGGCTCTGCACGGAATCGGTTTCGAACGGCGACCAACGCGGTGAATCCCCGATGAGTCCCTCGCCGTGCACGCTCGGGTCCCGCCGAAGAGCAAGCGCGGGCCGGCTTTCGCAGGGCACCTTCGGGCGAGGCGTGCCCGCGTAGGCGGCGAGGCATTCACGGTCGCTGTCGGAGACAAGGCGCACGACGCCACCCAATGCCGCCGCGCGCTCACGGAACAAGCTCAGGTACCCACCGGGTATCGGCCGCATCGGGTAAGGGCGGTGATCGCTGCGTCGCTCGATGATCGCCTCGCGTAGCGATCGCTCCAGCATCGTGGGGCGATGCGGCACGAACCGAAGCGATGCGAGCAGCTCGGGTCGGGCGCCATCCGGTAGCCGGTGGACCACCGTGGCCCACCCGGCCGCCGCGAAGGCGACATTCAGGTGGTGAAGTGCCATGCCACAGCTGAGCACCGCGTCGCGCGAATCCGGGTCGGTCGCGTACGGCGAGAACAGCCGGTCGAGGTACAGATGGACAGCACCGTCGGTCACCCGCCACCGCCACGGCTGGGTATCGCGCCGGGACGGCGCACGCCCAGCGAGCGTCAGTGCCGCGATCACGGTGCGGCGGTCGGGCATTCCGGGGGCCATTGATCGTCCTTTCGTCTGCGTATCCCACGGTGCCACCGCGCCCCGGGACGTGGTTAGAGCACGAAGACACCGCCCGCGATGACTTCGGACCGATATCGGTGCGCCGAGTACCGCACCGGGCCACATTCGATCCGCTGACGTTACGGAACCGCCCAGGGCCCAAAGACCTTCTCACCAGGGACCGAAGCCCTCGACGGTGTTGCCTTTCGGAGCGTTGGCACGACCACACAAACATGCAACTCTCAGTAACACATATTTGCGGCATCGCAGCCGCCGAGCCCTGGGAGTGACATGACCAGCGAGCAAACCTTCGACGAAACCATGCAGACGCTCTCCGAAGCGTCCGTCACGGCGCATTTCGACGCCTTCACCGACATCGCCTGGGACGACCCCGATTACGAGATCTCCTGGAGCGACCCCCGCTGGGTGCTGCCCGCCGTCGATCCACTCGGCAGGCACCCCTGGTACCGGGCCCTTCCCGTCGAGCGGCAGATCCAGATCGGCATCTGGCGCCAGGCCAACGTCTGCAAGGTCGGGCGCACCTTCGAGGAGATCCTGATCGGCGGGATCATGGCGTTCGCGATCACCCTTCCCAACGGCAGACCCGAATTCCGCTACATCACCCATGAGGCGACCGAGGAATGCCACCACACGCAGATGTTCCAGGAGTTCGTCAACCGTTCCGGGGCCGATGTGCCCGGGGCGCGCCGGCTGTTCCGTCGAGCGGGGCCGTTCATCTCGCTGGCCGGTCAGTTCACGCCGGCACTGTTCTGGGCCGGAGTGCTGGCCGGCGAGGAACCGATCGACCACATCCAGAAGGCCTACCTCCGGTCCGATGTCGAGTTGCATCCGCTGATCGAGCGGATCATGCAGATCCACGTCGCCGAGGAAGCGCGTCACATCTCCTTCGCGCATCGCTATCTGCACGAGACCGTCGCCACCTATCGGCCCGTCCGCCGACTACTGCTGTCGCTGGCCTTCCCCCTCATCATGCGAGTGTTGTGTGACGTCATCGTGATCCCGCCGAAGGAGATGACCGAGGAGCTCGGCATCTTGAAAAACGTTATCCGCGAGGCGTTCTGGAACCACGCGGAGTCCGCCCGGCAACTGCGGGACGTCTTCGCCGATGTCCGCGCACTGGCGACGGACGCCGGACTGATGAACCCCCTCGCCCGGCACTTGTGGCGGTTGCTCGGCATCGACGGCCCGGTTTCGCGATACCGCAGCGAACCCGCCCGCCGGTCGGCCTGAAACCCCCCGCGAACAGGTCACCCACCGTTGCCTCGACGGGGGGCCGTCACGCGGAATCACCAGAGATCACATCTTGGACAGGAGTTTTCACATCATGCGCTGTGAGCCGAAAACCGAACATGCTCCGCACGATTCGGCGGTGGATCTGGACGTGCTCGTGGTCGGCGCCGGCCTCTCCGGCATCGGCATGGGCCACTACTTGAAGACGCAGCTTCCGGACAAGTCCTTCCTGCTGCTGGACGCGCGGGACAGGATCGGTGGAACGTGGGACCTGTTCCGCTATCCCGGCATTCGATCGGACTCCGACCTGCAGACCTACGCCTACGAATTCAAGCCGTGGGCCCACGACTCGGCGATCGCGGACGGCGACGACATCCTCGATTACCTGGCCGAGGCCGTCGACGACGACGAGCTGTCACCGAACATCCGATTCGGGCACAAGGTGCTCAGCGCGGACTTCTCGACCGACGAGGCCCGATGGACCGTGCGCGTGCAGGTGAGAAACGACCAGATCGTGACGATGACTTGCAGATTCCTGTTCAGCGCTGCGGGTTACTACTCCTACGAGCAGGCGCACGCCCCGCATTTCGCCGGGCAGGAGGACTTCGCCGGGCAGATCGTCCATCCGCAGTTCTGGCCCGAGGACCTGGACTACCGGGGGCGACGGGTGGTGGTGATCGGCAGCGGAGCGACCGCGGTCACCCTGGTTCCGGCGCTGGCCGCGACCGCGGCCGGCGTCGTCATGCTGCAACGGTCACCGAGCTATGCCCTGCCGCTGCCTGGTACCGACTATCTCGCGGTCGCGCTGCGGACGGTACTTCCCGATGCCACGGCCTACCGCGTCGCCCGGCGCCTCAATATCGCGCGCCAGCGATTGCTCTGGGAGTTGAGCAGGCGGCATCCGGCGGTGACCCGTCGCCTGATCCGCGCGGTGAACAAGGCGCTGCTGCCGCGCGGGTACGAGGTCGACGTGCACTTCAACCCCCGCTACGACCCCTGGGACGAACGGCTGTGCGCCGTCCGCGACGGCGACCTGTTCAGGGCCATCCGCGAGGGAAGCGCCGAAGTGGTCACCGACCACATCGACCGGTTCCTCGAACACGGCATCGCATTGACGTCCGGCAGGCGGATCGACGCGGATATCGTCGTCACCGCGACCGGTCTACGACTGCTTCCCTTCGGCGGCATCCAGCTGAGCAAGGACGGCGCGCCCGTCGACGTCGGCCAGACCATGGCGTTCAAGGGAATGATGCTCAGCGGCGTACCGAACTTCGCCTACGCCATCGGCTACACCAATTCGTCGTGGACGCTGAAGCTGGACCTGGTGTGCGAGCATTTGTGCCGCCTGTTGCGGCTGCTCGACGAGCGCGGCTACGACACCGTGGAACCGGTAGCCGACCCGTCGATCGAGCATCGTACGATGCTCGACTTCCATGCCGGTTACGTGCGCCGGGCGGCGGGCGCGCTCCCCAAGCAGGGCACCTCCGGCCCATGGACGGTGACGATGACCTACGCCTCCGACGTCGCGCGCCTGCGCAAAGGCCCTGTCGCGGCCCCGGCCTTGAGATTCGGTCGCCACCAGGCTGATTCGGCCGCTACCGCGCGTCGGGTTCCACCGGCCGCGCCCGAGATCACGAGGACGGACCGCGACGCCCGGCCGCCGTCAACGCGATCAGCGCCGAGCAACTGACCCATTCGTTCGACGTCCGGCGACTGGTCGGTCCCCAACTGACCACCGAGGACCCGCCACCGGGGTGCGCGGAGCTGACCCGATAGAACTTGGCCTCCGCGGGAAAACCTTCGTCGGGCAAGCGCTTCGCCTCGAGTACGTCGAGAGCCTCGGCGCAGCGCGGATCAGCGATCGACCCTGACTCGGCCAGCACTGTCAACGCGAACAGGATGTCGTAGTGCCAATAGCACGGGAAGTGCAGCTCGAGAAAGGACCGATCGATCACCGAGCCGTCGGTGCGGCGGCGGAACAGCCGACGTCCGAGGAACAGCTCCGAGGCACGCAGGACCGCCTCACGGGCCTCGGGATCTCCGGTGGTGCGGGCATAGGCGTTCAGAGCCCGCAGCGGGACGAGGCTTTCTCCGAAGGACGACACGCGACCGGTCGCTCGCCGATCACAGTTCCAGCCACCGTCGGGCCACTGAGCGTGGAGCAGACGAGCGGCAAGGCGATCGACCCGCTCGTCCGCCAGCCCCAACCGCGGCAGCGCCCACACCAGATTCCCCTCGATGGACGCGTGCAACGTCGGCAACTCCTGGTTTCGAACCCGGCCGATATAGCGCCGCTCGTACTCCGGCGACAGCAGCCAGCCCAGGGCTTGCTCACGCAACGGCACCAAGGAATCATCACCCGCCGGATACCCGAGTTCGGCCAAGGAGACCAGCACCCAATGCGCCCCTCGCCATTTCGCGTTGTAGGGATGGAAGGGCAGTGTGCCGTCGGCCAGCCGTTCGGAGAGCAGACGCCGCACGCGCGCGCTGCCGGGAACCGCCGCGGCCGCCGTGGCAACTGCGGGATCAAGCGGCGGCACGCCGAGCACCCCGAGGAGAGTGCGCCAACGGATGGACGGCTCCTCGGAGTGGAGTAGCCGTGTCACGATCGGTCCGCGCGCACGGCCGATCGTGCTCATCGTGCGTGCCCTCGCCGCACGCGTTTGTCCACCGCGACCACAAGACTCGCCGCGACGGCGATAAGCAGGATCCGCAGCCACGCGTCGCCGCTGATGGGCGCGGTGTCGAAGACGGTGTTCATGGCGGGCACGTACGTGAGCGCGAGCTGACCGACCAGCTGACCGGCGACGCCGACGATGAGCCACCGATTGGAGAAGAACCCGAGCCGCCACGCCGAGCGAGTGAGTGACCGGCAGCTCAACAGGTAGAACGCTTCGACCAGAACGAAGAGATTCACGGCGGCGGTGCGGGCCTCGGGAAGGCTTGCCCCCTCGGCGAGTTCCCACTGGAACAGCCACCACGAGCCGGCGACCAGAAGCGAGGACACCAGCAGCACCCGCGCCATCAGCGAGCGGGTCAGCAACGGTCGATCCGGTGCGCGCGGTGGCCGGGTCATGATGCCCGCCTCCTTGGGTTCGAACGCAAGCATCAGTCCGAGGGCCACCGCGGTGGTCATGTTGATCCAGAGGATCTGAGTCGGCAGGATCGGCAGTGCCGCGCCGAAGACGATCGCGGCGAAGATGACCAGGCCCTCGCCGATGTTCGTCGGCAGTGTCCAGGCGATGAACTTGGTGAGGTTGTCGAACACGCCGCGGCCCTCTTCGACCGCGGCTTCGATCGTCGCGAAATCATCGTCGGTGAGCACCATGTCCGCGGCGTCCTTGGCGACCTCGGTGCCACCGAGCCCCATGGCCACGCCTATCCCCGCCTGCCGCAGCGCCGGTGCGTCGTTGACTCCGTCACCGGTCATGGCGACGACGTGCCCGCGAGCCTGGAGGGCCTCGACCAGTCGCAGCTTCTGCTCCGGCGAGACTCTGGCGAAGACACTCGCCCGTTCCACCGCCTCCGTGAACTCCGCACCGGACAGCGCGGCCAGTTCGGTGCCGGTGAGCACCCTGCCCTCGGCGGGCTCGTGCCGGTCCAGCAGACCGACCTGACCGGCGATCGCGGTGGCGGTGCCTGCATGGTCGCCGGTGATCATCTTCACCGCGATCCCCGCCGCATGGCAGGCGGCCACCGCGGCGGGCGCCGCCGCCCGGGGCGGATCGACCATGGCCTGTAATCCGGTGAAGATCAGTCGATTCGAGAGCAGCTCTTCGTCGAAGTCCGCCGGGACGACATCGTTCGAGCAGGCCACCGGCAGCATCGCCGTCGCCAGCACCCTCAGACCTTGCCCCGCCAGCTCCGCGGCGGCGTCGAGCACCGCCACGCGGTTCACGGGCGCGGCAACGCCTGTGCCGTCCAGATGGAAGGCACACAAGGACAGGACCCGTTCGACCGCGCCCTTGACCAGTACCACTTGTCCCGACGAGTCCGCACTCGTCGCATCACCGTGCAGGGTCGCCATGTACTGCCGCTCAGAACTGAACGGGATCGTCGCGTGTCGTGGCAGTGCCCGCGCTACCACGCCTGGGCCCAGCCCGGCCTTGGCGGCGGCTACCAGCATCGCTCCCTCGGTGGGATCGCCCACGACCTGCCACCGCCCCTCGTGCACGGTCATGGCCGCGTCGTTGCACGCGGCCCCGCCCAGCAGCGACCACCGCAACGCCGGGTGGGAATCGAGTGCGGCCACGTTGTCGTGCGCATCGTGGACGAAGCCTTCCGGCGCATAGCCGAGCCCCGTGACCGCGAACCGGCCTTCAGGTGTCCACACACCGGTCACCGTCATCTGATTCTGGGTGAGGGTTCCGGTCTTGTCCGTGCAGATCACCGTGGTTCCGCCCAGCGTTTCCACTGCGGGCAGGCGCCGGATCACCGCACGCCGCCGGGCCATCCGGGCAACGCCGATGGCCAGCGTGATCGTCACCGCCGCCGGAAGTCCTTCCGGGATGGCGCCGACCGCGAGCGCGATCGCGGCGGTGAAGGTTTCGGCCGCGTCCTGCCCGCGCAGCACACCGACTCCGAAGGTCAGCGCGGCGAGGACGAGGATTGCCACGGTCAGGATCCTGCTGAACTGGGCGAGCTTCGTCGTCAGGGGCGTATCCAGCGTCTCCGCCGCACCGACGAGCCGGTGAATCTCGCCCAGCTCGGTTTCCGCGCCGGTGGCCACCACCAACCCTGTTCCACTACCGGTCGTTATCAGCGTCCCCGAGTAGGCCATGTTGTGCCGATCCGCGACCACTGTCGGCCCCGGCAGCGCCCCGTCGTCTTTCACCGTCGGAGCGGACTCACCTGTCAGCGCCGACTCGTCCACCCACAGTTCGGCCACCCGGACGAGCCGCAGATCGGCGGGTACTTTGTCGCCCGCCTCGAGCAGGACCAGGTCCCCTGGCACCAGTTCCTCGGACGGGACGGTCCGCCGTTGTCCGTCGCGCACCACGGTCGCCTGGGTGCGCACCATCGACCGCAGTCCTTCGAGGGCAGCTTCGGCCTTGGCCTCCTGGATGAATCCGACCACCGCGTTGATCAGTACGACACCGAAGATCACCGCCGAGTCCACGTATTCGCCCAGCGCGGCGGTGATCGCTGCGGCCGCGATCAGGACGTAGATCAACGGGTGGCGGAACTGGCGCGCGATCCGCACGACCAGCCCGGCCCCCTCTGCCGCGGGCAAGCTGTTGTGCCCGAAGCGTGCCAGGCGCTCGACGGCCTGCTGATCGGTCAGACCACGGTGTGGATCAGTCTCCAGCCGCAGCACGACCTCATACGAGGTCAGTTCGTGAAGCGCGGCTGTCGACGACGGCGACGTGATGATCGGCAAGTCGACTCCTCCTCAACGCCGAGCGCGATTCGGCTGGCAGCGGTAGACAGCAATTCGACCACCGCAGCGGGTACCGATCGCAGGGGCTTTCGTCCTGCGGCCGGGTGCCGTTGGGCATTCGATCCCTGACACCGGCCGCGACACACCATCGGTGCGCCGTCCGCCCGGCCCGAGTAGGTGAAGGGCCGTGCGGCCCAGCAGACGTGGACTTCCGGCACTTCCCGCCCTTCCGGCCACATCTCAGACTGAGACGACGACCCGGTCCGACCAGGAGGTACTCATGTCGCTCACCCGCGGCCAAGATCCCGCTCCCACGCCGCTCCACGACGGCGCCGGATCAGCGACGACGGTGCGCTGGCCCGAACCGAGCCCGCTGCAGGGATGGTGGGACGAGGTGATGAGCTCGGCGAGGCGAGGTCCGAAGCGACCATCCGCGTGGGCATGACAGAGCTCCCCCGCACCGCCAACGGCTACCGCGCGGTCGTCTTCGACATGGACGGCGTCGTCACCGACACGGCGACGATTCACGCGGACGCGTGGAAGGCCCTGTTCGACGAGGCCTTGCCCGCGCTCGGCGGCGCCGACCTGCCACCGTTCGATTCCGATCGCGACTACCACGACCTGGTCGACGGCCGCAGCCGCGAGGAGGGCGTCCGAAGGTTCCTCGCGGCGCGCGGCATCGATATCGCGCCGGGGACACCCGACGACCGACCTGACCAGCTGACCGTGTCGGGCCTGGCCGCGCGCAAGCAAACGTTGTTCGCCGAGGCCCTGGCGCGTGCGGGAGTACACGTCTTCGCCGACGCCCGGCGACTCCTCACGGGCCTTCACGCCGCGGGTGTGCCAACGGCGCTGGTGACCGCGAGTCGCAACAGCGCCGCCGTGCTGGCCGCCGGCGGCATCGCCGAGATGTTCGCCGTCGTCGTCGACGGCACCGACGCACTACGACTGGGCTTGGCGAGTAAGCCGGATCCCGCGATGTTCCTCGAGGCCGCCCGCCGCCTCGGCGTAGACCCGAACGAGGCCGTGGTGCTCGAAGATGCCACCGCCGGCGTGCAGGCGGCCGATACCGGCGGATTCGGGCTCGTCATCGGCGTCGACCGCACGGGCGCCGGCGCCGCGCTCGACGCGGCGGGTGCCGATGTCGTCGTCACCGATCTGGCCGACCTACCCCTGGTTCCCCGCCCAGGCTTCCCGCCGAGGCCTCAGCCGCGGTGGTGCGGTGGCGCCACGACCGCCGAACCGGGCGGCTGGAACCTGTTCTACGACGACTACGACCCCACTCAGGAAGGCACGCGGGAAGCACTGTGCACCACCGGTAACGGGTACTGGGCTTCACGCGGGTCGATCACGGGCTGCAGCATGGACGGCGTCCACTATCCGGGCACGTACCTCGCCGGCGTCTACAACCGCACGATCTCCCGGATCGCCGATCAGACTCTCGAAACCGAGCACCTGGTCAATGCCCCCGACTGGACCTATCTCACGGTCAGGACGGCCGACGGAACGGCGCTGACGCCGGGGGCGCCGCAGATGCTGAGCCACCATCAGAACCTCGACCTTCGCGCGGGTGTGTTGACCACTATCGATCGTTACCGCGACGACGCGGGCCGGCGCACCCGGATCACCGGTCGGCGTTTCCATTCGGTCGCCGAAAGACACCTGGCCGCTGTCGAACTCACCATCGAAGCCGAGAACTGGGCAGGGTCGGTGGTCGTCACCTCGGCCATCAACGGCCACGTCGGCAATCGCAACGTGGCGGCGGACCGCGCCCTCGTGACCGACCACCTCGTGGCGGGCACTCGTCAAGAGCTCGACCCGGAAACCGTGCTCTACGAAACGAACACGACCCAATCCCGCGTCACGATCGCGACAGCGATCCGGACGCGCGTCGCCGACACCGACGGCATCGATCGCACGGCGCTCGATAGCGACCATCTCGTCGGCCACGAGATCGTCGTACCCCTGCGACCCGCGATCGCGGTCAAGGTGGAGAAGGTCGCGGCGGTGGCAACCTCGCGGGACCGCGCGTTGTCGACGCCGGCTACCGAGGTCACCGCCCGCATCACACAAGCTCCCGATATCGCCACGTTGCTGGCGGCGCACGTTGCCGGGTGGGCGCAGCTGTGGGATCGGTTCGGTATCGACCTCGGTGACGGCCAGGACGACCGGCTCGCCTTGAACCTGCACGTATTCCATGTCTTGCAGGCGACCATCGCCGCCCATCCCGACATCGATGCGGGCCTACCCGCCCGAGGACTGCACGGCGAAGCCTATCGAGGTCACATCTTCTGGGACGAGCTGTTCGTCTACCCCATGCTCACCCTGCGCCGTCCTGAACTCACCCGCGCCTTCTTGCAGTACCGGCATCGCAGACTCGACCGTGCCCGCGACGCCGCCCGCGCGGCGGGATTGTCCGGCGCTCTGTACCCGTGGCAGAGCGGCAGTGACGGCCGCGAGGAGACACCGACCACGCTGTTCAACCCACGCAACGGCGAATGGATGCCGGACAACTCGCGCCGCCAGTGGCACGTCGGCCTCGCGATCGCCTACAGCGTCTGGCAGTACTACCAGACCACCGCCGATCTCCGCTTCCTGATCGATCACGGCGCGGAGATGCTGATCGAGGTCGCACGGCTGTTCAGCGCGCTCGCCGTCCACGACCCCGGCGACGACCGCTTCGATATCGAGGGTGTGATGGGGCCGGACGAATTCCACGACGGGTACCCCGATGCTCCCGGCCAGGGCATCCGCAACAACGCGTACACCAATGTGCTCGCTTCCTGGGTGCTGCGACGCGCTCGCGAGGTACTCGCTCTGCTCGACGGCGTGGATTGCGGACCCCTGTGGGAGCGGCTGCAGCTCACCGCCGAGGAGCCGCTGCGCTGGGACCGGGTCAGCCGCCGCCTGCGCGTCCCCTTCCATTCAGACGGGGTCATCAGTCAATTCCAGGGTTACGAGGAACTTCGCGAATTCGACTGGGACGGTTACCGTACCGCCTACGGCCACATCGAACGTCTCGACTTGATTCTGCAGGCGGAAGGCGATACGACCAACCGCTACAAGGTTTCCAAGCAGGCAGACGTGCTCATGCTCTTCTACCTGTTCTCCGCCGAGGAACTCCGTGACGGCTTCGAGCACCTCGGGTACGCGCTACCGCCCGAGCTCATCCCGCGCACGGTCGACTACTACATGGCCCGCACCAGCCACGGCTCCACCCTGAGCCGCCTCGCCCACGCCTGGGTGCTCGCTCGCACCGACCGCACGCGATCATGGGGCCTGTTCGCTCAGGCCCTGCGCGCCGACCTCGCCGACACCCAGCGCGGCACCACAAGGGAGGGCGTGCACATCGGCGCCATGGCGGGAACCGCCGACATGGTGCTGCGCTGCTACAGCGGCATCGAGACCCGCCACGACACACTACGATTGCATCCGGTCCTGCCCACCGAACTCGACAGCACCGAGTTCACGGTCTCCTATCGAAGACAACCGATCACCATCACCGTCACCCACAACCGGGTCACGCTGCGCCTGCACCCCAGCGCAGCGCCACCCATCCGCCTCTGCGTCGAGGATGTGGAGCGCACGCTCGGGCCCGGGCAGACCTGGGACGTACCGCTGCCCTGCGACACCGCGGTTCAGGTCGACGCCTGAGGTCGCGCGCGGACGTGGAGTCACGCGGGTTCGATCTCCGGAACCGTCCACGCGGCCAGCTCTACCAGCCGCGGCCGGTAGAGCCGCCTCACCCCGCCGCGGTGCCGATCAGGTGATGACCGGGTCGACCTCCCCAGCGCTGCCGAACGACCTGGTGAAGCCGTTCATCGTCCTGCCCAGTGCCAGCAATGCCTCGCATACCTGTTGATGGCTGGCACGGTCGTAGTCGGGATAGTCGAATTCTCGCTGCGGCCCGACATCGAGTGTCAGACCGTCCTGGAGCCGGTGCACTTCGGCGAGATCCCGCGCATCGTGGGGGTCGAAGAGGATGCGCGCGGCGATCACGAGATAGTCGGTGCCGAATTCGCTCCGGTTCAATGCGTAGGAGCCGGGCTGGTGGATCACCCGATTGATGTAGTGGTCCTGGTTGATCACCATCACCGACAGGTACCGCGTCCCGGCGTCCGGGACGACGAGTGTCGCTCCGGCCTCCGCGATCGAGACGACCGCGACCGAGTACAACGTGTCGCGATTCTGGCGGATGACCGGTTGCTCGT
Source organism: Nocardia sp. NPDC003979 (assembly GCF_053605015.1). Taxonomy (NCBI): domain Bacteria; kingdom Bacillati; phylum Actinomycetota; class Actinomycetes; order Mycobacteriales; family Nocardiaceae; genus Nocardia; species Nocardia sp. NPDC003979. The sequence goes on from NZ_JBSGIJ010000004.1 coordinate 550,076, forward strand.
CGAGCGGAGCCAGGTCACGGTCGTGATGGAACACACCGAGCCCGCCGATGATGGGCAGCATCTTCATGAGCATCGTGTTCGTCTCGACCTTGGTGAAGTTGTCGACGTCGACCATTGTGCTCATCTGAGACTCCTCGCTCGACCGGACCGGTGCATTGCAGCCTCACACTCCCTCGTGCTTTCTTCCCTCACCCGCAAGAGGTGAAAACCATAAGGGATTCGACGATCAGGATCGCCGGCGCCACGTATCGTTCGCTGGCTTATAAGGAGTGCACCGCCCTTCGCCCTCAACGGCGAGCGATCGGCCGGCAGCGTTGCCGAAGTCAGGCCGTCGCCGGCGCCCGGTGATCGATCCACGCGTTGTAGCCGCCGACCAGGTCGCTGACCTGTTCGATGCCCAGCGAGCGAAGCAGTGACGCTGCGACACTCGAGCGCCATCCACCCGCGCAGTGCACCACGATCGGCACCCCGGTAGGCAGCTCACCGATCCTGGAACGCAACTGTGCCAACGGAATGGGCTTCGCTTCGGGGATGTAGCCGAACTCCCGCTCGCCGGGATTGCGGACGTCGACGAGGACGACCCGGTCTGCGTCGAGCAGCTGCCGTAGCCGCTCGACGGTCGTTCGCGGTGCCGCCTGCACGAGATCCGCCAGCTCGGCGGGGAAGACTCCGTCGTGGTCGACCGTGAAGTAGCCGACTGCTTCGTCGGACCCGATGCGGGCCAGTCGCAGCGCGGCGTCCTGTTCTTCGCCGGGATAGGCGATCAGTACGATCCGGTCACCGATCCCGGCCACCATTCCGCCGGTTTCGGCGAAGCGGCCGTCGAAACCGACATTCACCGATCCACGCAGATGCCCGGCGGCGAAATCCTCAGGGGTACGGGCATCGAGGATCACTGTGTTAGAGGCCGATTCGTCCCGAACCTGCCGCGCGGTGAACGCCGGAATCGCACGGTGCGGATCCAGCACCGCGCGCTTGCCCTTGTTGAGGGCCGCGTCGACGTGGAAGTACTCCGGGACCGCCGGCTGCCCGTCGGTGATCAGCGCGACGAAGGATTCCTCGCTCATCGGCCGCACCGACGGATTGGTTCTGCGCTGCTCCCCGATCGTCGAGGTCAGCTCCGCGGACAGGTTCTTCCCGCACGAGGAGCCCGCACCGTGCGCGGGCATGACGATCACCGAGTCCGGCAGGGCCAGCAGAGTCTCGTGGATGGTCCGGTACATCGCTCGCGCGAGGTCGGTGGTGGAGCCGTCGCCCAGGTTGACCAGGTCGGGTCGCCCCACGTCCCCGATGAAGAGCGAGTCACCGGTCAGCACCGCCGTCGGCCGGGCCGTCGGGTCTTCGCGCACCAGCAGGCTGATCGATTCCCAGGTGTGCCCGGGAGTGGACAACACCTCCAGCTCGACCTCGCCCAGCGAGACGCGTTCGCCGTGCGCGAGCCGGCGGATCGAATAGGCGGTCTCGGCCGCAGCACCGAATCCGATCCACGCGCCGGTCGCCTCGAGCAGTTCGAGATGCCCGGAGACGAAATCCGCGTGGAAATGCGTGTTGATCACGCCTTCGATCGTCAACCCGAATCGCCGTGCGTCGTCGAGATACTCGGTGACATCGCGCCGCGGATCGACGACGACGGCCCGGCCGGTGCTCTCGTCGCCGATCAGGTACGAGGCATGGGACAGGCATTCGAGGTAGTACTGCTCGAGAATCATCACGCTTCCTCCATTCCGCGACGACACGTGCTCGCTGCCGCTGTGGACAGGTTGCCATATACCCCCTAGGGTATGCAAGTACCCCTGGGGGTATCTTTGGTTTCACCTTCCCACACTTCCCAGGAGGAGCTCATGTGCTACCCCGTCACCTGTTCGACCTGCAAGAAGACCACGTGGGGCGGCTGCGGATCGCACATCGCCAGCGTGATGAACTCAGTACCCGCATCTCGGCGGTGCACCTGCGAGACACAACCCGAGCACACCGGCGACCGTGGAATCTTCGGCCGCATCCTGGGCCGCTGAGCACCCGAGCCGGGGGCACGATGAGCCGCCCGGCCGAGTAACGAGCGGCCACACCGCCTGAGGCGCCGCGCCTCCACCGATTCCCTACTCCTCGGGGCGAATCGCGCCCGAGAATATACCCCCTCCCGTATAAGGAGTCTTGTGTTGAGCAGCAATACCCCAACCGTCGGCGAGCAGACCCCGACGACATCGAAACGCGGGCACGAATCCGCCCCGCCGGGGCGGCCAGGCGGTGCGCTGGCCGGCTGGGGGGCGCGGATGGCCACGCACACGAAGTGGGTTTTCGGTGTGTGGTTGATCGCGCTGGCCGCCCTCGGCGCCGCGGCACCGAGCGTGTTCGACGCCCTGGCGGGCGCAGGCTGGCAGGCCAACGGCTCGGAGTCCGTGCGCGCCCGCGAGCTGGCACAGCAGCACTTCGGCGGGAACTCCTCCGCTGCGGTGCAGGTAGTCGTACACTCCGACTCCGCACTGGTGTCCGATCCTGCGGTGCAGGAGGTCCTCACCGAGGCGATCGCCGTATTCCAGGGCGACGACCGCTTCGGTGAGGTCATCGCTCCTCGACCCGGGATGACGATCAGTCCGGACGGGCACACCGGCGTCATGATCGCCGGCGCCGCCGCGAGCACGGACGAGATGGTCAAGGCGGTCGACGAGCTCGGGAGCACGCTGAGCGCACTGTCGACCGACGACATCGGGGTCTACCCCACCGGCGCGTCCGCATTGTGGAGCGAATTCAACAAGGCCAACCACGATGCCATGATCAAGGCGGAGATGCTGTCCTGGCCGGTGACACTGGCGATCATGGTGCTCGCGTTCGGATCACTCGTCGCCGCGGGCCTGCCGCTGCTGCTGACTCTCGCAGGCCTGGTTGCCTCCGCGGGCGGCTTGGTGCTGCTCAATTCCGCCACGCCGATCTCGGTGTGGGCGATGAATTTCGCCATGATGTTTGCCCTGGCGCTCGGCATCGACTATGCCCTCTTCATCGTCGCGAGGTTTCGTGACGCGCAGCGAAAGGCTGCGGATACCCGTGCCGCCGTGGCCGAGACAATGGACACGGCGGGCAAGGCGGTGGTCCTGTCCGGCCTGACCGTGCTGGTGAGCTTGTCCGCGGTGTTGCTCGTCCCCGCGCCCGCGGTGCGGACCATGGCCGTGGGTATCATGCTCGCCGTCGCTTTCGTCCTCGCCGCCACGCTGACACTGCTTCCGGCGGCATTGGGCGCGCTCGGCCCGAAGATCAACGCCGGATCGTTGCCCTACGCGACCCGCCAGCAACACCGGTCGCCCCGGTTCGAATCCTGGGGCAATCTGCTGCACAGGCACCCGTGGCCCTTCGCCATCGGTTCCCTTCTGGCCCTGACGGCGTTGGCGATCCCGGTACTCGGCCTGAAAGTGGCCATGCCTTCGATTCAAGTCGTGCCCGCCGATGCTTCGGTGCGCCAGGGCTACGAACTGATTCAAGCCCAGATGGGCGAGGGAGCGCCCGGCATGTTCCAGATCATCGGCCCCACCGCCGATGCCGAGGCGATCACCGCCGCCGCGAGGGCAACCGAGGGCATCGCCATGGTCACCCCGCCGATGCCGAGCACCGACGGCTCCGATCTTGTGATGCTCCAGGCGATTCCAGCTGTCGACCCGTCGGATGAGGCGATGGGCGCGATCCTCGATCGCTTGCGCGCCGATCTGCCGACGCGGGCACTGGTCGGTGGCGCCCCCGCGGAGAACCTCGACCTCCAACAAGCACTCGACGACTATCTGCCGGTGATCATCGGTGTCATCCTCGTGCTCGGCTTCGTTCTGCTGCTGGTCGCGCTCCAGGCTCCCCTCATCGCCGTCCTCGGAACCGTGGTGAGCCTGCTCTCGACCGCGGCGGCGTTCGGCGTAGCCAAGCTGATCTTCCAAGACGGCCACGGGGCGAGCCTGCTCGGCTTCACCCCGCAGGGCTTTCTGGACGGCTGGGGCCCGGTGTTCTTCTTCGCGATGATCTTTGCGATCGCGATGGACTACACGGTGTTCCTGCTCGCGACGGCGAAGGAGCACTATGAGGAATCAGGCGATCCGAACGTCGCGCATGTCATGGGCCTGGCGCATTCGGGCCGCATCATCGCGGCCGCCGCGGCGGTGATGGTCGCGGTGTTCTTCACCTTCGCGCTCGCCGAGCCGTTGCCGCCCAAGGAGATGGGAATCATCCTCGGCGTCGCGGTGCTGCTGGACGCGGTGTTCATCCGCCTGATCCTGCTGCCGGTACTGCTGCGCTTGACCGGTCACGCCGCCTGGTGGACACCCGCCTGGTTACGCCGCGCGCTGCCGAAGATCAGCTTTTCGCACGGCTGAGAAGTCAGATCATGTGTGGTGCGGGTTACCGCACCACACATACCCCCTGGGGTATAGTGGAGTCAGGTACGAGAAAGGAATCGTCATGGTCGGAAACGACGAGAGTATCGCGCTGGTCCTCAACCGGCTGCGCCGCGCGCACGGGCAGCTCGCCGGGGTGATCTCGATGATCGAGAACGGGCGCGACTGCAAAGATGTCGTCACGCAGCTGGCGGCGGTCTCGCGCGCACTGGACAAGGCCGGGTTCAAGATCGTCGCCAGTGGACTACGCGAATGCCTGGCCGGCGACGCCGCCGACGGCAAGGAACCCATGAGTGAAGCCGAGCTCGAAAAGCTCTTCCTCGCCCTGGCCTGACAGAAACCGCAAGCTCCCGACCACCAACCTGGACCGACGAGAGCGGAGATCACCGATGAACCTCGCAGTGTCTACCACGTTGACAACATCCTTCGACGAAGCCGTGGCGCGGACCCGAGCGGCCTTGCAGGAACAAGGTTTCGGCGTACTGACCGAGATCGACATGCAAGCCACCATGAAGGCCAAACTCGGCACCGACATGGAGCGGTATCTGATCCTCGGCGCCTGTAATCCGCCGCTGGCGCACCGAGCTGTAGAGGTGAACCGGCAGATCGGATTGCTGCTGCCGTGCAATGTGATCGTGCGCGAGGATCCGGCCGCGCCGGGCACGGTTCACGTCGAGGCAATGAATCCGCAACTTCTCGTGCAGGTCACCGATGAACCCGCGCTCGCGCCGATCGCCGACGACGCGGGCCGCCGCCTGCAGTCCGCGATCGATGCATTGACCACCGCCGAAGACTGACCGCGAGAGCGCCGGGCCCGGACGAGGGCACCGCAACACCTGGGCTCGAAAGGAGTCACCGATGACGATCCTCGTCACCGCGCTGCTGGGTGCTGTCATCGGAATCCTGCTCGGCCTGTTGGGCGGCGGTGGGTCGATCCTCGCAGTGCCGGGGCTGGTTTACGGGCTCGGGATCCCGCTCGGACAGGCGGTTCCGATGTCACTGCTGGTGGTGGGTCTCTCCGCACTGGTGGGCGCTGTTCCCAAGATGCGATCCGGCCGAGTCCAGTGGCGGGTCGCCAGCGTGTTGGCCGTGAGCGGACTGCCGGCCGCGTTAGCCGGGAGCGCCGCGAACCGCCAGCTTCCTCCAGCGTTGACCCTCGCCGGATTCGCGCTCGTCATGGTCGCCTCCGGAGCTCGGATGCTGGCGAGTGAGGACAGCATCGGTACCGCGTGCCGAGTGGAGGGCTCGACCGTCGATTGGCGTCGATGCACCTCACGTGCCGTTCCGGTCGGCCTCGGCGTCGGTTTCCTGACCGGCCTGTTCGGCGTCGGCGGCGGATTCCTCATCGTCCCCGCCCTCGTCCTGCTGCTCGGCATCGAGATGTCGGTGGCGATCGGCACCTCCCTGGTGATCGTCACCGCCAACTCGGCCTCCGGTTTCCTCGCCTACCTCGGTGGCCTCGGCCTCGACTGGCGAATCGCCACGCTCTTCGCCGCTACGGCAATCGGCGGATCGCTACTCGCGGGCCGCTATGGACAACGAATCGACGTCGCGCGGCTACAGCGGTGGTTCGCCGTTTTGATCTTCGCGGTGGCGGCCTTCGTCCTGGGCGACGTGATCTTCGTTCGCTAACGGCCAGACCGCTGCGCAGTGACTCTCACGGTGTCTTTCGCGAAGCCGCGCCGCCGGTGTCGGTATGGATGTCGGCCATGACACGGGCAGTGCGCAGTGATCGCCAGTACGTGCCGGGCAGTGCCGCGACGAGTTCGGCGGTGCGATCGATTTCGCGCTGCAGCAGCAGCCCATAGGTGAACGCGGACTCCCCCGCGTTCTCGGCTTCCCTGGTGAGCTGGATCAGATGATGCTTGGCCACCACCGCGTCCTGGTACTCGCCGAGCAGATTCTGCACAGCGATCAGGCCCGCCACGGTCTGGTCGCTTCGTGATGGGTCCAGATCACGGACCGACTCCACGTAGTACCGGGTGCGCCGCACCGATTTCCGCAGATCGTGCATCGCGGCATCGATGGCGTCCTCGCCCCTTGCCGAACCGACTCTTCGCATCCGTCGCCGAACCCGGGCGAGCAGCGCGTCCAGGACCACGGAGTTGTCCGGTTCATCGATCCCGGGCACCACACCGGTGTGCAGCAACCGCTCTTCGGCCATCAGGTCCTCGACGACGGTCACGAACCGGGGTGAGGCGAGCAGATCTCGCGCCGCGGTCCACGCCGGACGGATGCGGACGTCGAAATAGGCCGCCATTCTCTCTCGCACCGGGCCTCGGACGTATCGCGGGCGGAGCACATCCACCGCCGCGTGCAGTCGGGCCGACTGGGCTCGCAGGTCATGCGCCGCGCCGGTGGTGATGCCGAGCCACCGCAGTTCCTCGACGAGGCGACGGACTTCGGACTGTCTGCGGACAGCCGTCGGGTGTGCGCTGAGCGCACAGCGGGCGCGGCGCGCAGCTTTGACCACCCCGACCACCGAGTCCGGGTCGTCGTGGCACGCGGCGATCTGGCCGTCCATGATGGTTTCCCGCTGCGCGTGCAGATAGCGGGCCAGCATCCGGCTCACCTGCGCCTGCCCTCTCTCGGGCACTGCCTCGGCGTCCGTTCGAGTCTCGATGCTCATCACGATCTCCTCGATGTGTCAACGGCGTTCGATATCCGCCTTTCACGATTCCGTCCCCGGCTCCCGCGAAAACAGGGCCGTTCGGCCGCTGCGGTCCCCGATCCACGGCGCGGATGTCCAGGACGAAGGGCCTACCGGTGCACGCCTCGAGACTCTGTCGTCGATGCACCGACGCAACTGATCGCCGTGCGGCCTCGAGCGCGGTGTCACCGCGGCGACCACACCCAGGGCATTTGGTCCTCACCGAACAGGCATAACGGCCGTCGCGGAGGGCGAGGTGTCCGCGCACACTGGCTGACAAGGGGCAAGGTAAGTCGCGGTGCCCCCAGACCGGCCTGTGCTCCGGCACAGGGGCGTAACCGGCGTGCCGCGCCGACCTGCCCGACGTGCTCGGCTGGGGCCGATAGCTCACCGGGAGTAATGCCATGTCGACCTTCGAACAACGCAGGACTCGTCATGCTCTGCGCGCCGGCCTGGTCGGCACTGCCGGATTCGTCGCCCTGTCCGCCTTCGTGGGCGCCGTGGGCCTCGTCGGCGGCGCCGCCGATCTCGGCGACGAGATCACCGCGCGCCTGCCGTTCAACAGTCCGGTCCTGGTGGGTCTGCTGCTGGCCGCGGTCGTCGGCGCGCCGATGGCTGCCACCACAGTTCTCGCTCTGCGCGCGGACCCGATCGCCTCGACGGTGGGCGTCCGCGGCGGCGCCGTCCTCATGGGATGGGGCATGGTCCAGCCGTTCGTGATCGGTCGATTCTACTGGTGGCAACCGATATTCGGACTGCTCGGTATGACCGTCTGCCTGCTGGCTTACCTGCTCCGCCGGGCTTGACGTTGTGCCTCGGTCGGCTCACCCACGCGCACAGTACTTCTCGCCCTACCCCAGGTCAGCGACACAGACTTCGCACCTGCCACAACGAATGGAGAATGACATGCTCTCTGCCACCGCGAAGGAAACCATTCGCGCAACTCTGCCCACCGTGGGCGCGGCCATCGGGGACATCACCACGCGGTTCTACCGCGCGATGTTCGCCGCCCACCCCGACCTCGAACGTGACCTGTTCAACCGCGGCAACCAGCGGCAGGGCGACCAGCAGAAAGCGCTCGCCGGCGCCATCGCCGCCTTCGCCGCGCTGCAGCTCGAGCCAGATCAGGCTCGTGTCGATCTCATTCTGTCGCGTATCGCGAACAAGCACGCCTCCTTGGGGATTCGGCCCGAACAGTACCGGATCGTGCACAAGTACCTCTTCCAAGCAATCGCTGAGGTCCTCGGCGACGCGGTCACCGCCGAGGTCGCCGCAGCCTGGAACGAGTTGTACTGGCTGATGGCCGAAACGCTGATCGGGATGGAAGCCGGGCTGTATCGGGCCGCAGGTGTCGCCGACGGTGACGTCTGGCGGCAGACTCGCGTGCGCGGGCGACGCCAGGAATCCGCTGATGCCGTGTCCTTCGTACTCACCTCGCTCGACGGCAGCCCCCTCCCGTCGTACGCGCCGGGACAGTACCTGTCGGTGGGCGTGCGGCTCGAAGACGGCGCCCGCCAGATCCGCCAGTACAGCCTCTCCTCGGCACCCTCGGCGGGCGACTGGCGCATCACCGTCAAGCGCGTGGACGCACACACCCTGCCCGACGGCTCGATCGCTCCGGCTGGTGAGGTATCGAACTTCCTGTACCACAACATCTTCGAAGATGATGTACTCGACGTGACCACCCCGTTCGGTGACCTGACACTCATCGATGACGAGGCACCGCTGCTGCTGATCTCGGCGGGCATCGGATGCACCCCGATGATGGGCATGCTCAGCCACCTCGCCGAAACCGCCGACACCCGCTCGATCTCGGTGATCCACGCCGATCGCGCCCCCAGCAGCCACGCCCACCGAGCCGAACTGGCCGAACTCGTCGACCGGCTGCCCTTCGCCGTCATGCATCGCTGGTACGAGGATCTCGGCGCCCGCCGGCCCGGGGACGGGCTCAGCGAAGGCCGCGTCGATCTCGGCGAGATCACCGTCGCCGAAGGCACCCGTGCCTATGTGTGCGGGCCGCTTCCCTTCATGCTCGGCGTACGCGATGCGCTCCTGGACAAGGGTGTGGCGGTCGAGAAGATCCACTACGAGGTCTTCGGCCCCGATCGGTGGGCGCCCGCCCCGGCGTAAGACCTCGAGCGGTGCAGATCAACAGCTTTCGCGCTTGTCACCCCACCAATCGCGAAAGCTGTTGATCCCAGATCGTTTTGCGGCGCCACGCTACGAGCCGCTCGGTCAGCGCGTTCGAACACCAGCCCACGAAACCGGTGCCGACCATGATCACGGCCGCGACGCCGATCCCGTTCATCACCGGGCCTTCCGGTGGGCGTGGTGCGGAGGTCGGTTCACCGGACTGGTTCAACCACACCTGGATGCGATCGCCCTTCTCCACCCGGTTGCCGACCCGCACGATACCGACCGTCGTACCCTCAGCACCGGTCCAGGCCGCCGATGCCACCCGGATGTGGAGGGAGGTGTTGTGCGGCCTGTCCAGCACGAGCGCCTCGACAACGGTCGTCTGCGAGCGCTCGACGCGCAGTCGCGCGGCATCGTCGGCGTAAACGACCGTGCCCACCGCGCCTGCCACCGGAATCGAGATGAGCACCGCTATCACGCTGATCAACCGAACTGTGGCCAGCAGCCGATCCGGCCACCTCATCAGTGGATTGGAGTTCCAAGGACGGCATCGCCAAGAGCGCAGCGCGTGCGACATCAGCGCGTCGATACGGAATGTCGTCGATGTCATCGCGGCTTCCTTTTCCATCAGCAGTGGGGTCGGTATCCAGCCTCGTCGGGGACGACGGCGGCGGGCAGGGGCGAAAGGCCCTGCCCGACCGGCCGATCGTCCTCGGCAGCTGACGGTCACGCCGTCAGTCGCCGAGATCGCGACGGGCGCATCCCATCCAGGCCAGACCCGTCGCACCGGCGACCAGCGCGAGCAACACCAGACCCGTTCGAAGTTCGAACGACTCCAGTGGCAGGCGCTCGGTGTAGTGCAACGGCGACGCCCTAAGGAACCACCTGGGCAATTCGAACGCCTCGGTGAAGAGCGATGCCACGACCACGTACGTGAAATACAGCCACGACACGGCGACTGCGAGGTGCGGCATCCAGCCGACAACAACGGCCGTCACCGCCACGATCGCCCAGACTGCCGGGGCGTGACCGAGCGCCGAGGCCGCCAGGTGCGGTATCCGCATCGGATCACCCGTCGCCAGTCCGTAGGCGAGACCGTCACCCGATCCACCGGCGATCAGCACCATGGCGCTGCCCCCCATCGCCACGGTGAGGTATCCGGCGAGCCACCGCCCACGCCCTACCGGTGCGGCCAGGATGAGATCGGCTCGGCCCGAGACCTCCTCCGACCGCGCACGCAGCACAGCCGAAACCCCGGCCGCGGCAGCCAGCAGCGCGATGATCGACAATGTCACTGCCAGGTAGGCGTTCACGGCGTCGCGCGCGTTACCCGTCAGATAGGCCGCGATCTCAGGATTGTCGGCGATGAACTGCTCGATGCTGTCGGCGAAGGAGCCGTAGGCGAGGCCGAGCACGAATGCCGCGAGGCACCACCCGAGAACACTGTGCCGTTGCAGACGCCACACCAGACCGATCGGCGAGCCGAGCCGGCGCGATGCGGTGTCGCGGCCCGGACGATATCGCAGTAGCCCCGCACCGAAATCCCGGCGTTCGGCCAGCGCGAACCCCACCGCTGTCAGCGCCACCGACACCGCCGCGAAGAGCAGCAGTGGCCACCGTCGATCGTCGACGAAAGGATAGGTCCGCTGTCCCCACCCGATCGGCGAAAGCCAGGCGACCGCATCCGTTCCCACATCACCGACCGCGCGCAGGACGTACGCCACCGCGACCAGTCCGCTGATCGCCCCGTAGACGCTGCGCGGGTTCTCGAATACCTGTGCGGCTACAGTCGTCGCCGCGGCGACGGTGAACCCGAGCCCGCCGATCGCCACCCCGACCAGTACAGCGCCCTGCACGGGTAACCCGGTCACCGCCGCCGTAACGGCGAGCAGCAGTGCCACGGCCACATCGGCGAGCGCGGCGACGCACAGTGCTGCCACGACCGGCGCGCGCCGGCCCACGCGTGCCGACCGGATCAGTTCGGTCCGGCCCGTCTCCTCGTCCGAGCGGGTGTTCCTGCCGATCAGGAACATATTCATCAGCGAGACGACGATCGCCAGGTAGGCGAATATCTCGAAAACGATTTCCCCACCGACTGTTTGCAGCAAACGAACCGGCCCGCCCATCGCGACGATCGCCGCGTTGGCACTCATGGTGGATCGCAGCTGCGCCAGCTTCGCAGGCGAGTCGTAGAAGTTCTGGCTGCTCACCGATTGCATGGCCAGCAGGGCAGCGGCGCCGAGCAGCCACCAGGGCAGCACCCACCGTTCGCGCCGCAGAATGAAGCGGACGAGCGCCGCTACGCCCGTCGCCTCCCGGCGAAGCATGTCGGTGCTCACGAGAGGGCTCCCACCGATTGCGGTTCTCCCGTGTACTGGCGCAGGAAGATGTCCTCCAACGTCGGCTTGCTACTGGTCATCGCGACGACGCCGAGGTCGGCCAACGCACGCAGGACGGCGTCGAAGTGCGCGCCCTCCACCTCGAAGCGAGCGTGACAACCCTCCACGGTCAGGCCGCTCACCCCGGGTACCGTGGCGAGTCCCGTTGCTGGACAGACTGTTTCGACACTGATCGAGGTGGTTCGCAGCTGCCGCAGCTCGGTCAGCGAGCCGCTCTGCACCGTTGCACCGCCGCGGATGATGCTGACGCGATCGCACAGGGCCTCCACCTCGGCTAGCTGATGGCTCGACAGCAGCACAGTGCGTCCTTCGGCTGCCAGCTCGCGCACACACCGCTGGAATTCCGCCTCCTTCAACGGGTCGAGCCCCGCGGTCGGTTCATCGAGCAACAACAGCTCCGCGTCCGAGGCCAGCGCGGCGACCAAGGCCACCTTCTGGCGGTTCCCCTTCGAATAGGCGCGTGTTTTCACCGAAGGGTCGAGTTCGAAGCGAGCGAGCAACTCGGCACGCCTGCGGGGGTCGATACCGCCACGCAGCCGAGCGAGCAGATCGATGGTCTCGCCGCCGGTCAGGCCGGGCCACAGGGCGACCTCCCCCGGAACGTAGGCGAGCCGCTGGTGCAGGGCTACCGCATCGGCCCAGGGATCGAGCCCGAGTACTCGGACCGTGCCCGAGTCCGCCCGAAGCAACCCGAGCAGCACCCGGATGGTCGTGCTCTTGCCCGCTCCGTTGGGGCCGAGGAATCCGTGGACCTCACCCGCGCGAACGGTGAGGTTCAGGGCATCCAGTGCCCTGGTGCGACCGAAGGTCTTGGTCAGCCCCGAAATCGCGATGGCGGTTTCGACGCTGTCTCCGCTCATTTCCCGACCGAGTTCCACCGCGTGCTCCTGTGATCGGAGGTCTCCTCGGACAGCAGCAGTTCCTCTACAGGGCGCCGCGGCGTTTCTGGAGGCAAGCCGGCGCTGGTAGGAGCCCATCCCACGCGCACGAAAGCCTGCGGATAAGCGGTGCCGGACAACAACTCGTCGCGCAGCCGGGCGCGCTGCGAACCGACCTCGAGCGGCTCGGTGAGCAGACAGGTGGCCAACCCGATTCCCGTCGCCGTCAGCAGCAGCGCGCTCAGCGCCTCCCCCGCCCGTAGCCTGGATCCGAGATCGTCGGCCCCGGTGCCTACCACCAGCAGTTCGGCATGGTCGGGCTCGGTAGCCGGGTCGGGAAATCCGGCCGCCGCGAACGCTCGTGGCGGAAAGTCGTCGTCGGGATCGATGGGTGGGGCGTTGCGTGCGGGGACACCGTCGGCGCTGCTGTGGCGACCCGACCACAGGGCGAGTTCGAACCGGTACGACTCGTCGGCCGCATGGAGTTCGCTCGCCTGCTGTGCCGCTGCTATCACCCGTTGCCGGTCCTCGATCCGGTGAACGATGGCGCCCAGTGCCGCAGCACGTTCGGTGAACAATCCGAGGAAACCCGGCGGCACGGGCCACGAAGTGTAGTGACGCCGATCGGTCCGGCGGGCGGTGATGGCCTTGCTCAGGTCGACATCGAGTGTGGTGGGCCGATGCCTGACCAGGGTCAACGCCGCCAGGTGATCAGGGTTGGCGGGATCGGGGATGCGGTGGATCACCGGCGCCCAGCCCATCGCCGTCAGCGCCACCGACAGGTGGTGCAGTGCGGCGCCGCAGCTGAGCACCAGGTCGCGCGCGTCGGGATCGGTCGCGGGCAGCGCCCGCTCACGGTCGAGATACAGGTGAATACTGTGGTCGGCGATGCGCCAGCGCCACGGTTGCACATTGTGCACCGATGGCGCACGGCCGGCCAGTGCCAGCGCCGCCTTCACGGTGTCGTCGTCGGGAAGTCCGCGGTCCATGGTGTCCGTCCTCGGTGTCGATCGGTCAGTACTCGTACTGTCCGCGTATGACCTGGCCACCGAGAAGGGCAGGACGACCCCGTTGCGAGGGACTTCGGGTCATCGTCGCTGGAACGAACCGTGAACCGGTGGCCGAGCGGGACCGAGTAGGGCCGTTCGATCTTCGCCCAGAGGCCGGATGCCCCTATGGCCCCGACCGGGAAGTGGCGAATCTACATCTCACAGATGTGCGCAGTTCTCATCGAGGGAGAGATTCGTGACCAGGTCTACCTACGCTTGTTCGGATACCGCCGCCGAACCGGATGGCGTATCCCCCGGTGAGGTCGTCGCCGCACCACGAGTGGAGACAGACGAGATCGATGCGATAGCGCGCGCGTTCGTCACCAAGTTCCCCAGCTTGCCCGAAGCATACGTACGACAAGTAGTAGAACTCACGCACCAGCGGCTGGCCCGGACCGCTCGCATCCGTACACACCTGATCCCGTTGACCGTCAACCTGGCGCGCTCGCAGCTGGAAAAGGCCCGCTCACAAAACGACCCGGTCACTCGGACCGCTGGGGAACAAGAAACCTGTAGCTGGTGAGAACGGTTCCATCCCAGCGTTTTCCGAGAAGATCGACCTGCAGGTTCGTCCCGTCGTCGGTGATGTCGAGCACCCCGTATTGTCCGCCACCGGGAAATGTCCCACCACTGTAGGGACCGCCCTTCACACTGCCGGGGCGGTCCAGAGCCGCCGCCTGCAGAATCGGGAAACCCGCACCGCCCTTGCCGGAATAGTCGCTGTTGGTGCCGTCATCGATCGCGACCATGTGCGCGTCGCCGCCGACCATCACCAAGTTTCGGATCCCGGCGTCGGCGATCGCGTCGGCGATTTCCTGGCGTTCGCGGGCATGTCCGGGCCAACCGTCCCCACCGGCACGCGCTTCCCCGATCCACGGCAGGGAGTTGCCCCACACCACCAGGGCGTGGGTACGGCTCGAACGCCTCAGCTCCTCGATCAGCCAGTTCCGCTGGTCAATGCCGAGCACCGACTCCGACGTCGACTCCGAGCGGCCATCGGTCATGATGAACCGCACCCGGCCGATGGTGAAGGCCTGGTTGATGGTTCCTCGCGTCGAGCCGAACGGATAATGCGGGGTGGTGGCGCCGAACGCCGTGCGCGCCGCGTCCCGTCCCGGCGAGTCGGCGCCGGCGTCGTTGGGGCCGTAGTCGTGGTCGTCCCACACGTAGGCCACCGGGCTGTCCCGATAGAGGGCGGATTGGCCGGGACTGGTCAGCACCCTGTCGTACGCCGCGAAGAACTCACCGGGCGTGGTGCTTTCGATATTCGCGTAATGCAGGTCGCCGAGGGCGAGGTGGAACAGTCCGTTCTCGGCTGCCAGCGCGTCGAAGACCGCGCCGTTGGAACCCACCCGAGCACAGGCGCCCGCGGTGACACGAAACGACATCGGACCGTCCACCGGCGTAGTGAAACGCCCGGTACCGCGCGAACTGTCCGGTGTTCCGTCGACGACGACCTGGTAGGTGTAGGCGATGCCTGGCCGCAACCCGTCGACCTCCATGCGAGCGATCCGATGTTCCTGCGCGACTGCCGGTTTCGACTCCACGACACCGCCGTCGGCCGCGGTGACCCGAAGCAGCGCGGTGCTGCGGCCGGAAGCCAACCTGGCGTTCACGGTGACCCCGTCGCTGCGCAGACCGCCCGACCAGACCCATTCCACCCGGTCCACCGACAGTGCCGGGGCGCTGCTCTCCGGGTGGGTCGGCCCGAAATAGATCGCGTACACCCGGTTCGCCCCGAACCAGGTACCGGCGAGCAACAGCAGAGTGACCACCGCGAGCGCGACCAGTTCCACGGCCGTGCGGCGGTGCTGCCAACTGAGCCACAGCAATACCGAAGGCACCATCGCGCCGCCGGCGAGCAGCATGGCGTAGATCGGCTCGTACTCGACAGCGGCGAACACACCGAGGCAGCTCGCCGCTACCGCGATGAGCACAGCACCGACCGCCTCCCATCGCCACGAGATCAACGCACCGAGCGACACCACACCCGCGAGCGCCAACTGCACCGGCGTCTCGACGCGTGAACCGAATACGAAGCCTTCACCACTCGAGGGCACACCCACCGTCAGAGTGAGCACGGCCAGGGTCAGGGCGACAACCGCGGCGGACAGGTGCGCGAGCAATCGCACGATCTGGGCTGCCGACGTCGTCAGCGGAATCGCGCCGCGAGCGGCATGAGGCTGTTGCGGATGCGGCGACCACAGGCAGTTCCGGCAGGCTACGTGGGCGCGGGGGCGCACGATCACCCAGCGCGCTCCGAGCACCAGAGCCAAGCCGATCCCCACCCCGCCCAACACATCGGTCGGGCTGTGCAGACCTTCGGCCACGCGATCGACGGCGGCGGCCGCGGCCGTTACCCCCAGAACCACGGTGAGCACCGGAATGAGCCGGCGGCGATGCAGCAGCGTCGCGACCGCCAGCGGAACCAGGCCCGCGATGAGGACCGCCTGCATCACGTGTCCACTGGGGTAGGAATCCAGCGCACCGGCCATCGGCCCGTCGAGCGGGCGAGGTCGTTCGATCACCGCCCGAAGTCCCACACTGGCCAGCAACCCGAAGCCGGTGGCCACGGCATAAGTGACGGCGAGCGCGCGACACCGGATCGACGCCAGCCCGACGAGGATCACCAGTGCCAGCACCGTCCTGGTATCGAACGCGGCGTCCGTGAAGCGGGACAAGGCCGGAGTCGACAACCCGTGGAACCATGCCGCGACCCGGCGATCGAACCCGTCGACCACATAGGGAGACGCCGCGACAACCAGTGACAGCAGCGCGGAAGCGGCCGCCGCGGCCATGAACCCGGCACCGAGTTGCCAGGGTGGGCGGGCCGACCATTCGGCACCGTCCACCGGCCGCGTCGTCAAGGGGGTGTTGGTGAGCACGCGCGCCAACCGCCGAGGGGGCGACGGGTAGTGGACGAACACCAGTGCCGAGACCACCGCGTAGGCGAGGGCCGCGACCGCCACGGCGAGCGAAAGGCTGAGCAGCCAGGCGATATCGGCCACCCAGCCGGGTTGCTGAAAGAAGTTGGCGACCGACCCGATCGTCACATACACCGCTCCCCCCGCCAGGGTCAGCGCGATCAGCAGGTAGACGGGGCGCGGACGAAGGCCGCGCCGGGCCGCGGTATCCGGCTCGGGGGTCGCGGTCGTGAACCGAGCCAGCGCGTGCCCCGCGATGCCTGCCCGCTTGGCGCGCGAGGCGTCGCCGCAGCTGCGGACCAACTCACGCAATTCACTGGCGAGCCAGAACAGCAAACCCACGCTCATGATCGCGGGGACGAAGATGTGCAACCGATCTACGCCGAGCAGTGCGGCGCGGGCGCGGTCACGCGCGGGCGCGGTCATCGGAACGTCCTTCGTCGAGAATGGTCACGGTCCCGGCGGTGCCGTCGACCTCGAGTCTGTGCCCGTCGAGGGCCCGTGCGGCACCGGGCAGATTGAACACGGCGGGCACGCCGAACTCACGGGCCAGGATCGCCGCGTGCGACAGCGGGCCGCCCTGTTCGATCACCATTGCCCCACAACGCATCAGCAGCGGCGCCCAGGAGGGATCTGTCGTAGTGGCCAGCAGGATCTCATCGCTGCCGAGTGGTTCATCCGGGGTGGTGAGACGGCGGCCGGTCCCACGGAACGTGCCGTTGCCCGCCGCCCATCCGGTCAGCTGCCGACCGTGCGGAGTGGCCGTGGAACCAGCCGACTCGTGTTCCCCGGAGAAGGTCTGTGGGAGCGGATCGAGCTGCTCCTGCCTGCGTAACCGGCGCTTGCGCCGATCGAGTATCGCAGGGACCGGCGGAGGGTGGCCCACCGACAGTGCCCGGAATTCCCCGACGGTGAGCAGTTCGACGTCCGCCGCACACCCGAGCACCCCGTCGGCCGCCGATCTGCGGCCGACTTCGAGAT
The DNA here is from genome assembly GCF_053605015.1 of Nocardia sp. NPDC003979. Taxonomy (NCBI): domain Bacteria; kingdom Bacillati; phylum Actinomycetota; class Actinomycetes; order Mycobacteriales; family Nocardiaceae; genus Nocardia; species Nocardia sp. NPDC003979. Next base: position 567,457 of record NZ_JBSGIJ010000004.1, read on the forward strand.
GGACCCGGCGAAGCTCGCCGCCGAGCGACAGAATCGCCGCTTTGGTGCGCTCACGCCGTTCGAACTGTGCACGTGCCTCGGTGACAAGACGTTCCAGTTGGCGCAGTCGTAGCCACCGGGTGATGTCGGTCTTCGGTCGCCGAGGGCTTGCCTCGATCAGCTTCATCGCGGCGTCGACGCCGACGGGCTGAGCCCTGTGCTGCGTCACGACCGACGGCTCCCGGCCCGACTCGATCCACGTCGGGCCACCCGGAACCGCCATCGAGGCGCGCGAATCGACAGTGATGACGGTCTCCGGAACAGTCAGCGCTCCCGCCAACCGGTCGGCCTCGGAATCCGGGCCGAAGCGTCTCAGCAGTTGCCGAAGCCCCTCATGGATCGCCCCCGCGTCCGCCGCGACGGTGATCTCGGCAGCCATGGCACGCGTCATCAGATCGATCAGCGCCAGCTGGTAGCGGGCCAGCTCCGCGCCGCTGCGCGCACTGAACGGTGTTGCATCGCTGCCGATTTCCCGCGTGGCGGTGATCGCGACATCGGCATCGAATACGGCTCGGCGCCGTGCCCGACCGGCTCGAACATGGTGCCCGAGCGCATCGATGCGGCCTGTCGGGTGGGCGGCCGCGGCTTCGGCGGCGGCCGTATCCAGCGCTGCTCGCCCGTGTACCCGGCGAAGCAGCCGATGCGGCGACGCCATTCCGTCCGGTGTCGTGGTGCCGAGGACGTCGAACATCGTGCGCAACGCCTCCTCGACGACGAAAGAGCAGACCTCCCAGCGCAGTGGCGGCAGAACCCCCGGCAGCATTTCGGCGATGCCCGCGGTCGTGAAGTGGTGGCCCGACATCTCCCCGGCATCGGTGTCGAAGGGATCCCGGTCGATGGTGAGCACGGTGATCGGTCGGGCTTGCACGATCCACAAAGTGCTTCCGTCCCAAGCCCACTCGACATCTTGCGGGCAGCCGGCGCGGCGTTCGATCTCTCGAGCGACGGTGATCAACGGCTCGATCTCTTCGGCGCTGTCCTCGGGCACCGCGCCGCCCGGAACCAACAGCACCGCCGGAGTGCGCTTCCCGGACACCAGGCCCTCGGCGAGACCGTGGACGGTTTCGATCCGCACCGTTGCGGCCGGTCCCGTCGGATCCTGGGTGAACAGCACCCCGCTGCGCAGCGCCGCCACCATCGGCATGATGAGCGCCGCCATCGCCACATCGTCGTCCGCGATACCCAGCGCTTTGCGGTACGCGCGAGGGGCCGGATGATGCAGCGACGAGAACACCGACAACACAGCATGCTCGACCGCGCAGCGGTCGGCCGGGTCGACATCGAGCACCGAGTGGTACTGCCCGGCGAAGGACGAGGAATCCATGTCCTCCACCGTCGCCGAGGAGCGCACCGCCACGGGGCGCCCGTCAGCCAACCCGGCGGCGACCGCGCATACCTCGTCGAGCAGCGCGCCGGGCAGCCCGGCTCGGCGGAAGACCGCGTCGACCTCGGTCGCGGCGACGACCTCTCCCCGTTCGAGCCGTGCGAGCAACGCCCCGACCAGAGGTTCCGCGGCGACGACCCGGTAGGCGTCAGCGGTGACGCAGGCGGCCGGCGGTACCCGGACATCCCAACCGATCAGCCGGTCGAGCGCTGCTGCTTTACCGCCGACGATCTTGCCGGCGGCTCCCGCGCCTTCCAGTACCCGCACAAAACCCTGTCCTGACGGTGTAGTCGGTGCGAGGAATTCGGTCCCGGTCATGACGATTCCCGTTCGCCGACCAGGCCACAACGGTAGGCGGCGACGGCGCGGTCGGCGATCCGGCCGACCGGCTCGTCGCCGTCGGCGGCCCGCAGCACCAGCCACTGCGCCAAATCGCCCCTGATGCGGACCGAGCGTCGGCGACTCGGCAGCCTCAGCGCCGCCACCAGGCCCAGGACCACGATGACTCCGAAAACCGCGACCAGATCCCAGTTCCGGCCGGTCGCGGCGTCGAGGAGGCCCACAGTCGCGAGCATGCCGACGGCGAGCATCATCCAGCGTGCGGCCGGGTCGGCGATCATCGTCGCTCTCCGATGTCGAAACGATTACTGCGCATCGTGGTCTCCTTGTGAGAAATCCCGGGCGTGACCTTGTTCAGCACCCCGTATCGGCTGCGTTCGCGCCGCGGACAGAAGCCGCCGCGATCTCGGAAAACGACGACAGCGACGGTGATCAACATTCGACCAAGACGCAGCGGCCGCCGTTAGGGGCCGTGGTCCCGGCCGAGAGAGTCCTTGGGCACCACGCGCCGCGGACGGAACTCGGTTCGGATCTGTCCCGCCACCTACCGGACAGGCCATTGGTCCTTCGTTCGGAGGCATCCCGGCTCTGACCGGCGACCGCCGACTCGAGCGACGCTGAGGACATGACTACAACTTCCTCACCCCGGATCGCCGTTCTGTACGCCACCGCGCAGGGCTCGACGCGCGATATCGCCGAGTTCATCTACGACAACCTGGTCGCCCGCGGCGCCAGAGCCGAACTGCACGACGTCGGACACGCACCCGATCTGTCCACCATCGACACCGTGGTCGTCGGCAGCGCGATCCACGACATGGATTTCCTCCCGGAAGCCACGGCCTACCTCCGCCACAACCTGAAAACGTTGCAGGACAAGGACGTCTGGCTGTTCAGCGTCGGGCTCGGACCGGCGCTGCGCGGGCCCGTCGGGCGCTGGGCGGGCCGTCAGATCCCACGCAAGATCGCCGCGGTGATCAGCATGGTGCATCCGCGCGATTACACCCCTTTCGCCGGAAAGTACGAACGCGCGGGCGTCTCGTGGCGAGCCAGGACCATGTACCGGGTACTCGGCGGCGCTCGTTACGGCGATCTGCGCGACTGGCAGGCCGTACGCGAGTGGTCCACCAGAATCGGCGATGCCCTCGCGCTGCCGCACGCTCCGGCGAGCATTGTCCATCCCTGATCGACCGCCCGCATGAGCCGAAACGACCGCTGTCAGTTGGGGTTACGAAGGACTGCGTGATGAAGAAGACGACCGTGTTCGCGACCGGAATCGGTGCCGCCGGCACCGCGTGGGTGATGGGCTACCGATACTTGCTGCGCGAACGGTGCTTGCATTGGGGAGCGACTCCGGAAGAAGCAACACGCGAAATGCCCGGAGACGACCTGCTCACCCGGCCCGACATCGTTTCCACTCGCGCCGTGACCATCGACGTCGAGGCAGCAGAAATATGGCCGTGGCTGGTCCAGTTCGGTCCAGGCCGCGGCGGCGCCTACACCTATGACTGGATCGAAAACCTCCTCGGCCTGAATATGCACAGCGCCGACTCGATCCTGCCCGAATTCCAGAAGCTCTCCGTCGGAGACACTTTCGCCCTCGGCGACAGCGGGCCGACGATGCGCGTGGCAGTCCTCGACCCCGCGCGGGCCCTCGTCTTCAGCTCGACCGACGGCAACTGGGTATGGGCTTTCGCCCTGTACCCCGACGGGAATCGCACCCGACTGATCAGTCGCAACCGGATAGCGGCCCCTTCCGCCTCACCGGCCGCCCGTCTGTTCAATCGCTTGATCATGGAGCCAGGCAGCTGGGTGATGGAGCGCAAGATGCTGCTCGGCATCAAACAGCGCGCGGAACACCACGCCCCCGCAGTCCCGATGGTCCAGCCCGCACCGGTCTGACCGCAGCCCACCCGGGGGCGAAGCCTGCCGACCAGACCACCCCACCTCTTATCGACAACCCACAGAAAGGTCCGATCACCATGTCTGATCTCCAAGGACGCAGCATCGTCGTCACCGGCGGCGCACGCGGCATCGGCGCGGCCGTCGCGCACACGTTGGCCAAGACGGGCGCCGGCATCGTCGTCGCCGATCTGCTGGAACGTGACGGCAACGCCGTCGCGCAGGCCATCGGATCCACGGCAGTCTTCCGCCACCTCGACGTCACCGACGAGCACGAGTGGCAACGGGTGCTCGACGACGCCGAAGCGAACTTCGGGCCGCTGGCGGTGCTGGTGAACAATGCCGGCATCCTCGACTTCGGCGGCGTCGAATCCGAGACTCCCACGCAGTTCCGCCACGTCCTCGATGTGAATCTGGTCGGTTCCTGGCTCGGTATGCATCTGGCCGCGCCCCGGCTACGCGCCGCCGGCGACGGTGTCATCGTCAATGTCTCCTCCACAGCAGGGCTGATCGGTTACTCCGGCATCGCGGGCTACGTCGCCAGCAAATGGGGACTGCGCGGGCTCACCAAAGCCGCCGCGCTCGAGCTCGGCAAGGACAACGTGCGGGTCTGCTCGGTGCATCCCGGCCCGATCCACACCCCGATGACCGCGAGCATGGACGAGAGTGTCGCCGCGGGGCAGCCACTTCCGCGTTTCGGCGAGCCCGAGGAAGTCGCCGCGATGGTCGGTTTCGTGGTCACCGAGGCCACCTTCTCGACCGGGTCGGAATTCGTCCTCGACGGTGGCGCGACAGCGGGCGCCTCGCTCGTTCTGCCCTCATGAACGGCGAACCGAGGCTCCGGCGGCCGGCGGAGCCCGCCCAGGTTCACGAGACCCACAGTGGCGTGGTCTTTCTCTACGGCGACCGCGCTTACAAGGTGAAGAAGCCGTTGCGTACGGACTTTCTCGACTTCAGTACGACCGTGTTGCGCGAGCGCGCGTGCGCCCGCGAGCTCGAGCTGAATCGGCGCATCAATCCTGACGTCTACCTCGGGGTCGCTCACCTCGGCGACCCCACCGGCGGCCCGGCTGAGCCGGTGTTGATCATGCGGCGGATGCCGGCGGATCGGCGACTGTCGGTGCTGCTCGCGCAACCGGGCTACTCCACAGATGCCCTTACCAGCCTGATACATCTGCTGGTCCGCTTCCACGACGAATCCCCGCACAGGCCCGACATCGATCGGACAGGCACGGCGAAGGCATTGCGTACCCGCTGGCGTTCGCTTCTCGACCCGTTACACGAAGCAGCGGCCGACATCGTCGATCCCGACCTGCTCGCGCGGATCGACCGACGCGCGATGAGATATCTCGACGGCCGGGCCCCACTGCTGGACCAGCGGATCGCCGACGGGCGGATCGTCGACGGCCACGGCGACCTGCTGGCCGAGGACATCTTCGAACTACCCGACGGCTTCCGGGTGCTGGACTGCCTGGATTTCGACGATCGGTTGCGCTACGTCGACCGCTTGGACGATATCGCCTTTCTCGCCATGGATTTCGATTCTCTCGGGCAGGCAGACCTCGCCGATCGGTTCGTCGACGAGTACCTGCGCGAGTCCGCGGATCCTGCGCCGGCGTCGCTACGCGATCACTACATCGCCTACCGGGCCACCGTACGAGCCAAGGTCGACGTGATTCGCGCCGGCCAGGGTGACCACACCGCCGCCGACCGGGCGCGCGAGCATCTCGCGCTGGCCGAACGCCGTCTGGCCCGTGGCACGGTACGGCTCACCACTGTCGGCGGCCTGCCCGGCACCGGCAAGTCGACTGTCGCCACGGAACTCGCAGCTCGGACCGGGGCCGTACTCATCTCGAGTGACCATGTCCGCAACGAATTGGCCCGTGTCGGTGCGGTCGGTGGTCACGTCGGGCAGTTCAGCGCCGGTCGATACACTCCGGCCAACAAAGCAAGGGTCTACGACGAACTTCTGTGGCGCGCCCACGTGCTGCTGGCTTCCGGTGTTCCGGTCATCCTGGACGCTAGCTGGACGGATCCCGAGCAACGTCGCCGCGCCGCCGCACTGGCCGATGATGTCGCCGCCGAGCTCGTCGCCCTGCGGTGCGTGTGCCCGGCCGAACTCGCCTTCCAGCGTATCCGTGAGCGTCGCGACAGTGAGTCCGACGCCACGCCCCAGATCGCGGAGGCGATGGCCGCCACCGGCCTCGCCTGGCCCGGCGCAGTCGACATCGATACCGCCGGTCGCCTCGCCGACTCCGTCGCGACAGCCTGTCGCGTGTGGCACGACTCCCCCGATCTCAGCGCCGAGCCCGTCCGATGCCCGGTGTGACACACCTCGACGACAGGAAGCCGAAGATGAAGCAGCACAATGAATCCCCACACCGGAACCCCGCCGCCGCGGTCGTCGTCGGGACCGACGGATCTCCGGGCTCGCGGGCTGCCGTGTGTTGGGCGGCCCGCGCTGCCGTCGACCGCGGCCGCGCGCTGCACATCGTGCACTGCACCGGTCCGGTCAGCGACAGAACGCCACACAGCGCCTACGACGCGTTCATCTTCGCCACCATGCAGGACATCCGCGGTGCGGCCGAGCGCGTACTGGCCACTGCCCGGGAACAGGCGAGCACCGCCACTCCTGGTGTCACAGTGACGACCGAACTCGTCAGCGGCGGTAGCCCGGCCCACGCGCTCATCGCGGCGTCGGAGCACGCGCACCTCATCGTCCTCGGCGTCGCATCGGAGGCAGGGGCGATCTCGCACCTGGGTTCGACGCTGCTCGCGGTCACCTCCCACGCGCGTGGTGCGGTCGTCGTAGTGCGTGGAACCGACCGCACCTCCGGTCCCGTCGTCGTCGGAGTGGACGGCAGCACGATCAGCGAGCCGGCGATCGCGGCGGCGTTCTCCGAAGCCTCACAACGCGGTACCGAGCTCCTGGCCGTCCACGGCTGGAGTGACCTGTCAGGCGGTGGCTTCGCCGATTCGAGCTTTCTGTCGCCGCCGATCGATGACATCGCGACAGCCGACGCGGCACTGCTGTCGGAACGACTGGCCGGTTGGACAGAACAGTTTCCCGACGTCGTCGTGCGCCGCGAGATCGTGGTGTACGGCGTGCGCGAACGGCTGACCGAGTTGTCACGGTCCGCGGGGCTGCTCGTGGTCGGAAGTCGTGGCCGCGGCGGGTTCCGCGGTCTGTTACTCGGCTCGACGAGCAACTTCTTGGTACAGCACGCCGATTGTCCGGTCATGGTCGTGCACCCCGGCTGATCAGACCAGGAAGGCATTTGGTCACCGGCGAACGTGCGTAAAGACCGTCTCGGCAAACCGCGGGCACCGATCAGACTGGGGACATGAGTGACGAACAAGACCTTCCCGCAACGCGTTCAGCACCCGCCCGTGCCACGGTGCGCACAGCGATTCGGCTCGGGTGTCGGGCACCGTCGGTCCACAACACCCAACCGTGGCACTGGGTGTTCGACGGTGCCCGTCTCGAGCTGTGGCGCAATTCCGATCGCCGTCTGACCGCCGCTGACCCACACGCCCGCCAGGCGATCATCAGCTGCGGCGCTGTCCTGCACCACGTGCGGACAGTGCTGGCCTCTCAGTGCTGGCACACCGACGTGGTGCGGTTGCCCGACCCGGCCCGTCCAGAACTGATGGCGACTCTCGGATTCGAGCCGTGGCCGGAACCGCCGATCGGAATCTTCCGTCGAGCCGACGCGATCGAGCGTCGCTACACCGATCGGCTGCCGATGAACGAGCCGATCGGATGGGCGTCGGTGCGTATGGCATTGGACGAACTCGTCGTCCCCCATCACCTCACCCTCGACGTCCTCGACGAAGAAGCGCGGGCGCGGTTGTCCCTGGCCTCCGAGCAAGCCGGAGCCCTGCACCGGTACGACATGGAGTACCAGGCCGAGATCCGTTGGTGGGCAGGGCATTCCGATACAACGGACGGTGTGCCACCCGCAGCACTGGTCTCGGACTCCGAGCTCGCCCGGGTCGGTGTGGCTCGCGACTTCCCTTCCCCCGGTCCGTCCGCACGTCGGGGTGGCCTGCGCGACCACGCGCGCCTGATCGTTCTCACCGCGACCGGCGAGGAACCCATGACCTGGCTTCGAGCCGGCGAAGCGCTGTCGGCCGTGCTGCTCGAATGCACCGCCGCAGGGCTGTCCACCTGTCCACTGACGCATATCACCGAACTCGCCGACGGCCGACGCCTCTTGGCCGCGCTCATCGGCCATCCTGGTGTTCCACAAATCGTCGTGCGGATCGGGACCGCACCCGACGACCGGCGACCACCACCCACTCCGCGCAGACCGCTGGTCGATGTCCTGACAGAAAAGTGACCCCCACCGCCAAAGGGCGCCCACCGCAGTAGCGGTGGGCGCCCTTCTTCGCTGCACCCGTGGCTGGGCGAACCCGTCACCCGCGATCGCGGACCACGATCATGGGGATCTCCACCGAATGCAGCAGTGCGTTGCTCGTCGAACCGAGCACCATGCTGGCGAAGCCACCGCGCCCGTGACTACCCACGACGAGAAGTTGCGCCGAAGACGACGCGTCGAGCAGCGAACGAACCGGGCGGTTAGCCACCACGATCCTGCGGACATCTACGTCCGGATACTGCTCGGCATGCCCGGCCAGAGCTTCGCCGAGCTCGGTCTCCGCGGTTTGCCTGCCCATCTCCCAGCCGATCGTTGGCAGATCGGCACTGTAGTCGCTGAACGCGTGCAACGCGACGAGACCCACTTTCCGCCGCGAGGCCTCCTCGAAGGCGAGTTCCACCGCCGGGACGCTGTTGGCGCTCCCGTCGACGCCCACGAGCACCGGCAGCGCGGCCGACACCGGGTCGGTCGCGACGTTCCCATGGATCACCGCGACCGGGCACCGCGCGTGACGAGTCACCGCCGTACTGATCGAACCGAGCAGACCGCGCTGGAAGGCACCGAGCCCCCTGCTGCCGACCACCAGGATCCGGGCAGAAGCCGAGCGCTCGATCAGCAGTGGGGCCGCTGATTCGAAACTCACCTCGGTGGTGACGACGAGATCCTCGTCGGGAACCGCCGCACGCGCCACCCTGGCGGCTTCACCGACGATGCGCTCGGCATCGACGCGCAACCACTCGAGATCTGCCTCCCCCAGCGACAGCGCGGGCCCCGAGCCGACCGGAAGGGCGGCCGAGGTGAGGATATGCAGTGGCCGGTGGTGCAGCACGGCTTCGGCAGCTCCCCAGGCAGCGGCCTGATAGGAGATTGCCGAACCGTCGACCGCGGCCAGCACCGGCGCGGTCCGATGTTGGGCGGCACGGGTGTCATCGGATGACATGTCGTTTCCTTTCGTCGGCATGTTCGTTTCGGGCGTCGGATTCGTCTCTCGAGCATGGCCGAGTTCCGGCGGCCGGTGTCAGGGGACAAGGTCATCGCCGCGATGGTCGATCGGCCTCGTGCCGGTGTCCGAGCGAAACGCGTCGAGCGCGGTCGGCAAAGTGGGAAAGAGCCTGTCGGGTCCGATCCGCTCGGTCAGCCCTGACGCGTCGAGATCGTCACGCAGGTCGTGTTTGACCCGGGCCATCGCGAAGACCACTCCGCGCGAGACGAGCTCGGCTCGCACCTGCTCGACCGCGTCGAGGGCGGTCAGGTCCACCTCGACGTTCGCCTCGGCGTTGAGCACGAACCAGCGCACCGGTTCCCCACCTCGCTCACCCCACCAGTCCACCGCTCCGAGTGCGCGTTTACGGAAATCCTCCGCGTTGGCGAAGCACAGCGGCGCGTCGTAGCGATAGATCACCAGTCCCGGTATCGGTTTCGCGTCGGGGTAGTCGTCCACGTCGTGCATGCCCGCGACGCCGGGAACGAAACCGAGCACGGCGTCGTGGGCGCGCGCGATCCGGCGCAGCAGATCGAAGACCGACAACGCGATCGCCACGAGCACCCCGTACAACACTCCGAGCACCAGCACGGCGGCCACCGTTCCCAGCGCGAGCAACAGCTCACTGCGGCGGAACCGCGCGATGCGCCGGAACTCGCCCACGTCGATCAGCCGCAGCGCCGCGTACACCACCAGCGCTCCCAGCGCCGCCGAGGGGAATCCGGCCAGCACACCCCGTGCGCCGAAAAGCACGACCAATACCGCCGCCAGTGACACCAGCGCGTAGACCTGCGTGCGAGCACCCATCAGGTCGGCGATGCTGGTGCGGCTGCCACTACAGCTCACCGGGAAACCGTGTGTCAGCGCAGAGGCGACATTCGTCGCACCCAGCGCGGCGAGCTCGGTGTTGGCCTGCACGTGAGTACCGTGGCGCGCCGCGAACGCCCGGCCGGTCAACGCGTTGTCGGAGAAGCCGACGACGGCGATACCGACGGCGGGTAACAACAACGTTGTCAGATCGCCCGCGCCCACGGCGGGCAGCGCGGGCACCGGCAAACCGGCGGGCACCTCACCGACCACCGCGATCCCGAACCGCCGCAACGACAACACCGCGACCGCCACCGTCGCCGCGAGCACGGCGATCAACGGACCCGGCGCGCGCGGCAGCCACTTCGCCATGATCAACAGCATCACCAGAACGGCACCGGCCAGCGCCGCGGTCGCGGGATGCCACCGATCGATGTCGGCCACGAACGAACCTATCTGCGCGGTCACCGAATCCCCGTCGACCGGTACACCGGTGACCCGTCCGAGCTGACCCACGATCATCAGCCCCGCCGTCCCGGCCAGGTAACCGATCAGCACCGGGCGGGACAGCAGGTCGGCCAGCACTCCGAGTCGCATCACCGCGCCGAGCAGACACAGTCCGCCGACCACCAGCGCCAGTGCCGCGGCCAACGCCGCGTACCGCTCCGGATCGCCGGCGGCCAGGGGCGCCACGGCGACCGCGGTGAGCAGCGCGGTGGTCGACTCGGGTCCGACGGAGAGCTGCCGGGAGGTGGCCAGCAGCGCGTAGACCGCCAGTGGTCCGATCGTCGCCCACAAGCCGGCCACCGGCGGCAGACCCGCCACCGTCGCGTAGGCCATCACCTGCGGGATCAGATACGCCGCCACGGTGACGCCCGCGACCACATCCGACCGCACCCACTCACGCCGATAGCCCTGCAGTTGCCGCAGGCCCGGCGGTATCCGCGCTACCACTGCCCCAGCATGTCCGAACCGGGCCTGGATCGGTCACTGCCGAATGTCACTCGATCAGGTCGCCGGTCCCTTTCTCGCAGGACCTTCGGCTCTGCCGACACGACGGAAGCAGCGCGACGCTCGACACATGACCTCTCACTACCTCCCGCACACCGATGCCCGCCGCTCCGTGCTGTGCCTGCTTGCCGGCCTGGTGGCGACCTGGGCGTTCGCCGGTGCGCTCGGCCTGATCACCAGCGTGGTGACCCTCGATGAAGCCGAGAGCCACCTTCCCTGGCACAGCCCGATCCTGGCCGGGGTGACGCTCGCGCTGGTGGTCGGCTTGCCGATGACCGCGGTCGCACTCACCGCCGCACACGGGGACCCGCATTGCGCGGCGACGACAGCGACCGACGCGGCCGCGCTGATCGCCTGGACCCTGCTGCAGCTGGTCGTCCTGCGCGAGCTGACCTGGCTGCAACCGATATCCGTCCTTCTCGCTGTCGCGGTGGCATCACTCGGCATGTCGGACACGCAGTCCCGCAGCGGGTTGCCCCGATAGACGGATGCCGACCAACGGCCCCTCGGTGTGGGCCGTGCGACTCTGCCGGGCACCTCGGCGCGCGGAGCACAGTGAACGAAACAGAAAGGACCCATCATGTCCCCTCTCGAAAACCAGAATCAGCCTGTCGTGGTCGGCGTCGACGGTTCGCAGGAATCTCGCTTCGCACTGCGCTGGGCCACCGAGTTCGCCGCACACCACCGCGCGCCGCTGAACATCGTCTTCGCGATGGAGATCCCGGCCGACTACTACGGGCCGGGACTCGCCGGTCCGCTCTACGACCCGGTAGCACTGCACCGATACGGGAAAGAGGTCACCGACGAAGCCGCGGCCGAAGCATCGGCATCGGCATCGGCGATCGCCGAAATCCCGGTCTCCGCCACCGCCGTCGAAGGCTCCGCGGTCGCCGTGCTGCGCAGCCGGAGCGCCTCCGCGCGGCTGGTTGTGGTCGGCAGCCGAGGCCTCGGTGCGCTGCGCCGCACGCTGCTGGGCTCGGTCAGCACCTCCATCGCCCGGCACGCCGACTGTCCGGTCGCCGTGATTCCGGAAGCTCTCGTCCATGCCGATGGGCCCGTCGTTGTGGGTGTCGACGGCTCGGAGTGCAGCGTCGACGCCATCGGTATCGCCTTCGACGAAGCTGCCCGCCGCGGTGCCCGGCTGGTGGCGGTCAATGCCTGGTCGGAGTTCTACCGCTACGAGGCGCGCTCGACGATGCAGACCGAAGCCGAAGCACTGCTGTCGGAAAGTCTTGCCGGTTATGCGGAGAAGTACCCCGAGGTGCAGGTCGATCGTGTCGTCGTGGAGGACCGTCCGGCGCGGGCGGTCCTGCACACGTCCGAGGGAGCGCAACTGATCGTCGTCGGTAGCCACGGCCGTGGCGGATTCGCGGGCATGACCCTCGGTTCGGTGGCGCAAGCGGTGCTGCACGGCGCCGAGAGCCCCGTGATCGTCGCCCGCCCCCGCGCGCGCCACTGAGCCGCAGGGCACGGGTCAGGGATCTCACGTGGCGTCGATTCGAAGTACCCACGCCATCACCTACTTTGGTCCCGCGAGCAAGGGCAGTGAGGCCCTGACCCCGTGGCCTCCAGCTGGAGACACTCGATACATGTCATCGCATCGTGATCATTCGGCTACCGATCCAGCGGTCGCGCCGCTTGCCTATCCCGCCGTCGCGGTGGCGTGTGTGCTGCTGGCAGTCGCGGTTGCCGAACCACCTTGGCTACCGCTGTGGGCAGACGACTACGGCAGGGCACTGGTGTACACGGCCTTCTCGCTCTACTCCGTCCTCGCCGTGCTGCTGTTGCGCTGGGGATGGCGATCGCGACCGCCGATCGCCTGGGCATCACGCACCGCGACCGACCTGAACTAGGCACAAAGGAGTAATACATGTCGACATTCGAGCAGCGCCGAACCCGCCGGGCCCCGCGCGCGTCGTTGGCCGGTGTCGCCGGCTTCGTGGCCTTCTGGGCGTTCATCGGCGCCGTGGGTTTGATCGGCGGCGGCGCGGACCTCGGTGCGGAGATCACCCACCGGCTTCCGTCCGCGAGTCCAGCACTGGCCGGGGTGTTGCTGGCCGTGATCGTCGGCCTGCCGATGGCGTTCACCGCCGCGCTCGCGGTGCGGGACCTCGCGCACACGGCGCTCGCCGGTATCGGCGCGGGTCTGCTACTGCTCGGCTGGGTTACGGTGCAGCCGTTCGTCATCGGTCAGTTCAACTGGCTGCAACCGGTCTTCGGACTGCTCGGTGCCGCGGTGTGTGCGTTGAGCTACCGGCTACGCCGCCCCGTCACGGGCATCGGTTCAGCGAAGTTCCCGACCACCGCCTCACCGGCATGACGTGCTCAGCGAAGGCCCGCACACCATGAAGAACTACAGCAGCGTCGCCGCCTCGTCCGACCACATCTCTGGAGGCACAGCAGTGACCGTAAGCCCCATCGTTGTCGGCGTCGACGGCTCCGCACATGCCATGTCGGCGGTGCGGTGGGCAGCTGAGGAAGCCGCGCTGCACCACGCGCCGTTGCATTTGGTGCACGCGATCGGAATCGGATGGGACCTCGGCCCTCGTCTCGGCGTGGTGACCTTGCGTAATCGGGCATATCACGATGAGGGCGTCGCGGCACTGACCACCGCCGAGCACCTTTCCCGCCAGACGGCCGCACCGGACACCCTCGACGTCTCGGTCGACTTGGTATGGCCGGCCCCGATATCGGTGCTTGCCAAGAAGTCGCGCACCGCACGGCGGCTCGTGGTCGGCTCTCGGGGCATGGACGCCATCGACCGGGCCCTGCTCGGTTCTGTCAGCGGAGCACTGGTCAGGCGGTCGGTCTGTCCCATCGTTGTGATTCCCCCGAACGACCTGCCGCCGCGAGACAAGCCGATCGTGGTCGGCGTCGACGGATCGTCCGTCAGTGTGCGCGCCATCGACGTCGCGTTCGACGAGGCCGCCCTCCGAAACGTCGAGGTCGTCGCCGTGCTCGCATGGACCGCACCCGAGGACGGCACGGACGCCACCGAGATGGCCGAGCACGCACAGGCCGTCCTCGCACAGAGCCTGGCCGGGTACGCCGAAAAGTATCCACAGGTGCCGATACGACGGATAGTCTCCGAAGACGACCCGGCCCGGCGACTGCTCCAGGAATCCGAGAACGCCCAACTGGTCGTCGTCGGTAGCCGGGGCCGCCGAGGACTTGCCGGGTTCACCCTCGGCTCGGTGAGCAGAGCCGTCCTCGACCGCGCCACGGTGCCGGTCCTCGTCGCACGACCACACAGCTGACTGTCGCCGATTTCCCGCCGCAGCCCGTGTCCGGTCCCACCGGGTCGTAAGCTGGAACAGTCACCTGAACGGAAAGGTCCGAACTCATGGTCAAGGTCTTCTTGGTCGACGATCACGAAATCGTGCGAAAGGGCGTCGCCGACCTCATCGACCTCGAGCCCGACCTCGAGGTCATCGGTGAGGCAGGCAGCTGTTCACAGGCGCTGGCTCGCATTCCAGCCCTGCGACCGGATGTGGCGGTGCTGGACGTGATGCTGCCCGACGGTAACGGTATCGAACTCTGCCGCGAGCTGCTCTCGGCGAATCCAGAGCTGCGGTGTCTGATCCTCACCTCGTTCACCGACGAGCAAGCCATGCTCAACGCCATCTTGGCCGGCGCCAGCGGCTACGTGATCAAAGACATCAAGAGCCTGGAACTCATCCAGGCCATCCGCGACATCAGCGCCGGAAAATCGTTGCTGGACAACCGCGCGGCCGCAGCACTGATGGCAAAACTGCGCACCGAGGCCGAGGAGAAGACCGGTCCACTGGCCACCCTCACTGATCAGGAACGCACCCTCCTCGCGCTCCTCGGTGAGGGCCTGACCAACCGGCAGATCGCGGCTCGCATGTTCCTTGCCGAGAAAACCGTCAAGAACTATGTCTCCCGGCTACTCACCAAACTCGGCGTCGAACGCCGGACCCAAGCCGCGGTCATGGCCTCCAAACTCGAGCAATGAGCGTTGTCGTCAGCTGACAACGCGCTCGCGGCATCGCTGCGAGCACCGAGGTGAGACAATGGCCGACGTGGATGGGCAGAACCAGAACGCTTCCACCGGTGCCCAGCCACCGGTTACCGAGACCTTGTCCCAGCTCCGGCTGCGTGAGCTGCTGAGCCAGGTCCAAGATCGCATCGCGCAGATCGTCGACGTGCGCGACAACATGGATCGCCTCATCGAGGCGATGCTTGTGGTCACCTCGGGTCTGGACCTCGATGACACGCTGCGCTCGATCGTGCACACCGCCATCGAACTCGTCGGCGCTGGGTACGGCGCACTCGGTGTCCGCGAAACCGACAAGAACAGCAACCAGCTCTCCGAGTTCGTCTACGAGGGCATCGACGACCGCACCAGAGTCCTCATCGGCGATCTGCCCCGCGGCCACGGCGTGCTCGGCGTGCTCATCCACGAGCCCAAGCCCATCCGGCTGTCGACCCTGTCCGATCATCCGTCGTCGGTGGGTTTTCCACCCAATCATCCGCCGATGCGCACCTTCCTCGGTGTGCCGGTCAAAGTCCGCGACGAAGTGTTCGGCAATCTCTATCTCACCGAGAAGGCCGGCGGTCAGGAATTCACCGAGGACGACGAGGTCGTCGTGCAAGCGCTGGCCGCGGCCGCCGGGATCGCCATCGCCAACGCGCGGCTCTACGAGGAATCCCGGGTCCGCCAGCAATGGCTCGAAGCGACCAAGGACGTCGCGACCGCGCTGCTCGCCGGCGGAGAACCCGACGAAGTCCTCGACCTGGTCACCCAGCGTGCGCTCGCGCTCACCCAGTCGGCGTGCACCTTCGTTGCCCTGCCCGAAGACCCGGAGATTCCGCACGACGAAGTGACCGAACTGATCGTGATCGCCGCCGCGGGAATCGACGCCGACGACATCGTGGGGCAGCGACTCGACGTCGAGGACTCCCAATCCGGAGCCGCCTATCGCTCCGACGAGATCATCACGGCCGACAAACTGCCCTATAACCTGTTCTCCCACACCAGAACCCAGTTCGGGCCGGCCGTCGTGGTGCCGCTGCGCGTCGGCGACAACGTGATCGGTGTACTCACCACCATCCGACCGGCCGATGTGCAGCCGCTCGACGAGGGCACCCGAGCGATGCTCGTCGCGTTCGCCGACCAGGCCGCCCTGGTGCTCCAACTGTCCGACACCCAGCGTCGAATGCGTGAACTCGATGTCTTGTCCGATCGTGACCGTATCGCCCGGGGCCTGCACGACCACGTCATTCAACGTCTCTTCGCAGTCGGGTTGTCGCTACAGGGAACGGTTCAGCGCGCACGGACACCCGAGGTCAAGTCCCGGCTGATGGAAACGGTCGACGAAGTGCAATCCATCGTCCAGGACATCCGGCACTCGATCTTCGATCTGCAGAGCAACAACACCGCCGACTCGTCGAAGTACCGAAAGTACTTGCACGGCATCATCGTCGACACGACCGCCGATACGGGGCTGCGCACCACTGTCCGCCTGGCCGGACCGGTCACCGTGCTGGCTCCCCCGCTCTCCGACGACGTCGAAGCGGTCCTGCGCGAAGCGGTCAGCAATGTCGTCCGCCATGCCGATGCCAACTTGGTCACCGTCGAACTTCGCGTGGGTGACGAGGTGAGCATCGAGGTCACCGACGACGGCCGAGGAGTACCACCCGACATCACCCGCCGCAGCGGGCTGGCCAACCTCGCCGTCCGCGCGGAAAAAGCAGGCGGGTCGTTCCACATCGAGAACCGCCCCGAAGGCGGAACGACCCTGCGTTGGTCGGCGCCCCTGCCGTAACGGTAGCGGCGAGAACAGCTGCGTGGTCACGACAGGTGCGCATCGGCCACGGTGACGTCACACGGACTTCTGCGCCGGTCGGAGCAGGCGGGACGCCGAGATCATCCCGCTGCCGTATCGCGGATCTCGACCGGAGTCAGAGGATCCACAAGACGAATTCCGCTGACCATGTCCGGAGTGATGGTGATGACGCTGTCCATCAGACCGTCCACCCAGGGCCGCAGCTGCCGCTCGTAACGGGCCACCCGCGCGGGGTCGGTCACCGTCCGAGCGAACCCGGTCACCGATACCGACCAACCCACGCGTCGCACCGGATCGATATCATCGGCTCCGTAGGTGACGACCAGTGCTGTGGTGTGGCCCGCGAGCCCGGTCAGATACGACGTGAGACGCGTGCGGATCACGATCGATCCGTCCTCGTCGACCAGGTGATTCACCGGACGGATCGCGGGCAACGCGTCGCGGGTGTACACCACCCGGCCCATCGGCACGCTCGCCAGCAGCCGTATGGCCTCGGCTCTGCCGAGTTCCATCACCGCCCGCCGCGCGTCCACGTTGTCGCTGGGGTCGATCACGGTATCGCCCCCTTCGCGACGGCGAGCGGCAACCGCTCGATTACCCACATGAGTACGACCTCGCCTTCTTTGTTCTCGGCTCCGCCTATGTCATCAGGGCTACTTCACCGACTCCTAGGGCCGAAGGTCCACACGAGTAGGGACCGAATTCCTTCAGCCACTTCCGCGTGGGCACAAGCCGCCATTTCGTCGTCACATACTTCGGGCCGCTGCCGGGGCGGCGTCGGCCGCCGCGTCGACGGTCAGATGTTCGGTGAACCACACCGCAGCCAGATAGGCAGCGCGCCACGACAGGTACCCCGCGCGCCGAGGCAGGTTCGGCGCTGTCAACTCGGTGACCCGGCGTTCCCCGATCATCGCCCCGGCCGCTCGATAGTTGCGCTCACGCACGCGTTCGTCCAGCCCTCCCACCAGAAACAATGTCGGTGCCGTGATCAGCCCGAGACGGTCCCCCGCCAGGTCGGGCCTGCCGCCACGAACGACCACAGCCCCGACCAGGGCATCGGGTTCGGTGGCCGCCCACAGCGCCGCCGGTGCGTGCGGCCCGATGCCGAAGTAGCCCACCGGGAGACGTTGCAGCTCCGGGACCACCCGCAACCGGCGTCGAACTCGTGCCAGTCGATCACCGAGTAGCTCGACGTCGAACATCGTGGCCTGGTCCTCGGCAGCCGTCTGCAGGTCCATCGTCAGTGTCGCGAGGCGGTGTCCCGCCAACAGGTCTGCCACGAACCGGTTCCGCCGCCCGTGGCGGCCTTCGCCGCCGCCATGCGCGAGGACAACGAGACCGATCGGGCGCGCGGGCAGCTGGAGACAGCCTTCGAGCACAACGTCCTCGAAGGGCATCACGATCTCGCGCTCGCGCACAGATGCCGGTGCTCTCGCCGCGAGCACCGGTGCTCCGTGGCTGCCCTCGGTACGGTGGCGTGCACCGGTCTGTCGGCGCTCCTCGATGATCGGCATCACACGACCGCCGGCGTGATGAGGCCGTAGTGCCCGTCGTAGCGGTGATAAAGCACGCACCCTCTGCCCAGGTCGGGATCGTGGTAGAAGACGAACGGCCATCCGGTCACCTCCAGCCGCTCGGCAGCGGCTCGCGGGCCGAGCGACGGTGGGCGCGCGGCGCTGATCGCCACTAGCACAGCACCCTGAATCACCCGGTCGGGCTGTGGATCGAGCTGCGCGAGCCGATAGCCGGAGGGTCCCGAGCGATACAGCACGCTGTCGAGGCCGCTCCCCGACTCGGTGAACAGATGAAAGTCGTAATCCAGCAACGACATATCGAAAGCCGCCTCATCGCAGGTCTCCTGGGCCAACGCGAACGATTTGCGGCGCACGATCTCACGTTCCTCCATCGGCCGAGGAAAGTACGGTAGCCGCGTGCGGGGAGCAGCACCGTGATGCCATGTCACAGGCTTGCCGCCGCGGTGCCGACCGTGTTGGCCGTCTGATCGGCGAGCCGCACGCTCGAGGCGGGCACGCAACCGATCGACGAGGCCGTCGATGGCGGCACGGGTCGTCGCCGCCGTCACCTGCACGCGCACCGCAGTCCCGGCCATATTCACATTCGCCTGCGCCACGATCGGATCGGCGACCGCCGGGTCTCCGTGGCCCTCGAGCCGAATCCGTACCGACAGAATCGGTTCGGATGCGTGGCGCAATGCGCCGCCGATCTTCTCGCGAACGTACTCCGCCGCGGCGGCGGAGACGTGGCGCCCCACCGAGATTCGAACAATCGCGTCCGTAGGTTCCGTGCTCACCAGCATGGTGTCCTCCTTCGATCTCACCCGACCAGGCTCGCCGACGGCAACCCGGGTCAGGGAGGGCCGCAATACCGGTCCATTCCGCACAATGGCCATAGGTTCGAGGGACTTTCGGCCCTCGCTCGTGCCCAGTTGCGCGGTGGGACCTGCTGCCTGGGACCAATGCAGCACAGGACCGGGACTTTCAGCCGTATCGGGGGCCGGCCGCGCCGGACCACGCTGATAGCACACCTCCCGCCGAGCCAACGACCCGGCGGCCACCACACTCGGAGAGAAGTTCATGACCGAACACAACGACGACACACACCGCACAGCATCCGCCCCGGTCGTGGTCGGGATAGACCGATCGGGCGGCGCGGCCACCGCCGTAACGTGGGCCGCGAACACCGCGGCGGATCGTGGCCGACGACTGCACATCCTGCACAGCATCGACCCGATCCACACCAGCCCACCGCGTGGACCGTACGACTCCTTCGTCTTCGTCACCATGCAGGGCATCCGCCTCGAAGCCGAGCGGGCCCTCACCACCGCCGCCGAACAGGCATCACATGCGTGCCCCGGGCTTTCCGTGACCACCGAACTCACCACCGGCAGTCCGGCCGGTGTGTTGGTCGAGCGATCATCGAACGCCCACCTCGTGGTGCTCGGCGCCGCCACTCGCCCGCACACGATCCGGCACCTCGGAACGACCCTGCTCGCGGCGACCTCCCACGCACGCGGCGCTGTCGTGGTGGTGCGCGGCACCGACCCGAACCGCCGTACCGGCCCCGTCGTCGTCGGTGTGGACGGCAGTTCTGTGGGCGAGCCTGCGATCGGCGCCGCAGTCGCCGAAGCATCTCACCGCGGAACCGAACTCGTCGCCGTCCACGCCTGGAGCGATCTGTCCAAAGGCGAGTACGGCGGCACCGACTACCTCGACATGCCGATCGAAGGTTTCGAAGCGGCCGAGCAGGCCCTGCTGGCCGAGCGTCTGGCAGGTTGGTCCGAGAAATACCCCGACGTCGTGGTCCGCCGCGAAGTCGACGTGTCCGGGCCACGCGAACGGCTGGCCGAGTGGTCGAAGACGGCCCAGCTGCTCGTGGTCGGCAGCCGAGGTCGCGGCGGATTCCGCAGCTTGCTCCTGGGTTCCACCAGCAATTGGTTGGTTCAGCACGCCGACTGCCCGGTCATGGTCGTGCATCCGGACTGAATCCAGCACACTGTGAAGTGGTTCCTGGGTAAGACGACCATCGGCCGACGTTCACGACAGAAAGGCTGCGAAATGGAAAACGACAACCCGAAAGTCGAAGAACTCGCTGTCAACGAATGCTGGGCCTTGCTCCGCACCCAGGAAATAGGCCGCCTCGCCGTGTCGGTGGACGACGACCCGGATATCTTCCCTCTCAACTACGTGGTCGACCATGGAACCATCGTGTTCAGATCCGCGCCCGGTACGAAGATGTCCGCCGCCTTGTCGAATCCGCGCGTCGCGTTGGAGGTCGACGGCTACCTGCCCGAGCCCCACGAAGCCTGGAGCGTAGTAATCAAAGGGCGCGCCGAAGGGATTCGTGAAATCGGTGACCTGATGGACACCGTGGATCTCCCCGTGTTCCCGTGGCAGGGTGGCGCGAAAAACTTCTTCATCCGGCTCGTACCCACCTCGGTGACCGGTCGCAGATTCGCTGTTGCCGACTCCGCAGCTTGGCGTACTCCTCTTTCCGATACACGACGATCTCCGATGGAGTAAAGCGCTCGTCGGCACCACCACATCCGACCGATCTTCCCCGTGGCTACCAACCTCGTGTTCAAGCTCGGTTTTCAGTAGCGGCGCAGTGGAGTCGCACTGGGAACACCGTCGGCGGGGTGGACAGGTTCGCCGAGCGCGGCGGCGATCGTCTCCCGACGGTCGTCGTAGCGATGCGCGATACCGAGGCGTGTCAGCAGGGTATGGATGCGGTCCGCGTCCCACTGCACCTTCTGGTCGTCCAACCGGTGCAGGTAATACCGGAACACGTCGAAGTCTTCGACGATGATGTCGGTCTTCTCCGG